>CABMGO010000008.1 GCA_902385655.1 uncultured archaeon | reverse complement strand
TATATTATGTAATTTATCGTCAAGTTAAAAAAACCTTTTCATGATACAGTATGGGAGGGAATCGAAAAGCTCTCACACTATAGTGTAAGGGCATATTTGCCTATGCTTCCACAGTATATTCTCAAAGCAATAAATGTGCTTCCATACCATTCATAGAATATCATTTACACACTTCACACGCTAATGTGAAAGGGATATTCGTGAATATTTATCGACAATATAAATAGTTTAAATAGATTAAATAAATTTAAGAAAAAGCATCTTTTATTTATTGCATTAAATTACGTGCAATGTTATGATTTATGCATAGTTAAACAACGAAAGAAAGGAGTTTGACAATGAGCCTGTTAAGCAAGTTGATAAAATATCAAGAAAATCTAGAGGAAACGATAGAAATGTTTCAAGAACTTTTAGACAAAAAAGTTAGTTTACCCCCTAGACTTCAGAAAATTTTAAATACTTTTATTGAAATTGGTTATGTCATTGATAAATCAATTAAATAAATAACTAAACAAAAGGATATAAAAAATGGAAAATAAAAAATTAAGAATGGCTAAAATTATAGGCCGAGGTATCAAACATAGATGCAGAAAAGAAAGTTTTATCTGCATTACTTCCACGGGAAGAGATGATGAAGAAACTTTAAAAAATTTTCAAACTGAATTATTGGCAGAATCTAGAAAATATAGAACATGGAATCTTAAAAGTTTTGGCCATATTTTTGACGTAACTTCATCTAGCGGTATTATATGTGCCCCTCTAATGCCTGAAATTCATCCTCAAATTCATAACTGCATCGAATTTGATTATATTGAAACGGCAAAATCATGAAATATTTTGAAGGCTTAACCGATGAAAGCTCAATAAAAAATCGCTACAAACAACTAGCAAAGGCGCATCACCCCGATTTAGGGGGATGCGTCGAAACAATGAAAATAATCAATTCTCAATATGAAAGCGTGCTTTCTGGAATCTATCAAAGGGCGGGTAAAAGTATTACAGAAATTGACGATCTTTTCAAAGAGGACATTGCCATGCGTCAAAAGCTCAATGCTATTTTACTGTTAGATGATTTAATCATTGAAATTTGTGGGAACTGGCTTTGGATCACAGGAGAAACCCGAAAGCACAAAGATATTTTAAAGAGTTCTGGCTTTTACTGGGCTTCCAAAAAAGAGGCGTGGTATTATCGTAGCGAACAATTCAAAAGCTACGGGAACCGCCGCTTGCAATCTCTAGATGAGATAAGATACAAACACGGTTCTTTGAGCGTTAAAGGCTCTCCACGAATGGCAATTGCTTAATTATAGAATCAGTCCACAAGCTTAAGTTTGTGGGCTGCAATCTGCAATTAAGCGGAAAAAACCAAAGGAAACAAAATGAGTTATTTTTGGAATGATGAGGAAGGCTTGAAAAAATTAGAATCTTTTCCAGAATTTATCAAAAGAGGAATAGAGGATTATGTTTCAAGAGGATGTCCGATGGGACATTTTTTAACTGCTCTATTTTCAAACGATCTCTTTGAAACATTCAAAAAAGCTGATGATGAGAATGTAAAACTTATTAAAGATTATATTAGCTTTATACATTGGCATTGTCCTTCTAATTGTCATGGTAGTTATGAATTAGTAGAAAATTGGATAAAAACAAAACGAAAAGGATAAATAAAAATTATGAAAATTGAAGCAACACTTTATAAAACCGATGGCTCTTTTGAGCCATTGATTTTAGACAAAAAAACCAGTTTAAAAACTCTGCACGCCTTGATAGGAGGTTTGATTGAAATTATTCATATTGTACCTCTATTAAAAATGGATGATGAAAATTTCATTGGAAACGATTTGATACTAAATGAAGTAGGTCTTCTTCTCGATCTTCCAATCAATCCTTGGAGTTCTTATGTAGGAATGGATAGCATTTGGGAAGCGCATGAATTTAGAGGGGATATGATTTTGGTAAAAGGAAAGTTGCCATGAAAAAATTTAGAGTAACAAGGATAATTCCACGTCTAGAAAAATTTGTGATAGAGGCAGAATCTAAGGTGGCTGCCATGAAAAAAATATTAGAGGATTATCCAGAGTGGAACGAAATTCATATCCACGAAATACATGAAGAATAAATTGCAAAAAAAGGCGTGCATGAATATAAAGACGTTTATGCACGTTTTTCAAAAATCAAAACCAAAATCAAGGTTAAACATGGCTTATAGAAGAATCCCTTATCAAGAAATTTTGCCCCCAGTAGTTAAAAAGCGAGGTCGTCCCCGAAAAAATCCAGAAAGCCCTCTCGAACAAAAACCTGTTATAGAAAGGTTTCCTCCTCGCTTAAAAAAACCAGATGAAGATTGCGAAGATTGTCCAGATCCCCTCTTGAATTCACTTATAGAGGATGAAGTTGTCGAATCTATTGACTTTATGCGGGATAAAAATAAACTATCAATTAAACTCATCAAAAAGCAGAATAGGGTTTTCAAAGTACAGATATTTTTAAATGAAGAGCTAGAGATTAGAAATGCCAATTATGCAGGTATGAACACGGCTACAAATTTTTGGTCTATGCTAAAGGCATGTCTTAAATGAAAAAATTAGTAATTAATATTTCAGATGCTACGTACGAACGCTTGCGATTCGAGTCAATTAAGGAAAAAAAAAGCATCAGAAAATTAATTCAAGAAAGAATTTTCTTTAAACCTTTTCACGAGGATGTTGAAGAGGCATTTGACAAATTTATGGAAAAAGAAATTAAAAAAATTCTCAAGGAGTAATATGTTTTTCCCTCACAAGATAGACAAAAATTGGATTTTTGAAAACGATCAAAATGAGTTCGCAAAAATTAGAGATTATCAAAATAAAAACAAACCAAAAGGTAACAAATGGCTCCGAGACCTTGCCATCATTGTGGGCTTAATTTTATGCCAATTGATCCTAATTATGAAGGATTAGCTCTTTGCAACAATTGTCAATTAAAAAATCAAAATAGAACAAAACAGGAAACAAAAATGTCAGAAGATAAATTCAACATGGTAATAGCTTTACCAAGAAGCTATGCCGTCCAAATCGAGGAAAAATGCATGAAAGAGGGTATAAATTTTAGCGAATTCTTTATCAATCTGCTAAGAAAATTTGAAGAACTGAATTTAGAGGAACCTCTAGAACCAGATCATCAAAAAATAAAGCACGGCAGGAAAAAATGAGCGAAACAGGAATCGTAGGTATTGGATTATTAGTATTTGTGTTGGTCTGTGTTGCAGTAGGTAATCTTTGGCAATACACTGATGATTATAAAATCAAAAAAGAAAAATTAGAATATTATCAAAAACTAAATGAAAAAATTAGGAAGAAAAATGAAATTAAAAATTGAAATTGTTTTAGATGGTAAAGATACTTTGATACAAAAATATGATGTAGTAAGAGAAGTACGTCCTGAAATCGGTCATCAGTTGGCAAGTGTTGTAGCAAATTCGGTTGCATTGGCATTAAATCTCAAACAGGAAGACGATGTAAAACTGATCAGCTTTGTGGCTACACCTATCATTGAAAAACCTCCCGAAGTGATAGAAGATCAGCAAAAAAAGTTGACTCCTAATGCCGAATAATTTAAAAAAAGGAATCCATTAGATTTTTAAGTCTATTGGATTTTATTTTTCGATAACACCGATATTAGCCAAATATGCCGAACCCGCCATTTTTTTCTAGTATTGGTAAATTTTAAGGAAAAAATATGGCAGTTCAAAAAAAAGTCTACACAAATCCAAAGTCAAATAGCCCTCTCTTATCAACTATTAGCAGCGGATGCAAAACTCCTCTCCTAGATGTAAAATTTTGTTGTTTGGTCAATCCCTATCGCTATCCAAACTCTCCTCTAATTCCTAGATACTCCATAACCTGTGTGGTAAATCCTCAAGAAGAAATGGATTTTTTAGCAGCAATACAAGCAATAGAAAAAGATGAGGGGGTCGAAACTGTCATTAAGAGCGAAACTGAAAAGAAAAACGACGAATGGGTGAATACGGGAAATATTCTAGTAAAATTTCAAACTAAAAATCAAATCCCTATCTATCTGGCCGATGAAATGGAAAATGGAAAACCTGTTCAAATTGCTCTAGAAGACGAACTAGGATTCGGTGAAAAAGTAAAAATCATTTATGACATCTTGAGATATACCAAGAGGACAAAAAGCGAGACTACTCAACACGGATTAAGCTTTAAACCGACAGCCATCTACTATTATCCAAAGGACTAGAAAAATGGAAAAAGTTAGAGTTTTAAGTGTAGATCCTTCTTTAAGAAATACTGGTTTGGGGATAGTAGAATTTAATACTGAAATGGACATGAGAGACCCATCTTCCTTTAAAGTCTCTCATTGTCAAGTATTAGTAAATCCACAAAAATATAAAGGAACAGATGCAATCCTAAATATGTTGGATATGATAAGTGATGAAGCCAAAAAACCCTGCTATCAAAAAGTTGAAAATGTACTTGTTGAATCTCCTCCAATCATGTTTAACAAGGAGTGGTCGAGTTCGGTTGTTTCGTCCATTGCCCATATTTCAGGTGGGGCGGTTGCTTTATTTGGGATTGAAAAATCGTTCTTATTTCGTCCCAATGAATGGAACAAAGCTCGAAAAAAAGATGTCACACATCATAATACGGCGCAGTTTTTAGGAAATCCCGAAGCGTGGCATTATGAGAAAATGATTAAATCTGAAAAGTATCTAGAGCATATTTTAGATGCTGTTAGTATGGCTTTATGGTGGATAAGGGAAAATTATGAGGAGTATTGAAATGAAAATTTTTTTAATTACAATGGCTATTTTTATTGCATTAATTATAATCGCAGTAGTAGTTTGTGAATCAAATTTAAGAAAAAATAAATCTTCTGTAAACATAGAAATTAAAAAAGAACAATCATAGTTTTTGACTGATTGGCTTTCCTCGATTCACTTTGCTTTGCAAAATCGCTTTTTGCTCTAACGTTATATCTTGCGCATCCTCGATCTCTTTGGTCAAAGCTCTTCTATCTTGTGGGCTCTCTAATACGCCATCATGATAGGAAGGGTATTTCCTAGCCCACGAATCGATTGCACGAATTCCGCCCTGTTTAAATGTCATTCTAGCCACTTCTCCCGCAGCGGTAGGCGATGTCAAACCTTTCATACCAAAATAAGCAGCTTCAATTGGTAAAGCAGATTTTCCTAGTAGATATTTTAAACCCGCCAACTTTGTTAGAGGATTATTGACCAGTCCTTTACCTCCCTTTAACAAATCCTTTTCAAAGAAATCCCCCGCCCTTTCTGCTAATCCTTGCGGAGGCATCAGATTTGGCTCTGGTTGAGGTTTGAAGGGTTCATTAATGGTAAGGGGTGGCTTTGGTGATAAAACAGCATTTGGAACGTTTTGAGGCACATTGGCTGGCATTACAGGTAAATTAATGGCTTGTGGAGGTAATGGTGGCTGCGGATTTGGAACTTGAGGAGATAAGCCCAGGGTAGGCTGAATTTTTCCTTTGATTCTTCGAGCAGCATTTTGCTCTATTCCATAGATATTTGACTCGACTTTATTCAAAATTTTATCTAATTGAGGGCTAAAATGATTCACAAATTCATTGTACTTTATCATAGCAGGGTCAATTATTCTTTCTTGTGGCAGGCCTTGTAAAAAAGTGGATCTACCCCCTTTAGTAATGTTTCTGTTTCCGACCCCTATCGTAAAATCATCTGGTCTAACCACCCCATTCAAAAGCTGTTGTCGAATCTCTCCGTTTTTCCATTTTTTGATAAAATCTTGAGAAGATAAATTTCTAAAAGTATCATTTAAACTAGCCTTAGAACGGTTTAAAACATATTTCTCTCCGCCTAGTCCTTCTCCTAATTTCATGCCTCTAACAATTTTTTCTGTCTCTTTTTCTATCTGATTTTTTAAGGAATTGGCAATTTCTCGACCTTGATTTATGCCTACAACCTTATTGTAAGCCATATTATCTGCTAAAATAGAGGTAAGTTTTGAACCTAGATTTTCCTTGAATTCCGATAAAACTATCTTTAACTCTGGAGAAGACTTTTGAATTGCGGACTCCAAAGCTTTATAGCGATTGACAAGATCCTCTCCCGATAAAATCTCTCCCTCTCTAAATATGGAGTTGAGAATCTTTTTAGCTTTATTTGCTTCTTGAGTACCTGCTAGGCCACTTTTATTAATATTTTCTTCAATAAAATTATTGGTTCCAAATGAGTTTGAATAGATTTTAGACCCTTTTGGAAAAGAGTCAGCTATTTTTTTAGCATTTTCGACTACTTCTTGACTGTAGGCCGTTTGAGCCTCTCTTTGCAACAAAGGAAGCTTTCGCAAGTTTTCTTTGTAAGCTTCCTGTTCGCTTTTAAATCTCTGTGTGCCTAATTTTTCTTCGTTTTTTGCTGCTTCGACAGCCGATTTCCATTCATTTTCAACTTTAGCAGCATCTCTTAATTCAAGATTACGTTGATGAAGTCTTGCAGCATTTTCATTTTCTGTTTGAGCAAGCTCTCTATTGTATTTTTCTCTATTCAAAAGATTGGCCTCTTCGGCAACCTCCTGCCCTGCTAAATTTTCAGCTTTTACTGCTGCCTGTCTAGTAAGCATTTGACGAGATTCGGCCCTTCTTTTTGCAATGTTGGAGAGACCCTTCCCGCCAATATCAATCAATTTTCCTGCCCCTGCCGATAATAAAGCCTCTTCAGCAACTTGACCAGGTTCAGTGAAAAGTCTTGATCCCGATGATGCTGCCGTAATCAAAGGAGATGCTTTTGTTGCGCTCAAACCCTTTGTCAAATATATGTCAGGTAGAAAAGATGCCACTGTGGCCGCCCCCGAAGTAATCGGGGATTCTTCTGAAATTCTAGAGGAAACTCTTTGCTCGGCTTGTCTATTTTTTAAATAATCCTCTCCAGATCGAGTAAAATAGTTAACAGTATCTTTCAACCCTCCTATTCCCGATGATTGACCCATCTGAAATAAGAATTCTCCCCCTATAGGATAATCTTTGATCGTTTTTTCTAGTTTTTCAGTTCTTCTAGCTACATCCAAAGCCTTTTCATTTTCTGGGAAAAAATCTCTTTGATCTTTGGCTGAAATAGGTAAAACTTTTCCAGAATCAAGCTCTAAAGTGCGATTTTCTTTGTTCAATCGGCCATGCACTCCTGGCTTTAATTCTACGATCTCACCGTTTCTTAAACTCTCTCTTTTATTTTCCATTATATGCCTTTTAATAGCTCTGAAGACTCTTTTTCGCCTTCTTTATAATTCAATTTGTTGAATGTATTTCTAACTTGAGGCTGAAGATCTTTTATGACAAATTCTTTTGCAAAACCGTTTCCTTCTACTGTATTCAAAAGCCGTTCTTGAGCAAGATCACGAGTAAATAGCATCTGATCGATAGTATCATTGTAAGTCTGAAACGATCCCGCTGGATTCCTAAATAGTCCCTCAATATGATCTTGGACAGATTGAGTAAGAGCCCTCATGCCTTTGGATTGTCGATAAGCATCTACAAGAAGTTTTATCTTATGCTCTAAAACTACGTAAGAATTGACTTTTCGACCCTCAAATTCAACGGGTTGTCCCATTTTTGTAGCCAATCCCCCCGTTTTACCTGCTAAATAATGTGTGAATGCATCTTTTACAAAACTCTTATCTTTATCATCTAATTGAGAAGAAACTTTAATAATATCGTCAGTTAATTTATTAATTTCCTTCATTGGAGTAATAGCTTTGGTAATTTCCTTTGCTTCCGCTCTCATCTCTTTTAATTCTTCTTTATTTGCTACATATTCGGGATAAGCAACTAAATTAGGAGCAATTTTCACTCCAAATTTTTCTTCTCCAGTTATAGGATCAGTCCAATAACCTTCATCTTTATTCTTTAAAAATTCTCTCTCATCTTTTGGAAGATTGTTTCTCACTTCTTGAGGAATCGAAAGTTTTTTCAATTCGATATTTGCGAGTCTTTCTCTACTTTGAGCTTTTTTACCTTCAATATCGGCCAAAAGTTCCTCATTTTTCAAGTTTTCTTTTTGACGATTTCCATAGACATCGGCGATTCCTTTTGCCCCTCCACCTAATGCCCCTAAAGCAGCTTCTTTTCCAAAAAGTGCGCCCATAAGCAGGGGCATGAGTAAGGCCACCCCGATATAGAATTTATCGGCATCTGTAGCCTCATTAGCTAAAATTCTTTCATTGATCCTTTTTTCTTGTTCAGTGTAACCCTGCATTTCTTGATTATTATTATCTTGCTGATCACTTAAGACCTTTTCATATTCTTTCGTTTTCTGCGCTATTTCATCATCAAAATTCAATCCCGTATAAGTTTGGAATCTCTCTCTTAAATCGGGCTGATTTGCTACTTGATCCGTGGCTCCGTAGACTGCGGTCGTGAAGGGATTTCTTTGTGCTTCCTCTAGCTTATTTTTTAAGGCATCTTGCTCTTCAATTATTTTTTGTTCAGGAGTGATTGGAGGCCGTTGCAGACCTGGAATTTGCTCATAAGTTTCTTTGCTTACATTAGGGGTATAATTTTCTTTAAAAGCTTTCCCTATATTTTCTCCAATTTCACCTAACCTAATTCCTTGATAAGGCTTAGTGGCCTCCTCTTTCAAATGACTCCAAAATCCTTTTTCTTGAGGCTCTTCAGGAATTTTTTCATTAGTTTTAGGATTGTAAAGTCCTCCAAAGGCTTTATGAACTCTACTCCAAAATCCTGATTCTTCTGCTTGTGTTTCTTGAGGTGTGTTTTCTTCAGGAACAGACGAATTTGCCCTAACATCATAGCTTTGAGAGCTTAATTCGCCTCCCATTTCAGGTTGAGGTTCATTTTTAGGCTGAATAAAGTTATCGAATTTTGGCAATGGTTGAGAAGTTCCCTCCACTTCTGGCAATTCAGGCTCCATCTCCTTAAGCATAGCCTCTTCTGGCATCACTTTTCTTCTAGATACATTTTTCAATCCTTGTAATCGACTTACAATATTGCCATAACCGCTTTGATTCATTTTTAAACTCTGCTAAATTGTTGATAAAATTTATCCTCAAATTCACGCTGGCGTCTTCTCTCTTTTTCAAGATTAAGCTCATCTTGAGCGATTTGCCTATCAAGTTGATGTTGTCCCGCTTCTCCGCTTTCAATCGCAAACAGCGATGCGAGCTTCTTCATTTGCATATCTTTATCAAGCTTGGTCAAATCCCTTTCGACCCCTGCTTGTGCTTCCTGTGCCCTTCTTTGTAAGTCCTTTTGTTGATGATAGCCTATGCCTCCTCTTCCTACAATGCCTCTTCTTGCTTGATTCCCCAAAAGTTCTCGATTTGCTGTCTCGGCATTTCTCTGAATATTTCTTTGAGCCTCATATTGAAGTGCTTTTCTAGTCTCTGGATCGAGACCTTGGACTTGTTGATTCAAAACATCTCTTCCATATTCTCGACCCTGCATCCTAGCGTTTTGTCTAGCTTTCGTCGCTGAAGCAATATTCTGTTCCATTTTTTCCCGATCATACAGATCTTGCTGACGCTGATTTTCTGGCTTTTGAGCTTCAAAGCGTTCCCTTTCTTGCTGAAAGTCTTTTCTCTCTTGCATCTTTTTTTTCTGTCTTCTTGAAGCAAAACGTTCTTTTATACTTTGTCTTAATTGGTTTTTTGCTGGCTTAAACATTTTTATCACCTAAAAAAAATTACTGTTATTGTTGCATCATTCGCCGATGGATTCTTGAGATATACAGTGTCAGTCGTCCACGGTGTATCTCCATCTAAAATCACGGCATTGCCTTTTTGCCTTGTTATCAGCCTTCCGCTAGGAATCGTCCCAGGCAAAGAAAGAGAAAATTGATTAGCGATTCCCACTTCCGTACCTGCTAAAATCGTTAATTGTACAGTAAATGATTGAAAATTTTCTTTAAATGTTATTTTAAATAAACCAACCATTAAATCTCTAAGCCAACTCCATAAACTAATTTCAACATATTCAACTAATCCTCTTCTATTAGTTAATTTTGGTGGAGTTCTTATTATCATCTTAAAATAGATTTCCTGTTTTCTGGTATTGCTTCTAGTTGGAATCCTGCAAAACGAATATCCATGTTGATTCCCTGCATAGTAAAGCCGATCTGTATAGATTTTGCGACTGTTCCCTGTTTGAGATTGATCGAAATAAATGAATCCTGATAGCCCGACCAGAAATTAAATCCCCACCCTGAAAATGACCATGATGAATTTCGGATATTATCAACTTGAGTTACGTTAGCAATGGTGTTTTGAAGATTTGAAATCCTATTGAGATAGGTCGAAAAGACCATTTGAGGATTATTAAACTGTAAAAGTTGAGATAGACGATCCATCAAAAGCACGCATCGGCAAAACTTCTTTCTAACCTCTGGCTGTCCTAAATCTGTCCATGAAGACTTCCAAGCTATATTTTGGGCTCCCGCATGATCGGCATGATCCACAAGCCTATAGAAGCGATGTTGCTTGTAAAGATTTGCCACATTTCCATTGACCCCGCTAAATCTTCTCTCTTGGAAATAGAGATCATCATCTATGACCACCATTCCGCCCGCTGCGTTCATATTGATCCACTGATACCAGTTTTTGCCTTGATAATCGTAGGTGAAAATGGTAGAATATCCGTTCGCTGTCCTTATAGTGGATTGAATATCTTCACAAGGAAGGAAAAGAATGTATTGATTGTCTTTGGTATAATTTATGGCAACGGCACGCTTTAAAACGTATCGTGTTTGAGGCAGAAAATTTGTCTCTCTAAAAATCACATCGATAGGAAAAGAAAGAGGGACGGGATTTCCATCATCATCAGTCGGATAGAGCTGATTTTCTGTTATGGCATATACTCCATTGGTATGAAGAAAATACATCAAGGGGCCAAGCGAAGCAATGGTGGCATGAGCCACACAACCAATATTTGCTCCTTTAGAAATTTGAACGACTTCAATTTGACCTGTCAAGAAATTGCCTGTCGCAGCCCATAAAGAATTGTTCTTAGTAGTGACCAAAGTAGTACCAGAAACGCCGATCCCAGTAATATCATCGTCAGTGTTAGGAATGTTAAAATCATTGCTACCAGCAAGAGGAACCGCTTCAGGGAAATTTCCATTCGAGAAGAATACCTTGTCAGAATTTTGATCATTGAGATTTGAGCCTCCCGCATAGAACATTTGATTTCCAAAAGAAATCACATATTTTGAAATCGGGGGAGGATTTGGAATGAAAATTGGATTAGCGAATATTCTTCCTAATTCAACGTCAGCTATCTCATCGGTGTAAACTTGAGTCCCTGTGAAAGAATTATTTGGTATAGAGGCCACCAAAAATAACGAACCATTCACATTGAATGTTTCCCCTTGCAAAGTCCGATAAATGTTGATTCTAAGGTTATTTGAGATGGGGGCATTATTTCCTAGAACGGCTGCATTTGCATTGAGTCTTTGCAGATTTATCGCATTGGTTCTTTGATTCGTAGAGGCAATGAGGAAGCCGTTTTTAACACTTACAGGAATACCATCAATCGTTATGGTTCCCGCTCCAATTGCCGTGACATTGCGTCTTTGAAGCCTTGAAGAGGAATCTGTAAATTCAACCACGTCCCCAGATTGGATTGTATATCCCACATTAACATTTATTGTATTAACTTGATTTTGATCACC
>CABMGO010000007.1 GCA_902385655.1 uncultured archaeon | reverse complement strand
TTTGCTTTTTTTGATAAACCTGATTTGTATAATTGTTGAATATCTGAAAGAGAAAGTGTTTTATTATAGACCTCGACTTCATCCATAGTTCCGTTAAACCATTCTTGAACATTATAATAACTTCCCAAATTAAAACGATCTGGAGCATAAATTCCACTTGTTGCAGCCGAGCCATTATTCTCAAAATTCCCATTTACGTAAATATAATTTCTCCTATCTCCTCCTTGTTGAAATACAACAACAACATGATACCAAGTATTAATAGCTAAAGCGGTTGTTCCTGAAGCATAACCTTCTCTTTGATTATCTGCATAAATTATATTATTACTACCACTCCTATGGATCATCATATCATATTTTACATAACCTGAACCTTGGTCGGCTTGGAATAAGTATCGATCTCCACTTGTTGGTAAGTTTGCTGGATTAATCCACATAGAAACAGTCATATTAGCATTAACAATATTTCCTGGTGCACCAAATCCTCCAAATGTTCCGTTTACTACTCTATTAATTACTCCAGGAAAATACATCGCCCCAGAACTCAATCCAGTTGCATTATTCGGACAGCTCGTGCAAGTTCCATTATTTCTTCCAGTAGCATCTAAATAATTTCCGTCTAAACTCCAATATGAAACCAAATTAGGATTTGATAAATTAATAGAATTATCTGGATTAACGAGTCCACTTCTTGAAGTTGTGTCTGCTGTAGATAACGAGATATTCCAATATGTTGAAGTTGAGTTATAAAATACTAAACTTTGGAAGTTTCCTTGTGTTGTTGAATATTTTAGAGATTTATTTGCAAGAGTGCCGTTGTACATATTCATAATTTCCGACGGAGATAATGCTCGATTAAAGATTTGGACGTTATCGATTGAGCCGTTCCAACTCGGATTAATTAAATCTCCTCTTCTACCTATCGCAAATGCAAATCCCGAGGAACTTAATCCAGGGTCGCCACTTCCTGCGAGATTACCATTGAGATATATTGAAGCATTATTCGCAGTATAAGCAATTACAACTATATTATACCAAGTATTTTCAGTAATTGGAGATGTAGCTGCGACACTGCTTGTTCCGCTTAATTTTAAAGTCTGCGTCCCGAAAGCTCCGCCACCACTGTTACCCCTCCATAAATTAAATCTAGTCGAACCATAAATAGTATTGACTGCTGTTCCATTGTTTGGACTATAAATATTAGCACTAATTGTCATTGGAAATGAAAATGCAGTATTTGATAACTGAATATTATCATCCACCCCATCAAACTGATAAACACCGCTTCCTAAAGTTCCGCCTGTTGCGTTATAGATGGGTGTTGTTAAAGAAGTTGGATAATTTGTGAGTACCCCATTACTCATATTAGAATCGTCTTGTGCGACCGTCCCACTCAATTCATCTAACCTAAAATGAGCTCTTTGTTGGTTATACATATCTTGTATCTCGCCAGCCGTCAAAGAAGCGTTCCATATTCTTACCTCATCCAGATAGCCACTAAAGTAGCCTCCGCCCAATTGATTATTACCAAAAGTTAAATTTCTATTTCCAACTTGGACTCCACCAGCATATGCATTAACCGCACCTCTAGTCCCATCAATGTATGCAGCAACATGAGTAGAATTCAAAACACAAGAAAAGAAATGCCAATTATTATTTTCAAATAAAGGAGTAGCTGGAGAAGTATAAGAAGTATTGCCGAAATAACACTGAAGTCTCTGACCAGAACCATCATACGTAACACCAAACAATGCATTACCTGTTGTATTTGAGTTATATAGGACATAAGCGAAATTTTGGTTAACCCCATTATTATTTATCCAACCAGTTATTGTCATAGATGAACCAGATAATTGAGAAGCATAAGGTTGAATGTCTGTATAAATATTTGAATTAGAGAACTTTAAAGATTTATTAAATAAACTATTTGTACTATAAGTTGGACATCCACCTATACAACTTAAATTCATTCTTTGTTGCGAATCGACCCAAGTAACATTTGAGTCTCCAATAGAACTGTCATTATCAAATTTCCAGTAAGAAAATAATTTGTCGTTTGAAGGATAAACATATGTATTAAACACCGTACTGTTAGAAATAGTTCTTCCAGCCAAACCTTCATTATAAATTGTTGAAACTTCTGTAGAGTTTAATATTCTATTCCAAAGAATTAAATCATCTAGCGAACCGTTTAGATATAAACTATTATGACTAGAATATTCTCCGATGTAAAGGTTACCTGCATTAGTTTGAGTATATCCTGCATTGATAGTTGTATTTTTATCCAAAACTCCATTGATATAAAATATACACTGCTTTGTTACATTATCGAAAGTGACAAGAACATGATACCAAGCATTAGCACTAGGCAAGACATTACTTTGATTATATAGTCCAGAATATGTACCGAATGTAATTTTTGATTGATATAGTTCTATATCATAGTTTGGATTGTTAGTTGCACCTTTAAATAATAACATCTGTTCATTTGAAATAGATTTAGGATTAATCCAAAATGAAATAGACAACTGTTGTGTAATGTCTAAACTTGGACTTGCAGGAACAGAGATATAGTTACTTGTTCCATCAAACTGCAAAGAATTATTTATCTTACTTCCGAGATTTCTCCAAGCAGTATCATTAATGTAACCATTTACTGTTCCGTAATTATTGTAGACACTTCCGTCTTTAATGTAAGTTCCTTGAACTGTTCCCAGAGTATTGTTATATGCTGTTGGTGGAGATTCTGGAGGACTATTGAAATCCATTGATAGAATGGGGGCGGAATTTCGAAGACCGAGGTTTGTTGCTTCGGTTTTATTTGTGAAAACACCATCAGCAGAACTTGAAAAAACCAAATAAGGAGCAGCTGCGAGAACTCCGACTAAGAATAGAATTGGTAAAACTACTGACGCTAAGCTCTTCAAACTATTTTTCCTTTTATTCATGGTAACTTTGGGTAACTTTTAGTGATTTTAAGTAATTTAAAGTCATTAATAGTAACTAAAAGTTACTTTATAAATGTTCCTCACACAGAGAGGCTCCTGCAAGAGTCATCCCGAATTTTGGATTTTCTATGCAGGTGAAGGAAAGGACACTTTGGGATGGATGTGTATAACTAAAATATGCAGGACCTGTGCAATAGGTTCTCTAGAGAATAGAAAATTTTTCATGCAGAGCTAGAGGAAAAGTGTAAAGTAAAAACCCGAATTAATAACTGAAGAAGAATCAACCTAATTCAGAGCATATTTGATCAACAAGTGAAGAATCATATAGTGGATTAGAAATATTTTTAGAAAAACCATTAATTAAAACATAATCTCTAAACCGCTTGACAAATTCCAATTCTCCAGGAATTATAACTTCTTCATGATTCTGATAATGTTCTGCCCAATCTAAAAAATTTCTTCCAGAACATAAAACTTCAAGTCCTTCTAAAATAATTCCCCTCTTCAAACCCTCGAGCATAGGATTAAAATATTTACTCATTAAAATAAAAACAGTAAATATTGGTTTAAAAAACAATCTATTTTTACAAACTAAATTTAAAAATATAAAGAGAAAAAAATTCCAAAAGTAAAATAAAAATAATTTTTGAGATTACAAACGCAACATCGATTGTTGCATCGAAATATTTGAGGCGAGGCAAAAAATTTAGCTCGAACACTATATTCAAAACTATAGGAGAGCAAAATTTTTTAATCAACAAATTCCTTGAAAATTTTGGTTACCTAAATTGTACAAAAGTCTTTATAAAAAATTAAATTCCTACACGTTTAGAATTTTTCTCTAACCACTTCTTCCATTCTGGGAAGACTCTTTCAGAGACAGGCAAACCAACTTCTTCTCTTATTTTTTCAGAAATTTGATGAAATGCATTATTTGATTTAACCGTAAAAGGAGCTTCAAGCAAATCATAATTTTTAGTCTTCTCCACAAAGTCAACAGTTTCTTGCTTTATCTTCTGTCTCAAAACAATATTATCCCAAACAGCGTCCCAATTTCCAGCCCAACCTTTAACATTCGACGCGATATCTTTAATTATTTCAGAATCTCCGTTAATTAAATCATCAGAGGGTTTTAACTTGTCTTCTTTAACTTCATACTTCATCAAGTCAACAAACCCACCTTCATCGAGAGGATCCTTATTCCAATGTTTTCTAACTTCAGAAATTTGTAATAATCTTCTAACTGATTTTAATCCATCTGGAGATTTTATTGGATTTGCAACAACAATACAATCAGTCGCCTTAAAAGAAGTAACTGGAACTTGCAAATCATTAACCACTCTATCAAAAATTGCATAAGGGGAAGCACCATGAATAGTCCCCGCAACAACATTTGCCAACGCACCAATTCTCATAGCTTCGTAAAGAGCTTTCGCTTCAGCCGAACGAATTTCTCCGACGATTAAAGAAGAGTCTCCAAGTCTAAGAGAAGACCTAATTCCTTCTTCAGCAGAAACCTCACTCGTCTCTCCAGTCAAAGCAGAACGAACTTTCATAGATAAAATGTTATAATCTAATTTCCTCATTTCATCGACGGGCAATTCAGGAGTATCTTCAACAGTAATAACCCTATAACGAGGCATAATTTCCAACATCAAACTTCCCAAAATAGAAGTTTTACCTGAAGAACGAGTTCCGGCAACAAGCATTGTTCTAGCACCATCAATTAAAAAACTTAGAAGTCCCGCACCAAGAGGATCAACCATTTTATTTTTGATAAACAAAGGCAAGGTCCAAGGTTTCGTTCTTCGTCTTCTAATTGAATAAGCAAGACCCCCAATAGAAAGAGGTTGTTGAATAATTGCAACTCTCGCACCAATCTCATTTAAATTCAAATTAGTATCTAAAATAGGATTTGCCTCGTCCAAAGCTCTTCCTGAAAGCATTCTAAACTTCGCAGCCCAAGATTCTACATCTTCATATGAAACAATAATATTAGTAGTACATTCTTCAAACTCATTGTGCCTAACAAAAATAGGTGCCAGAGCAACAGGAGCATTAAGTGCAATATCTTGCAAATTGTCATCCTGTAACAAAACCTCAATAATACCAAAACCAATTGTGTACCTGACAAGAATCGTCGCAAGTTTGCTCAAATCAGCATAGCTTAGAGAAATATTTTTACTTGAAGAAAGATCCTGAATTAAATCTCTTGCCACATTAAAAAAAACTTGTCGAGTTCTTTCCAAATCATTAAACTCTTCTGTCGTCGGCCGATGCTCAATTAAAACATTTCTAGCCAAATTCAAAAGCATGTGATGCTCTTCTTTCAAAAGATATTCTGGAGGAGAAAGATGATAAGTCAATTTCGCCTTGTTAGGTTCTCTGAAAATGGTCACAGTACTTTTGTCATCTCCAGTTGCAATTTCATATTGAGAAACAATCTCTGCATCTTCGGGAATTCTAGCAACCATACGAGTAAATGTAAAATTAGGCATAATGTCTGCTCTAAAAATTTTCCCATAAATTTCTCTAGAATCACTATATCCTTTCTCAACCCACTCTTGATACTTTTTTATGATAGATAAATTTTCAAAATAAGTCAAAACTTTTTGCAAATACCAAATATACCTTTGATTATTCTGACCACTAGAATTCAAAACTTGTTGCTCAACTAACGATGCATTCAAAGTTTTATATGCTTGAATAGGATCATATTTCAAAAGAGTATTAATAATATAATTCAGATTATTATAGGCAACCGAAATGTCTTCGACAAAGGACAATTTTTCCTGAGACAAAACTCTTTCCTGTTTATTCAAAAAAGTATAAAGTGCAGCAATTTCTACAAGCATTTGGACTTGAGAAAAGTCATAAGAATAATTTCTCTGTTGAACTAAAACAACTCTAGAAATATTTGCGTTTTCAGAAAGTGCATCAATTGTTCTCGCCATAACCTCTGGAGAGTCAGCAATCGAAGGAACAGAAGATTCTCCAAGATAATTAATGTACATTACATTTTCCCCAGACTCCGTTACAATATCGTACGAATACAATGGCGAATCATTTCTAAACATCACTTTTAGTTCACTTCCTTTCTAGATGCAAGATTAGTCAATATTTAAAGATTTATAGATTGAAAACTAATAACAGATAACGAAGGAAGATAAAAATATCCCATAAAAACTTTCTCGCTTAACAAAAAGGATAACTATCGAAATTAGGGGCGGGCACCAAAAAGTAGTTTTGGTTCGGGGGAAATTTGCGAGAAAGTTTCTTATAAAATAACTCAATATTTAAAGATTTATAGACAAAGGATTATAAATCCTGGTTTATTAAAACCATTATGGCAGAGGTGGAACAACAAGATAGTCAGTTACAGTTTTTACTTTCAGACATATCTACACGAATAAGAGATATAGAAGAAAGAAACAATTCTATGAAAGAAAGAGTAATGATGCTAGGTCAGAACCTGATTAATACTAAAGAGAACATAGAAGAAAGAGTAGAAACGATAGAAAAACAAAATTCTCAGATTAGTTTAGATTTAAAAAAATTAAAATCTGAAATGAATACTTTGAGTTCAGAGATAAATAATTTTACAAGAAAGGATGAGATTATTCTAGTAGAAAGAATGCTAAAAGACTTTCAGCCACTTGAATTCGTAAGAAGAAAAGATGTAGAAGAGATGATTGCAGAGCTTGAAAGAAAGTTAAATCCAGCAAATCTTCATCTAAAACTAGAAACCGAGGAAACAGAACAAGTAAGGAGGAAAAAAGAATAGTCGATATCCAGAAGATATAAAAACCGACTAAACTAAAATATAATATGGCTACACTTGATAGGGTGATGCAAATGCAGTCTCAGGGAATGTCTGATTCTGATATTGTCTACACACTGAAAAATGAGGGAGTAAATCCAAAAGAAATAACTGATTCTCTAGCTCAAGCAAAAATAAAAACAGCAGTTTCCCAACCAGTTCCAGAATATAATCAGCAACAACCACCACAACAGATGCAACAAGACCAATATGCAGCTTACACCCAAACACCTCAAGCTTATGGAGATCAACAACAGTATTATTACCCCGAACAACCACAAATGAACGTGGAGACAATTTCTGAAATAGTAGATAGGCTCCTTCTTGAGAAACTTAAAGATATAAACAATAAAATAAGAGGAATAACAGACTTCAAAGTAAAAGCAGAAGAAGATCTCAATGATCTAAAAACAAGATTAAGTGCGATAGAATCTTCAATAGAAAATCTTCAGAGATCGGTAATAGGAAAAGTTGGAGAATTTGGAGAGTCTACAGAATTAATCCATAAAGATCTAGAAAACTTACACGGAACAGTTTCAAAATTAATGAATCCTTTAGTCGATAATTACAATGAGTTAAAAAAATTTCGCTCTGAAAGAACAAAATAAGATTAAATGATTCTGGAGGTGCCGAGCAATTCGCTTGAACACTAATTAAGTGGTGGACGGAGAGCAAATTGCGAGTTAATTTTTTTCCAAAGAGATTTAATTCTTCTAAAAAATAATTCTTAAAAAAAGACAAATTCGGAAGATAAGATTCATTGAAGGTATCAAGAAGAAAAAGTTTATTGACTAACGAAACGGATAACTTTAGAAAATAGGGGCGGGCTTCGAGACTACGTCTCGAACTTGGGGAAATATTCAATAAATTTTTTCGACAAAGACAAAAAATTTGACAATTTCCTTAAAAATCTAAGTTACCTAAATTAGTTTAAAATAGAAATTATTTCTTAACACCAATCAAAACTCTAGCAACAAAAAATGCAACTATTGCCAACAGAACAGTTCCAAACCAAGGCTGATCAAACCAACCTTTAATCATGTCCCAATTCAAAACCCAATTGAACACATAACTAGAAGAAACAACAAAAACAATAATTAAAATTCCCAATAACATCCAAGCAACACCTTTGTGAGTTGAAACTTCTTTTAAAGCATCCTTCCCAGCAAGACCAACAAAAGTAAAAATCAAAAATAAGCAAACAGCAAATACAACAAACCAAGAAACATTTATTTGAACAAAACTAACTAATTGAGTATTAACTATAAAGAACACTGCCACAATCAAAGACAAAAACAAAGCCACAAACTTATTATCGCCCAAAACTTGCGTCTTCATTAAAAGAGCATAAATCAAAATGAATACAAAAAGAAAAGCTACAACAGGCATGACAGTCAATAAAGGAGAAAGAGAAACTACCATTTTGCGAATCTGTCCTCTTCGAAAGTTAACGAGCTAGTCGAGTTAAAGCTAGCATAATCGGCGACCACTAGCGAAGCAAGGAATATTTGAGCCATAGGATTACTTCATCATCTTGTAAATCAAGAATCCGACTCCTCCAAGTATAAGAACGCCCCACAAGTATTGATCTACAAACCACTGTAAAGTATACGTGCCTCCGAAGCCAATTCCAGATATCAAGCTCCATTGATCGATAGCCCAGTATAATACAACAACTAAAAGAACCCATCCAATCCAAGAAGGTATTCCGCCAGTTCCATCTGCCTTAGGTGTATAGAAAAATCCAAGTAAAATTAAGATTACTATAAATATTCCAACAACAATTCCAAATCGAGGGAATAAAGTAGCGAAAAAAGTTGAGACATAATCATTTAACAACGAGAGTAACGCAATAGAAACTGCAACAATAGCATTAATAGACTTAACATTGGCTTGATCTTTTGAATCTCCAAAAATCTTAGTCTTTTGCAAGATCGCAAAGATAACTGCAAAAATTAATAGAAAAGGTAGAACATATGAAAAAAATCCGACGTCATTAGCTCGATTTAATAAATCAGTTATTGTCACCATTAAGAATTAAAATAAAAATGGATTTAAATACATTTCTATAAAATTGAGAATAGAACTAAAACAAATATTTTCTAACCAGAACTACTTCCGCCACTCTTCGCTGGAGACTTTGCAACCATCCCAATAACCACGCCAATTACAATAACAAGAAGTACAGTAGACAAAACATCTTCTCCACTAAACCAATCTTTCACTGTAGGCCAGAAACCAGTAACATAAATTGCCAAAATAACAACCATAATAATTCCTAACCACAGTACAACTGTTTTTACCCAGCCAGGAACTTCAAGTCCTTTCTTAGGATCGCTACTTGTTGCAACAAATCCATAAACTAATAAAAAGATTAGGAGAACAACAAGAGCAAAAGCCAACCAAGGCATCATGTTAACAATAAAGTCTCGCGTTGTTGGAACTGCAATACTGATTAAACCAATAGCTAAAGAAATTAGAGCATCAATTTGAGTTTTTCCTTCACCTAAAACTTTCGTTTTTTGTAAAATAGCAAAAACTAGCACAAACACAAGTAAGAAAGGTAAAACTCCTTCAACGAATATGGGTGATGCGAATAAAGCCATGTTTAGTAGTTATAATTACATTGATTCAGAATCGCCGATAGACAATTCGTCGTCATCTTCCTTTAATGGAACTGCGTTCTTGCTTATAACAATAACATCTCCGATTGCTCTCAAAAACTGTTGAGGTACGATAACTCCTCTAGCTCCGCCTAAAACAGAACTCATTCCAGAGTCACGAGAAACAACAATTCTCCAACCATCGATTTTGTTATCGACAAGATTCACTTCTTCCACAAGACCGAAAAGGTCACCGGAATCTGTAAATACTTTCTTACCAATAACTTCACTCAATTTTTTTATTTTTAACATGCTCTATCAATTAATTATCCATTTAAATACATTTCTATAGGGCAAAATAGATAATCAGAGTAATAGGAGAAGAATAAATTTGTGTAGATAATACGGTAGATTTATAAAAAAAGAAAAACTGATAATCTAATGGATCTCAAAAAAATAGGTAACGAACTTTTACTTATAGTCTTGGCAGCAATTGTACTTGCAATATCATTCAATTATCCTAGAACAAGTTTCGTAACAATTCTTAGCCTCTTTGGAATATTTGCAGGAATAATTTTAGTGAATACTTTAGCAAAGAAATTCTTTGCATCAAATCTAGAGACAGAAGTGAATCAGAATCTCTGGGCATGGTTTCAATTTGGATTCGGAAAAAAAGACCACTTCAAAAAACCATTACCAATGATCTGGATGCCAATTTTAACAACTTTATTGACAAAGGGAATTTTTGTATGGATGCCATTGATTAGCTTCGATGTTTCTCCAAAACCTGAGAGAATAACGAGACGACATGGATTATATAGATACACTGAAGTAACTGAGTGGCATATAGCACTAATCGCAGCATTTGGAATAATTGCAAATATTGCAGTTGGAATTGTAGGATATTTTGCAGGATTTGAAACATTCGCAAAGCTAAGTGTACTTTATGCAGTATGGAGTCTAGTTCCAGTTAGCAACTTAGATGGAAGCAAAATATTCTTTGGAAGCAGAAACCTTTGGTTTGCAATGTTAGTTATAGTTCTAGCAGTCTTTTTCTGGAGCCTAACAATAGTATAAGAATTTCTAAATCCTTAAATACTGAATAAAAATTATTCCTAAAAAGAGAATATGGAAATAAAACTAACCCCCAGAGATTATCAAAAACAAATTTTTGAAGCATGTAAAGAAAATTCTTGCCTAGTTATTCTCCCGACAGGAACAGGAAAGACATTAATCGCACTCCTCCTCGCAATATACAAATTTGAAAAAGAACCTCTGAAAAAAATTGTTTTCCTTGCACCAACTCGTCCTTTAGTTGAACAGCATCTTGCATCATTCAAAAAAAATATTCCAGATGGCTGGGCTCAAATGGACCTATTTACAGGAAAAACAGAAGCTCCTCAAAGAAAAAAAATTTGGCAAACAGCAGAGTTTATTTTTTCAACACCACAATGTATCTCAAATGATTTGAAAAAAGGACTGTACGACTTATCAGAAGTTTCACTATTAATTGAAGATGAATGCCATAGATGTCTAAAAAATTATGCGTATAATTTTATCTCCCAAAAATACAAAGAACAAAACCAAAAACCCCATGTTCTAGGAATGACTGCATCTCCTGGAAGCGACAAAGCAACAATAAAAAAAGTTTGTGAAAATTTAGGAATAGAAAGAGTAGAAATAAGAACGCGAGATTCTCCTGATGTAAAACCATATCTACAAGAATTAGAGTTTGAAAAGATAGACATTGATTTTCCATTAGAATTTGAAGAAGTAAGAGTGTTAATGAATGAAATTTATCAGGATAAGGTTTCTGACCTAAAAAATATGAAAATGATTTTTGGATTTATTTCAAAAACACAATTACTAGAATTACAAAAAAAACTTTTTATGAAATTAAACTCTGGGGACAAAAATCCTTTACATTTCTCAGCGATTTCCGCATGCTCTCAAGCAATAAAACTGCAACATGCAATAGAATTGCTTGAAACACAATCTCTAAGTTCATTCATAAATTATCAAAAAGAAATTTTCAAACAAGCGAATGAAAAAACATCCAAGTCAGTTCAAATTCTAGCTAAAGATGTCAGATTTAACAAAGCGCATACAATCGCGACAACATTAGATGTAGAACATCCAAAACTAAACAAAATAATTGAAATAATAAAAGAAGCATTAGATAAAAATCCAAAATCCAAAACAATTATCTTCGCACAATTTAGAGAGACAGCAAAAAAAATTGCAGATGCTCTTGAGAAAGATCCTAGAATAAAACCAGGAATTTTTGTAGGCCAAACAAAAAAAGAACACGATGGAGGGAAGTCTTCTACAGGATTGAATCAAAAAGAGCAAAAAGAAATGATTGAGAAATTTGCAAGAGGAGAGTTAAATGTTCTTTGTGCAACATCAATTGCTGAGGAAGGCTTGGATATCCCCGAGGTTAATGAAGTAGTGTTCTATGAACCAGTTCCAAGCGCAATAAGAAAAATTCAGAGGGCAGGAAGAACAGCAAGATTATTTCCAGGGAAATTAAAAATTCTCGTCACAAAAAATACTCGAGACCAATCATATCATTATGCAGCACAATCAAAAGAAAAAAGAATGCACAACGCAATTAAACAAATTAAAGAAGATTTAGATAACGGACAAAAAGAATTAGATTTTTCGTAATTCACCCAGATTTAATTCTTTTGAAAAAGAATTGATAAAAAATATTATAATAACAATTAATAAAAAAACCTTCTGAAACTGATAACCGCGACATCAATGTCGCAATTAAATAATTTAGCGAGTGAAACGAGCTAAACAATTTCCTTAAAATTTTGGTTGCCTAAAATTCAGATAATAATCGCCCATATAAGAAAAATTTTACAGAAAAACTTGACTAGAGAATAATATACATTTCAAGCCATATTTATTTATAAAGAATTAATTAATCACTAAACTGCATGGCAGTAGATGAAGTTATAGGTGCGCAAATTGGTGATGAAGGAAAGGGACTAATTTGTGAATTTTTAGGATTAAAAGGAGATTACTCTATGGCAATAAGGAGTGCATCTCCCCAAGCAGGACATAGTATTCATTTTAATGGAAGACGAGTAGCTCTTGCGCACTTGCCTTGTGCAGTTGTCAATCCAGAATTAAGAGTTCTTTTGGGCGGTGCAAGCTTCATAGATCCTAGAAGAATCTTATATGGTGGAAAAGATATTCGACCCCACACAGGAGAAGAAGTAATCTTCGAAGGAGAAATAACAACATTTGGATTAACTCCCGATAGGCTAGGAATAGACTATAACGCAAAGCTAGTAACTCCTGAACACATTGCACGAGAACGAGCAAGTAGTTTAATGGGTTTAGGAAGTATAGGTAGTGGAGTAAATCCTGCAAAGCACGACCTTATCGATAAAAAGGCAACTTTTGCAAGAGAAGATGACGGACTAAAATATTATATTACAGACACAGTAAAAGAAATGAATGATGCACTTGTGTGTGGAGAAAATATTCTATTTGAAACAGATCATGGAATTGAACTATGTCAACATTTCGGCGGACGTTTTCCATATAACACTGCAAGAACTATAAATTCTTCAGCATATCTGGGAGAAATTGGGTTACCGCCACAAGTAGTTAGAGACGTATATCTTGTCTTAAAACCATATTCGACAGCAGTAGCACCAAAATCCCCGCTAGAAAATGAAATAAGGGATGAAAAAACATTAGCAGAATTACTCCACACGGGGGGAGAGTCTGGAAGTATGTCTGGAAGAATCAGAAGAGCAGCCAAATTCGATAGTGAAAGATTCAAGAGAGCAGTGATGCTTTCGGGCGCAACAAGACTTGCAGTAACTCACTTAGACCTTTCTTCTCACGCATGGAACACAATAGGATTCTCTGGAGATCAAGAATTTTTAAGTTACCTTAATGATGTCGCAAATAAAACCTATCAAAAACCAAAACTGTCGATAGTCTCATACGGACCAAAGATAGAAGATGTGCGGCAACTAAGAAGTTCATGGTAAAAAGAGCAGTAATCGTGGGAGCAGGACCAGCAGGAATTGGTGCCGCTTATACTTTAGCAAAAAATTCTAAAGATAAATTAGAAATAGTATTAATCGATCAAGGAAAAAGAGTTGAAAATCGAGAAAAAGAAAGTTCTTTTGATTTTTCAAACGGATTTTCAGGAGTAGGGGCAAATGCCGATGGAAAATTTGTTTTTGAAACAGTTCTCGGAAGAAGGCAAATAGGAACAAATCTTGGAGAACTTGGGAGAGGGTTAGACAGAGAATATCTTATTAAAGCAAGAGAAATCTTTCAACCTTTCTATGAAAATTTTACAGGCAAACCAATGCAGTCTCCTTCAGAAGACAGAGTCTCTAGAGGAAGAGAAATTGCTAGACTTGCGGGAAGGAATGATATGGATTATGTTTTGGCACTAGACTACCACATTGGAACAGACAGACTCCCATCACTTATGAAACTAATTCAAGATGACTTAGAAAGAGCTGGCGTTCAAATAGTTACAGAAACAAGAGCAGTTGATTTCGATCAGAATCAGGTATACCTAGCAAAAACTTCAAACCTAACAGCAGAACCTGTAAAAATGAATTATGATTATTTAGTAGTTTGCCCAGGAAGAGATGGTTCGCACTGGTTAAGTAAAACTTTGAAGCAGAGAAATATAAAACATGGAACAAGACCAATTGACATTGGAGTAAGAGTTGAAGCAGATGCGGAAATTATGAGACATCTAACCGACGTAGAAAGAGATGTCAAGTTAGAATTTAAACATCCTAATGGAGACATGATAAGGACTTTCTGTGTTTGCCCATACGGGCAGGTAACAAGCGAAAGAAAAGACCCAAAAGTTACTGAAGCAACATACTGCTTAGTAAACGGAGAATCGAGGTCTGAAAGAATTTCTAACAATACTAACTTTGCATTACTAGTAAGAATGCCGTTAAGAGATGATGCAAGTAATGGAGATTATGGAAGAAAAATAGCAGAGCTTTATGAAATCGCAGCAAGAACAGACAGAGTTATCCTCCAAAGATATGGCGATCTAAGGCAAGGAAGAAGCAGTAAAAAAGAAAAAATGTTAGAATGGAGAGTTCAACCAACACTTGATCCTGAAAAGTTTATGGCAGGAGATATTCGAGTGGGAATGCCTGCAAGAATTATGGATGATATTCGATATGGAATAGAAAGATTAAGTGCACAAGGATTAATCGAGGGATTAAATCAAGATTCTACTTTGTTATATGGCCCAGAAATAAAATTCCATGGTCTAAGTATTCACACAGATCCTTACTTGCAATCTGTTTCAGTACCTAATTTATACTTTGCAGGCGACGGAACAGGAATTTCTCGAGGAATCGGTGGAGCAATGGCATCTGGAATAAGAGCTGCCGAAGGAATTTTACGAAGTTTAAAATAATTTAAGATTTTATATCCAAACTGAAAACTTTTTGTATTAATTAAAACATTAAACTAGAAACTTTCTCGCCTAACAAAAAGGATGACTATCGAAATTAGGGGCAGGAATTTTGTCGAAGACAAAATAATGGGGGAAATTGGCGAGAAAGTTTCGTTTTAAAGCCAAACCACTTCGTCTCGAGTAATTTTATAAACTATTTTAAATTCTAACAATAATGTCCAAAAAAGAAATCGAAAATATTTTTTCTAAGAAAGAAGTAAAAAGAGAGATTCAAAACACAAAAGTTCCAATAATTGTAGATACAAGAGAAAAACAGTCTTTAGTTGCTGCAAATCTCGTCGAGAAAAATGCGAAAATTTCTTTTGAAACACTAGAAATAGGAGACTATCTAATTGATGAAATCGCAATTGAAAGAAAAACATTCAAGGATTTTCAGGGAAGCATAGTAAACAAAAGGTTAGCTGAACAATTAACAAATCTCAAGAAGTACAAGAAATGTTTTTTAATTTTAGAAGGATTTATTTATAACTATCAAGATTCAATTCTTCATGAAAACGCGATTAGAGGAATGGTGTTGTCAGTCTCATTAGAATTTGGAGTCCCAATAATCTATACAGAAAACGAGGAGGACACTGCGAAGTTTTTAATTACACTAGCAAAAAAATTTGATAAACCCAAAACAGATATTTCATTAAGACAAAAAAAACCTGAAATGACTTTCGAAGAAAAAAAGCAATTTGTTCTAGAAGGATTTCCAGGAATAGGCCCAACAACTGCAAAAAGATTATTAGAAAAATACAAGACACTTGAAAATATATTTAAGCAGAAAAAAGAAAGTCTAGAAGAAATAGACTCTATAGACGATAAAAAAGCAGAAGAGTTTAAAAAAATTTTAGAAGATTAAAAATATTTTATGCTAACAAATTAACAATTTATGAAGACTGAAATTGATACAAAACCTTTCTGCATTTAACAACCTCGCAATCGACTTGCGAAATAAATAATTGAACGCTTCGCGTTCAACAAATTTCTTAAAAATTTTGGTCACCTATTCTATAAAAAAATTTGACAATTTCCTTAAAACTTTTGGTTGCCTAAACTATAAACAAAAAATTTTAGAAGACTAACCTGATCTCAGAACATCTATTTTTATATCGCCCACATTTCTAGCAATTTCTACTTTTAGTCTTTCAATTAAAACTTCCTGCAAACCTTCCTTCAATAAACCAGAACACATACTTAATTCTGTTTCCGGATAAGATTTATACCCAAAATTGAGGTTGCAATCCATACTAGTATTTGTATAAATTGACTTCAACCCAATAGTATTTTGAGGATCGTCTAGATAAACTTTCACCTGGCACTTATTAAAATTATAACCCTCAATTCTATAAAAAACGTTAAAATCACCCGATTTTGTGAAAGTAGCTCTATCACATTTTTCCAAATGAGAGAAAAAGCATATTTCGTCTTTGCAAGGAGAATAATAGACAAAGCTAGAATAAATTAAAAATAAAATGATTAAGGAAAATACAGCCGAAACTAAAATTAAAGAAGAAGTAATCTTTCTTTTTAAGCTTGGAAGTCTGATCATTGTAAGATACCCCATAATTTTCTTAAGTTTGTATAACTCATAATAGCCTCAAGAGTAGTGTAATTGTAACCATCACTAACAGGAGGATTACAGGAATTATCCCTAGACTTTCCACCAAGTATGAATTGGACAGAGAAAGTTCCTTTAGCAGGCCTATCATCTTTAATTCTTGCAAGAAGATAATCTGTTCCTTGTTCATAAATGTCTAGGTATTGTTGGCCACAAACCGTTTCTTGTTTAGGCGTAATAAATAACTTCAAAGAACATTTTTGCTGCTCATAATATGGCGCATTTATACAGCTGTTAGCATCATCGCATTTTCTTGACTTTGCTCCGTCGAGATTTCCTTGTGCATTCTTTATATCTTCCATGCCATTCTTAACATTACAAGAAGACCACTCTCCGCATATAAAATTAATCGAACAATTTTGAACAGCCGGAAGAATAGATTGCTCTCCTGCAGAAATACCTGAAACCAAAACTTGAGTCACATTCCCTTCTTGAGTACAAGTAATGGGGGTGGGTTTATTATCTTGAGTGCCACAATTATTTCTTTCTACACAATTAGTCGGGCTAATAAAACCATTCTGACAACTTCCCCAATCACAGGACCAGCTCTCCGAACATTGATAAGTACATGAACCAGTTTCTATACTATCAGTAACTTGACAGTTTTCAGAAGTTTGTTGAACATTTCTTGTTCTAGTATTAGATCTACTGCAAGCACTCCAGTCACCATAAACCGTACCAGCATCACAACAAGCCTCATATGTAGTTCTAGTATTCCCGCAATTAGATATTTGACTTATAGGCTTCTGGCCATAACTACATGAACCGATAGATTGAGTAGACCATGACGAATCAATACATTTTGGAGTCGTTGTATCTCCGCCCCCTCCACCGCCACCAGTATTTGTGCCACCACTAGCATTTATACAAGATCCGCCACTACAAGTTAATCCCAAAGAACAACCACAATCCGCCGAACACGAAGAACAATCTTCTCCTCGTCGAGCACCATTACAAGTACCGTCACCACAAGAAAAATTAACATAAGTAACTCTTAAAGAAAAATAACGAGCTGCACCACTAGTTGCAACAGAATAACTAGAAAAAGAATTCATGTCTTTTGAAGAAACAAGATTAGTATAACCACTGTCATTTCCATAATCATTCAGCAAACTATCATAATGATAACCTAAAGCACTGCTAGCCCAACTCAAGGCTAAATTACCTAATGAGGGAGGACTAACTCGATAAACCAAAAAGACAGTTCTGTTCGAGGAAGGAAAAGCATCGAGAATTAGATTTCTTCCAGAAACTGTTGAAGTAAGAAAAGAATAATTTCCACTCGGAAAACTTTGTTGTTCAAAATCCAAAGTATCAAAACCATTAGATGCAGCAGGATCTGTCTGCAAATAGAAATCAGTATCAAAACCATTTGAGCTATCTAATTTGGAATTAATAGAAAAATCAAGTTCTGCTCGCGCAAAATTCGCAGAAAAAATTAAAACAAACACAAATAAAACCTGCAAAGTTTTACATTCGCTAATCACTCTCTTCTTTTGCATATTTTAGATAGAAAAAATAACTATTTAAGGTTTCCGAACACGAAGGACGATTACTCTTCTGTAGATTTCTTCGCTCTAAAAAATTCCCGATCATAAGTTATTGGAAGACTAAAATAAAGGCTAGGCGAATTTGTTTTTTCTGGCCAGCTAGCATTCACTAAGTTAGTGTCAGAGTAAATATGATAAAGACTATTAGACTCAAAAGGCCCATTAATTTGAAGATTAACATTGTCTCCAGATCTTGAAATAGAAGAAAAGCCAACATCATAAAAAACATTTGTTTTCTGAACAAAATTCGCATAAATTTCTAAAGGAGAATTTACCACAAAGTTGCATGTCAAACTATTCGTATCGCTACCAGAAGGCAAACCACTCCAACCTATAAACTTATAATGATCAGCCACAACTGCAGTTACCGAACCTGTAGTTCCTGCCTCCATCCAATTATCCGATATTCCTAAAACACTACCTCCCGCAGAATTAGAAGCATTGACAGAATACTCTGTACGTTCTACCGGAACCAAAGTAACGTCTTCTGTAATAGGACCGTAAGTTAAGTTTGTCTGAGCATGGGCTAGAGAAGATAGCCCAATTCCGAGAGCACCAACTAATCCCAGCATTCTCTTTCTAAATTTTCCGTTTTGTTCCTTCATTTTCTTTCTCCGTATTTTTATAAAATAAAAAATAAAGTTAGTACTATTATTGTTTCTGCAATCCAGTAATCTTAGTTCTTACACCAGGTGAATTTGTGTAATACAAATTAGCTGCTGTTGAAGTAACACTCGAACCATATGCAATATTAGTAAAATTCGTCGGATTCAAACCATATTTCACACCATTTTGAATATCTACATTAAATCTCTCAATATCAAAATTAGCCACAAGATTTGTCAAAGGACTGTTCACATTAAAAGCATAGGTCAAATTTGTCCCAGCCTCTACACCATTAGTTGTCCAGTTTACGAATCTATAATGATTTGCAGTATTTGGATTTGCAACTACATTTGTAGCAGTTCCGCTAACTAGCCAGTCATTTGTAGCTCCAGAAACAGTTCCCATCAAAGCATTTGACGAAGCTGCCTGAACTAAATATTCAGTTTGTTCAGTTGGAACTAAACTAGCATTATTAGTTATTGGACTATAGCTAAAATCTGTTCCAGCACTAGCTAACGAAGTTGCTCCTAGAATAGCACCAAGCACTAAACTCCTTAAAGTTTTTTTCATATTTTAAACCTCCCCTTAAAATTTAATTGTAAGTTTCTCATTGTGTTTTCCTCTCCAATCCAGTCATTTTAGTTCTTATACCTGGTGAGTTTGTAGAATAAACACTCGAAGCTGTTGTCGTAACACTTCCGCCGTTTACAACTCCTGTAAAATTCGTCGGACTCAATCCGTATTTTTCTCCATTCTCGATATTGACTGAGAAAGTTGATGGGGCATTCTGAGCATAAACTGCATAGATAGAATTACTTCCCATAATTCCATTAAGAGCAATATTTGTAGAAGTCACATCTGTTCCAGGAAAATCATTCGTAACAACACTTACAGTTCCAGTCGTGTCCGTTCTAGTCAAAACATAATAGTCAACATAATTTCCAGTATCTGCATTAAGAGTAACATTAGTCTGGGAATCATAATTCATAATAGTATTTCCTTCGAAACTATTTGACCCGTTGCCGGAATGAGATGAAACAAGTTGATTCCAGTCGCATGAAAGAATAAATTTACCATAAGTTACTTCTCCTTGAGAATTAGTTTGACTAGATAAAATATTCAATTGAGGACCTTGCCAGAGATATGCTGGTGAAGAAGAAGAGATAATCTCTCTCAAATTCTTCTTATCGAAAAAACCCTGTCCTCCAACAGTAAAATTAGAAATTACAGAATACTCTCCCAAATAATGCCTAAGAGGACTAAAAAATTTGTAAACTCCATTACTGTACACTTTAATGCCCAGAGCATTTGAGCTAGTTATGTCAGTCCCATCGGTATAAGCTCTAAGGTCTGCTTCAAAGCTAGAAACAGAATTAGTTTTCCTAAAATCGCTTGTCAATTGATGACCTTGCACCAAAGTAACTATTTTCGGACCCCATAATTGAGGAGAGTTAACCCAATCTACGTCAAAAGGAGATTCATAATTATCACTAGAAGAGGAACCATAATGAGCTAGCTTAATTGTTTGAGGACCCATAGCTCCAGAAAAAGAATTAGTGACATCTATTAAATCAGGTTGAGCCTGAGCAAAACTTTCTCGAGGTATTAAAGCTCCAGCTCCTAAAATTATTCCTGCCAAAAGCCCCTTCAAAGACTTCTTAAATACCATAAAAAACTAACTGAAAACAACTTTATAAATGTTATTCTTTTACTATTTAATAGAGACAACAAAATCGCAATAAGATTAAAAAGATAATTAATTCTAAAAGAATAATTAAATAGGGAGCTCAAATGGAAAAGGAAAAAAACCTGAAGGTTGTTGACCACAAAAATATTGAGAAAATTTGTGGACTTGGACCAGAAGAAAGTAGTAAAGAAGACTAAATGAAAGATTTTTCCTTAGAAGAAAGAGTTCTAGCTTCAGCCTTGAACCCATCACAGGTAGATATGAATAAATTATCCGGGAGAACAGATATACAATATTTGGAGGAAGGGAAAAAAATAATTGATCATTTTAAAGATTCTTTAAAGGAAGCGCAAAAAGAATCTCGAGAGATTATACAATTTGCTACAACTTCTCAAGGCAATTTTATTGGATTTTTTGATCATTTGGAAGAGTGCTGGAGAGTATATCTAGAGTTATCTTCTAGAATGGCATCATTTTCTGAAAACTTGCAATTCCTATATCCTGAAAAAGTAGCATTATTTAGTGATATGGTAAAAACCACCTTTGAGCTAAACGAACATATTTATCTCATAACTGATATTGAAAAAGAAATATATGAAAAGCAGCTAGAATCTCTCCCAGAAGACAGATTGTTACCCTTAATAGAATCTGCGAGAAGTTTTCCTGTTTATTTATCTGAAGAGGTTGGCGAAAATGGAGTAGTTACAAAAAATCCTTATGAAATCAGAGAGTTATTGCGAAAAAATCCTAATCTTAGAAAACTATTCTCTCTTTCAGGTTCATCTGTTCAAACTTTCGGAAAATTACTGAGCCATTTCTCTCCATTAGGAAAGAAAGTAAATAGAACTAACTTTGTACCTCAAAATAAACATGAACAAACCTTGCAAGGCATATTAATCTATGACCACTTTTTTGAATTATTTTTAAGAGAAGGAGGAATCTTAATGAACGACCTAAAATTTTATGTTGATCTTTCAGAAAGGCTATCATGCGCAAAAGAGATCCCTACAATTATAAAAAAATTGGATGAAGCAAGGCAGAATCTCCAACTTTCTTTTAACCCCAATCTTCCCCAGTATTTGCAAACAGGACTTAGTTGCGGAGCAACATGTTTATCCAATGTAGTGGGAACATATTTTCCTCACATAAAAGTTGATAGAAGCATGGAGGAAGGAATTCTCAAATTAGTTACTGCAAGAGGGTTTCCAAACAACATCCCATCTTCTTTAGCCTACGTAGCTGCAGAGAAATTTGGAATTCCTGCCAGATTTTTTGCAGATTTTAGAACTTTTGCTCCCAGATTTATTAATACTCCTGCTACTCAAGAGCCTCTCAAAAAATTTCAAGAGGACTATGCAAAGATAAAATCTTCTGCAATAGATTACGGAAGTATAACTTTAGAAGACATTCGGGCTAAACTCGAGAGCGGACATTTAATTTCCTTTGTAGGAGAAGCGGAAGATCTCTTCCTCCATTATAGTATGATCGTAGGATACAATTTTCGAGGAGATAACAATCATTTTTTAATTTTTGATCCACTTCATGGGACAAGTAAGATGCCGTCTTCTAAAGTTCTTAGATATATGAGAAACAGAGAGAGTCTGTGGGGGATAGAATACCTCCCCCCGGAATCGGTAATTTTTGATTCAACTACAAAATATATAGCTAAAGCTAGGGAACTATCATCATGGACCCCAAAATAGAATTCTACAAAGACGATGCAGACCCAAGAAGTATTTGGATTAACAAAGAATATTTAGTGCAACTAAATCTTACTGGAGACTGTCCCTTAAATTGTGAGTTTTGTTATATGGATCCTTATAAAAAAAGGTTTTTAAGCCTCACAAATATAAAAAACCTATTTAATAACCTTAGAAAATACTCAAAAAAGAAAGGGATAGAGTATAGGGTAAATCTCACGGGAGGAGACATTTTTAATCATCCAAAATGGCGAGAGATTGCAATATTTATTAGTCAGGAAAAATCGATAACTGCGGTAGATCCTTTAATTAATAAATTTTGGACTCAAGATCATTTGGATCTTTTAAAAATTTTAGGAGACAAAATAAATTTTGTTCAATTCAATTCAGATGTAGTTACTGAAAAGGATATAGAAGAAGTAAAGAAGATAGGCAAAAAAGTAGTTTTAAAGATAGCACTTTATGAAGGGAATACAAAAAGAAACGTAGAAAAACTTAAGTGTCTAGCCGATAAATTTGAAAATGTCATTATTTCTATTGACTTAATCATCCCTCAAAAAAACTGTCCTGGAAAGAAAGAAGATTACTTATTGTTTTATCCTGAAAAATTAAAATTAGAAATTGATAAATTAAAAAGTATATTTGGAAAGAGACTGTGGTTACTAAGCACAACAATTAAAAGAAATTATCTAAATGAGCTCTACTATTGCCCTGTTCCTTTTGGAGGAGTATATATCATGCCCGATGGAAAAGTTGTGCCTTGCTCCAGATACTCCCACTTAGACACAGGATTCAATACAAAAAATTTTGATTTAATAGCATACGTAAAAAAGTACAATAAACTTTGTTCTAATTTTTGTTTATTTGAAAATAAATTTTTTAATAACTTTTGGAAGGATGAAGAGAATCCACTAAACTTATTTGGGGAGAAAAGATAATGTTAGAAGGCAAGATTGCATCTCAAGGCAAAGTGGAGGCGAGGGCATTTGTAACTAATAACCCCGGAGATATTCCTCCGTTTGAAGATTATATTATTGTAACTCAGAACTCCAATCCTGAAATGTCTCCTCTTTTATACAAGTCGAAAGGAATTATAACTGAAGTTGGAGGGTTAATGTCTCATTTAGCGGTCGTTGCAAGAGAAATACAAGTTCCATGTATTACTGCTTGCGATAATTGTTTTAAGGAAATAAGAATAGGCTACCTCCTCAAGATCAATGCTACTGGAAGATTAAATTCGCACGTACAGATAGACTATGATATTTAATCTAGAAGAAACAAAGAGAATAGGCAACAGTTGTGGCAACAAGGCCAGGAGTTTAAGTATCTTGACAAATGAAGGTGTTCAAATACCTATAGGAATTGTAGCTGACTTTACTCATTATTACGACTATCTTAAGATCGGTAGATTGACCACCCATTTTCTAAAAGACATTCTAAGATGCCTAGACACAGTTCCTGGACCATACGCAGTTAGATCCTCCGCAAATGTAGAAGATTCATCAAGAAGGTCTTATGCTGGGCAATTTAAAACAAAGTTAAATGTTCCTCGAAGCAGAGTTGAAGAAGCTATATGTGAAGTTTATGATTCTGCGAGAAATCCTAAAGGTTTTAGTTATAATCCTGAAGTCCTTATGGGACTGTTGATTCAACAGATGATTCCATCAGATATCTCGGGAGTAATTTTTACCTATGACATAGTTAATCAAAGTTCAGATTCAATAGTAGCAGAGTTCTTGCCCGGAGAATGCGAGAGATTAGTCTCAGGTAAAACAAATCCCTCGATGATTATTCTAGAGAAAAGTACTGGAAAAACTCTTCTTTTTGAAAGAGGACAAGAATCTATATCTTTAGATGGGCAGAAAAAAATGCAAATTTTAAATAATGCTACAAGAATAGAGGGAATATTTAAAAGTCCGCAAGATATTGAATTTTTGTTAAATTCAAATAAATTTTACTGTCTTCAGAGTAGAGATATAACTTCATTATAAAGTGGAAAACCTAACTCTAGAAAATGCCAAAGAATTTGCTTTAGGTAACTTTAAACAAATGTCTGCAGAGTATCAAGAATGGAATCTTCTTCATTCAGAATCAATTATTGAGATCTTAAGGATACTCGTGAAAAATAAAGAAACCAACTTAACAAAATTATTTTCCCTCGCTTGGGTACATGACATAGGTAAAGCAAAATCTGAAGAAAATCACGCAGTAATCAGTTTGGGAATTCTAAAAAATCATTTCAACTTAGACAAAATCGATGAAGACTGTATACTAAATCATGGATCTTCTATGGATCCCCAAACAGAAGAAGGAAAGATATTTAGATACGCTGATGGACTTTCTCTTTTTACAGATAAAGTTATTCTCTTTAAGATTCACGCAGAAAAACTTGAAGGTAAAAATCTTCAGGAAATATTCGGAGGAGTTAAAAAAGCTTATGAGAAGTATAAAGTAAAATACTCTAAAAATGAAGAGATTATTAAATTATTGGATAAACTATATACGGAAGTGGTTAGAAATCACTTTAGCCAACCAGAGTAAAATTAAAACACATTTTGAAAGAGATATAACCTCAATCCAAAAAAGAAAACAGATCAACCTCAGTTTAAAACTAATTCTGCCTTAACATAGTTATATTATTTTTCAAACCTTTGACAAAATAGCCATCCCACGAAGAAAGTCTACATTTATACCCGGAAGCTTCACAAAAATCAAGATCCTCATAGTTTTGAACAAGATCATATCCTCCAGCAGAATAGTACCACATATACCCATCCGTCCATCCCTCCCTCACAGCATCGCTAATATTCTTCTCAACTCCGCTTCCGTTTCTAAACATCAAATCAGTTAACTTATAGCTATCATTCTTCGCACTTCCGCCAACGCCTTTCATCGTCAAATTACCTGACTGATTAGCATAAACCCAATAACCTCTATTCTTTGTAAGATTCGCATCTGCGCCTGTTTTTCCAACGAGAGAATATTTCTGAGCATTAGCACTTCCAGTTAAATAAGCAATATTTCTCTGAACTTTCCCAGACTTCGAAGAATTAACAAAATCATCTTTGCTTCCAGAATCATTCACAAAATCAATACCCGTAGTACTCTCATTCGCACTACTTGAATATCCAATTAAATTCCATCCCGCACTTAAACTTACATTGACATCCTGACTAGTTTCATTATTCTCAGTCTGTATAGAAATCATATTCCATCCAGTCGTTAAAGGTATCTCGCTCTTTGATCTTACAATCTTTCCAACACTTACATTTCCATTCCCAAAGTCAGATACGTTGAAAACAACTGTTGAAGCATCCAATGCAGTAAAATTGTAGCAAGAACTTCCACACTCAACACCATTCTTTCCAATCTTTCTAAGCATAATTGGGTACTGGCCAGAATAATCAGATGTATAAAAAGTTATATTTGCTGAAGAATTCAAAATAGATAATGCACTTACATTAACATAAGCAGAACCATTCCTAATTTGAATAGTTCCGGGGAAAGTCAAGTTTCCAGGAGTGGTTAAATTATTCCTATTCCAAACAATCTGTCCATAGGAATTATTGTAAACAAGAGTATTGGTTACTAAGTTATAACTATAGAAACTTAAATTAGAATTAGAGGAATTTAAATTATAATAGGTGTTTGAACTAGAATAGCTCCATACCCCCATACTGAACTCAGAAGAAATATTAAAATTGTATAATCGATTATTTGAACTTGTGTGAGTGTAAAAACCATAAGAACTATTCGAAGAATTAAATCCATAAAAGGAGTTATTATTTGAATAGTAAAAATTAACAGGGATATTGTCTCCAAGAGAGAGGACATTTGATATAGTATTGTTATTAGATTGAGAAAGAGATAGTCCTCCAAATACGTTGGAAGAAATGTAAATATTAGAAATGTTATTGTATGAAGATAAATAAAGAGAAATTCCTAAATAATTATTTACAGCACGAATATCTCTGATAAAAGAGTTAGTAGTGCTTCTTAAGTATACTCCTTTCCCATTATAAGTACTTTTTCCAAACCACATAACACTGCCATTCATAATAGTTAGATTTTTCTTACCTTCAGAGTAAATCCCATTGTCATTACCATTGTCGTCACCAGTAATAGTGTATCCGTTCAAATCCAAAGTCACATTATCTGAATTAATAGTAAAGCAAGTTCCGGTAGTATTAATATCATTCATTAAAGTATAAACTCCTGGAGAAGAAATTACTCCGCAAGAAGTTAATTTTGCAGCATCTCCAATAGAATAATTACTCCAACTTGAAACATTAAAGATAACTGTCTCTGCAGTTAAAGGAGTG
>CABMGO010000006.1 GCA_902385655.1 uncultured archaeon | reverse complement strand
TATTGTTGGTGCTGTTCCAACGTACCAACTTACTGCTGAATTATTAACCGATAAAACGGATAAATTATCTTGTTGGAATGTAAACAGTCCTTTCAATGAAGGGTCACTAACATTATAACTATTTGCAGTTCGTGTTTGTATTGTTATATTTGTGTTTGCGTGTTGTGATAGACCTGATTTGTAGATCTGTTGAATTTCATCCAACGAAAGAGATTTATTGTAGATTAAAACTTCGTCTATAGAGCCGTTATGATAAGGTATTGTAACCGCCGTTATTTTACCAATAAAATACCCTGCTCCCGAGCCCGTCCAATAAGAGTTTGCAGTAGTAGTTACATCTACCCCATTTATATAAAGATTTAGTATATTGGTAGAATTCATAGTCGCTGTTATATGATACCAAGTATTGCTAGACAAAGTACTTGAACTCATCTTACTATTAGCACTTCCACCAGTACGAGAGCAATATATCTTACTGGAAGCTAAACCGCATGCTATCTCATTAGTACCACTAGTAAAAAAACCAATAGCCAACTGTGAGGTAGAAACTGAATTAGAATTAAACCAATAAGATAAAGTTACATTATTTGAAGGAATTGTATAACTTCCAACATCAACAAAGTCACTCGCTCCGTCAAACTTCATCGCACCGCTAGAAAGTCCAGTCGCATTATTCGGACAGCTCGTGCATGTTCCATTATTCAAACCTTTCGCATCTAAATAATTTCCGTCTAAACTCCAATAAGAAACTAAATTAGGGTTTGTTATATTAATTGAATTATCTGGATTAACTAACCCATTTCTCCCTTGTGTATCTGCTGTGCTTAATGAGATATTCCAATATGTTGGTGTTGAGTTGTAAAAAACTAAACTTTGGAAGTTTCCATTTGTCGATGAATATTTTAGAGATTTATTTGCGAGAGTACCATTGTACATATTCATAATTTCCGACGGAGATAATCCTCTGTTAAAAACCTGAACATTATCTATTGAGCCATTGAAATATAAATTTGTTGGTGCGTTAATTCTTCCGATTGCTAAAAAAGGCTGATTTGTACCTGCTCCTTCAGATATTCCAGACAAAGCAGAAAAATTTCTCTGCTGAATACCATTAACAAACATGACTGCATGAGTTCCATTCCATTCACACGTAGTTTGTGTCCAAGTATTTAGTGGGATTGCGGAATCAGAATAAGCATAAACAAATGTAGAAGCAGGAGTCCAAAAATAACAAAATAAATTATTTGATGTGTTCAATACCATCATATATGTCGCGCTATTGCTCCCGTAACTTCCAGGACCCACAACCATTCCAATATAATTTGCAGACGCGAGAGATTTAGGATTTACCCAAGCAGAATAAGTCATAGGTGTTGTTAATAGTAAATTTGTTTGAGGAACAGAAATATAATCGTTAACACCATCAAAACTATAAGCACCACTTCCATCGGGTCCGCCCGTTGAATTGTAAACTGGCGTCGACATAACTGGATAATTTGTTAATGTTCCTGTCGAGCCCCAATCTGGATATGTTGTATTTCCGCTTAATTCATCGAGTCGAAAGTGTGCGACTTCTGAATAATACATTTGTGATATTTCTGCACTTGTTAAAGAACGATTGAATATTTGGACTTCGTCGATACTACCATTAAAATAAAGAGAAGATACCCCACTCAGATAATTTCCAATATAAGCTTCTCCAGAATTAACTCCCGTAGCTATTGGGATATTTCCACTAAATGTTAAAGCTTGATTGACACCATTTACTAATATCTGTAATTTTCCAGCGTTTGTTGATGCACTACCATTATAGACAACAGTTACATAGCTCCAAAGATTAATTGGTGCAACATTTAATCCAGTATATCCATAAGAAGCCCCACTACCAGTAGTATTACTTATCCTCATCCATAAATCACCCGTACCTGCGAAATTAATTCCTAAATTTGTAGAGTTTAGAATATCTGATGAACCTTTTGAAAATATCCCACGATAACTTGCCGAAGGCATATAATTTGGTTTTATCCATGTCGATATAGTAAATGTTGAAATATTTTCTATTTGAGATAACCTACTAAGATTAATATATTGACTTCCATTAAAACTAACCGCATTAGAAGTTAGTCCAGTTACGTTCACTGTAGGACAGCTTGTGCAAGTTCCATTATTACCATTCCAACTATCAGTAAAATAAGTCGCATTATCTCCCAGCGTCGCATTGTTATCAAGTTTCCAATATGCAACTCTTGAGTCAGCAGGGAAAACTCTATCGTCAGTTAAGTTAGTTGTTTGTCCGACTGTGCCATTATTATAAATATTTGTTATTTCGGATGGAGAAAGTGCTCTATTCCAGATTCGAACGTCGTCGATGGAACCTTTAAAGTTTCTATTATTTGCAGAATTTGAACCAATATAAGTATTAGTTCCTAAGGTTATTGGTCCAGCTTGTGCGGAAGTACAATTGAAAATATTTGTACCATTTAAATAAATCCAAACATAGCCAGTATCGTTTCTAGTAATAATTACATTATTCCATTTGTTTAACGAAAATGTTCCTGCACCAGTTCTACAACTCGTTGTTGTTCCATCTGAAAGAAATAATAATTCACCCGTGCTTCCTCCAATTAATATTATTTTCCCATTGTCAAATAGTCTTTCATTTCCTGCACTAACTCCTGCACCTGTTGAATTAAACCATATACTTAAAGTTAAGTTAGTTAAGTTTCCTAAACTAGAACCCGTTGTTACATAATCGTCCACACCATCAAACTGCAAAGAATTATTTATCTTACTTCCGAGATTTCTCCAAGCAGTATCATTAATGTAACCATTTACTGTTCCGTAATTATTGTAGACACTTCCGTCTTTAATGTATGTTCCGACGACGGGTGCGGAGTTATTATATGCTGTTGGAGGAGATTCTGGATTTGAATTAAAGTCCATAGAAAGGACCGGAGCAGAATTTCGAAGACCGAGGCTTGTTGCTTCTGTCATGTTTGTGAAAACACCATCAGCAGAACTTGAAAAAACCAAATAAGGAGCAGCTGCCAGAACTCCGACTAAGAATAAAATTGGTAGAACTACAGACAATAAACTTTTTAGATTATTTTTTCTCATTTTGAGATATTTACAAAATTTAATTCAAAAGGAAAATCGCAAGATAGTGAGTTACTCGAGCTATCGCTAACATTCTTGACAACAGCGAATTTAATGAGCTTATTGTTTGTCATTTTTTAGACTCCTTTTTTGATTTTAACTCTTCTAAAAAGTTTTGCATCCAGATTTCTACTTTTCTAGACAATACCCAGCCTTCCTCGTCGCAATATTTCTGAAAATCATCATAAATTTTGGATTCCAGACTAAGCGTAACTCTTTTTTTCATTAACTAAATATAAGTTCTCGGTTTATAAATATTTGTATGTATTTTTATTTATGAAATATAATTAAATATATTTAAGTGTAAATATTTGTATGTATAAATATGTACAGACTAAATAGGAGGCTAGAGCAATAAGTAGACATAACAAAATCAATCGTTCTCAGTTAGAAAGACCAAATACACCTTTAGATTTCCTACGGAATTTCTCTATTTAGAGTTTCTAGTCATTCTCTTCTCAAATGCTTAGCTTCGTGCCTTGGGCAGAAAAACAGAATTTAGAAGCTACTTTCTCCGCTAATCATTTTCGACTCTCGGAGCTAAAATAAAACCTATTCCCATCCTATTTCCTGCAAAATCAATTCTAAGAGGATAATCGTCTGAGAATTTAAGTGAGACTTTTTCAGAAATTGATTTTGCTTTTGTAAACTTATTTAAATATTCTAAAGAATACTTTGATTTACCTAAACCAGAAACTTTTATGTGATCAGAAGAGAACTCTGCTCTTGCGGAATTTAGACTACCTTTTCCTTCAAGAATAAAGAAATCATTTCCTGCAATAAGTGAACCCGAGTCTGCAACAACTGAACAATCTTCAATGGCTTGAGAAAATTCTTGAGAATTCATTTCTACTTCAGCAGAGAAACTTAATTGAGGTTCAGATTTATCTTCTGAAGATATATCAATTAATGAAAGTGTAAAGTTTCTTTTTGCTTTGTCGAACATTGAAATTTTTAACTGATTATCTTCTTGTTCTAATGTCAAACTTGTGGAAGTTGATGCACGTTTCATTATCTTTTTGAAGTCTTCTAAATTGACTCCCCAAACTTCTCTCCCAGCTTCATATTGGGAAAAACTCTCTTTAGGAATTTTAAAGATAACCATAGCTACATTTGCTGGATCCACAGCAACAATGGACATTCCGTCTTCATTTAACTTAATTCTTACTTCTGCAACTATCTCTGAGATTATAGAAATTGCATCACTCAAAATTTTTGGATTGTCTAGTTGGACTATCATAGGTATACAAGAATAAGATTGATTTATAAGCATTTATATTCTTACGGAATATAAATTCATCTAGCTTAGCAGCCAAAGCATTTGTCTTATTGAGAAGACAAATTCGTATCTCATTCTGAGAAAGAATTTATACTCTAGAAAAGATTAATTGAAGCATTACTTGTTTTGAACTGACGTTGGTTTCCACCAAATCCAAGTTCCCTTTCCAGAACCAACATGTTTTCCCTGAATTAATCCTTCAGCCCTTAAATTATTGAGCCTGTATAGAATTTTTGTTCGAGTTATTCTTTTTGCAAGAATCTCTATTTCCTTTGTTTCGAGAGGCTCATTTGCATTCTCAATTATTTTTAATACAGCGACAGTTTCGGCTTCGTTTAAGATATACATATCTCTGCTATTTGACATTTATTTATAAATTTATCAGTAACATTATTGATATCTTTATTGTTAAATTTATCAATAGCTTAATCAATACATTCATCCATAAATTTTTATTAACGATAAAAGTGATTAGTATGACTAAAAATAAAGACAAACAGGCAATTAGTTTGAATGTACTGCAAATTAAACAATATTTCAGACAATAATATAGTTTATTAATTAAAATAAGCAATAATTTTTATGGAAGACAAAGAACAAATGACAAAGAGAAAAGTACAGATAATTGCTCCAGCTTATTATGCTAGAAAAGAAGTTCAGGAAGCAATTTTTAATTTTTGCAAGTATAGGGAAACAGTTCCGCGATATTTAGAAGGTTTTGGGAAGAGGCCGGATGTTTTAGATTATCCTTCCGACGTGATGTCTTTAGTAAAAAAAGGTGCAACAAGCTTTCATTGTTCTGAAGAGATTTGGAGCGACCCATTAAAAATAAATGTAGATATGACTCCTGAAAGTTACAATGAAATAAGAACGGGGTGGGACTTTTTGATAGATATTGACTCAAAATTTTTAGATTACTCAAAAATTGCAGCCCAAGTGCTGATACAAGCACTTGAATCTCACGGAGTTAAGAACATAGGAATAAAATTTTCAGGTTCTAAGGGCTTTCATATTATTATTCCATTTAAATCTTTCCCAGAAGAATTGTATGGTGAAAAGACTAAGGACAAATTTCCGGAATGGCCAAGAGCGATTGCCGGATATTTGAAAGAAATTACGAAAGAAAAAGTTAACGAAAGAATAATCGGTCTTACTGGTAAAGAGAAATTGAAGGAAAAAGGAGAGTTAGTGGAAAGAATTTGTTGTGCCGTCTGTAAAAATGAAATAATCCCTCGTGAAGAAGATTTATTTGAGTGCACGAATCCTAGGTGTGGAGATAAATTATATTTTAAAAAAAATAGAAGAAAAGAGCCTCGGTGTCCTAACTGTAATTTTAATATGAATTTAATTAGAACTGAAAAAAGATATTTTTGTGAGACTTGTAAAAAATATAAGGCTCACACTAAAGAAGATAAAGAATTAATTAAAAGAGTAATCCCATTAAATGAACAAAAAAATTATGAAACTCCTCAAGAGCAGACGACGAAATCTCAAGAAGATTCAGTAGATTTAGTTCTTGTAGCACCCAGGCATTTATTTAGAGCACCATATTCCCTTCACGAAAAAACAGCGTTAGTTTCTTGCGTGTTAAATAAAGATGAATTAGCAAGTTTTCAATTAACCGACGCTGATCCACTAAAAATAAAAATCAGAAATTATAATCCGGAAGTAAAAAAAGAAGAAGCAAAAAATTTACTGTTGCAGGCAATTGATTGGGCAAAGAAAAAAACACCTCAAGAAGAAAAGAAAAAATATGGGGGAGCAACACTAGATCTGAAGGGATTAAAAATTACTGAAGACATGTTTCCCGACGTGATAAAAAAAATTCTTGTAGGAAAAAGACAGGATGGGAGAAAAAGAGCTTTGTCTATTTTAATTTCCTTTTACACTTCTTTAGAGATGCCAAAAGATTATATCGAGGAGAAAATTTATGAATGGAACAAAAAAAATAAACCGCTAAAGGATGGATATGTTCGAAGCCAAATAGAATGGGGAGTTAAACATAAAAGACTTCCTCCAAATTACGATAAACCTATTTATAGAGAAATTGTTCCAGAAGGTTTTGACATTGCTGGTTTAAAAAATCCAATTAACTATACTATACGAGAGGCAATGAGAGCGAAGGGAAGAGAGGACAACAAAAAGCAAAAATCCTGAGAAAGTTTATAAACTCATAAAACATAAAATGCGTATGAAAAAAGTAGGTTTGATTTTAGGAATATTATTAATTATATTTGCAGTGAATTTTGTTTTGGCTGAAAATTGTACTTCATTTACATATTCTAATTGGAGTAGTTGTTCTAGTGGAATACAAACAAGAACGGTTGTGAACTCTACACCAATAAATTGTACTGGCTCTCCAATTTTAAATCAAAGTTGTACAACAGCTAATGTGACCACTACTCCGACGAGCGTCTTAAATTTGTCGAGTATTGATAAAGGATTTGCTTGCTTAGAATCAAATGTAAAAGATGACTGTTCGGGTGCAACAACAATTCAAGAGATAGCATTAACTTTACTTGCATCGCCTAAACAAAGTGTTGCTCAGGGATGTTATAATAAATTAAAGAGCTATGATCAAGGAAACTGTTTTGGAATTGGTTCTTGCAATGTAAGAGATACTGCGTTGGCAATTCTTGCATATAATAATTTAAAACAAGATACTAAGAAATATCAAAGTTGGATTTTAAATCAAACTCTGGTTTCCTCAGACATTCAATGGTTTTTACAACAAGATTCAATCGAGGCAGCAAATTGTAAAGTAACTTATGATTCAACAGATTATTCTTTTAGTGTTCAAACAAACAAAAAGATAGACACAAATGCAGGATCTTGTTTGAGTTTGGCAAATTCTAATTACTGGTATGCAATTGATCCTAGTTGTTATTCGAAAAATTTTGCTCTTGTCTGTGATAAGGCATTTATTGGAAATTTATTATATAAGCAACCAAATTCACCAATAGTTTATGTTCTTTCAAATACCCAATCGGCTGCAGCATCTGGAACAATTAATTTACAAGTTAAATCTAAATGCTTTGGACAGGGATCTTGTAATTATGAGGCTAGCGCATGGGCAGCAGTGGCTCTAAAGACGGTTGGAGTAAATGTCGATGAATTTGTACCTTATCTAGTTGCAGGTTCAGATTCTAATAAACAATATCTCCCATACGCATTTTTGAATATGCTTGTTGATTATAGCGAATATGGAACAAAGTTAGTGCAAATGCAGAATTTGAATACTTGGGAAGCAGAAAGTACTGCTTATGAGCAATATTATGACACTGCTCTGGCATTAGTTTCATTATCGGATAGTTCGGCTACACAAGTTAAAAATGCAAAAGACTGGCTGACGGGATATGCACAAAGTGCGAATGGATGTTGGAATAACAATAACACTAAAGATACTGCATTTATTCTTTGGGCTTTACAAAAAAGACAGTCTAGTTTTATACCTGGCGGAGTAATTTCATTAACAAGTTGTAGCGAGGGTAATTTCTTTTGTATAAGTGACTGTCCATTGGACCAGATTAAACAAAATTATGCAGGATGTTCCGCAGGAAAAACATGTTGTGGTACTCAAAATATAAAGACATGCGCAGAATATTATGGAGAAGTTTGTGCTTCGGATAAAGTTTGCGATGGAGACAGTCGAGTGGCTTCTGACACATCTGCTTGCTGTTTGAGTTCATGTGTAACTCCTCAAGTTACTCAGACTGCATGTGACACTGCTGGAGGAATCTGTAGAACATCATGTAATGCAAATCAAGATAGTGTTTCACAAAGTTGTGGCGATGCGAATCAAGTTTGTTGCAAAGCAAAAACAACTACTCCTACTAATTTGGGTTGGTTATGGATATTACTCGTTATTTTAATAATACTAATTATTGTAGGCATAATCTACAGGGAAAAGATTAAACTTTGGATATATAAGAAGAGGTCTGGATTCAAAAAAGAAGAAGGAGAAGGAACTGGGCAGAATAGACCTAGTGGACCAGCAGCGCCTGGAATGATACCTCCACAAAGACCGATGATAAGACCAGGTATGCCTATTATGCCTCCAGCACAGAGAAGACCATTACCTATCCAACCCTCTGGAAGAGTTCCGCCAAGGATATAAGATGAGGAAATCTTACGTAAGTATTATTCTTTTTTCTATTTTTTTTATTAGTTTCGTTTCAGCAATACCCTCCTTGCAGTTAGAAAGTGAGAGTTATCAGGCACATGAAACATTAATTGGAACAATTGATGGAGTAACTTCTCCAATAACAAAAGATAACCTGAAACTATTTCAAGAAAGGAGAGAGCTAACTGTAGACAAAGAAATGTATCAGTTTGGAGATAAGTACTATTTTTATATGATCCTACCTGATGAGGGAAACTATCAACTGGAAATGCTAAATTTAGTATATAATACTAATGGCACATTCGGTCAAACAAATATTATAAAATCATTAAATGTGACAAATGTACCAAAGGAAGACAATAAAACGGAGATAATTACGATTCTCCCAGGAGTAGTAGAAAGTTACGATCAAAAAGTGAGTGTTTATGTAACCAACCACGGCACAAAAAATGTTTCTTTGAACTATCTTCAGGAAAATAGCAGTTTAAACCCTGGAGAAACGAGAAAAATAAGTTTAATTTTAAATAAAAGTTTTGACTCATTAGAAATAAATAGCTATAAATTATTTAGTATTCCGCTAATTTACTTGGGCCAGATTGTGGAGAATAACACAAGTAATCTCACAAATCAAACTATGGAAAATTTACCGAAGATAAATTTGACTTCAACAGTAGAAAGTGTAAGAATTGCAGCGATAGTCAATAAGGAGGAATTTTCTAATTTCAGTTTAATTAATCTTGGGAGCAGTTTAGAGAATCTTACTATTTATGATGAAAATCGATATTTGAAATTTAACTCCACGACGATAAATCATTTTGAAAATTTGAGCATAAAAGAAATAAATTTCTCTACATTGTTTGAACAAAGTGGAGACTATAATGACAGCATTGTAATCTTGTTAAATAATTCTGAGATTTTTAGAATTCCTGTTGAGATAACTGTCTTTAATAACGAGAATTTATCCCAACAGTATCTGAATAACATTAGTAGTCAACAAAAAAGTTGTGGCGAGATTGGTGGAAAAATCTGCGCGTCTGATGAAAACTGCGACGGAGGATATACTTATTCTGGAGGATTGTGTTGTTTAGGTTCATGTAGCAAGGTAGGAAATAATACTTCAAGTCCATTGAATTTACCTATAGGAATAATAATCTTTTTGATAGTTGCTGCAGGAGTGTATTATTTTTACAAAAGAATAAAAAATGTTCCTAAGCAAACACCTGAAGAAAAAATCAAACAGATAGAGGAAAAGAAAAAGTAATTATTTTTTCTTGGTTTTTTTCTGCTTCTTTTCGGTAGCTTTTTTCGCTTCTGGCTTCTTTTCCTCACCGACGGAAACTTTTAATGGCTGAGCTAATTGGTTAGCTTGAAACATTGGTCTTTGGAGCTGCTGAATCCTTTGAGTAAGATTTTGTATTTGGAATTGAGCAATTTTGGCAACGTCGTCATACTTGTGGAGCCTACCAGTAATATCATTTAAAATATTCGTAGTTTCTTGTATGTCAAAAACAACTTCTGAAGGTTCGAGTACTTCAACTGATGAAGGCATAAATTCAAAGACGATATCAATAAGCTTCTGTATAGAATCTGTCTGTACTTCGACTTCGGAAAAAGTTGTATACAAATCTTTTTCTTCTTCTATTTTCTTTGGCGTTGCATAAGTTGCGTTAACTAATTTAACTCCTTTGACAAAGTTTAATTTTTCTACATGTGCTCTTATAGCCTCAGATAAATGCTCTGGGGGCCTTCCTGCCACTTCAATTATTAATAGCGCTCGAATGTTTTGTACCATTTTATCTTGTTAAAAGAAGAAATATTATAATCAAAATCAGAAAAAATGCGAAGGCAAATATCAAATATCGCTTCACTTTTTCATTTTTTGATTCAAAAATAACTTCTTCTTTTTGAACTTTATTTGATATAACTTCGCCTGAATTTAAGTTTATAATGTTTTCTGTGGAAGCTTGGGAAGGAGATAAGTCTTCTACAGACACAGTATTGCTGGTCTGAGCGCTTTGTAATTGTTGCGTGCTTTCGGGAATTGCTTCTTCTGAAATGCAGGCAAGAGCTTGAGATTTTATTTTTTCTAGGGTTGCTGGACCAATTCCGTTTACATTCAACAAATCATCTAAAGAAGAAAAAGGCCTTGCATCAATAATTCTTTGAGCATATGTTGGGCCAATTCCAGTTAATTTGTCTAAACTGCTTAAAGATGCAGAGTTTATATCAACTTTCCCATCTGAACAAGCAGCAAGAGAAAACGGGATTAAAAGAATTAGGAAAACTAATTGAAGTTTCATCTGAAGATTATTGGGGCGATAGCCATCATTCCATTGACAATAAACCAGAGTATGTAAGTGATTATTATGGGTTTTTCTTTGTGGACTATTCCGTATGCAAGCCAAAGCAAATTCATTAGAGCCCATGAACTCCAAGAGATAACAGAGATATTGTCCGCATCATGAGTCCCATAAACTGCAATTAGTTGGGGCAAGGCCATAAGAGGTCCAACTATAGCAATTATAATTAGTAGTTTGTCGAGTAACCGAATAACTAACCTTTTCGACGGATAACTCTCTAATTTTGGCATCGCCCTCCTTCTTCTGCTGATATGGTGCAAACTCTCACTCATGTGAATTTTGGAAACCTCTCTTTGAAGTTTAGATACTCGACCTTTCCTTTGTCGTTCTTAGTACTTATCCAAATCTCATTAAATACTTTGCTGTCTAACAAAAAGGCACATTTTTCCTTCTCTTCCCGAGAAAGGAGACCATTTAATTTGGATTCTACTCCTATCACGTTGTAAGTTTTTTCTCCAATTAACTGAAAAGCTATAAAATCGGGGAAGCCGGTTCCAATAGTCATAACCTTTCTAAAAGGATTAAAGACTCTCTTTGCTGGAACGACTTTTTTTGAGCCCATGTCCACATTATTTTGCCATTTTGAAACTGTCCAACCTTTTTCTTCCAAATCTTTTCTAACTTTAAGTTCAAAATCTGTTCCAGATTTTTTTGCTTTCTTACCTTTTTCGATTTCTGTTTTTTTCTTTAATAATTTGGGGATACCTACTGAATTATTTTCCCAAGAGACTTCATACTCGCCACTTGCCACTTTATTAGCAGTTTCGAGAATTTCTTTTTTATGCTCTTCATTGACCTCTTCCATAAACATCCTTGAGAGATAGAATTTATAATTGTTTTCATGTAATAGAAAAAACAAAATTTATAAATAGAGCGTGAATTAAGTTTAAATAAAATGATCCCAACAAAAATATTTTTTACTAAGGGAGTTGGTATTCACAAGGATAAATTGGCGAGTTTCGAGCTTGCACTGAGAAATGCAGGAATAGAAAAATGCAATTTAGTTTATGTTTCCTCAATATTCCCTCCAAATGCAAAAATAATTTCTAAAGAAGAAGGATTGCAACAATTGAAGGCAGGAGAGGTTGTTTTTTGCGTTATGGCTAGAAACGATACAAATGAACCAAACAGATTAATTTCTTCAGCTATTGGAGTTGCTGTTCCAAAAGACTCGAATAATTATGGATATCTAAGCGAGCACCACTCATATGGAGAGAAAGCAGAAATTGCTGGAGAATACGCAGAAGATTTAGCAGCGACTATGCTGGCAACTACTCTTGGAATTGAATTTGACTCTAAACAAGCATGGGAAGAGAGAGAACAAATTTACAAAGCATCGGGGCATATTTTCAAAACAAGCAATATAGTTCAATCTGCAGAAGGGAATAAAGATGGTTTGTGGACAACGACAATTGCTGTCGCTGTTTTATTAGAATAATTATAGGTCTCTTGAATAAAGAGTCCTTCTCGAATTTGCTTTTGCTCGTGTTTCTGCTTCTTTAACTATAGACTCGACTTTTTTGTCAATTGCTTCTAAAAATTCCTCCGAGACAGAAAGCTCCGTTAATTCTTTAATATTATTTTTTACAATTAGAGATTTTTTTTCTGCCATTATAAATTGTAGAAATTTTTAATTTTTGAAGAGAGTTTGTCTCTTGCTAACTTTTCAACATCTTCCGACGAAAGATGTTCACGTCTTTGAAGAGCTTTTAGACCACAGGCAATTTCTTCCTCATCTTGCATTAAAGATATTAGGCCAACTTTCTGATCTCTAGAAGTGCTCGGACTTAGTGCTAGATCCATTAAAAACCCATCAAGCAAATATTCTTTGTCAGATCTTCTTAATTGAGCTCTTATAGCGGAAACTGTTTTAGGGTCTAGTTTTTGTGAAGAAGAAAAGGCAATTTCTATTTGAAGTTGCGAAGAAGTTAAAAAATTTCTCACAGAATAAGTTTCTAGCTTATCAAATGCAGCAGATTGATAGTCCATTTTATTTTTTCTTTTTTTGAGAGTTCTCTTTAGGTTTCTCAGATTTTTTCTCCAGGGGATGACCTGACTCAGCCTCGTCTTTTGATTTGATTAATTCAACATAATTACTTGGTTTCATCAGTGGAAATATTACTGTTTCTCTTATTGGTTTGTTCATCATTATCGCGAAAAGTCTTTCTGAAAATCCAAAGCCACATGCGGGAGGCATCCCGTATTTTAATGCTTCAATAAATGTCTCGTCATGATCCATTGCTTCTGAATCGCCTGCTTCTTTATTTTTTCTTTGCTCTTCGAATCTTGATTCTTGATCTAGTGGATCATTTAATTCAGAGTATCCATTTCCCATTTCTGAGCCAGCAAGAATCACTTGGAACTGTTCTACTTTTCTAGGATCTTTTTCGCTTCTTTTTGCTAGAGGTGTTAATTCTACTGGTTGGCCTACTAAAAATCCTGGACCAGATAATTGTTTTCTACAATATTTCCATAAAATATCTACTAGTCTCCATTTGTCTACATTTTGATCAAATTCTATTTTTTCTTTTTCTAAGAATTTGATTATGTCTTTTTTATCAGCTTTGTAGATATTAATTTTTGTTTTCTCTTCTATTAATTTCTCATAATCATATCTTTCCCATTTTTTTCCGAGATCAATTTTGTATTCCTTATACTCAAAGTCTAATTTGCCGAGAGTAGCCATTGTTAGTTTTTTGTACATTTCTTCGACGAGTTTCATTCCATCTTCGAAATTTGCATAGCCCCAATAAAATTCCATTTGAGTATAGTCTTGAAGATGTTCTGCATCCATCCCCTCATTTCTGAATTGTCTTCCGATTTCGAAAGTTTTTTCATAACCTGCAACAAGAAGTTTCTTTTGCCATAGCTCGCCCATAGAAATTCTTAAGTAAACGTCTAGATCAAGAGCGTTATGATGTGTTGCGAAAGGAGTTGCTGCTGCACCGCCTGCTGAGTTTTCCAAAATAGGAGTTTCTACTTCTAAAAATCCTTTTTCTATTAAGAAATTTCTAACTGTGCTCCAGAATTTTTGTTTTTTTATGAACATTTCTTTAACATCTGAATTCATGATTACGTCGAGATATCTTTTTCTTAATCGTTCTTCTTCATCTTTTAATCCGTGAACCTTGTCTGGAAGCGGTAAAACAGATTTTGTAAGTAAGTCAAATTCTTTAACTAAAATTGAAACTTCTCCAGTCTTTGTTTTCATAGGATTTCCTTTTGCACCCACAATGTCTCCTGAGTCAATATATTTATTAAAAAAATCCATTATCTTTTCAGGAGTTTTTTCGCTTTGAAAAACAATTTGAATATTTCCTTTTACATCTTGAAGTTTTGCAAAAGCGAGTTTACCGAAACTTCTTAGAAACATAACTCTTCCTGCAACTATTTCTTCTTTTTTAGAAATTTCTTCAGCTTTCAAATCAGAATATTTTTGTTGAACATCAACGCTAAAGCTTTTCTGTTCAAATTGATTAAATCTATGTGCGTAAGGATTTACTCCGGATTTTTTTAGCTCTTCAATTTTTCTTTTTCTTTCATTAATTATTTCTTCTTCTCTTCCCATGAGAATTTAGAGAATAAGATGTTTAAAAATGTTTTTGGAAGAATACATCAACAGATTATCTTAACCTGAAAGAGTAGTTCGTGTCTTCTTCGAACTTTTTTACCGATTGAAACTCTGTTACTAACTTGTCCAAGTCATCTAACAAATCTGGACCCATTGTCTTTCCTTCTTTTTTCTTTATTAAGGCATTCAATCTTTGCCTAAATAAATCTCTCCGCGATAAAAGATCTCTTAATTGGGGATTGATTGAATTGGTATCTGCTTTGAAATATCCTACGGCAAGATCAACTTCCCTTCCTAAACCTCTTGCACCTAGCTCTAGATCTGAAATTGTTTGATTAAAAAGATTTGATTGAGTGTTGAAAATTTCAGAGGTATTGTATTGATAAGACAGGTCTGGGTTAGAAATAAGCATTTGCTGTAATTCTAACTTATGTTTCTCTAGTAAATCATCACTTATTTGTTTAGCTCCTAAAATTTCCCAGGCGTCAATATGATTTCTCAACCCGCCATAAATTTCAGTTACATGATTCATCCTGCTGAGAGTGGTTTTCATTTCTTTTTCTCTTTGATGTTGCTGATAAGTTATGGTTCCCAAAGAACCACCAATTAAACCTCCGACTAGCAAAGCTGTTCCTGCTATCGTTCTTGCTAATCCTGCATGACGTTGATAGAAATTTTTTGCTCTTTGTTTTCTGATTTGGAAACCTCTATTTTTATCCTGTGGTCTGAAGTGTTCTTGGTCTTTATCTGCGACTGTTTGGAGAATATCTCTGACCATTTCTAGATAGGCTTGGGCTTGAGATTTGAAAAAATCTTCTGAAAGATAGCGTATGTCTATCGAGTAAAGTTGATCTTCGTTGAAACCCAGATAGTAAGGACGATCTTTTGGAAAGCCTTCTTCTACAGGGGTTTTGAAAAGAAGAGAATGTCCTCTGTGATGTCCTTTGAAGTCTCTTGCTTTTTTCATTAAACTCTCTTTAGAACTGTCATGAGTTTCTGTAAAAAGCTGGTAAAGAGTCTTTTCACCTTCGACTCTGGGAGCAGTTTGAGAGTTGGCTTCCAATGATTTCAAATTTCCATTATAGTTCCCATATATTGTTTGCATAAAAATGTTTAAATTATCTGCAAGATTTTTTGCGTCCAGAGCCATTTCAGAAAATGCTGAGCTTGCAGAAAGTAAATCTTCTTTCTTTAATGCATGATAAGTTTCAGTACATTTTTTGTAAACTAACTGCGAATCTTTTTTTATTCCATCAAGAGATTTGTGAAATCGGAAAAAACCCTCTGCGCCTTTCGCGCTGGAATACCTGTGAAATAGTTCTCCAGATAGAACTTCAATTTCTGCTAATGTTTTTTCTAAATTCGGCATACAAAACGCAACAAAAATAACCTTAAAAACCTTTCTAATTGTTATAACTTTTTAGTGACATTAATTTTAGATAAAAGTTTTAGTCGAAAAAAATTCTATGCACACTTTTCCTGCATTGAAGACCTTCCATTTTAAAGTGTCCCTCTATGCAGAGGGAAACTAATATAAATAGAGGTTATTTTATTATTTCATGAAGAGGCCTTATTTGAAAAAAATTGGTTCATTTTCTGGCATCGATGTTTTTTATGTTTCTGGATATTGGATTAGACACAATTTAGATAAACAGTTTCCAAATTTTGGTTATAAAGAAATATGCAAGTATATTCCTGAAAATGAATTCTGGATTGATTATGAAAATGGAAAGAAAGAAGCGAGATATTGGATAGACTATTTTTTAGCATTTAGAAATTTTAGAAAACAGGGAATGCAGTATAAAAAAGCAGTTAAGGAAGCTAATAAAGTTGAGAAGAGAGAAAGATCGAAACAAAAATATCTTGCTTCTGTTCCAGAAAATATACACACATCGAAAGCTTATAAAAAAATCCACAAAAAGAGAATTTTAACAAAGTATACGGACAAATTGCATATTTGGATTGTAAGGGGAAACCATGTTCGTGACCTTTTTGATCTTGACTTTAATCAGGGCGGACATGAACTTGTTTACAGATTTATACCAAAAAATGAGATCTGGATAGATGATGATGTCTACAAGAAAGAGGTCCCTTATGTTTTGATTCATGAGTTGCACGAAAGATGGCTTATGAAAAAGGGATGGAAGTATGATTCTGGTGCAAATACTCAGTTTATGAGCCGGGCAGAACCACATTCCGCACATTTTAGGGCAGAGGCACTTGAATTTTTGGCAAGAAAATACCCAAAAAGGACAAAACGAATACTTTTGGAACAGATTAGGCATAACGAAAAAAGCATAGATTAGGCCTTGAAAGGCTTAAAAAGTCTGATTTCTTGGCTATTTTAGGGTAATAACATGGAACAAAAAGATATAGACCGATTTTTTAGGCAAATAAAGAAAGCAAGGCAAGAGTTGAAGTACAACAGAGCTAATTTTTGGACCAAGAATAAGGATAACTTTAGGAACAATATAAAGACACTTTGTGGGTTTTTCCCAGCTCCGCAGGGGTGGAATTTGAACATAATTGCTTCACATTTCTTACTTGAGAGGGGCGAGGGAGGCATGCCATATGACCGAGATGTATGGAGTTTTTCAGATGTTGTTTCGGGAACTGAGTCTCAAGGTAAGGAAATTATTGTTTTCTTTAACAGAGCGGACTTAGAATTTCTTTCCGCGCCAGCACTCTTGCCTATTGTCGTTCATGAAATGGTTCACGTACAACAAGCCGCATTAGACAAAGAAAAATACGTCATGGCTACATTTGATGATGAAGTAAGTAAAAAATATGAAAAACATGCTGACTCTGAAGTAAAGAAATATAGTGAAGAATTTAGAAAACAGAATGTTATGGAAAAGATTCTTTTCTGTTATGATAAAGAAGGTTGGAAAGGAGCTAGGAAAATTGCGGATTATCTTTACAAGGAAGCTCAAGATGCTTTTGGTGGTGGTTATGATCAGGATATGTTAAAGGGAGAATACGACAAATTGTTAGAAGCAGAAGAAGAAAAGGACATTGATATTTTTATTGACTATTTTGTGGAAAGTTTTCCCTCGCTTGCACAAGAACAAGCCAATTCTCGGTGACATTCTTGCAGAACGCCCGAAAGAAGAGAAGAAAGATTAAAATCTTATAACTTTGAAATCCTTAAATTCGCCAGACCACTTTTTTTCTTCAATTTTTAACTCTCTAATCTGAGCATGTGGAGGACCTTGTTTCAGAATTGCTTCAAGTTTTGCTAAATTTTCCTTGTCGCCTTCTGCGTAAACTTCGACTTCTCCAGATTCTAAATTTCTTACATATCCTTTTAAGTTAAGTGAGTCTGCTGACTCTTTGCAAAAATTTCTAAAGAAAACTCCTTGAACTGTTCCTTTGATTAAAAATTTTCCACCTATTTTTACCATTTTTTCTTAGACAATTAACCTTATAGGGTTTTTATTTATTGTGGTAATTATGTGTTGAGGTTTGTAATCAATAAGAGGCACTTCGAAGACTTTTTGGAATATTCCTTCAACGAGAGAATACCTGTCGGCTGAATACGGAGAAATGTAATCTGCCCAAACATTTACGTGGCGAAAAGCAAGACGTATTGATGGTCCGTCGAAAAATTCTTGACCAATCACTAATTTTACATCACGCATTTTTGGTTTTTGTTTGAAACATTTTTCTAAAGAATAATCTGGTAAGGGTTGTCTTGCTGGGGAAAAATCTACAAACTCTGTAAAACGCCAGAAATCTCCAAGCTCTTCTCTAAGTGAATATGAAAATTTCTCAATTTTCTTTCTTGCACATCTTGAGAGGAAAATCCATCTTTGATCCATTGAAAAGATAATAATCTAGTGCTTAAATAATTTTAGAAATTAGTAATAAATATAAATAAGAAAGTGCAATACTGTTTATGGTGATTTCCGAAGAGAGTGAAGGTAAAGAAAATTATTGGACTACGTCTTCAAACCAAGTTGTAAAAATTTTTGAAAGCTCTGAAAGTCAAGGACTTACTTCTGAGGAAGCAACAAAAAGACAGAAGATTTACGGGTTGAATACAATTCCTGAAGATAGGGGAAGAACTATCCTGCAGTTGATTTCGTCCCAGCTCAAAAACTGGTTCATGATAATTTTGTTAATTGCGGCAATCACTGCATATTATTTAGGTAGCAAGACTGAGTCAATGATAATTCTTTTGATAGTTCTAGTTAGCGGACTTTTGGGGTTTGTACAAGAATATCGAGCTGAAAAAACTGTACAGGAGCTTAAGAAATATATCGCCAGAAAAACAAGAGTAATAAGAAACGGGGCTGTTATCGAAATTGACTCTCGAGAGGTTGTGCCAGGAGACATAATTCATCTTTCAGTTGGAGATATAGTACCTGCAGATCTGAGACTGATTGAAATTGAAAATCTTTCCGTTGATGAATCTGCACTAACTGGGGAATCTTTCCCAGTCGAAAAAGAAACTTCACAAATTAGTACTAAGTCTGTTGCTGTACAAAATCTTTCTAATATTATTTTTATGGGCACCTCGGTTGTTCAGGGAAAGTGTGTTGGAATTGTTGTAGAGACTGGAGAAAAAACCTATTTTGGAAAAACTGCCAAGTATATAGAAAAAAAAGTTCCGGAGGAAGAATTCCAAAGAGGAATTAGAAAGTTTAGTAATCTTCTTATGAAAGTAGTTGTTTCTATGACAATCTTTATATTTTTAGCAAATGCACTTTTACAAAAACCCCTTCTGGATTCATTGTTGTTTGCACTTGCCTTGGCAGTGGGAGTTACTCCAGAAATTCTTCCAGTAATAATAACAATAGCACTATCACGCGGTGCAATGAGGATGGCTAAAGAAAGTGTTATCATAAAAAGACTTTCGTCTATGGAAGATTTTGGGAATATAGACACACTTTGCTCTGATAAAACTGGAACTCTTACTGAAGGAAAAATGAGTTTTATGGAGGGCTTGAATTTTGATGGAGAAAAAGAAGAAAAATTAATTTTGGACGGGCTTCTTTGTAATGCAAAAGCAAAAGACAGACTAAGTTCTGCAAATAATCCTATAGACTCGGCAATATGGGAAAGTAGTAAAAGTCATCACTTAGCAGAAAAATTTGCCCAGTACAAAATTGTTGAAGAAAATGAATTTGACTTTGAAAGAAAAAGAATGAGCGTAATCGTCGAAAAGGATCGACATTTGAGACTTATAGTTAAGGGAGCTCCAGAATCTATTTTAAGAGTTTGTAAATATGTTAAATTTGAAAGAAAAAATCAAGCGCTTTCTTCCGCTCTGATGAAAAAGATAAAAAGTAAAATCGAGAGTTATGAAAATGAAGGTTACAAAGTAATTCTACTTGCAGAGAAAAACTTCATAAATGCTAAAAAAGGCAAGGAAATCGAAACGAGTTTAGTGCTTTGTGGTTTACTACTTTTTATAGATCCCCCAAAAAAAACTGCTAAAGAAGCTATAGAAAATTTAGAAAAATTAAATGTTTCTTTGAAAATTTTGACGGGAGATGGAGAAATTGTGACTAGAAAAATCTGCTCAGAGGTAGGATTTAACATTAAAGGTAAAATTTTTTCTGGCGAAGAATTAAGTAAACTCGATCATGCGAATTTTGAAAAATATTGCCGAGAATGTAATGTTTTTGTAAGGTTGACTCCTGAGCAGAAATATAGAATTGTCAAAGTGCTAAACAGAGAAGGACATATTGTGGGTTTTCTAGGCGACGGAATAAATGATGCTCCGGCGCTTCGAGCAGCAGACGTGGGTATTTCAGTAAACACTGCCTCAGATATAGCAAAAGATTCTGCAGAAATAATTTTATTGCATAAAAGCCTTAGAGTACTCGGGAATGGAATTGTTGAAGGAAGAAAAACTTTTGGAAATGTTACGAAATATATAACGAATACTATTAGTGCAAATTATGGAAATATGTTTACTGTTGCTTCTTCGTCTCTATTCTTAAATTTTATACCTCTGTTACCTTCTCAAATCTTGTTGAATAACTTTTTAAGTGATGTCCCTAATTTGACTCTCCCTGCAGATAATGTTGATAAAGAGTATTTGATAAAACCTAAACGTTGGGATATAAAATTCTTGTCTCGTTTTATGATTTACTTCGGGCTTTTAAGCAGTTTTTTTGATTTAATGCTAATCATTCCATTGTTACTTGTATTCAAGGCAGGCCCGGAGGTATTTAGAACTGCATGGTTTGTTGAATCTGCTATTTCAGAAATAATTGTTGTTTTTGCAATTCGGACTAAGCTTCCATTTTATCTGGGGAAACCTAAGACAAGTTTACTCATGTCTTCTTTGATCTCGATATTGTTCTGTGTCCTTATAACAATTTGGGCATTTGGAAGGCAAATCTTCAATTTTACTGCGCTCTCTTCAGGAGTTTGGATTTTGATAGCAATAGTTTTAACAGTTTACTTTGCCTCTGCAGAAATTGCAAAAAGAAGTTTCTTTAAGAAAATAGAATTTTAGTTTACTGAATCTCTTGTCGATCAAGTTTATTGTGTACAAGGCTCCCTTCTTTACAAAAGAAGGCTCCCTGGAAACCAAGAAACATTATTGCGAAATCTCTTTTCTATCGATTTCATTATGTACTATTGTTAAAACTTGGGAAGCAAAAAGCATTTTAGGTGAAACGGTAATTTTGTCTATTCTTTTTAAAAGATGCCTCTTGCTGTCGGGAAAACCATCTTGGTCACCTAGCACAAAAACTTCATTTCCATTCAATTTTAGATCTCGGATGTCTGTTCCTTTCTTATCTAGAAGAAAAACATTTTTTCCAGACTTGTCTAATTCATCCACTAATGCTTCGAAAGATTTTTTTTCTACAAAACATCCGGGAAAAGCTTTAACAGTTTTGCCTTTTTCAGAAGGACATTTATACAAAATTCTTTTTATTAACCCTGCAACGTCTTTTTTCGAAATCGCAAGGTCTTCATCATACTCAATCAAAATGTGAACAGGAGGGGTTGGAGGTCCTTCAAAAATTAAGTGCAATTTTACATCCTTCCTTACATCATGCGAAAGAAAAAATGCAGAAATTAAAACATTTATAGCAATGTCCATTCTTCCAGCTTTCATAAGATCGTCTTTGATCATATTTCCAGAGGTTACTGCATTTTGAGAGTAATATACAAATTCTCTCGCAATTTGCATTTCAGATTTATTTTTTTCTTCCATTTTGTTCTTCAAAGCGAATTGCTCGTCATGTACTTTCAAGATGAAAAGAGTTTATAAAGTTGTTTTTCCTCGATAAAATATGGATTTGAGAGGTATACTCGTCGCCATTTTTTTGGCTATGACTGTTATAGACAGCTTCTTTTTTTATTTGGGAAAGAGAGGTATTTTAGAATATTTAAGAAGTAGAAAATGGGGAAAGAAAATTTATAATCTTGCCCATAGAAGAGCAAAAAGATTAGTTCATAGACAAAGTAGTATAGCAGTTATTATCGCAAAGCTAACTTGGGGAGGAACAATTCTTGCGATGATGTATTTGGGAGAGCATATCAAATTTAGGAAGTTTATCTTTATAGAGTTAGCAATAAATCTTATTTTTTGCGGAATTATTTGGATATTGGTAGGCTTTTTTAGTTTTAGCCTTGCTTCTGTCTTGGAAACAATTAGCGGTATTCAGAAAGAGATATTACTTGTAGTAATCTCTATTATTTTCTTTATTTTAGTTGACAGATTTTTTGACAGAAAATTGTCTAAGCTTTTTATAAGAAAGAAAAATTAAGTGGTTTGTCAGAATTTTATTCTTTGTTTTTAATTAAACCGCCCAAATAATTTCGAAAACAAATTTTTTCTCCATTGTAATAAATATTTTCTTCGCCAGTAAAACTTTTTATAGTACCTTTCCAGATATTTTCGTATTTCCAAGGTCCTTCTTTTAAAGAGCGGGGCCCGCGAGCGGGAAAATTTTTTGGCATTTTACTTATACATTTTTTTAGAAAGTTAAACGCTTCATTATGCAACTCTTCTAGTTTAATTATTCCTCCCCTGTAAGCCATCACCCAAATAACTTTTCCATCTTCGTAAACTCTTTCTTGGCCACAATCAATCCTACTTCCAAAATATGTGTCAGTATAAACTAAATTTCCTTTTTGAATAAAACAAGATTTTCCTCCGTCTAAAGATTTAACAAAGATATCCTTAGTGGATGCATAGCCTTTCTTCTTGGAAGATATTATAAAATTTATTATCTCTTTTTTCATTGTCATCTTGGTTAAAACGATGCGGGTTTAAATATCTTTTCCGATAGAAAATTACTTGTTATTTTGTACAATCTTTGTTGCAACTTTCTTCAATTCTTCAATAGATCTATTTGATCCAGATTTTATCCCAAGATTTGGAAAAACCGGACTTTTATTAAAATAAGGATATAACTTAATGTGTGCATGATTTACATCAAGACCTTCTGCGACCATAAAGACCTTGTCAGCTCTTAATCCTCTTTCGAGAAATTTTGCAGCTTTTTTTGTTGCGAGCATAAAATTTTTGTACTCAACTCTAGGCATGTCAAATACATTTGAATCAAAATGCTTTTTAGGAATAACTACTACCATCCCTTCTGTTGTTGGGAATGCATCTAAGATAGCAATATGCTCATTATCTTCCCAGATTTTTACACTTGGGATCTTTCCTTCAACTATTTGACAAAATATACAGTCGCTCATTGTTTTTTTATTTCGTATCCTTCTTTAGTATCATTAATCAAAAACCCGAGTTTATTAACCTTTTCTCTTAGCTCATCGGCAAGTTTGTAATTCTTTTGCTTCTTTGCTTCTGCTCTCTGTTCTGCAAGTTTGTTTACTTCCTCAGGAATTTCCAAAATTTCTTTTTCCAAGAGTTTCAATCCAAAAACTTCATCCATCTTCTTTACTGTTTGATATTTTCCTTTTGCTTTTTCATCTCTAACTAGTTCCCATAAAACTGCAAGTGCTTTAGGAGTGTTCAAATCATCTTCCATTGCCTTCTTAAATTCCTTAAGATATTTTTCGTTAATTTGTCCGTCGTCCACTAAATTTTGACAAATATTTTTTAGACGAGTGTATGAATTTTTTATATTTTCGAGAATGTCCAAACTGAAATCAATTTGTTTTCTGTAACTTCCGTTTAGAAGAAAATATCTGTAAACTAATGGAGAGAAACCTTTTTCTTCTAGCTCAGAAATAGTGAATAATCCTCCTTTGCTTTTGCTAACTTTTTCTCCCTTGAATGTTAAGAATTCTTCGTGCATCCAATAATTTACAAATTTTTTACCTGTTGCGGCTTCTGATTGGGCAATCTCGTTAGTATGATGGATAGGAATATGATCTGCGCCACCAGTATGAATATCTATTGTTTCTCCCAAATACTTCATGGACATTGCTGAACATTCTATATGCCACCCTGGAAAACCTACTCCCCAAGGAGAATCCCATTCCTGTTGTCTTTTTCCTTCTTGCGATGAAGAAAATTTCCAAAGTGCAAAGTCAGTAGGATTCCTTTTTTCACGCATGTCTATTCTTTTTCCTGCCTCAAGTCCTTCAATGTTGAGTCTAGCTAACTTTCCGTAATTCTTAAACTTAGAAGTATCATAGTAAATTCCATCAGATGTACGATAAGTAAAACCATTTTTCTCAAGCCTTTTGATTAACTCTATTTGCTCACTTATATGTTCTGTTGCCTTACACCATATATTTGGTAGTTCAATATTTAATTTAGCTAAGTCTTGTAAAAAAAGACTAAAATAGTATTTTGCAATTTCTTGAGCTGTCTTTCCTTCTTTCTTTGCTGCCTTTTCCATTTTATCTTCTCCCTCATCAGCATCTGAAGTTAGATGCCCTACATCTGTGACATTGATGACTTGTTTTACTTTGTATCCTTCGAATTCTAAAGTTCTTCTTAATAAATCCGCAAAAATGTAAGCCTTCAAATTCCCAATATGTTGATACCAATAAACGGTAGGTCCGCAGTTATACATGGTTACTTGTTCTTTACTAATTGGTTTGAAAATTTGTTTCTTTCTAGTTAGAGTATTGTAAATTTTTAGAGCCATATAAGTTGTTAAATATTTAATGTTATAAACTTTCCGTCCATGGCGCTTCCGGAATTATAAATTATTGATTTGCCGATTTTGTCTTTTCCAAAGTTTTCATGCATGTGGCCACAAATAACAATGTCTGGCTGATATTTTTTTATAAGAAGCTGCTCTTGGAAAGATCCGTAGTGTTTACCTTTTTGTGGGCCATGCCTAATTAGATCTAGCCTAGTTTTGTAGGGAGCATTATGAGTAAGGAAAATTATTTTCTTCCCCGTTCTTTTTTTAATTGAGATCGCTTTTTCAAAAATTTTCTCATAAAGCTTTTGTCTAAACTTCCAATTCTTTTTTAGGCTAATTACATACTCTTTTGCTTCTTCTTCACTGAAGCCATTTTTCACTAACCTTCTTTCTAAAGAGTCCATTTTTAATCCTGAAGGAGAAGTAGAAGAAGCTCCTCCAATTAAGATGAACTCTGGAAACTCTTTTTGAAATAGATCTACGAAGGTAAATAACTTATTTTGAACTCTTTCGAATTTTCTTACCTCGACTAACTCTTCTCTTTTTAATTTACCAACTAAGTCATGACCAAGGGGGGTTGGATCCCAGTTTCCTCTGATTGCAAATGTTGGAATTTTAAGACGTTTTAATGTTTCAATCATACCTACTCCGCTCCTAAATGCTTGACCCTCAAGTTTGACAACTTCTTTTTTAATTTTGTAAGGGACTTCATCTTCTGATTTACCATAAACATATTTGAAAAATAGTTTACCTAGTTTCTCATTACCACAAAAATCTCCCGGTGAAAGAATATAGTCGGGTTTGATTTTAGCTATCTTATTAAATAATTTCTCAGAAAGTTTCCCATGAAAATCGCCTACTGCAAGAATTTTTACCATGTGAAAAAAAGTGACTAAGTATTTTTAGACTTAACTATTATCACGCCTTGAAATTTACATCCATTATCTCAGAAGCATACGCTTGGCCGTTCAATTGAACATTGATTCTGAATCTTACACTACATTGAGGATCTCCAACTTGCGTACTAAAGAATACTGGAAGTTCTGCAACTTCTCCGGAAGCTAGAGGAATTTCTGTTTCTGTTCTTCCTGTAGATATTAAACTTAAAATCTCATTGTCAGTAACTCCGCATTTGGATTTAACTTCTGGATCTGCGACTACAACTTCGTAAGAGAATTTAGAAGTGGAAGTAGTGCCTTCTTGGAGATTCTTTATTCCTATCGCAAAACCTTCAATCTTACCTTGTCTAACATCAACTATCCTTGTATCTGGATAAACTACTAACTTTTTATCTTCTCCAAATAATTTGGAAATTTGATTTTTTACTTGAGTGTCTATTTGACTTACAGCAGTTTGTGATGTGCTGAAAATTCCCTTTATTAACATTAAACCTAAAATCAACATAGACATTGCGAGAACGACAACTACGATAGTTCCGATAGATAATTCAATCGCTCCTTTTTTACCGACACCTTTTTGCATAAAATCATTAGTTTAAGGAGGTTTATAAATATTGTTGAGAATATAAATATATGAAACTAAAAAATAAAATAGATTTCAGAGAAACTCTTCCAACAGAGATAGTTAGTGAGAGAATTATTTTGAGAAAGCCAATTTTGAAAGATGTCAATGATTTAGTTAAAAATGGGAATGAAAAAGAGTTAAGTTATTTGACATACTATCTCCCATACCCTCTAAACAAAAAAGAGGCGGAGAAACTTATTTTAGAAAATCAAACTAATAAGGAACTGATAAGGTTTGCAATTTTTTTGAAAAAAAATAAAGAAGTTATTGGTTTGCTTGATTTGCATAACTGGAAGAGGGGAGAAACGACACCTGTCCTGCATTCTCACCAACCTCAGGTGTCCTCCCCTCGCCTGCATACTTCAAAACAATTCTCGGCGACATTCTTGCAGAACGCCTCTGCAGGAGGAAAAGTCAAAATAGGCTATTGGATTGGGAAGGAATACAGAAGAAAAGGTTACGTTTCGGAAATAGTGCCCAAGGTTATTGAATACGCTTTTAATGAACTTAAGGTAGAGAAGATAATTGCGAAAGTTTTGATAGATAATATTGCTTCTCAAAAATTGCTTGAAAAATTTAATTTTGTGAAAACAAAAATTGTTCCGGGAGATAAATTTCTCGATGGAAAAAGAGTCGATACAATTTCTTATGAGTTGAACAGAAAATGAAATGGGCTCGGGGAGAATCTACTCAAATTTCACATCTCTAAATTAAATAAATGAAATAAGAATTTCTCGGTGTAAAATTTTCGCTCCCTACTACGGTCGTTCGATTCAAGAAAATGGGCTCGGGGAGAATCGAACTCCCTACCTACCGAGCTTCAGTCGGACGCTCTCCCAATGAGCTACGAACCCATAAAAATCTTATATAAAAATCATTTTTAAACTCTTGGTTTTGCTGAAAAAATTCCAAAAACAAAACATTTTTAAGTCGTGTTTCTTCTCTATTTTTATACCGGGACAGTCAATTTCGGAAACTTGGTTAGAAGCCAGAGAAATGTAAAATGATTTCTAGTTTCTGAGGAAGGTCCGCACATCCTTTGCGATTGATTTCGTAAAGACAAAATCATCGTCGAAAGACGGCCGTCGTGAGGCGAGGGCTCTGATACAGAGACGAGCGTATTAAATTACGATGAAACGATCACCCTGATTGATGCAACTTGAGAAGAAGTTGTCAAAGACAGAAATGTTGAGATGATTTTTTCATTACCAAGGCTTAGTTTGATGTTGACACGGAATGTTTGAATAAGACCAAATTCCGACAGAAAGTGGCCTATGTCCCGGTTAATTTTTTTAAAAAATTTCAAAAAGAATTAAATAATAAATAAAAAAATAATAAATTTGATTTAGCTAAATTAATAGCTATTTCTGTTGAAAGATCTTTGTGGTCTTTCAGATCTTGGTTCCATTGGCTTAGCTTCATTAACTGTAAGCTTTCTGCCTTCGAATTCCTTCTCATGCATTTCTGCTATAGCTTTATCAGCTGCAGCATCATCTGCAAAAGTTACGAAACCGAAACCTTTTGATCTTCCAGAATATTTGTCCTTGATGATAGCTACTTCAGTAACTTCACCAAATTGGCCAAATGCTTCCTTAATTGCGGATTCTTCTGCCTTGAAAGACAAATTTCCGACGAATAATTTCTTGCTCATGTTTTATATCCTCCTGTCCATATTTAATATAAAGTTTTTTTTGTATTTAAATCTCATTCCGCACCTTATCAGCGTTAGAGATTATTTTGTAAAAATTAAAAAAATAATAATTCTAGTTTCCTAGTTATGCTTATTGTATTTCAGTTTGTCTTCTCTTTGTAAAACACTCTTTGCAATAAACTGGTTTTCCTTCTGTTGGTTTGAAAGGAACTTCACAGTCCTTACCACATTCAGAACATTTTGCTGGATGCATTTCTCGAGGTCCATCATTGAACCTTCTTCTGAAATTGCCGCCGCCCCTATTGAAGCCTCCGCCTCTACCGCCGCCAAAACCGCCACGGTTGAATCCACCACCACGTCTAAATCCGCCGCCTCTACCGCCGCCAAAACCGCCTCGTGAACCGCCTCTATTGAAGCCGCCACTTCTTCGGAATCCGCCTTGAGATCGACCAGAATCTTCTCCGTCTTGTCCAAATTCGTTCATTTTATTTCTCCTTGCATAAAAAACTAGAAATCTAATTTCTATGACAAATAAATCAAAATAAATCGCTTTAAAAAGGTATGTATTAAGATTTAAAGAATTTTTAGATCAAATAAAAGTTTCAATAAATTGAAACATAATACTTTATGCTTCAAGATAAAATCTCAAAAAAATTAAAATATTTTTTAAAAATTCAAGATAAAGTTGTAAACACAATACAACAATATCTTTCATAATTCAAGATAAAGACAGTACAATATAGATTAGTGAAGATTGAAGTTTAAAATTTAGTAAAGCTTTTAGTAGTTGCAAGCTGAACATCTCGCCGAGGCTTGATGCGTACACTCCAACTCTATCGACGTCATCTTCTTTGACGGCTTTAATTGTCTCGTTTTGCGGGTCGCTTCGCGCTTAGATGCTTTCAGCGCTTATCGACATAATGCGTAGCTGCTCGGCCTGCCACATGACAACCGATACACCAGAGGCATCCCAGTACCGTTCCTCTCGTACTAGATACTAGTTCCACTCAGACAATAACACACCTAGTAGATATCATACAAACTGTCTCGCGACGTTCTTAACCCAGCTAACGATCCCTTTTAATGCGTGAACTCCGGCACCCTTGCACGCTTCTGCACGCGCAGGATAGGAAGAGCCGACAGCGATGTACCAAACCGCCCCGTCAATGTGAACTATTAGGGGCGACAAGCCTGTTATCCTTGAGGTACCTTTTCTGTCATTTTCGAGACCCATTAAAAGTCTACGAAAGTTCGCTAAGCCAAGCTTTCACTCCTGCATTTCTTGCTTTTCGAAATACAGTCAAACAAGCTTTTGCCTTTACACTCTACTCCAGATTTCCGACCTGGATGAGCTTGTTTTTGGGCCCGATCGATACATTTTCGACCGGGTGCCGCCCCAGCCAAACTGCCCACCAATTGCTGTCCCAAAAAGGTTAGTTATTTTATCAAGAATGGGTAGTGTTACACTTTTGCTCCGCTATTCCCAGAGAAATAGTTTCGACGCTCCTACCTACGCTAAGCACTCTCAATAAAATAACAACAACAGGCTGCAGTAAAGGTCTACAAGGTCTTCGCTTCCCACTAGGTGATGACGGCCTGTACACCGTCGAGTGGTTTCGGAAGGCTTTAGTTAGGGACAGTGACAGTCACGTTAAACCATTCATGCACGTCGCCATTCAGACGACAAGGCATTACGCTACCTTAAGAGCGTCATAGTTACGCCCGCCGTTTGATGGGCCTTCACTCCCTTGAAAGAGAGGTTTGGACACCACCACTGGGCAGGTTTCACTGAGTATACAAGTCCTTTCGGATTAGCACTCAGCTACGTTTTTGGTAAACAGTCGGACCGTCCTTGTTACTGAGATCTACTTCCCCATACAAAAATTCATACAAAGAAATAGACATCCCTTCTACCTAAGATACGGGACTAACTCGGCCGAATTCCCTTAACTAATTTAACCTTTCATGGCTTAGTCTTCTCAACTAGGGCACCAGTGCTAGATCTCGGTACGGCTAATTATTTTCTATTTCTCAAATTTTTCACTGGCTCTTGGAATCAGCAGATTCACAGAGATTCATAAAATTCTCATCATTACAATCCAATTATTTCTCTCGTGCTATATCTCTCGATACTCTACTTATCCGAAAGCTTTTAAGAACTTAACAAAAATAAAAAGTGCTGGAATATTAACCAGCTGTCCATCGCTATACTCAGTTAAGGTATAACTTAGGAACCGACTAACCCTTGGCTAATTGTTAGTGCCAAGGAAACCTTGCCCTTACGCCATCTTCCGGTTTTCAGGAAGATCAGATCCTACTATCGCCGGGATGATCACTAATATTCGCTCCATCCCTACTTACGTAAAAACTTCTACGCAAATAATACGCCTGTTTACCAGAGTTATCTTTACAGATAACCTCCAAAGTGTCGGTAATTCATTTAGCCCCGTCCATCTTCAGGGCTTTTATTCTCGATAGGTGAGCTGTTACGCTTTCTTTAAATGATGGCGGCTTCTAGACCTACATCCCCACTGTCTCAGAATAAAAACTCCTTTCGTTACACTTAATGAATATTTTGGGACCTTAACTTTGGTCTCCCTTGTTCGGGTCTCGTTGATGTATCTTACATACACCAGCTGTATCTTGTACTCAGCAGTCGACAAGTTCTGAGTTGGAAAATTCCCCGTAGGCATTTGCCTCTGCAAGACTTATCCGTACTTTACCTCGTCGACAAACAATACAAGACTATACCCTGGCATATTTCAACAGGAACCAGCCATGGCCAGATTCGAGTGGCTTTTCACCCCTAATCCCAAGTCATCCAAGCGCATGTACACAGCACTAGTTCGGACCTCCATTTCTCTTTCGAAAAACTTCATCCTGCTCAGGACTAGATCATCTGGCTTCAGGTCTTCTCTCAGTGACTAACGCATTTTCATACTTGCTTTCGCTTCGGCTTCATTTAATTAACCTTGCCACAAAGAAAAACTCCCCGGCCCGTTTTCCAAAACGTACGCTACAACTCCGTAGAGCAGTAGCAATCTTGTAACTATTAGATTTCAAGTCTTTTAACCCTCTTGTGAGAGTACTTTTCAGCTTTCCCTCGCGGTACTATTACGCTATCGGACTTGAATCAATATTTAGGGTTAGTAGTTAATTCTACCATATTCAGGCCCCTAATCCGAGAGGCCCTACTCATTCGAGACACGACATATCAACTTCATCTACGGGACTCTCACCCTCCAAGGTTTACCTTTCCAGGCAAATTCAATTCGTTGACTTAGCCTCAATCTCACCACATCTCTTACGCCTTTTCAAGCAAAGATTCGGTTCGCCCTTCTTCCTTTTCGCTCGCTGCTACTGGGGAAATCACTAACTTGTTTTCTTTTCCTGCCGGTACTAAGATGTTTCAATTCCCGGCGTCAGCTTTCCTTTCGGAATGAAATTCATGTTTCACATTAGGAGATCTTAGGTTCAAAGCCCGCATGCGGCTCGCCCAAGCTTATCGCAGCTTGCCACGTCCTTCTTCGCTATTCAAGCCAAGCTATCCGTCTAATAGTTTTAGTAGTTGTTTTATTATAAAAATAAAACAGATCTTAATCTTCTTTCTTCTTCCTCCACACACTATATGTGTGGGAAACGATAATTTCTTATAAACAAATTTTGCATTCGCAAAATTTTTATTGTTATTATCAGACTAATCTATATTGTACTGTCTTCATTGAACATGATATTAGATTCGTGTGAATCTAACTTTACTGTGTTCTCGAACTCCATCCGCAACGCATCGTCACGAACTTCATGGTTTGACGTTATTTTTTAAAGAGCATTTCTTGCTCTCTCATTTTAGAAAAAATTTTGCATTTCGCGGAAGATAATTTTTAGTTATCTTGTTCCGCTCGAAGCGAAATTTTTTTAGTGAGTGTGATTTGTGATTTTCCATTTCTCGTCGGAAATGGACCTGTCTGCTCAAAATTTGCATCTCGCAAAAAAGTAAATTTTGTTTTACTTTTGTTTTTGCTCGAAGCGAATTTTTCGGAATCGCATGTGCTCTCCCGACGTAGCAAAATGGACCTGTCGGGAATCGCACCCGAGACCCCTCCGTGCAAGGGAGGTATTTTACTACTAGACTACAGGCCCAGTTTTTCTGTGCCGAGTCTTCCTCTTGCACAGGAATTTTTAATCGATGATATTTCTTCATCGACGAAATAAATATACAATGAAGCTAGTAAGGCCATTCCTAAAAACATAATTCTTCAAGATTTAATTTAAAATTTTTTTAAATTTAGGAGGTGATCCATCTGCAGGTTCCCCTACAGATACCTTGTGACGACTTAACCTACCTTGTCTTACAAAAGATTTTACCAAAAGATCTTCTCCTCTGCAAAACTCGGTTGGCTTGACGGGCGGTGAGTGCAAGAGACAGGGACATATTCACCGTTCGCTGCTAACAAACGATTACTACGAATTCCAGCGTCATGAGGGTGGGTTGCAACCCTCAATCTGGACTGAGATAGATGCTAGGGGATTAGCTCCACCTTTCGGTGTCGCAGCCCATTGAATCTACCATTGCCGCGCGCGTGTAGCCCAGGGGATTAGGGACGTACTCACCTAACGTAGCCCGCGCCTTCCTCCTTGTTACCAAGGCAGTCTGTATAATGTTCTCCTTTCGGTAGTAATTATACACGCGGGTCTCGCCTGTTACCGGATTTAACCGGTCACATCACTGCACAGGCTGACGTCGGCCATGCATCTCCGCTCAGCGCGTCAGGAAAGCCCTTCAGACTGTCCTTCATTCTGCTGTCGCTCCTGGTGAGGTTCACGGTGTAGAATCTAATTGAACCGCACGCGTCACTCGTTGTAGTGTCTCCCCGCCTATTCCTTTAAGTTTCGATCTTGCGACTATACTTCCCAGGTAGCTCACTCTTCGCCTTCGCTTCAGCACCGAAACCTCCCGAAGAGGCCCCGATGTTTAGTGAGCAGTGTTTACTGCCAAGACTACAGGGGTATCTAATCCCTTTTGCGCCCTTGGCCTTCATCCCTCACTGTCAGATCCGTCCTTGCGAGATGCCTTCGCTAATTGTGAGTCCATCCAAGATTAACGTATTTTACCACTACCTTGAACGTACTTCTCGCACCTGCCGGTCTCTAGCCTAGTAGTACCTCTTGCACGCTTCATACTTGAGATATGAAATTTCACAAGAGACTTACCAAACAAGCTACGGATGTTTTAGACCCAATAAAGTTGGTTGCGACTTGAACTGCCGGGATTACCGCGGCGGCTGGCACCGGTCTTGCCCAGTCCTTATTCATCGACCTTTTTACAGTCGACAAAAGCTTAACAAAAAGTTAAGCACTTTGGCTCGCTCTGTCACGCTTGCGCGCATTGCAGAAGATTCATAGCTGCTGCACTCCGTAGAGCTGGAAATAGTGTCTAAGATTTCCTCTCAGGGCGCCCCCGCTAAGGGCCCTTACTGATCATTGGCTTGGTGGGCTATTACCCCGCCAACTACCTAATCAGCCGCAGTCTCATCCTTGAGCTCGAATTTAAAAGTTCAATCGTTCCAGAGAAAAACTTCTATCAGGTATTAGCCTCAGTTTCCCGAGGGTATCCCTGACTCAAGGGCAGATTAACTACGTGTTCCTGAGCAGTACGCCGACTTATCGTCAGACTTGCATGCCTTATCTCGAACCAAATAGCCGCAACCTCCAGCAGGATAAACTGGAATTAAACTAATATTGTAATATTACAAATTATCAGCTTCGATATAAGAAAGGAAAATTAATCATAATCATATCGAATAAACAAGATCTATCCTATCTGAAAATTGCTCTTAAAACATTTTCAGTTTACAAAAACTTTTTTCACTCGTAAAAGTTTGTATTAATATAAAAGAATTGACGTAACTAAAAATGGCCTTACATCATACTCTATGCGATGATAAAGTACTCATTCTAGCTTCAATGAAATTTATTGAAGCTTTGGATTTTTTGTCCAAAGTTATCATATTGATAAAATAGAGGATAAAAAGGCGCTTTATAAACGTTTGGTTTTTTAACAAGATAATTTACCGACGTCAAATCAAAACGCAAAGGTATTTTCCTTTTTCGGATTGCTGTTTTATTTTGATGTTTAATCTTTTAAGAATTCTTTGAAGATTGACTTTTCTCCCCGCGAGTAAAATATTTCGATTATTCATTCGATAAACTTTTATTTTTTCAATTATTTCAGTGTCGTTTTCGTCGTGAACCGACCAGATTAATAGATCTGATTTGCCTTCGTAGAGATCTTGATTAATTATTTCGACATTGTTTATTTTGTTTAACTTTAAATTATCGGAAGAAATTTTTAACTGAAGCAAATCTCTTGAAACTAAGGTTAGTTTTTCCAAAGAGTTTCTATTCGTTGATGCAATGGCAGAAAAACCCTGGCCAGGATCAATTATAGCGACATTTTCAAAAGTTAGACCTTGTAGAAAGTCCAAGATTAATTCTGTGTTAAAGTGTAAACTATCAAACTCTTGAAGAGCTTTTGTCGTCTTAATTGAATAAACTTTTTTTCCAAGCTGAATGGAATTGTCTTCTAAAGAGTAAGAATCTTCTGAGATTTCTAATTCTTGTGAAAAAGAAATATGAAAAATGGAATAGCTTGATTTTTTTTCTTTGAAAGAGATTTTTATTTTTTCTTTTTCTAAATTGAACTCTGAAATAATCTTTTCAAGATCTTCTGAAAGTTCTTTTACTACAACTATTGCAAGAACTCCTTTTTTGTTCAAATGATTTGAAGATTGAGAAATAAAAGACTTTAGTCCATTTGCTTCGAGCTTCGCTGGAAAATTACATGCTATAAAATCAAGTTTTTCATCTATTTGCTGAAAATCTAAAGAAGAAATAGCCTTAATTTTAGCATCGTTAAGTTTTGCATTGTGTTTGGTAAGTTCTACAGCTAAGGAGTCTCGATCAGCACATAAGACCTCTGAATCGGGAAATAGTTTTTTTAAAAAAATTCCGATAACTCCATAACCGCAACCAAGATCAAGAATTTTTTTTGGATTGATTTCTTTATTTTTTCTTAAAGAGTTTAGAAGTTCTTTTGTTCCTTCATCTACTTGTGCTGAACTGAATAAAATTCGAGAAGTATCAAAAATTAGTTTTTGTCCTTCAAAATTGAAATTTATCCTTTTGTGAATTTGTGAAGATAGCATAGACTAATTTGAGAATTCAAGTATAAAAAGTTTCTCCATGAATAAACTTCTCTCTGCAACTACTTTAGGAGAATATTTTTTTATTTTACTCATAGGAGTTAGGGAAGAAATTAATAAAAATATTTTTCCATCTTTGTTTAAATGAGTTTTTGCTTGCTTAAGAAATTTTAAAGAAATTTCATCTCCCTTTTTTCCACCCGTAGTAATCCTTTGAGAGTCTTTAGATTCTCCTTCTTCTAAGGGAAGATATGGTGCATTGAGAGTAATTAAATCAAATTTTTTATTTTTAGAAATTTTTGAAAATAAATTAGACTGCAAGACTTTGAATCCTTTATTCTTCACGAATTCAAAAGATTCCTCATCAATATCAACTGCTAAAATATTTTTTTTGTCCAAAAATTCTGAGACAGTTTCTGATAAAATTCCCGAGCCCGTGCCCATATCTAAATAAGAACTTACTTTATTTTTTGAAAGATATTCTTTTAAAAATTCAGAGAATAAAAAGGAATCTTCGGCCGGAATATAGATTGACATGTTATTTTGGCCCAAACAAAATAAAACTTGCCCCGCCAAGTACTACAATAATAGCTAAAATAACTAGTGCAATGATTAATCCTTTTCCAGCAGATTTTTTTTCTTGCGGTACAGGAATCTGATAGGGAGCTAATTTTTGCCCATTACCTTGAGAAGAAACTTGCTGAACTGGTTGAGCAACAGCCGAGAGTTTATTTATTTCAGATTGAATTTCTTGAGGATTATATCCAGAGTTCAAAAGACTTTGGTAAATTTCTTTTGGCTGCCATCCTCTTTGCATCCCATTTTTAATTATTCCGGAAATCTCACTCATAGTTCGAGCACATCTCCGTCAGACATAAGATGAACTTGTTTATTTTCTTTCCACCCCATAGAAACTGCAAGATCTCTCATTGGACCAGTTTTATCAAATCCTCCATGTGAAGGAATAATATGTTGGGGGTTTAAAATTTGGAGGAGTTCTCGCAAGTCTTCTTTTCCACCATGGCCCGAGACATGTAGGTCTCTGAAAATTCGTGCATTTTTCTTTTTCAATTTTGTTTCCATTTCTTCAAAATTTTTCTTATTAACCTCCGTAGGAATTACGCTGGAAGAAAAAAGAATGTTATACTGGTGATTTAATTTAAGAGGTAAATTCCCTCGAGAAATTCTTTCTAAAATACTTCCTGGCTCTCCTTGATGTCCAGTACAAACTAAGATATAATCTTGTTTTCTTCGATCTACTTTTTGCAATGCCTTCTCTACTTGTCTACGATAGGTTGCAAAATGAATATTCTTCAAGAAGGGAGCAATGTCTACATCTTTAGCAGCGAAAGAATATTTGTTTAAACTTCTCCCTAGAAAGACAAGCTGCTTGTTTAATCTCTCTCCAAACTCTACGATGCTTTTCAGACGAGCAATGTGAGAGGAGAAAGTAGTAATTATCATCCCAGAATCTTTCTTGTCAACACTAAACATAACTTCTTCTAAAAGATTTCTTGCAATTTTTTCTGAAGGGGTTTTTCTGTCTGCGCCCGAGTAAAGAGAATCTACGATTATTGCATAAACTCCTTGTTTTGCAATCTGTTTTAACTTTTCATAGTTCGGTCGTGCACCTAGGACAGGATTATCGTCTAGTTTGAAATCATTCGCATAAATGATGGCTCCTTTTTCTGTATGCAAAACAATTAAACTTGTTTGAGGAGTAGAATGAGTGATATTCACAAATTCTACAAGATATTTTTTCTTTTTACCTTGAACATAAAAAGAAGTATTTGGATGAATTGTTTTTATGTTATTCCTTAAATTTAAATCGCTGTCCCTTAGTAAAGAATCTAAAACTGCTAAAGTATAGGGGGTGCCATAAATTGTTGCATTGTACTTGTCAGATAAATACGGAATTGCTCCAACATGATCGAGATGGGCATGGCCTACAAACTGGGCGCAAACTTTGTGACGAATGCTCTCGATTGAAGAGTCTTCTGGAATTGCTTTAATTTGTTTCAGTTTTGACTCAGAATATGTGAATTCATCCCTGTCTTTTTCTTGAAGTTCTACTATCGCTGGAAGAAAAAAACCCTCATCAAAGATGAAAGCATCCTCATCGAATTCTACGACAGTCATGTTTTTACCAACTTCAGAATAACCTCCGACAGTATGAATTTTTATCATGTTACTATATTCTTAAGGAGCGAATAGTTTTTAAAACTTGTCTCGTCTATATATGCTATGAAAAAAAGAGCGATACGGCTTGTAGGAATTTTATTGCTGATTATTTTAGTAAGTATTGCATGTATTAATTTTAGACTTTCAAATCAAAACGCGAGTTCCAAAGAGATAATAAACAAAACTAAAATTCCAAACCAGAGTTTTGAGATGAATAATAGTGCTGATTGCGTCTCGGATGAAGATTGCGTTCCAGCACAGTGTTGTCATCCTACGACGTGTGCTAACTCTCAATCGAAAGGAGTCTGCAATTTATTATGTACTCAAGATTGCGTGCCTGGAAGTCTTGATTGCGGTCAGGGAAGTTGCAAATGTATAAATAAAAAATGCTCCGCTGTTTTAAATCAATAAAATGAAAAAAGTTTTTGTTTTAAGTTTATTTGTTACATTATTTCTTATTGGAATTTTTTTTGCTAGTGGGAGTTTTGCAAAAATGTCTGATGGAAAAGACAAAGTAGACAAAGAAATAATTGATTCCCTAAAGACTGAGAAGTCTGTCAGAGTTATTGTTATAATGAAAAATGAATCTGATGCAAAAACAAAAGAAAAAGTAATAAGCGAGGCAATAGGTCAGATTGATACAAAAAAAGTAAAACAAAAATTTTCATCGATTAATGGGTTTGCTGCGAAATTAGACTCGAATGAAATTAATTCCCTAGAAAAAGATGCGAATGTTGAATCAATTTATTTAGACAGACCAGTTCATGCATTACTTCAAGATTCTGTGCCATTGATAAATGCTACAAAAATATGGCAAACTCAAATTGGTGGTTTAAATTTGACTGGTGAGGGACAGACAGTTTGTGTTATTGATACTGGAATAAATTACAGCCATGCGGATTTTGGAGGATGCGATCCAGTTATTAGATCTCTTAACGGGACTACAGAAAACTATACTTTGGAATCTACCCATAACTACACAAATAATTTTGATTATACTTGGAAGGTAAACAAATCTTCTTACTCCCATATTGCAGTACATTTTAAAAATTTAAGTTTGGAATGCACATATGATTATCTAGATGTTTTGGACGGGAGTGGAAAAATTATCGGAACTTATTCTTGTTTGATGAATGACTTTTGGACTCCAAGCGTAAATGGAAGTGTGATTTATCTTCGATTAAAAAGCGACCAGCTAGTATCGGACTATGGATTTTATGTTGATGAAGTGATCAATGGAACAACAAATACAACATATGATTGGAATAATTGCTCAAAAGTAATTGGAGGATGGAATATGTTTGATTACGGCCCAAACCCTTTTGACGATAATGGCCATGGCACTCATGTTTCTGGAATTGTCTCCGCTAATGGGAGTATAAAAGGAGTTGCTCCAGCCAGTAAAATTATTTCTGTTAAGGCACTAGATAGTAGTGGAAATGGTTATTCGGGAGATATTGCTGCAGGGATAGAATGGTGTATAAATAAAAGCTCAGAAGAAAATATTTCGGTAATAAGTATGAGCATAGGATCTACAGCATATCACAGTAATACTTATTGTGATGGAGATGATCCTGTGTTGACGAATGCTATAAATTCTGCAGTTGCAAAAAACATTTCAGTAGTGGTTGCGGCGGGAAATGAAAACAATTATACTGCGATTTCTTCTCCAGCATGTATACAAAATGCCATTCCTGTGGGAAGTTCAACAAAGACTCCCGAAGAGATATCTTCTTTTTCAAATAGAAACTGGATGGTGAAACTATTCGCCCCGGGCACGAGCATAAATTCTACTACGGGTCCATGCATTGTTGGAGAAATTTGTAACAATGGATATGGCCAATTGTCTGGAACATCTATGGCAACACCTCATGTTTCGGGAGCTATTGCAATAATTAACCAATATCTTAAATTAAAAGGTATGACAAAAACCCCAAAAGAAATTGAAAATATTTTATGGACAACGGGAAAAAATGTTGTTGATCCTCAAAATAATAGTCAAAATTTTTCGAGAATAAATGTTTATGCTGCAGTAAGATCATTATGCACAGATAATTTAACAAATACAAGTTGGCAAAATTTAGGGAATATTTCTTTATGCTTGACAAATAATACTATTCTTTATAATCTTTCTAGAATTCAATATGACTCTAATAACTGTGGATTTACCCAAAATACTACATACTATGCAACTAATGAAAGTTCATGCGACTCTTGTGTTCCAAATTGGACAGCAGTTCAATCTGATTCTCAAATTTGGTACAATGATACAAACAACTGCTATGCCCAAACGAATTTATCTTCAGACTTACTAAATCGTCCCATAAATATTTCGCTAAGTGTTGAAGAAAACAGAACAGAAATTTTTGATAATGAATCTAATAACAGCTTGGTAATAGAATTAAATTTTAATTTAAGTAATACTAGCAATACCTTGAGTGGGTTGAATATTACTAAAGAAAATTTAGATAGTTCTTTTGCTTATATGATAATTAGAGGACTTAATCTTAGCGAGAATGAGAGTTGGATAAAGACCGTTTATTTAGATAAAATTCTGTCTAGCGGATTGTTTTGTTTGATAGACTCGGAGAATGTTGGCCTCGGAAATTTTTCTAATTATTGCAATATCAGTTCTTCTGAGAAAAGATTATTATGCCCTGGATCGACTGAAAACTACACGTGCTCTGATAACGGGACGAAATTTAAAATAACCGGTTTAAGAAATTCTGGAATAAAAGAAATTGCACAGTTTTGCGGAGATGGAGTTTGTAATACGAGTTTGTCTGAAACTTGTTCTTCTTGTTCAATTGATTGCGGAAGTTGTCCCGTTAAACAAACTTCTTCTGGTGGAGGTGGCGGTGGAGGAGGAGCTACGATTATGACGATAAGTGAACAACAATTGCAAGCAGGATTAAATGTAAAAATCCTTATTGGAGAGGGAAGAAGTTTTGTAGTAAACAATCAAAATCATAGTATCCAATTAAATAACATAACTAACAACTCAGCTTATCTGACAGTTAGAAGTGAATCACTTGGTTTTTTGATTTATGTTGGACAGGAAAAGAAATTGAATCTGACTTCTGATGTGTATTATGACTTCTCAGTAAAATTAGAAAATGTTACAAAGAACACTGCCAATTTGACTTTCAAGAAAATATTCGAGAAAATAATTCTGGATGAATCTACAAAGAATGGATCTAGTCAAAATAAAACTGATGAAATGAAAAAGACGATAGAAGAAAATAAATACAGAAAAGAGAGTTATGAAAAGTATTGGATTGCGGGAGGATTAATTTTATTAGTTATTCTGGGAGTTATACTAAAAAGAAAAGTATTTTATAGTCAAAAGGACAAGAATATTGATGACACTAAAAAAAGCAAATCTCGGCGGAGATTTTCATTCATTTCACGCAAATAAAATGGAGAAAAGCGTTCAATGAAAGCAAAGCTTCTTCCAAGCGCAAGAGATAATAGGAGATATTTTATTTGTAATTCTCAAGAAAAAGAAAAAATTGAAAAGGCAATTTTAGAATACATCGGAGTTTTAGGTTTTGCTAAATCAAATTTTATGTTTTTGGAAGTTGCACACAGGGGTGTCAGCCCTGCGGGTCAGAACGGGAAAATTATTGGAAGTTGTAAACGAGAGAGTTTAGAAAATGTACGAGCCTCACTTGCTTGGAAAGGAATTAAGATCCAAAAGGTTTCTGGAACGATAAAGGGGCTAGATTTGTAATTCCAAAGACTTAAAAACTCTAGAGGTTATTTAGTTTTAATAAAATTTCTACATAATTGAAAAATGGAAGACATGCAACATCAAGCAATGGGATATGACAGGGCGGCCCAAACATTTTCTCCAGAGGGACGTATTTTACAAGTAGAATATGCTGACAAAACAGTTAGGCTTGGAAGTGCAAGTATTGGCATGGTTTGTAAAGATGGAGTTATTTTAGTTTCAGATAAAAGACAAAAAGATAAATTAGTTGTTGAAAGTTCTACAAACAAAATTGCAGAGATTGATGAGCACATAATGACCGTTGCTGCAGGAATTGTTTCAGACGCTAGAGTTTTGATTGACAAGGCAAGAGTTATTGCGCAACAACATAGAGTTACTTATGATTCTGAAATCACAGTTGAGTCTACTACTAAAGAAGTTGCAGATATTAAACAACAGTTCACTCAGTATGGCGGAGCAAGACCTTATGGCGTTTCTTTAATGATTGCTGGTTTTGATAGCTCTCCAAGACTTTTTACAACAGACGTTTTCGGAAGTTATTGGGAATACAAGGCAAATGCTATTGGAGAAAATGATGAAAAGATGAAAGACAGATTAAGGCAAGAATATAAATCCGATATGACTTGTGAGGATGGAATCAAGCTTGCATTAAAAATATTTAAAGAAGTTGAAGCAGAAAATTTTGAGAAGAGCAGACTTGATATCGGCATAATGAAGTCTGACAAGAAACTTGTTAGAAAGAAAGGCAGTGATTACTAATTTAATATAACAATCTTAATAAATACAAGAATCATAGTTTAGGAGAGGATAGGGTGTTTTTCGAATAGTTTCGAACTTTCAGTTCGACCGAAAAAGCCCGATAGCGGTTGCGCCATAAGGCATTGAACAAGTCGATTCATTTGCTTTATGTAAAAGTTGCAACCTTGCCAACTCCTTCGGAGATTGTCAAAATGACACAAACACAAGCAAGAGTTACAAAAAAAGGAAAGAAATATGAGATCTTAGTGGACTTAGAAGAAGCTTTGAAAGTTAAAAATGGAAAGGGAAGTTTAAATTCTGCTGTTTTGACAAGTGCAGTTTTTCACAACTTAAAATCAGGTGAGCAAGCTTCAGAAATGGAATTAGAACTAGATTTTGGAACTAAGAATTTTGATGAAATTGCTTTGAAGATTATACAAAATGGAGAAGTTGTTTTGCCTGCAGAATATATCAAGAAAATGCAAGAAGGAAAATACAAGCAAGTTGTTGACTTCTTGGCGAAGAATGCAATTTCTCCGCAAGGATTACCATACACTCCTGACAGAATAATGACTGCTTTGAAAGAAGCTAATGTAAATGTTAAAAATGAACCTATTGATAAACAGATTACAGAAATAATAAGGCAAATTGAAAAGATTATTCCAATAAAGATTGAAGTAAAAAGAATAAAGATTACTTTGCCAGCCCAGTTTACTGGAAAAGCATATGGAGTTGTTTCTGAATTTAAAGAAGAGGAAGAATGGCTTGCTAATGGAGACTTAGAAATTGTTGTAGGCGTTCCAGCTGGATTGATTATGGATTTCTATGACAAATTGAATTCAGTTACACATGGTGCTGCCTTGACTGAAGAAGTTCGAAAAAAGTGATTTTCGAACAGGAGATTACACTTTTCCTGCATAAAAAACCAACCATTTCAAAGTGTCCTCTCCCTCACCTGCACAAAAAATCCAAAATTCGGGATGACTCTTGCAGAGCCTCTCTGCATGAGGAAGGTTTATAATTCTACAAAACATTCTTTTTTTATGCGTTTTTTAAAAAAGAGAATCTTATCTTTAGACAATAAAGCCCAACAAGAGATTGCAGGTTTTGTGATTATAGTTGTTTTAGTTATTGTTGCTCTTATGATATTTGTTGTAATTTCACTTAAACAAACGCCAACTGAGATAAAAAGTGATGCTGCAAGTAATGCATTAGCTGGCGTTTTGAGTTATACCAGCGAATGTAGCGTGAATCCGCCATACTCAGAATCTGTCCGGGATGTTGTAAAAGATTGTTATGAAAATCAAAAGTGCAATAACCTAAACCTTATGGCTTGCTCTTATCTCAACCAGACTTTGGCCGAAATGTTACCTGACCTTTTGATAAATCCTCAAGTTTCTGGAACGATAAAAGCATATGAGTTAAGAATCGATTGGGTGAACGGAGAAGATGAAACAGATATCCAGAATAAACTAAGGATGAGTAGAGGAGTATGTAATCAAAGTTCAGCTATTGTTACAAGTGCCGATGAACTTGTGGATGTTACGGATGGGACGCTGGATGTTAAGCTTAGAATCTGCTCTGAAGTTTAGATTCTAATTGTTAAGTTTATCTCGTTTACAAGTAAAACTGGACGTAAAGATTCTCGATCACCATTCTTTTCTGCCTCGAACTCGATTAAGCCAAACCTCTCGAGAACTTGGAGATCTTGATAAACTGACTTGAAATCTCGTTTTAAGAGTTTTGAAAGGGAGTAAATTGAAGAGGGTTTTTTCTTTTTGAGAGCATAAAGTATTTTGGATTTTTCGTTACTAAGGATTTTTCTAATTAATTCTATGTCTTCCGAGTTATAGTTTACATCTGAATCCGATCTTCCAAAAATTTTAGTAATCATACCTTCTCCTTCTGTGTTAATGTCTACATATAATTTTTTTATTTTTTTTGATACCATTTTTTTTATTTTTTATTTATTTTTTTCCTCGAGAAAAATAATAATATATGGAATGTATTACCATATATTTAAATTTTTCTAAATTATGTAAAACCTATTGAAGAAATAATAAGCTTTATAAATAAACTAGCTAAAAAAACAAGTTATTCGGTTTAGGAACGATAAGGTTTAAAAAGGCCCAGGAATTAGAGTGTTTGTATATTACATAGGTAATATGCCTAGTGATTACAACTCGTAATTCCCTATTTATGAGATCCGGCCAGACTATTAGAAAGTTAATCCCTTTGGGAGCCTTGAAAAAGGTGGCTAATCTGATAGTGCTGAAAGGAGGTTTATAATAAATGAAAATTAATTACAAAAAAGTTGCTACAGTATTAGGAAGCGCTTTAATGTTAGGTTCTACAGCTGCTTTTGCAGCTGCTGCTAGTTTCACACCTTCTTCTTTTACAGACGGAGGCGTTGCTCTTGTTGTTGGCCAAAAGGCTGCTTCAAGTGATTTGAAAGCTGCAATAGACTTAACTGCAAATCTTGCACCTGCTACAGCTACAGCTGCTACAACAGCTACTGTTACAGGAGGAGATTCTGTAAAAATAGAGAGAGCTTCTCAGAAATTCAACTTAAACCAAGGAGCTGCGACTGTTATGGGAATCGCTTTATCGAAAGATGAATTGACAAACCTTTTAGCAGATCAAGTCTTCAAGGGAAAAGATAATAAAGAATATAACTATCAACAAACTATTGACTTAAGTGATAACTTAAACTTTACTCACTTTAGCGATAATGGATACAAGTCAGACACACCAGCTTTGGGATTCTTCTTGAATTCTGGAGATGAAGTTATGACATATTCTTTAAGTTTCAATACTGCCCCAAATAATAGCACAATCAAAGACAAGGAAATTACAATGATGGGTAAACCATATTATATCCTTGACTATGACGCTAATAAAATCGTGCTTCTAGATTCTGCTTCAAGTGCAACAGCAACTGATGCAGACGGAGGTGCAGTTACATTAACTGCAGGTGGTAAGAGTTACGAAGTTTCTATAAGTAGTGTATACACTTCTTCAAACGAAGATGTTGCTAAGTTGGTAATCAACGGAGAAACAACTGAGGCCCTTGCAAAAGGAGACACATATAAACTTTCTGATGGAGGTTATATAGGTGTTAAGGAAGTTATCAAAGCTACTAGAGAAAAGGACGCTAACAAAGTTGAATTTAGTATTGGTACTGGTAAAATAGAACTTAGAGACGGACAAAATGTAAAATCCAATGATAAGAATACAGAGAGAAACTTGGTTGCAAATGTTGACCTTGGAACTACTCTGAACTCATTCGGATTCACATGGAAAGTTGACAAAGATACTTTCGTTACTCCAGAACAAGGAAACTTAACTGTTCCTTTATTTGGAAATGTAAATCTTCAAATGGCAGACATAACAATGCCTGCTCAAGAAGTAACAAAAGTAAATGTTGATGGTAGAGAAAAGATCAAACTTGAAGCTCCAATAAAAGATGGTGCTATGAGTCTTGACTTATACTACATAAATCAATCCAATGGAACTATTTTGGGTCTTGGAAAGGATGCTAATAATGTATTAGTAACTTCTACAGATACAAACTTAGTTTACAATGAAAGTGCAAAGAATAAATGGTTTGTAGTTTCTTGGAACTCAAGTTCCGAGGCTGAAACTTATTTACTTTCTGCAACAACAGGATTTGATTCAAATGATGCTGATTCTGTAACTATCACAAATGAAATTACAGGAAATGACATTTGTACAGATGTAATTGCTGGAAGAACTTGTAAAGTTGGAAATACTGTTTTAACAGTATCAGACGTTAATGCTACATCTACAAACAGATGGGTAAACTTAACTGCTGACTCCACAAAAACAAACTTCAGTACAGTATATACTCCAAAGGGTATGAAGATTACATTACCTACAACAGATATTGTTGACACTGACAACTTCGCTCTTGTCTTCAATGAAGCTAACGAGGATGGAAAGATTGCTCAAGGCGGTTCTTTCACTGCTACTACAAAAGTAAGCTCAATCGATAGTGAAAATAAGACAGATGTTTCTGCAGTAAGTGTTCCTACATTAAGAATACAAGACTCAGATGACTACGAAGGTTATGTCTCTAGCAAGTTAGCTACTAAGGTTGTTTTAAACGATCCTAGTGCTGCTCAAGGTTCTGCTACAGTAACATACCATGGAGGCGAAGTATATGCAAATGTATTCGTAACAGCTCCAGGTGCTACAGTTACTTCAGGTACATCAGCATCAAGTGTTGGTGTAATGACAGTTTATGACAATGAGGTTTCCTCTGCGTCTGGTAAGAATTTAGTCGTTATCGGCGGTTCTTGCGTAAATACTGTTGCTGCTGAATTACTTGGTGGTGCTCTATGTGGCGATGCTTTCACAGCTGCTACTGGAATCAAATCCGGTGAAGCTTTAATTGAATCTTTCGCAAGAAGCGGTAAAACTGCTTTACTTGTCGCTGGTTTCAATGCTGAAGATACAACAAAGGCTATAACTTACTTGTCTAATAACAACGTAAATGCTACTGTTGGATCTAAGTTGAAAGTAACATCTGCTACAACTGCAACTGCTATCACAGCTTAAACAAACAATTAGGGCTTTTTGCCCTTTTTTCTTTTTTTTATTTTTATCTTTTTCTTTGATTTTTAGTTACTAGCTGGGCAAAAAGCCACGTAACTAAGAAAACGCAGTTGCAGACCTGCAACTTCAAAATTTTTTGCATTTCGCAAATATTAAAATAAAAGTAAATTTGCTCAAAGCGAAAAATTTTCTATCACCGCTTAAATAACAAATAGAACTTTGCCCTTTTTTCTTTTTTCCTTCCGCAGGGAAGGACACTTTGGAATAGCTTGTTTGTTATGCAGGAAAAGTGTGGGTTTTTTTTTGGTTTCTTTTTTTCTTCAAGGTATGAGAGACCTCTCGAAATATTTATAAATAACCGACGGATTTTATGTATATGATCAGAAAAATAAAAACGCAAGAGGCTATTGAAAAGGAGAAAAAACGAAATCAGATTATTCTCGGAATTGTCATGATGGTTTTGATAGTTTTGTCTAGCGCAGGGTACGCAATAATGAGCAGAGATGGCTCTACAAGTAAGGTTCAAAAAGTGCAATATGGAAATCTAGTTTTTACTCAGGGGAACAATTATTGGCAAACACAATTGGGAAACAAAATATTATATTTTACAAACCTTCCTCAAAATATTAGCAATGTAACTATCTCAAGCATTCTTCCATCTTTAGGAAATTATTCTGGAAATAATCTCTATGTAGTTAACTCCAACATCGCCGTAAGCACACTATCTGCTGCTCTCGAGGGTATTGCTTCTAAAATTCAAGAAGCCTGCTTAATTAATCAGACTAATTGTGTTAACAAAGATTTGCCGATCAAAGATTGCAGTTCTTATGTCATTGTATATGAAGAAGCTACAAACACGTCAGTAGAGGTTAAAGATAAGTGTGTTTATTTAAAGGGAGACTTTTTTGTAGCAACGGACAAATTTGTTTACAGATTATTTAACATCGCTTAGTTTCATAAGGCTTATAAACGATTTTAAACTGATTAAATTATGGCTAGAAAAAAAATTGTAAAGAAAAAAGAAACTAATCCCCTAGATAAACAGGCAATGCTAGTATTTTCTGCAATAGTAGTTTTTTTAATAGCGTTAGTCTCTACTCCCTATATTTATCATCAGTTATTTGAGAAATTTAGCTATGCAGGAATAAATTTTGAAAAAACTAAATATGAAAAAGTAACTTTTTACCACGGAACATTTCCAGTAATTTATCAAGGAAAGTTTATACATTATTACGAAATGTATCTAAGAACTGATCCTAGAAAAAATAATATCTCCCTAAATGCAAACATTAGTATCTCAAAAAACGTGAGTATAAGTTTTGAGCCAGATGCTACTTTTTGTAAAAGTGCAATTCTGGGCCAAAGTTTAATGGGCCAATTTTTAAGTGCATTCCCATGGGTTGAGAAGATAGACATGGCTACTAACGATTCTGAAATGGCAAAAGCTCAAAATTGGTCGTATATCACCTGTGATAATGCTAGCGCAGAACATACCGTGTTTATGGTACAGAAATCAAATTCACCGTCGATTGAACAAGGAGAAAAAGATAACTGTTTCATAGTCAAAGTTGGAGAGTGTCAGAATATTGAAACGGTGGAAAGATTAGTTGTTGGAACGATAGCACAAATAAACAAGGCTAAGATTTAGATTTCAGATAGTGTATCAGAGCAGGTATAATTGAAATAATTATTATCAGTAGCATCAATAATGAGAGGTTATTCTTGACTAATGGAATCGAACCAAAGAAATAGCCTCCAAAAATGAAGATAGATACCCACAAAAATCCGCCGATAATGTTAAAAAGAATAAACTTTCTAGCGTTCATTTTCCCAAGTCCTGCAACAAAAGGAGCAATAGTCCTTACAACTGGAATAAACCTCGATAGAATTATTGTTTTTACACCATATTTCTTGTAAAATTTTTCGGTTCTTTTTAGATATTCTTTTTTAATCCATTTCTTGGATAAGATAACGCTCCCGAGGTATTTCCCGATAGAATAATTAATAATATTCCCTAAAATCGCTGCTGTGGACAAGAAAATAATTAGGACTATTATTTGCCAAAGTTTAATCGCAGAGAGGAGCGCACCTAATATGAAAAGTAATGAATCTCCTGGAAGAAACGGAGTAACTACGAGTCCTGTCTCGCAGAATATAAGAAGAAAAATAAGAGATATTGCTTGTGCAGGATAACTCATAAGCAAGGAACCTATGACCTCCGAGATTTGATTAAACATGTTTTGATTTAGAAAGTTTAATTAAAAAAACTAAGTCTGAAACAACAGGTATCGATCTAATTTTAAGTAGTTTTACTGTAGAAAACCAAATTAAAACAACAAAGATTATTGAGAGAAAATACCAGAACAATAAATGAATGGTTGAGAAGTAACTTGTGTGAATAATAAGTCCCATAGACAGAATTCTTATAACATTGAGAACAAAAAGAGACACAAAACATAATACGAGTGCCTTTAATCTTTTTGAGAAAGACATATTTGCCGTCGATAAAACTAGAATAAACAATAGATAATAAGCTGAGCCTGCGATACACGCCGCCACCAAATTAATTGCAACCCCATTGAACAGAATCAGATTACCAAACAGAAATGTTTCTCCTAGAAAAGAAAACAGCCAGTAAGAAGAATAGACCGTGAGTGGAGTAAATATAGAATAGAACAAAGTTAGATTTCCTAGTCCTGCTAAAACAATAAGGACATACCTAAAAATTAAGCTATAGATTTCTTTCATTAAATAACAAATAAACTAGCAAGGTTAAAAGCTTATTCCTTTCTGGACTTAATTAATTTCACTACTAGAACTACAACAATAAGAGCTACAAGAATTACAATTCCTGTGATCAAGTAACTAGTTGAATTAGCTTCACCAAATACTGAGGAAAGGAATCCTGTTTTCTTTGCAACATTAACTGCTACATCTTGGCTGATTGTTTTTCCATCGTATAAAACATTAATCTTGAATGTTTGTTGTCCGTCTTTTGTTGGAACAAGAGTTAATACCACTGTTTTTGTATCACCCTTCGCGATTAACAAAGTCGAAGGAGTTAATGAGTCTAATGTAGACCAAGAGTCATAATCTTGGACACTAACTAGTGTAGCCATGCTTGCTGCTCCATTGTTCTTTAAAGAGAGAGTTATATTCATTGGTTTACCTACCACTGCGTCATTATCTAACTTTGCAGTTAATGTTGGTCTTGAAGGATCAACTGGTGTTTGGCCATTGATAACCTTTATATTAAATGAGAAAGTGTTATAATTGTCTTCTAAATCATCGTAAGAATTTTGATCATATGAGTCTGCTTCAGTAGTATCTCCATCATTATAGTTATAGTAAGTGGTTACGTCTACTTTGTATGTTTTTGAGATTGCAGTGGCTGGAATGTCAATAGCTGGGAAATAAATAAGTTCTGAACTTCCTGCTCTTAAGTTACTTAGATGATAATTTTGATTTATCCCTAATTCCTTATTGTAAATGTTTACTAAAACCTCTTCTTCTTTAGAGGATCCAAGATTTACTGCATCCATGCTTATCTGATCTAAAACATTTCCGGCAGAAGCTTCAACAGTAGTACCAACTACCTCATTTGCTACAATAACTCCTTCACCGAAGGGATTAGTCACATCTGTTGAATCAGATGTTGAATCGCAAACAGTATTTTCATTTCCAGAGATATATGTTTTTACACGTATTGTGTAACTTCCCTCGTTAAGATCCACGGGTAAACTCTTGATTGTGAAAGTTGCAGTCTTAGAATTATCTGAACCAATACTTCCTAAGCTTATTCTTTTATCTTCAAAACTAAAATCACTTGTGACATCTTCGCCTCCAGAGAATATCCCAATTTCAGCCTCTACATTATTAGCTCTCTTATCCATGTTGTTTGTGACTTCTACATCAATATTAACTTGATCCATTAAGTACCAATCATTGTCATCCCCTTCTCCTTTGTTATTTATACTAAAGTCTGTTATTGAAAGATTATTTCCTTGATTTCCAGATTTACAAAAATTTGAAGAAGTAATTACTGGAGTTGGTAAAACTTGTATAGCATTTACTGTTAAATTTAAATTAAGAGAAGGATTTGAACCGTTAGATGTTATTGGAAGGTTACCATAAAAAGTATTATTTGTTTGAGCAGAGGGAGCAGTAATATTTACAGTGATTGTCTTATTTTCTCCAGCAGATAAATTGAAGCTAGAATTTGAAACAGAAGTTGTCAATGTTCCAAGGCCAGTTATTGTTCCTATAGAAATTGAAATTAAGTCTGTTTCGTTATTTGTGATTGTAAATGAAGTTGAACTTGAAGAGCCATTATTAACAGTTAACGCTAAAGAAGTTGTTGAAACATTCATTGCACTAGCAAAACTAAATGCAAGTAAAACTGCTAAAATTCCGAGGATGAACTTGTTTGTGTTTAACATGTTGTAATTCTGGAGTTACTACACCTTTATAAACTTTTCTGTTTTTTAAGAAAAGTTTTATTAAAAAAATTTATATATATGAGATAACATAAAAGCGTATGGTAAAATCTAGAGATAATCTCGTCGGAGCGTTTGCATTCCTTGTAGGAGTTATTTTTGCAGTTATAATGGGTATCCTCCAAAAAACAGTCGTAGGGTACGGGAGCAATATCCCTTACGCGTTCCTTATGGTTCTAGGGATTATAGTTGGTTTTTTAAATACCGGAGACAGAGATTCGATTACTTTCTTGATAGCCTCGTTAGCCCTAGTCATTGTATCTGGGTTCGGTCAATCTGCACTAATTTATGTTTCAAATATCCCAATACTTTCTTCATTGAGCACGATTTTATCAGCTCTTTTGGTTATGTTTGTTCCTGCGACAATTATAGTAGCATTAAAGACAGTATTTAGTATTTCAAAGGTCTAAGCGTGAGAAAGAGGCAAATAAGAGTAACACTTTTCCTGCATTAAAGACTAGCCATTTTAAAGTGTCCTCTCCCTCACCTGCACAAAAAATCCAAAATTCGGGATGACTCTTGCAGAGCCTCTCTGCATGAGGAAAAATAAACCTAAAAATTAACGGTTTAAAAAATAAGTTAAATAAAAATTTGAGCAATTATTTTGTTAATAGCCAAACTTCTCAATGTCATCCCTTGGAGCTGCTGGAGCTACGTCCGCAACGCCTTTCTGGATCTTTGCAAAGGAAGGTGTAGCTATAATACAATTGTCTCCGAAACCTGCAATTGAACCTTCAATCGCCTCTACAGTCTTTTTGACCTTAGAAACAACTCGTTTCAATTCGATAACATCCTTTGCCTTCAATGACTTAATGTCGATCACAACAATTGAGTAACCCTCTCTTAGTGCATTAAGGATCGGATTTATATCTTCGTAGGTTTTTAAGACGAAAGTTTTTACTTGGACTTTTGAATCAGATTTCTCTGAACCAGAATCAATTTGGATGAAATCTGGAGAGTCCGCTTCTTCACCTTCGCTTTTCTTCAATCTCTTGAAAAAATTCATCACCATAACTTAATTTTAACAGAATGGGTATTTAAATATTATTATAATTAAATATGAATATTAAGCCTTACCTATTTTTTTCATAATTTGCTGTCGTAACTCTTCAATTCTATCGGAAAATTCTTTTTCTTGAGAGTCCATATTTTTCATTCTCAGATTTAATAACTCTTTTTTGTGATTTAAATCTGTTACAATTTTTTCTTTTGTTGTTTTTATAATAACTTGGCTCCCGACTAACTTAAATACGTCGCCAGAGGAGGATTCTAATTCTTTTAGTGCTAAATCTGTCTCGCTGATTTCCATATTGAATAAATGTTTTTGTTGCATTAATTGTTCAAAATTATGCTCGAGAATTTGAATTTCTTGGATTGCTGCCCGAGTATCTGCATCAAAATTCATTTGAGGATTAATAGGCATGTTCATTTCCTCATGAGAATGATCATGACCGCATTCACAGGAATCATCATCACACTCGCATTCATCGCCACAGTCTTCGCAACGATCTTTTTTAGAATTATTTTTGACCATTATTAATCTGCCTTAACTGTCTTCATTTTTGTTCTTGGCTTATAGAAAATTCTCGTACCGCAATGAGGACAAACAAATCTTTTTTCTAATTCATCGGACTTAATCTTTTTTTCGCATTGAAAACATTTGTATATTGCCATAATTGATTTAGTAATTTTACTTATTTAAATTTAAGCTTGTAAGTAAAATGTGCCTCCTGTAAAGATTTTACCACATTTCTTACAATTCCAAACTCCTTTAGCTTTTCTCTTTGCAGTCTTACCGCAGAAAGGGCAAACTTGCTTAACTCTTTGCTTTTGTTCCACTACATTTAATCTTTCTTTTGGTTTTCCATAGCCAGCGCCAAGACGGCCTGCTGCTCCGATTTTTTTCTTTTTTACTGCCATTGTGTTTTTGTGTTTTTGTGTTTTTGTTTATTTCCGTCGGCTAAATGGGGGTACTCTGTTCACAAAATACATCTCGCAGTTATAAACTTTTCAGTTTGTCTGCTCGAAGCGTTTTGCTCAGGATCGAGTGTTCGATCGCCGACTTCTTTTGGCTAAATGGGGGTACTCGGGATCGAACCGAGATCACGAAGTCCCAAACCTCGTAGGCTACCACTACCCCATACCCCCGTAGCCATTTTATGAGTTGGAGTTTTATAAAGTTACTTCTTTGCTGCTGCAGCTGGTTTTGCTGTAGCTGCTGGTGTAGCTGCTGCTGGTGTAGCTGCTGCTGCGCCTTCTGCAGGTTTAGCTGTAGCTGCTGCTGCTTTAGCTGCTTCTTCAGCTGCTTTAGCTTCTTCTTCAGCTTTCTTAGCTGCCTGTTGCTTAGTTTGAACTTGTTGGAAGTATTCCTTTAATTCTTTCAATTTCTTTGGATCAGTGTCTGTTTTTTTAGCTTTAATTTCTTTATCATATTTGCCTGCTTCTAAGTTTTGTAAAAATTCTTTTGGATCTTGAGATTCAATTAAAATACCCATAGTCATGCAACTACCAATTACAGATTTTAATGCACTTCTGAAGTCTTTAGCTAACATAGATGAAAACTTTTGATTTGTTACAGAGATAAGTTGCTCTATAGAAATATTTCCGACCTGGTATTTTTTTCTTTCGCCAGAAGCCAATTCAATTCCAGCTTCTTTTTTTATTAACGCTGAAACAGAAGGTGTTAAGACTTTAACAGTAAATGATTTTGTTTTTGCATCAACGTCCAAATTAACTGGAACTTGCATTCCCTTGAACATAGAAGTTGCAGTATTTACTTCGGAGATTACTTTACCAATATTAATTCCCATTGGGCCCAACTGCTGAGCTATTGCTGGTCCTGGCTTCATTGCGCCACCATCAACCAAAAGTTTTATTGTTGCCATGTGTTTGTTTAAAAGAGTTTATTTTTAAAACTACCGATTTAAGCAGAACCTCCCTGCGCTTCATCTTCTCTTCTGATAACTCTCAAATTATCTAATTTTACAGTAACGGGTATTGGAACAACTGCTGCAAGCAAAGAAACAACTGCTTCGCCCTTTGTTTTATCGACTCTGATAACTTTAGCTTTTTCATTCTTGAAAGAATCTGAAATAATTTCTACAATGTCATTCTTTTCAATCTTAACTTCAGAAGCTCTTGGTTCGATCATAGATTTTATTTCTTCATATGAAACTTGTTTTGGAATAATTCCTTTGATGTAAGGTAAATTAAAAACTGCTTCTTCTGCATTTTCTTTGTCCGGAGCTTCGAGGATAATGTATCCCCTTAATCCATGTGGTTTTGCAACTGCGTAAATATTAATTCCTTTCTTGTTAACTTTGTCAGCAACAAGTTCTAAAGATTTTTGTTCTTTATTTGTTGTAACTTTAACAATGTAAATAATAGAATCAGTTTTAAACTCTTCAACTTTCTCTTCTTGTTTTGGTTCTTCGACTGGTTTTTCTTTTACTTTAACCTGAATTTTTGGTTTCTCTGATTCTGGAAGTTCTCCGAAAACATTTTTTCCGTCGTCGAGATAATCGAATTCTTCGTTTCCTAATGCCATGTTTAGTCAGACTAAGTCTTAAAAAATTAAGAATTAGTTAATAATAGTTATTTTGGGCGCTTTAAAAAGTTTACGTTTTTAAACTAAAAGAAAAAAGACATGATTGTTGCAATTACAAAACCAAAAGCACCGATGATTAGAAGACCTATTGCAGAAACTTTTGCGATTGTGAGAAATTCCTGCTTTGTTGGTTTCTTTAATAATCGCCATACTCTTTTGTATTGTTGAAAATTTGAAGACAATCGGGTTTTCCAGTTCAATTTTTGTTCTTCCATATTTTGATTAGTATTTTTGGGTTTTTAAGTGTGCCGTTTTGTTTACAAGAATTATTCTTCCTCGTCGTCTGCTCCGAGAGCCAATCATTAACCAAAATCTAGTCGACTGTCTCATCGTCGGATTCTATATACTCTATTCCTAACTCTTCCTCTATAGAATCTTTTTTCTGTTGTTCTATGGATTTTTTGTCTCCAGAAATTTGAGGAGATTTTACTCCAGTAATTATTAACATAACTTTTATTGAACCTTCAAGATCTTTTGAAATCTGAGCTCCGGAAATAATTTTTGCTTCGGGAGAAAGCTTGTCCCCAATTGCGCCGACGACAACTTTGTATTCTTCTAAGGTTAAATCATTTCCACCTAGGACGTTAATTAATGCGCCCGAAGCATTTTCAATTTGAACATCCAGAAGAGGATTATTCAAAGCTCGTTCAACAGCTTCGGTTGCTCTTTCATTAGAATCAGATTCTCCCATGCCGATTAATGAAACTCCGCCATTTGACATTACTGCACGAATATCAGCAAAGTCGAGATTTACTAAACCTGAACGAGTTACAAGTTCTGTTATTCCTTTAACAGCATTTGTTAAAATTTCGTCAGCAACTTTAAATGCCGTCGGTAGAGGAAGATCTGGGGCCAATTCTAAAAGTTTATCATTTGGAATTACAATTAAAGTGTCCACTAAAGATTCTATTCTTTCTAAGCCATCCATAGCATTTTCAATTCTTTTTTTACCTTCGACTGTGAATGGCAAAGTTACAACACCGATAGTTAATGCCCCCATTTTTTTTGCCATATCAGCAACGACAGGAGCTGCACCAGTACCCGTTCCACCCCCCAGACCGCAAGTAATGAAAACCATATCCGAATTGTCTAATGCTTTTTTAATATCTGCGCCTTGTTCTTTTGCGGCTTCTGCACCAATTCTAGGATTTGAACCTGCACCGAGACCTTTAGAAATTTCTCTTCCGATTAAAATTTTTTTATCTGCGTTAGTATAAAGTAAATCTTGTGCATCAGTATTTATCGCAATGATCTCCCCGCCCTTTATTCCGACTTCTCTCATCCTTGTTATAGAATTATTTCCTGCTCCGCCAACTCCGATTATCTTAATTCTTGCCGCTTGCTTTTTTATGATCTCTTCGAGCTCTTTGTCTATATCTGATCTCGCGGAGAAATTTTCATCACCTATCACTCCCATTGACTAACTCATATAATTTGTGTTTATAAAAATATAGGTGAGGAAGTGTATAATTATTCTTTAGATTCTTTAACCCCAGGTTTTATGGAGCAAAAATTATTTTTTCGCTTCTTCTTTTTTCTCTTCTTTCTTTTCGACTATCTCTTGCTCAGCTTTTGCATCTCCGACTTTTGAACTTTGTGTCGAAGCGAAAACTTCGACCTTAACTTTTAATCCGAGAATTTCTTCAAATGGCTTTGCCATCATCTCAACAAACTTCTGCATGTTCTTATCAACTTTCATGATTAAATCTTTTTCTTTGACTTCGAAATCAAAAGTTTTTCTGAAGAAAAAGTCTTGAAGTGCATTAATTTTTTCCTTTTGGTCTTCAAGCTTTCTTGAGATTTTGTATTTGTAGATAATTGTTTTTCCCGAAAGAGGATTATTGAAATCTACTAAAACTCTTCCGCCTGAAACAGAGACAATTTTTACAACCATCCCATCAAGAGAAAGTTGCATTCCCTTCTCAGGCATAATTCTTTGCTCTAAGAAAAGTTTTAATGGAATCATTTTGACCATTGAAGGATTTCTCTTTCCAAATGCATCTTCTGCTTTTAGTTCGATAGAATATTCTTTTCCAACTTCTTTTCCGGATAAGTCAGCATCAAGCCCTTTTACTGTCATACTATTACCTACCGAAAGCATTGCAGGTTTTACCTTTTCAGGGTTCTGCATACCAATTTTTTTTGCTTCGTCCTTATTCGTAGTATCGAAAATTTCCTGAGTGTCTTTGACAATTCCAGTAAATTCTAATTCAATAAAGTCATTTTTTTGAACTGTTACCATATTGGTTTTTGGAAATAGGGGTTTTTAAGGTTTTGTAAGATTATCTCAGAGTATAACAATGTTTAAGAAACATAAACAGCATTTAATGTTATGGCAGATGGAAGAAGTATCCCAGATGTTTTGGTTGAGGAAGCAGTAAGACAGATAAGATTGAGACCGTATCTTTCCGGACTTGAAATTTCTCAACAAACTCAAGAAAACTGGAGAGAATTAATTGCTTCTACCCATTTTGATGCTAGCTCCCCCCTGGTAAAATTTGATTTTAATGCGGAGGACTACAAACTAGCAAGAAAAGACAGAATTGTTTCTTTACACTTAAGAGGAATTGTTCATGGAGAAAGAGTACAACAGTATTATGAAAAATTGGCAAGTATGGGCGAGAATGAAAGAAGGTATTTCGGAAGATTTTCTAGTGAACATGAATTTGATAGCATTATTCAAAATGAGTATGTTAGAAACCTGTTGTCTAGATCGCCACATTCCTTATTTTATAGGTTAAATGATTACAACCCGAATATTAGTGGTAGCGGGCATAGAAAAAGAAGGCCTCTTTTAGTTATAGAAAGCGCAACAGATGACGAAATAAAGGAGCTTATGAGAATTGAACAACGGGCCACCAAAAAGTGGGGATATTCTGATTTTGGGAAATAGAATTAATAAAACATAAATTTATAAAGGAAAATTTTTTGAGGTAGTTATATGGTATTAAAAATTGTTGATGCATATGAATTGAAACCGGGAAGTTTTGCTATCTTTGATGGGGAAGCTTACGTTATCAAAAATGTAGACCATTCTAAGACAGGAAAACATGGAGCGAGTAAATGCCGTTTCGAAGCTATTTCAGTTATTGGTGAGAAGAAAAAGATGGCAGTTTATCCAGGTGGAGAGAGAATTGAGGTTCCATTGATTGATAAAAGAAAAGCACAAGTTTTGGCTTTAGTTGGTGAAAATGTTAGCGTTATGGATGCTGAAAATTTTGAAAATTTTGAATTACCAATCCCAGAAGAATTTAAAGGACAAATAACAGATGGAAGTACACTTGAGTATTGGGATGTTGAAGGTAAAAAAATAATTAAAAGAATCGGATTAACTAATTAATTATGGCAACAAAGATTCCTGCAGCACAAAATAGACTTTTCAAAAATATTTTTGTTTGTAAAGTTTGCAATCAAAAAATGAGACTTGAACCTGGAAAAATTCTTTCAGGAACTGTAGCTTGTAGAAAATGCAAGTCAAAGGCATTTAGACCATTGCGTAAAAAGTAATTATAATTCTAGAGTGTGATAGGAAGTTAATGATAATTCGAGTAAATCCAGAAGATTTAGAAATTTCTACCAGATATCAGCATATGTGTCTACAAAGAGAGAGGTCCTTTCGACATGGATGCCCGAATTATGGAAAGAAGAAAGGCTGTCCTCCGAGAGAACTGATTTCAGACGTTTTTGATTTTAGTAAATCTATTTATTTAATTTGTACAAACATTGATCTTGAAGCTAGAGTAAAACCAATTAGAGAATCTCATCCAGACTGGACTGAGAAAGCGGTTTACAGTCCGAGATATTGGCAACCAGGAGCAAGAAAAGAACATGAACGAGAAATAAAAGAATTTTTAGGCGGCCATGAAAACCAGTATGTCGAAAAAACTCCAGAAGGTGCGAGGTTAAACGTCGATTCTCTTTGTAGAAAATACGGAATAGAACTTGAATGGTCGCCAAGAAAAATTACTAGAATAATTGCACTAGCCGGAGAGAGAAAGTCATAAATGACTATATTTATAAAATGAATTCTCATTGATAAGAGATGGACAAGATAATGATTTTTGATTTGAGCTTGTTAGTTATCTTTTGTATTTGGGTATTCTGGTTTCTTCATTCTAGAAAAAAGAATTTGACAAAAGAAGGATGGATGTATTTGTATAAGACTCAGCTTGGAGTAAAATATATCGACGAGTTTAGTTCAAAATATTCTAAAGTTCTTTATGCATTAAGATATCCAATCATTCTTCTTGGATTGATTTTGATGGGAGTTATGTTGTTTTTGTTAATTCAAACTGTTTACATCTACTGGGCTTTCCCACAGATAACTCAAATAATAAAAGCACCACCAGTAATGCCACTTATACCTTATTTCCCACAAATTTTTGGAGTGCAGAGTTTGATGCCCCCATTTTATTTTACATATTTTATAGTTGCATTATTAATTGTTGCAGTAGTTCATGAATTCTCACATGGAATTTTTATGAGATTGTTTAAAGTGAGAATAAAATCTACCGGATTTGCATTTTTAGGACCAATACTTGGTGCGTTTGTAGAACAAAATGATCAAGACTTGGTTAGAAAATCAAGAAGAAATCAGATGACAGTTTTAGCTGCAGGAGTTTTCGCTAATATTTTGTTTGCAGGAATATTTTTCTTGTTGCTCGTCGGATTTTTCTTTTTAGCATACCAACCCGCAGGATATGTATTTAGCGATTATGCTTATTCTCCAGTTAGTGTAAAAAATATAACTTCTTTTGAAATGATTGGCGGAACTAATTTAACAAAAGTATATACTAGTGAGAATAAAACGTATTTATTTGCGGGAAACTCAAGTTATTTATCAGACGTCCTTAAAAATCAAAATCTGGAATTAATAGTCCTCTATGAAAACTCTCCTGCGATAAATATTCGACTTAAAGGAGTTATAGTCCAAATTGATAATGTTGCAATAAAAGATAGAGAAGATCTTTCTGAATTTTTACAAGGGAAAAATCCGGGAGACGTAGTTTCAATAACTACTAGAATAGGAACTGAAGAAAAGAGTTATCGAGTCGAGTTGTCTTCTAGCCCTGTAAATAAGTCTAAGGCATTTTTAGGAGTTATGAATTCTGAAAAAGTTTCGAGAGGAGTATTTGGAAAAGTTATTGGATTTCTGACTGATTTCAAAGATCCCGCTACAGATTATCAGGAAAAGTATCTCCCCTCAGCAACGTTATATGTGTACAATCTCCTCTGGTGGATAATGATGATTAATTTATTCGTTGGTCTTTTCAATATGTTGCCGCTAGGCGTTCTTGACGGAGGCAGATTTTTTTACTTGGGGCTATATGGTCTTGCAAATAAGCTTGGAATTGAGAAGAAAAAATCTGAAAAGTTTGCTAAAAAAGGTTTTAGAATAATGTCTTGGCTTATTGGATTAATTTTTGTTTTAATGATTCTTGCTTGGATTTTTGCGCTTAGATAATTATCGACGGATAAATCGTACTGGATTAGAGACTCTCTGAAATATTATCCAGAAAAATATTATTTTTTAGATAAATATATAAAGAAGAATGAATTATTTTTTATACAAAGAGGTAATTAAGTAAAGTGGCAAAAAAGGCGGCTAAGAAAAAAACAAAAACTTCTGCAAAGAAGACCAAGAAAAAAAGCTATAAGAAAAAAGCAAAAAGAGGTTAAACCTTGATTGCTCTTATGTTTACTTCGGTCTAGGAGTTAGTTTATTCTTAGATAACTTTAAAAATTTTTATTTTCTTTTTTGATTTATGAAAAGAAATTTTGATGATATCAAATCTGATTTAGAGAACAAAAAATATGCCGTTGTTGGCAATTCTTCAGGAGTTCAAATTTGTAATTGGACAAAGAAAGCACTTAAGGAGGAGGGAGGTTGTTGGAAACAAAAATTCTATGGAATAAAATCTGCAGGGTGCTGTCAGTTTTCTCCGTCGTTAATGTGGTGTGAGCATAAATGTGTTCATTGTTGGAGACCGATTGAGTTGAGTTTAGGAAACAAACTCGACAAAGTTGATGACCCAATTGAGATCTTAGACAAAATTGTTTTGGCAAGAAAAAAACTTATGATGGGTTTTAAAGGACTTGACAAGGTTAATAAGAAAAAGTTTCAACAAGCTTGTGAACCTTCTTTATATTCATTTTCTCTTTCTGGAGAACCAACAATTTATCCGAGACTTGATGAGATGCTAAGAGAAATAAGGAAGAGAAAAGCTATTTCTTTTTTAGTAACAAATGGGCAAAATCCTGAAATGATTAGGAAATTAGATGGGGCAAGTTCTTTACCGACACAATTAACACTTTCTACAAATGCACCGAATAAAGAACTTTATGTTAAATGGCATAATTCTTGCAATAAAGACGCCTGGGAGAGATTTACTGAAACAATTGGAGTAGTCGGAGATTTGAAAGGAAAATGTCGAAGATGCATAAGATTAACATTGGTCAAACCAGGAAAAGATAGTAGATTTAAATTAACAGAGCCGAACAAGTTGGCTCAAAGTCAAACCCAGGGGTTCGCCAAAGATATAACCAACATGACTGAGGAACTAGTCGGAGATTATACGAATTTAATTCTAAAAGCCGATCCAGATTTTGTGCATGTAAAGGGATTTACATCTATAGGGTATGCAAGAAATAGAATGGGAACAGATAAAATGCCATGGTTCATCGAAGTCAGAAAATATGCGAAAAAAATTTTGACTCAATTGAATAAATCTGATAAAAATTGGAAATTACTTGCTTCTGATAAAAAAAGCTGTGTTGTTGTTTTATCAAAATTAGAAAAGAAAGATATGAAGATTAGAACTTTTTAATTTCGAGAGTTAATTTTTATTAAATGAAAACCAAACTGGGTTTTTATTGGACCTACAACGTCTCCGACTTTGTTTTTATCGCTGAAGCATGCTTCTTCGAATTCTTGAACCATCATTCCTTTTCCGAAGTTACCTAAACTTCCGCCCTGTCTTTTTGATGGACAAAAAGAATATTTTCTTGCTGCATCCTCAAAAGTAATTTCTTTAGCGACTATTTGATGTAGAATATCTAAAGCTTCTTTTTCAGTTTTTACCAAAATGTGAGATGCATTAACGGAAGTCATTTTATTTTTAATTAGTTTGAAGGAGTAATTGTGTCATCTGAAGATTAGCATTACTCGAAGAATTTATATTTTCTGAATTCAATTTATTTTCTATACTTGGGGAGATAGGCCATAATTCTTGAGAAATCCTTTGTCTAAAAGTATTGCTTGAGTAGGCTAGTCCCCCTAGTGCCAATAAAGTTGCAGCCCCCATCCCAATAAGCCCATAACATGCAATGTTAAATCCTTTCCTATCTCCTTCAGTCACTTGTGGAGAATAATCTTTCATTTACAAGAATACTATTCCATCTTTAGTTAGTGCTGTGAATCTAACTCCAACAGGAATTGCCAAAAGTGCCGAGACAAGAGCCATGTGTTCTTTTCCTGTTCCAGATGCGATAGAAAGAGAAACTTCTGATGAAAAATCGGAGTCTAATTTCGGTTTCAATTTTGTTGTTAATTCTTGCTTTAATGCAACCAGCGGTTTTTCTAAATCTGCTTCGACAAAATCAAATTGCGCACCCTCAACCATAAAATTTTTTGCATAGGTGTCTCCAATAACGATTATTTTTTCCCATTCTCCCCTTTTTATCAATCCTGAAACTTGTCCCCAAGTTCCTTCGCCTTTAGACAGTAATGCAACGAGTTGTGCCATGTTTGTTTAGAAACTTATCTGTTTAAAAGGATTTATGTGATAAAAAGAAAGGAGAAAAAATAAACCGAAGTGTTTTTAAACCCAAGAAATAGATAATTTTTACTAAGACCAATAACCAACGCGTCTCGCAAGAGAGTCTTACATTAAGTTGAAGATTTGGTAGGGAAAAGTCTTTACATATTAACATGAAGTCAACAGAAGCAATAAAACAATTGAGAAGTGCTGAAAAAAGAAAGTTTGTTCAATCTTTAGACATAGTTATTAACTTGCAAAAAATTGATCCGAGAAAAGAAGCGATTAATACTTTTGTGGCTTTACCACATCCACCAGCAAAAAAGATTTGTGCATTCTTAAGTAAAAAATCACCTCTTGTTGACACAATTGTCAAGGAAGAATTTGAATTATACAAAGATAATAAACAAATAAAGAGACTTGCAAAAAGATATGATGTTTTCCTTGCTGCTGCTCCATTAATGGGTGCTGTTGCTACAAAATTCGGTAGAGTTTTAGGTCCGGTTGGAAAAATGCCTACACCTCAGGGCGGAGTTATTATGCAAGAAAATGACACTGCAATCAAAGCAATGATTGAGAAGATGTCTAAGACAACAAGATTAAGAATCAAAGAAAAGAGTATCAAACTTTCAGTAGGAAGAGAAGATATGTCTGATAAACAACTTGAAGAAAATATTTCTTCAGTTATGAACGATCTTATGAACTTGCTTCCAAACAAGAGAGATAATATAAAAAATATTCAATTAAAATGGACTATGTCCGCACCAGTGGATTTAGACAAATAAAATGGTAGCAGCAAAAACACATGTTTCTGAATCAAAGAAGAAAGTAGTAAAAGAACTTACTGAATTGATGAAGAAAAAAACAGTTATGATTGTTTCTATCAAAGGACTTCCAGCTGCACAATTCCAAGAAATTAAAAAGAATTTGAGAGCTGTTGGTAAAATTATCGTCGCTAAATCAACATTAGTTAATTTTGCTTTAGAACATGCAGGAATACCTGCTTTGAAAGATTTAGAAAAGAATGTTGGTGCTGATTGTGCAATTTTATTTTCTGATGAAGATGCATTTATTATTTCAGGAATGCTTGCAGATTCTAAAACACCTGCAAAAGCAAAGGCAGGACAAGTACCTGAAGAAGATATTTATGCTGAAGCTGGCGGAACAGATTTAATACCTGGCCCAGATATTTCTGCATTGTCTGCAGTAGGTTTGAAAGTTAAAGTAGAAAATGGTAAATTAGCAATTCAAGCAAGAGCAATCGTTTGTAAGAAAGGCGAACCAATCACCCCTGAGAGAGCAGCAATTTTAGCAAAGTTAAACATTATCCCATTCAAGATTGGAATTGAACCAGTTGCAGCATTTTCCAACGGAAAAGTTTATACTGGAATCAAGATAAACAAAGAAGAGTTCATGAAAGACTTCTTATCGATGTATTCAAAAGCATTAGCATTCGCTGTAAACATGCCTTTTGTAACAAAAGAAACATTACCTTTTGTTTTAGGAAAAGCAGCATCACACGAAAATGCATTAAAATCTCTAATTAAAACTGGAGATAACCAATAAAAATGGAATACATATATGCGGCACTTTTGTTGCACAAGCTTGGACAAGCTGTTAGCGAAGATAACGTGAAGAAAGTTATTGTAGCTACAGGCGCATCTGTAGATGAAAGCAAGGTTAAAGTCCTTGTTGCTTCATTGAACGGTGTGAACATTGACGAGCAACTTGCAAATGCAGCTATCGCAGCAGCTCCGGCAGCTGGAAGCGGCAAAGCAGCAGAAGCACCAAAGGAAGAGAAGAAAGAAGAGCCAAAAGCTGAGGCAGCTGAAGGCTTAGCTTCATTATTCGGTTAAACATAGTTTTGTTTAATCTTGGATAGCGAAGTTAAGTTTAGCTTTGCTGTTTAAGACTTATCCGAGTCATGAACTGAGCTTATTTAGTTTGACTTGGATTTTGACTATCTAACACAGAAGATGTGGCTAAGATAGTTTGGGAAGGATTCTTTAGGTTCTTAGAATAGCACCTTTATATAGTCCTGGATTATTGAAATTTTATGAGTAAAGAATTAGAAAGAATGAATTTTGAATGGCAGAAAGCAAATAATGATTATGTATTTATATTGACAATTATACTTTTTTTAGCGTCTACAATAAGCATTATTCCAGATAACCTTAAGTTGGCAAGCCTATACTTTTTATTTTTCATCATTGAATTATTTGGACTGTCTATTATTACTCTTACAGTTAAAGAGCGAGAATATTACGTAGGAGGCCTAGTAGACAAACGAGAAAAAGTTACTCCCGTAAAAAAAGGGTTGACTTTGTTCGGTTACTTATTTAGAATTTTTGTTGGGTTATTTATTGTGCTCTTCGGATTAATGCTGATTTTTGTTCTTAATGGTTGGATAAAAATTTAAAATTATTAAGTCCTCCTCAAAACCTCAAATCTTAAAAAGCATTAATTCTAATCAGTTTTATGCTTTCCTGCCCGGATGGCACAATGGTACTGCGCCGGTCTTGAACAGTAAATCGCTTCGGCGATTTTCAATGCTCTCGTTCGTCGAGAACTCAAGCAAACCGGTTACCGCAAGGTTTTTCCAGTTCGATTCTGGATCCGGGCGTCCTTCAGAATCGAACAGTTCGATTTGAACATTTCGCTTTGAGCAAAACTGTTTTTTAGAAATTTATTTGCGAAATGCAAAATGTGAGCAGGATCCGGGCGTTTTCTTTTTTCTAAAATCATGATGCGCTTGTTCTAACTGGAGGTCGAATTACTGGTGTAGAAGTTTGAGTTGGTGTCGTAGTTGGCTGTTGGTCGACAATCGGAGTAACTGTTAAATTCTGTTCATCTTTTTTTATTAAACTCAAGTTATCTTGAATGTTTGAAGATTGCAAGGGCGTTTTGAATAAACCGAAGTAAATTATTGCTGCAGAAACTAATAAGAAAATTAAAAGAGCTACGGTTGTGAATGTTTTTATTTTCATTTTAAGTTAAAATTTTCGTAAAGGATGTCATTTTTAGAAAACCCTTTTTGTTTTAGTTGTTTTGAAATTGATTCCATCATTGGCAAAGGACCGCATAGAACAAATTTCTTTCCTTCTATCTTTCCGACGACAGATTCTATTTTTTGTAGATCTATTCTTCCCTTGTCTGCTGAACAAAAATCATGTATTCTTAAGTTAGGAATCGCCTTAGCTTGTTCAAGCAAAGTTTCTAATAAGAATGCTTCGCCGTTATTACTAGTACAATAAAACAAGTCTATTTTTTGTTTAAGAGATTTTGTTTTTGCTATATGGGAAACAAAACTTGAGAAAGGAGTTATTCCAATTCCTCCTGCAATCCAAACTTGAGGTTTTTGTGAAGAAGAAAGTTCTTCCCACATTTTTCCATATGGACCTTCAATCGAAACTAGAGTACCTTTCTTTAATTCTTTGATCTTAGAAGTATAATCTCCTAAAGATTTTATCATGAGAACAATATTATTCTCTTCTGGAGAAGATGCAATTGTGAAAGGATGTTGCTCTTTAGGATTTGTTTTAAGGAACACAAATTGTCCTGGTTTGAAAGCTATCTTTTCGTTTATAGGTTCTAGTTCTAAAATAGTTACATTGCCTCTTGATTTAATGTCCTTTAGTTTATATGGATAATCTTTTATCTTTGGTCTAATAAATGAACCATAGACAAAAGAAATTATTCCTAAGGCACAAATAAACAACATATAGAACTTTAGAAGATTGTAACGAGAGATATCACTGGTTATCATAAAACTGTGGAAAAATGCGATGATAAAAACAAATCCGAAAAGTCTGTGAGAACCTTTCCAAGTTTCATATTTTAAATTAATGTAAATTGTTAATGCAATTAAAATTATCATCGCTAAAAGAGCAGTTATTCCAAGGTTTACTGCCACACTTGAACTAGGTAAAAGATATTTTGCTGCAAGTGGCCAGTTAGAAGGAATAAATTTGATGACTAATAAAAGAGGGTGAAACAAAATTAAGATAAATGAAAGAGATCCTAGTAAATGATGAACTTGATACACTTTGTCTAAACCACCGAAAGAGTCTTCAACAATTTTTAGTCTTGTTGTAAAAACAAAGGTAAGTGCGAATAAAGTCAAGCCAATTAAGCCAGCTATCTGCCCTAGACTATGTGTTGCGACTGAATAATCCGCGAACATTGGAGTACCTTGTCTGACTAGAAACCAAATTAAAAAAGTTAAAACTGATAAGGCAGCTATCAATATTGGACCAATAAATTTTGTTTTCATTTTACGGAAAGTTGTTGTACTTTTTTATTTTTAATTCTTTGTTAACAGCGAAAACCCGAAGGGTTTTATTTTTCTTTAGGAAATCTTCTCGAGATTTTTCATCAAGAAGAAAGACTACGCTAGTAAGAACATCTGCTTCCATGGTAGTGTTTGCCAAAACGGTTGCAGAGATTAGATCTTTTTTATTTAGTATATGACTTTGATCATATTTTTTAATAAATTGATTATAATCCCCCGAAGTTGCAACTGCTTGATTCTTTAAAATAAATGAGTGAATTATTTTTTCTTTGCCTCTAGGATGTTGTATGCCCATTGGTTGTTCTATATCTCCAAAAACTCTTAGATCTCCTCGAGCATTGACTAAACCATTTTTTATTCCCTTTTCTTTTAGAAAAGAAACTAGTTTGTCTACGATAAATCCTTTCGCTATACTTCCCAGGTCAATTAAAACATCAGGATTTAACAGAGAGATTTTATTCCCATTTATTGAAATATCTTTGTAAGAACAACTTACTTCAATTTCTTCTCCTTTTTTTCTTGCAATAATTTTTTTTCCTAAGGAAATATCATACTCTCCTTTAGTCAGTTTGCAATATTCTAAAGCTTTAGAAATAACAAACAAAAGATCTTCTGAAACTGGGAGAGTTCTTTTTTTATTTAACTTTGATAGTTCGCTTGTTGAAGAATATAGGCTGAATACTTCCTCTAGTTTCTTACCCAAAGTATATGCTTCGTCAAGTACTGGCAAGGCTATTTGTTCCGGACAATCATATGCAATAAAATTAATTTTTCCTCCAAGAAGAGGCCTTTCTAACGAAACGTCCATAGTATAAACACTAAAAGAGTATTTTAAAGCGTTGTGAAAAATGAGTCACAGATAGATTTTTAATAAAACAAAGACTGACTTGATTATGGAGGTTTGTGCTTTGGCATCTGGAAGTTCTGGGAATTGTTATTTTGCTGGTAAAAAAGATAAAGGCATTTTAATTGATGCAGGAATTAGTTGTAAACAAATAGAGGAAAGAATGAATTTGGTATGTAAAGATCCTTCAAAAATAAATGCTATTTTTATCACTCACGAACATTCAGATCATAAAAAAGGTGCATATGTTTTTGCTAGAAAATTTAATATTCCAATTTTTGCGACGAAGAAACTAGTTCAAACAAGTTTCCTTTGTAACAAGGAGGAATTAGTTCAAACAATTGGTGCTAATGAAACTAATGTAATTTCCGGAATTGAAGTAAGTTCTTTTTTAAAATCCCATAAAGCAGTCGAACCAATAGGTTTTACATTAAAAGAAAAAAATGGTAAGGAAAAAGCTTCAATAATTACTGACTTAGGACATATATGTGAAAATGTTGCAAGAGAAATTTCAGAGACGAATGTCCTTTTTCTTGAGTCAAACCATGATCCAGTTATGCTACAAAATGGGCCGTATCCTTACTTTTTGAAAAAGTGGGTCGGAGGAAATGATGGGCATCTTTCAAATAACCAAGCTGCAACGGGAGTAACTGAAAATGCTAGTAAAAAATTGAAAGAAGTAGTTTTGTCACATATAAGCGAGCATAACAATACACAAGAGCTTGCCATGAAAACGCATCAGGATTTTATAAAAAGTAGAAAAGATTTGAAAACAAAAATATCTTTATCGACAAAACTAAAACCAAGCAAGTTGATTAAACTATCTTGATAGGTTGATATTCTAACAAAAATTTCTCTGCGTCTTTTAATCTTTCTTCGCTTTCTGAATAAAGAGTAAGAAGATCATCGCCTTCTTTTACTTTACCTAGATGTCTATGAAGATAAACACCTGCTCGAGGGTTTTCTGGAGTACCAAGGATTCTGCATAAAGAATTTATCTTCTGATTATTTATTTCTACAACCTTCCCGCTTTTTGGAGAATAGTAGTGAAAGTGTACCTTAGCCAAACTTAATGATTTCACTCGTTTATCAAAATCTTTTGATTCATTCTGTGCATTTACTATTTCCTTAAATTTTTTGTAAGCTTCTCCAGATTCCAAAATTTTTTTGGCTTTACTTCCCGCAAAATATATTCCACAAAGAGACATTATTTCGGCAGCGAGGTACAACGATTTTTTCTTTAGATCTTGAGGACAATCGGGCTCATTCCGTAAGACAGATAGCACGTCTTGCATTTCCAGTACTGGGCCGAAACCATTTCCGATTGGTTGAGTTCCATCAGTGTAAACGGGTTTAAACTTTACATTAAAATGTTTTCCGATTTTTGCGAATTTGTCTCCAAGTGCTTTTGCTTCTCCCTTGGTTTTCATTTTACCGCCGCCATAAGGAATATCAACTACAATTCTATTTGAACCTGCTGAAATCTTCTTAGAAATTATCGAAGCAAGAAGTTGTGGTTCTACATCGAGGTTAAGGATTCTTTCTACCTGAATTATCTTATCATCTGAAGGAGCAAGACCTAGAGAACCGCCCCAAACTAAGCAACCATTTGTTTTGTCTACTATTTTTTTTATTTTATCTGTAGAAAGTTCTACGTTTGCTATCGTTTCCATTACATCTGCGGTTCCTGAGGCGGAAGTAATTGCTCTTGAAGAGGATTTTGGCATCTTGAGTCCTGCAGCAGTACAAATTGAAACTACGATTGGAGTCGTTCTATTCCCCGCTATACCTCCAATACAATGTTTGTCAGCAACAATTTTATCTTTGAAATGAATATGTTTCCCGCTATTTATCATTGCTTCAGTTAGGTAAATTGTTTCTTGAAGAGTCATACCTTGATTCTTCTCTGCGGAAACAAAATATGCAATTTCAGTTTCTGTAAGATTATTATTAGTAATTTCAGATACAACTTTTACTATCTCTTCCTTTGTTAGACTAGCTCCGTCTAGTTTCTTCTTAATTATTTTTGCCCCTAGAAACATTTCAGCAGTAGAGATTTCAAGAGTTTCATTTCCTTTTGTTCTTAGATAAGAAGAAATTTCTTTTGAGAGACCTATTTCAGCATCTCTTACTACTCCCTCAAATAGATCTACAACAGCATAAATACTTTTTTTGTTAAGAGAAACTTTTACTCTGTCATCGACATGAACGTTTAATTTTTTTGCTGCTTTTTCAGTAAGAATTACAACTGGTCTTCCAGCTATCCACCTCAAATTTTTTGATTTTAGCCTCATTAATTAGTCTCTAAAAAGTTCGTTTAATTTACCTTGTCTGTAAAACTCAATTATGATAATTAGATAAGATAAGATTAACGGACCAATAATCACTCCAATGAATCCGAAAACGTAAAGTCCCCCGATAGTTCCTAGGATAGCTATGAAGATGTTTATGTTAGATTGCCTAGAAATAAAGAAAGGCCTAAGGATGTTGTCTATTGTTGAAACAAATAGCAAACCATAGAAAAATAAAATTATTCCCTTGCTTACACTTCCAGATACAATTAAAATTAAAGAAGTAGGAAGCCAAATTAGCCATGCCCCAATAATAGGAATGATTGAAACAATTATTGCAATAACTGTCAAGAAAATAAACTTAGGTATTCCTAAAAGCCAGAGCGCTAATCCCAGACAAAGTCCTTGAATCACTCCAGTCGCTACTTGACCGAAAACAATAGAGTTTGTGATATTTCTAAACTCTTTTGAGAATTTTTCTCCAGTTGATTTTGAAAAGGGAGACAACTCTGCAAAGTAAGCTCCGAATTTGTGAGAATCCCTCAGTCCAAAATAGAGAGTAAAAAAGACTACGCTAACCTGAATAAGTATGTCTCCGAAGTTAGACAGGCCTGCACCTGAAGAAGCTAAAGAGAATGAAAAAAACTTTGCAATAGCTACATTAATTTGAGTTGAAAAAACTCTCGCAGTTTCATCACTTAAAAAGAAGCTAACTATTTTTCCTACTGCACTCGCAATATCAATTTTTTGGATATAAAGGTAGGAATCAAATATCTCTCGGATAAATGTAGGTAAGAAAAACCAAAGAGGCACAGCAATAACTATAACAATTATTATAAGAAATAAGGAAACAGAAATGTTTGGACTTTTGATTCTTCGTTTAATAGGAGCATAAAGGGGCTGGAGAATGTAAGCTAAGAGAATCCCAATAAAAATAGATAGAATAATTGGTTTTAAAATAAAAAATCCGGCCACAAACAGCGAAGCAATTAGAAAGAAAACTATTATCTTGTTAACTAATTGCATCTCTACCATATTATTTGTTGCAGAAACCAATTTATAAATGTTGTCGAGGAGCGATAAACGGACTCCCGTGTAAAAATGCCAAAAATGAGGGAGAAAATTTATAAATGGAAAATTATAGAAATAAGTATGATTATTAAAAAAATATTTGAAAAAAATTTTGACGACGAAGTTCATGGAGACTTTTTGAAGTTTGGGAAAGGAGATTTCAAAGATAAATATCTCATAGAGTGTAAAAGATCTGCTGGAAAACTTTCAGTAAAGACAGGACCGGAATTCGCTAATTATCTCGTTAGAAAGGGTTTGGAAAAAGCAAATGGAAAGGTTTCAGTTTCAGGAGTTATCGTTTCTACACTTCAATTAGATATTCCAATCTCTAAGGGGATAAAACAGTTCATGGGAGTTAAGCAATACCAAGTTTCTGGAGAAATTGACTCAAAGCAAATTTTGGAGTTAATGAATAAATATCCTCGAGCATTTTTTGCTTTAACATTTAATCTACCAGACTATGAATTAAAAATAAAACCAAAGGCACCAAAATCTGCTAAACCCTCTACAAGTGGGCAAAAAGAGCCAAAAGCTGAGTTCTGTTCTCTTAAAACTTCAGATAAATCTTTTGAAAAGGAATTTTTATTTGATGTTAATCAAGATTTTAAAGAAGTTTCAATAAAACATCTGTTAAAGATTACTGATATGATGTATCCTAAAGATTTTGCAAAAATGAAACCTGAGGAAGTTAGAGCTCAAAGCAAAAGAAAAGGAATTTTAGTTAGAGAATTGAATATTGACGGAAAAATTGAAAAAAGAGAAGCTCCGTTTGAAGCTTAATAGTTCTGAAAGATATAAATCCTTATAAATGAAAATTGGATGAATTTTTCATGGTAGAAAAACCAAAGATGTATTTTGGACATCCAATAAGTTTTTACGATGTTCCTATAGAGGCTAAACTTATCGAGGTGATTAGATCGCGGTTTCCAGATTATGAGGTCGTCAATCCAAATCAACCATTTTTTCAAGAAGGATATCAAAGATGGAGAAATGAAACTGGGAATGGAATGAATTTTTATTTTAAGGAAGTTTTACCCAGTATGGGTGCAGGCACTTTTTTAGCATTTCCAGAGGACTTAAAACTTGGAGCAGGAGTTTGGGGAGAGGCAGAGTTTATTTCTTCTCGTAATGGACCTATATTTGAAGTAAGATTAGATTTTTCAATAAACCCTCTCGAATTAGATTTATCTAGGAAGCTGACTGTTGAAGAAACTCGGGCAAGAATTTATGAAGCTGGTGGAAGAACAATCAAGAAATGGACTGCATAATTTATTTTTTCTTATCTAATTTTTCTAAGCTCTCTTTAAAATATTGAATTTCTCCTTGACTAAAACTAACAGGACCATTAGTATATGATTCTAAACTTTTTAGTGCTGCTTGAGGACTTTGAGATGCTCGGGAAACTACTCGATTTACACTTTTTACAAAATTGTCCTGCTCATCTTGAAAAGATTTTTTTAACTTGTCTCCGAGTAGCGGAAAATTCAAAAGCCCTCGAAAGAAGGAATTGAAAAATCGATTTTCAATTATCACGTACATATCATTCGAGTACTGGACTGATTTGTCTTGATTTTCTCTTAGAGTTAGAAAAGTCACTGAATCAAAATTTCCAAAAAATCTGTTCCCATAAATTCGAGAAACTTGGTCTAATCCGTTAGATATCGACGAGCTTCTTACTACTTCGTATCTAGAAGTATGTCCCTGAGAATTATAGAAAACTGCAGCATTTGGCTCCTGATAAGGATAGTAAGGTGACTCTCCAAGACAAAGTAAAACTTTTCCAGAGAAAACGGGCTTTGCTAGATAGTCCTTGATAACTCCTAAAGGGAGATCTACTTTTCCAGAAGTGCTTGACTTTATTGCGCGATTGTTGTTTGTTATGGCTGAAACAGGACTCGCGTCACGATATTCTGGAACTGTACCAGAAAAAGAATTGCATATTAGGCCTAAACATAAAGCAAGGGTCGCAAGGGTCTTTCCCATGACTTTAATCTGAGAAACTGCCCATTTTAAAGATATAGATTGTTTGTATTAGAACCAAATTGTAAAAGTAAACAAGCGAATGGTTTAAAGTAGCAACGTCTGATAACGTTCCAATTCTAAACTTTCTAAGGAAAGTTTATAAAGGGTCATTTTCTATCTTTTTTATAATCGTTTAAAACTTAAATGTTTAGACGCACGATTTTGGTTGAAATCAGTGGATGAAAAAAACAGCTGCTAACTGTTAAGTAGTCGAAGTAAAATATTTTTATTTTACTTGGTTCGCTAATATTACGAGAGTAATATCCGAATAAAAACTGAACTAGTTTTTATTCTATAAACAGAAATTGAAAAATATGGAAGGACTAATTTTCAATATTCGAACTTTGTTCGAAGAAAATTGTCCGATAGCGGTAACGCGACAAGTAGTGACGCGGTCACTTCATTCGTCTTCGACGAAAGCTTGTTACCTGCCATTTTTTCTCAACTAAAGTTTCGAAAAATATGTCAAAATGGGAAGAATTAACAAACCAAAGGCAAGCGCTTTACAGTACTGGCCAAGAAAGAGAGCGGAAAGATTGATTCCAAATGTTAATTGGAATGCTATTAAAAAAAATGAGGTGGGTTTAATGGGTTTTATTGGATATAAAGCAGGAATGGTTTCTGTTTATGCGAAAGATGACACTGCAGATTCTATGACAAAAGGCAAAAAAATTATTATTCCTGCAACAGTTATGGAATGTCCTGAGATGAAAATTTTTTCTGTCAGATTTTACAAAAACGGCATTGTTTCAAAAGAGATGGTGTTCGCTAATGAAAAAGAGTTGAAGAGAGTTGTTAGAGTTCCAAAACAGATTTCTAAGGTTGAAGATTTACAAAAAGTTACAGATTTCGATGATGTTCGAGTTATTGTTTATACTGAAGCTAAAAAAACAGAATTGAAGAAAACACCAGATATGATTGAAATTGCTGTCGGTGGAACAAAAGACCAAAAGTTGAATTTTGTTAAAGAAAAAATTGGGAAGACAATTTCCATTTCTGAAGTTTTCCCTAAAGGATTACTGGATATAAGAGCAGTTACAAAGGGTAAAGGATTAATGGGACCAGTTAGAAGACATGGAATTTCTTTAAAAGTAGATAAAACAGAAAAAGGTCAGAGAAGACCAGGTTCTTTAGGCCCATGGCATCCAGCAAGAGTTACATTCGTTACACCACAAGCAGGTCAAATGGGTTTCTTCTCAAGAGTTGCTTACAACAGTGTAATTTTAAAAACTGGAAAAGCAGAAGAATTGAAAGTTAATCCGAACGGATTCAAACATTATGGATTTTTGAAAGCAGATTATTTATTGTTAAAAGGATCTGTTCATGGTCCAAAGAAAAGAGCAATTTTAATGACAACGCCATTAAGACCAAGCAAGTATCAAGTAAAACAAAAATTAGAGGTGTTAGAATTAAGATGAAGGCAAAATTATTCGACAAAACTGGAAAAGAAAAAGGAAGCATTGAATTACCCAAACTAGTTTCTGGCGAAGTAAGAAAAGATGTTATTGCTAAAGTTTTTGAGGCACAAAAGAGAGAACAACCATACGGAACAATGTATTTTGCAGGTAGATATTATTCTGCTTCAGGTATCTTAAGAAGAAAAAGACATGCTTGGAAAGTAACTTACGGAAAAGGTATTTCAAGAGCACCGAGAAAAATTATGTCTAGACATGGAGTAAGTTTCCAGTGGGTTGGAGCATCTGCTAACTATTCTAGAGGCGGAGGAAGAGCACATCCACACAGACCAGAAGAAAATCAATTTAGAAAAGTAAACAAGAAAGAATTACAATATGCACTTGCATCTGCTATTGCAGGAACATTCGACGTTAAATCATTAGAAGACAAATATGCTATGAAAGTTTCAAATGCTTCAGTTATTGTTGATGATTCTGTTGTAAAATCTAAAACAAAAGATTTTATTGAATTCTTAAATAAAGTTTTCGGAGAAGCTTCTGAGAAATTATTGAAAGAAAAGAAAGTTAGAGCAGGAAGCGGAAAATCAAGAGGAAGAAGATACAGATCAAATGCCGGATTATTGTTTGTTGTTTCGTCCGACGAGAAAATGAACAGAAGTGGTGTTGAAGTTGTTAAAGCTAAAGAATTAAAAATTGCAGATTTGGCGCCAAATGGAAAGCCAGGAAGATTTGCAGTTTATACTGAAAAAGCATTAAAAGAAATTCAGGAGACTTGGAAATGATATTGCAAAAAATAAAATCAACAGAAAAAATCGTTAGAATGATTGAAGCAGAAAATATGATCGCATTTGAAACAGATAGAAAATATACAAAAGAAGAAATTGCACAAGAAGTTGAAAAATTATTCAGTGTAAAAGTAGAAAATGTTAGAACACTAACAAGAAAAAACAAAAAGATTGCTTATGTTAGATTAACTAAAGATTTCGTCGCTGCAGACGTTGCATCTAAATTAGGAGTATTATAATGGGAAAGAGAATTATTCAACAGGCAAGAGGACATGGAAGTCTTTCTTATAGAGTAAGAAGAAGAGCTTATATGTACAAACCAGCTTATCCAATAAAGTTGGAACAAGAATATGAAGTTGTTTCTTTTGTTACAGAACCAGGACACAGCTCGCCGATGGCAAAGTTGAGAGCAAGAAATGGAACAATTATTTATAATTTTGCAGCTAAAGGATTATATGTCGGACAGAAAATTACATTCAATGGAAAAAATAATGGCGATATTAGCTCATTAGGAAATTTAGAAAATGGAACAAAGATTTTTAATATGGAATTAAGACCGAATGATGGTGGAAGATTGATCAAATCATCTGGAAGCTCTGCAGTAGTTATGAACAATCCTGGAAATAATCAGAATGTCATCGTTATGATGCCTTCAAAACAGGAAAAAATATTTGAACCTACAATCAGAGTTACAATCGGCGAAATTGCTGGTCAAGGAAGATTGGAAAAACCAATTCTTAAAGCTGGTAAAATGTGGTTCATTAAAAAACCTAGAAATAAATTATGGCCTAGAACGTCTGCTGTGAAGATGAACATTATTGATCATCCATTCGGTAGCGGTAGGGGTAAGAGACCAAAGAGTAAGATTGCTAAGAACAATTCTCCTCCAGGTGCAAAAGTAGGACACTTACATCCAAGAAGAACAGGAAGGACAAAGAAATAATGGTAAATGAAACTAGAATAACATTGGGCGGAAAGACAAGACTATTTAGAGGAATCGAGATAGAAGATCTGAAAAAACTTGAACTTAGAGAATTCTCTAAATATCTTGCTTCAAGAGAGAGGAGAACAATCAACAGAAGTTTCCAAGCAATCGAAATGTTTTTGGAAAAATCAAAGAGCGATATTGCCAAAAACAAAATGCCAAAAACACATTCGAGAGAATTCCCAATAATTCCTTCAATGATTGGATGGACTGTTGGAGTTCATAATGGAAAAGAATTTGTTCAGGTAAAAATAACTGAAGATATGATCGGACATAGATTAGGAGAGTTTACATTGACAAGAAAACCAATTAAACATGGAGCAGCAGGTATTGGAGCAACAAGAGGCTCAGCTTCTGCATCTGTAAAGTAATAATATGGTAGAACAAACAAACGCACCAAAAGCAAAAAAAGCAAAGAAAGTCGAGGAAGTAAAGACAGAAGTAGCTCCTGCTGAAACAAAAACAGAATCCGTTGAAGCTAAAACTGAAAAACCAAAAGTTGCAGAACCGAGCAAGTCGGTCCAGTCACCTGCGGTGAAAGTTGAAAAAGTCAAAAAAGAAGTTGCTGTTGCAAATTTAATTTCTGCGGCAATAAGTACAAAACAATCTGTTGCAATCTGTAGAATGATTAGAAGGAAAAGCATTACAAGAGCTTTGGAAATGTTAGAGTTAGTATTACAGAAAAAACTTGCTGTTCCAATGATCGGAGCTGAAATTCCTCACAGAAGAAGAGCATTAATCCCACACACAGCAGGCGGAAGCGGTAGATTCCCTATGAATGCTACAAAAGAATTTATCGGGTTAGTAAAGCAATTAAAAGCAAACTGTGAAGTTAATGGAATTGAAAATCCTCAAATAACAATCGCTATGTCTAATATTGCTTCAAGACCTTATAAAAGAGAAGGAAGAAAAGGAAAGAGAACTCATGTTCATTTAGAAGCTAGAATGTACGGAGGAAAAAAATAAAATGGAAGAAAGAAAATTTGTTGGAATAAGAAAAGAAGAATACGGAGTTAAAGAGTTTATCAAGAGAGAATTTGGTAAGGGTAAAGTTTCTTCTGTAAAAGTAGAGTATACTCCCGTCGGTGAAAAAGTTATTATCTCCACCCACAAACCAGGTTTGATTATCGGTAAAAAGGGAGAAACAATTGAAAAATTAACTGAAACTTTAAAGAAAAGATTCAAGATGGAAAATCCTCATGTAGATATTGCAGAAATTGCTAAGCCAGGATTAGATGCACAATTAGTTGCTGATGATATTGCTTTAGCAATTGAAAGATTTGGTTCAATGAGATTCAAAGCAGTTGCTTACAAAGCATTGATGAAAATCAAGGGCGCTGGCGCATTAGGGGCTGAACTTGTAATGTCTGGAAGACTTCCAAGCGAGAGAGCTAAGACATGGAGATTCAAATATGGTTATTTAAGAAAAACTGGAGACGAATCTAACAATGTTAGTTATGCTGAAAGCGTCGGTGCAGATAAACAAGGAGTTATTGGAATAAAAGTTTCAATCCTTGCACCAAATGTAATTACTCCTGAAGAAATTTCGATTACAGAAGATTTAATAGGACAGATAAAGAAAAATATTTTAGATGAAAAAGCAAAATCAGAAATTAAATCAACTAAAAAAGTAAAGAAATAAAATGGTAGAAGAAAAGAAAACAAAAATGAAAGAAGCAGCTAAAATTGAAAAACCAAAGAAGGAAGAAAAACAAACTTCCGACGATGCAAAAATCGCCGAATTAAAAATAGAACTTTTAAAGTCCGGAGCAAAAAGGCAAAGGATTAAAAGGGAAATTGCAAGAATATTAACACTCCAAAACAAAAATAAGAAAATGGAGAAATCAAACTAATCATGGATATATGCCCTAAGTGCGGATTGCCCTTGGCTGCGTGTGTCTGTGAACAAATCGCAAAGACCCAACAACAAGTTGAAATCAGAACAGAGAAAAGAACATTCGGAAAGATTGTTACTCTCGTCTCAGGTCTCGATGGAGTTGACATAAAAGAAATCGCGAAAAAGCTTAAATCAAAGCTCGCATGCGGTGGAACTGTCAATGGAAAAATTGTTGAATTGCAAGGAAATCACTTAACAAAAGTTAAGCCAGTCCTTGTTGAAGCAGGATTTGATGCTTCACAAATAAGTGAACGAAAATAAAATGGTAGAAAAAATAAAAACAACAAAGAAGGAAGAAAGCAAAACTAGTGGTAACTGTGCAGATAAATTCTGTCCATTTCACGGAAGAGAAGCTGTCAAACTTAGAGGAAGAACATTCGAAGGAGAAGTTATCAATAAACTTCCTGGAAGAGTTAAAATCCAATTTGATAGAGTTAGTTACATTAGCAAATATGAAAGGTTTGATAGAAGAAGAACAAAACTTCATGCAAGATTACCAGACTGTTTGAAAGAAGAAGTTCATGTCGGAGATTGGATACAAATTTCAGAATGCAGACCATTAAGCAAGATAATTCATTTTATTGTAACAAAGAAGATTAGAGGTAAAACTGCACCAAATGGTGTCAGCTCTGCGGAGCAGAAGGAGAAAACACAATGAGAGCAATAACAGGCCGAGTAACACGAGGATTAAATATTGGAAGCGAAGTTGAAGCAGCAGATAACAGCGGAGCAAGAATTGTTAGAATTGTTTCGGTAAAGGGCGGAAGAGGAAGAAAAGGAAGACAAATTCCAGTTAAGGTAGCAGATTGGGTCAAAGTTTCTGTAAGAAAAGGAGATCCTAAAATGAAGGGAGAAGTTTTCGATGCAGTTGTAATCAGACAAAAGAAACCATGGGCAAGACCTAATGGCGAGAGAGTTTGTTTCACAGATAATGCAGTTGCTTTATTAAAAGATGATAAAGGTAATCCAAAAGGAACTCAGATAAAGGGACCAGTAGCGAGAGAAATTCAGGAGAGATGGAAAGAAGTATCTAAATTGGCTGCGAGTGTATATTAAAATGAAATCAGAATTTAACACATCATGGAGAGAAAGTAAACAACCTAGAAAGCAAAGAAAATATTTACATAATTTACCAAATCATTTGAGACAAAAACAAATGTCTGCAACTCTTGATAAAGATTTGAGAAAGAAATATGGACTAAGAAGCCTTGAAGTAAGAAAGGGAGATGAAGTAGTTGTTATGAGAGGAAAGTTTAAGAAGAAAGTTGGAAAAGTTACTGAAGTTAATGTAAAAGAAAACGTTGTTGCAGTTGAAAATGTTCAGAATACAAAGAAAGATGGATCAAAGATTAATGCTTGGTTCCATCCTTCAAAATTAAAAATAAAATCAATTGTTGATGATAAATTCAGACTTCCAACTAAAAAAACAGAAGTCAAATCAGAGGAGAAAAAGAAATAATGCCACACAACAAGAGACAATCAATGCCCAAGAACTGGCCTTTAGCTAGAAAGGGGAATGTTTATTACATAAATGCTAGCCATGCAAATAACGAAGGAATGCCAGTATTAGTTGCACTTAGAGATGTTTTGAAAATCGCTCAAACTGCGAAAGAAGTAAGAATGATGACATTAGGAAAAGAAGTGTTAGTTAATCAAAAGGTTAGACAAGATGTTAAATTCCCAGTACAAGTTTTCGACGTATTGAGTCTTCCAAAAATGAAAAAGAATTACAGACTTGAAGTTGTTGGAAAGAGACTTAAATTCGTTGAAGTAGATGAAAAAGCTGCTTCAAGAAATGTTGCAAAAATAATTGGAAAAGTTTTAGTTGCAAAAGATACTGTTCAAATGAATTTAGAAGATGGAACAAACTTAATTGCAAAACAAGATTTTTCCGTTGGAGACACAGCAGTTATTTCATTAAAAGATAACAAACTTGAGAAAGTTATTCCATTAAAGGAAGGCGCAAAGGTTTTAGTTGTTGGTGGAAGACATTCGGGTAAACATGGAAAAGTTGCAAAGATAAGCATGATAGACAATAAAAAAGAATATTTAATTAAATTTGAAGAAGGAGAAGCAGTACTTCCAGTAAAAACTCTTCTTGCAATAGATTAAAATGGCAGCTAAAAAGGAAACAGCAAAAGTAATGGACAACACAAATGTTATGAGAACTCCGAAGATTAGTAAAGTTGTTTTAAATGTTGGAGGAGTTGGAGACAAAGTCGATAAAGGAATGATTTTACTTCAAAAATTAACAGGAAAGAAACCAGTTAGAGTCGCTACAACAAAAAGAATCCCAACATGGAATGTTAGACCAGGATTAGTTGTTGGAGTTAAGGTAACATTAAGAGGAGAAGACGCTGAAAACTTTATCAAGAAAGTTTTACCAGCAATCAACAGCACAATCAAAGAAAGACAAATAAGACCTAACTTTGTTTCATTCGGAGTTCATGAATATATTGAGATCCCAGGAATGGAATATATCCGAGAAGTTGGAATTATGGGCTTTGAAGTTACAGTTGTATTTTTGAGAGCAGGTAAAAAAGTAGAATTAAGAAAGGTTAAAAGGGGCAAAATGAGAAGACAAGACGTAACTGTTGAAGAAATTGAAAAAATACTTCAAGATAAATTTAAAATAAAAATATTAAGAAAAAGAAAACAGGAGAAAACAGAATGACAGCAAGTGATTGGAGAAAAATTACAAAACAATTGAAAGTAAAACCAGCTGTGCTTAAGAAATTCTTGAAGCATAACAAGCCAAAAGAAAGAAAGTATGGAATTGCAACAAAGAAATGTGAAAGATGCGGAAGACTTGGAACTCATGTTGGTCAATATGGAATTAAATTATGCAGACAATGTTTCAGAGACATTGCAACTGATTTGGGGTTCAAAAAATACTCATGAAATCCGACGTAGTAGCAGATGCTTTTAATATGATAATGAATGCGAAGAAAGTTGAAAAAACAGAAGTTAGAATCAATAGAATTTCTAAATTCTTAGTTCAAATACTTCAAATGATGAAGGATCAAAATTATATAGACTTTGAAGTAAAAGAAGATGAAGCTGAAAAACCGTATTTGATTGTTAAAATGTTGAAATTAAACGAATGTAAAGCAATCAAACCAAGATATTCAGTTAGTGTTGAAAGAATTGACAAATATTTGAGAAGATATCTTCCATCTAGAAACTTTGGTACAATGATTGTTTCTACAAATAAAGGATTGATGACACATGAAGAAGCTTATAAAAATAATCTTGGAGGAAGCTTAGTTGCTTATTTCTACTAATGAAAAAAGATATTTCTGAAATTATTGAAGTTACTCCTGGAGTGAGTGTTGATTTGAAAAGTGATCAAATAACTATGAAATCAAATGGAAAAGAAGTTATAAAGAAATTTTTGGAGAATGATAGGATAAAAATTTCACTTGAAGGAAACCAAATAAAAATAAGTTCTAAAAAAGCTACAAAGAGAGAATTAAAATTAGTAAACTCATTAATTTCCCATATTAAAAATATTCTTGCAGGATTAAAAGAAGAATACAAATATACTTTGGAAATTTGTAATGTTCACTTCCCTACAACTGTTAAAGTTGATGGAGACAAATTAAAAATTAAGAATTTCCTTGGAGAAAAAATTGATAGAGTTGCACAAATATTGCCAAATGTAAAAGCAGTTGTTAAGGGAACTTCAATTGAAGTCACTTCGCCAGATGTAGAAGCAGCTGGACAAACTGCGGCAAACTTTGAAATAGCTACAAAAATTAGAAATAGAGATAGAAGAGTTTTCCAAGACGGAATATTTATAACAAGTAAACCTGGAAGGAGAGTAGACTAAAATGAAAAGAAATAAACCAATATTTTTGAGACAAGGATGGGATAGATATCTTAGACTTGGAAAGAAAGTAAAAAGATTGAGAAAGTGGAGAGGAGCGAAGGGCGGAGATAGCAAGACAAGATTAAAGGAAAATGGATATGCGATAAGACCTACAATTGGTTGGGGTTCTGCTCATGCTATTAGAAATAAAGTTAGGGGAATGACTCCAGTAAGAGTAGAAAACATGAATGACTTTGCTAAAGTAACTGACAAAAAAACACAGGGAGTTATGATTGCTCATGTTGGAAGAAAAAATAGAACTGCGCTCACCGCAAAGGCAAATGAAATGGGAATAAGAATACTAAATAAATACAAAGGAAATAAACAATGAAATTAGATAAGAAAAAAGCATTGGCTGCAAAAGTATTCGGCGTTGGAAAAGATAGAATAGTTTTTGTTCCAACAGCTTTAAATGAAATAAAAGAAGCAATCACAAGACAAGATATTGTTGATTTACATAATTCTGGAGCAATCCAAATAAAGGATATCAAGGGAAGAAAGACAGTTGAAAAGAGAAAACATAGAAGAGGAATCGGTAAAGTTGAACAAAAAGTGAATCAGTCTAAACAAGAATATGTAAGACTCGCAAGAAAATTGAGAGCAACGACAAAAGGATTGTTAAGAATGAAGAAAATTGACAAAGAGGACTATTATAATTTCAGAAGAATGATCAAAGCAAGTAGATTTAAAAGCAGAAGACATTTGCTTGAACATGCTAAGGAGATGAAAGAACAATGACAAACAAAATAATCACTTCGTTCATAGTTGCCAAGAATGTTAGCGGTAACTCTGTAAACTCGTTACCTTGCAAAGGAGGCAGATTCGCAAAATGAGCTTAAGAACACAAAAACGAAGAAGAAGAGAAGCAAAGACTGATTATCAAGCTAGATTGGCTTTGTTAAAGTCTAGCATGCCAAGAATAGTAATTAGAAGAACAAATAGATATTTCATTGCACAAATTGTAGAATCTAAAGAAGCACAAGATAAAGTTACTTTAGGCGTTACTTCTAAAGATCTTTTAGAATATGGTTGGAATGAAAAATTCGTTGGAAGTTTGAAATCTATCTCTGCAGGATATTTAACAGGATACTTACTTGCTAAAAAGGCAAAGAAGGGAGAATTTATCGTCGATTTGGGAATGACTACAAAACAAAACGGCGGAAGAATATACTCAGTTATCGCAGGATTAGTTGAGGGTGGATTAAAAATAAGAGCAAATGAAAAAGTTTTCCCAACTAAAGAAAGATTGATGGGTGAACATTTAGAATCAGAAGTAAAAGAAATGATTGCGAAAGTAAAAGCATCATTAGATAAGGCAAAATAAAATGGTAGAAAAAAAATCTAAAGTAAAAGAAATGTCTGCTGAAGAAGCAACAAAGAAGATGGTACAAATGGTAGAAGAACAAGAAGTTTCACAAGAACAAAGAGAAAAGACAAGATTAATCGAAGAACTTGAGGCTGCTGAAAAAGCTGGTAAGAAAGTTTTAGTTGAAGAGGGAGTAGTTGAAGAAAAAACTGAAGCACAAATTGCTTTAGACAACTGGGTTCCAAAAACAGAATTAGGAAGACAAGTAAAAGCTGGAAAAATAAAAAATATTGACGAAATATTAGATTCTGGGAGAAAGATTTTGGAAGCTCAAATTACCGATTCATTGTTAACAGTTAATACTGAACTGTTAAACATAGGTCAAGCTAAAGGTAAATTTGGTGGCGGAAAAAGAAGATCTTGGAGACAAACTCAAAAGAAAACTATGGAAGGAAACGTTTTAACATTCTCGGTTATGGCAATTGTTGGCGATGGAAATGGACATGTTGGAATTGGATTCGGAAGAGCTGCAGAAACTTTACCAGCAAAAGAAAAAGCAATTAGAGATGCGAAATTGAATATTATGAAAGTAAAGAGAGGATGTGCAAGCTATGACTGTTTGTGTTCTGAACTTCACAGTATTCCGATGGTAACTTCAGGTAAATGTTCTTCAGTTAATCTAACATTTTCACCAGCACCACAAGGAGCAGGTTTAGTAGTTGGTGATGAAATCAAAAAAATATTAAGATTGGCTGGAATAAGAGACGTTTACGGAAAATCAAAAGGTAAAACAAGAACTACAATCAATGTTGCTAAAGCAACAATAGAAGCATTAAAAAATCTAAACAAATTAAAGGAATAAAATGATAGCAATAATAAGAATCGCAGGGCAAGTAAATATCAACCAAGATATTAAGGAAACTCTTAATAGATTGAAAATGATGAAAAAGTTGACATGTATATTTGTAGACGAAAAAGACATAGTTAAAATGGGAATGCTTGAAAAAGTTAAGAATTTTGTTGCATATGGAACTGTTGATAAAAAATTAATGGACGAAGTAATTGCAAAGAGAGGACAGAAAGATGTTAAAGGAAATTTCAGAGGATTCTGTAGAATGCATCCACCAATTGGCGGTTTCAAAAAGTCTACTCAAATGACTTTCCCTAAAGGAGTTTTAGGAAAACATGAAGATATAAGTAAATTGTTGTCTAGGATGATTTAATGGTAAAAGTACATAAAAGAAATAAGAGAACAAGATTGAGAGGAAGTAGAAGCGGAGGCTATGGTTTTAGAAAGAAACATAAGGGCCATGGTAACAAGGGCGGTTTCGGTATGTCTGGTACAGGTAAGAGAGGAAGCCAGATCCAACAGAAAGCTTATATGATGGCTATCGAAGCTGGATTCAAGAGTTATTTTGGTAAACAAGGTATGACTTCTGCATCAACTCAGAAGAAAAGAACTGAACAAATTAATTTGAAAGATATTAAAGCAAATCTTTTCCAAAAAGATGGTCAAAAAATAGAATTGAAAGAACATAAAATTTTGGGAGACGGCGAAGGTTTCAAAGCTGAAATCCATGCTGCGAGTGCTTCAAAATCTGCAATAGAGAAAATGGAAAAAGCTGGCGGAAAAATTGTTTTACCAGTCGAAAAATCAGATTCAACAAAGGAAGTCTCTTCTGAGAAAGCCGAGGAAAAAACCGAAGGGAAAAAAGTGGCAGAGGTGAAATCAGAAAAACCAAAAGCTACACAAAAACAGAAGAAATAAGAAGTTAGGATTCTTGGGAAAATTAGGCGAAGGAAAAATTATGACAGAAGAAAGGCCAAAAGTTGGAGATCCTCTTGCATTATATTGGGTTTTGGGAACTATTGATGCAGCTAGAGGAGTCCAATATAACGAATGCCCATTTAGAAGAGATATGAATACTGGAAGATTATGGGAAAGAGGACATCAGGCTTATACTGCGGAACATAATAAATTGAAGGGAGAAAAATAAAAGAATAGTAAAATGGAGGAAATTAGAGCATATCACTATACAAATTTAGAAGCTTTGCGTTCAATGAAAAGAGGAGGAATAAGCGGGCACTTTGTAGGAAGTCTCGATACATTTAAGGGAATAATTCCTAGAAAAAGATTTATACGAATTGGACAAGGAAAAAATCTCCCGAATATTGCTTACGAGGGAGTCATTGAAGGTTTGTTGTCTCCAAAACCCTTATCTTGGACGAAAAATGCAAAATTCCCAGGAGTCTGGCAATATTTATTTCATGATTTATGCAGGACCGATAATCTTGCATTAATTAGTTTTGATTTAACTCCTAAAGATAAAGCATATGTCGTCGAAAGAGCGTATATGGAAAATGAATTGTATAGAGAATCTAAACGACAGGGAAAGAGCAATCATGAAACAATGAGCTATGCATGTAAAAAGTATTGGGAGTCTAGAGTTCCAGTTTTTGAATATAGAGGAAGCTACTGTTTACCTCAACTTGCGATTTGGTCGCCGATTGAATTTGAAAGATTGAATCTCGAATGGGTTTTGCCAAGTAGAAGTGTTTGGGAAAAAGTTTTGGAAGAAACTGAAAATCAATTTCCAAAAAAATAATCTCGTCGGTATTTAATTAAAGTAAAGTTTATAAACGAATTTTCTTTTATTAAGAGATGTTTAAAGTGAGTAATATAAATCAACTAAAAGTAGGGCGTTTTTCGAATGATTTCGAGCTGTTGGCTCGATCGAAAAAACCCGTTAGCGGCAGTCAATGCTTCGCATTTTTTGCCTTACCAACTCTCAAATTAAATAATTTTAGGAGAGTTTGGTAAAATGGCTTTCATGGATATATTGCACAATTTGCCTGAAGTAAAAAAACCAGAGGAAAAAAAATTATCTTTTGGTGTTAAACTTAAATGGTCTTTAATTGTGCTTACTGCTTTTTTTGTTCTAGCAAATATTCCTCTTTATGGCTTGGCTAGTGCGGCATTGTCAAGATTCCAGTATTTAGCGATCTTACTTGGAACGGATTTTGGTTCGATTATTTCTTTAGGTATCGGCCCCATTGTTTTAGCTTCTATGATTTTACAACTTCTTGTTGGAGCACAAATAATCAGAATAGATTTGAAAGACCCGGAAGGGAAAAAATATTTCCAAGCAGTACAAAAATTACTTACGATAGTATTCATTGTTTTTGAAGCAATAATCTATGTAATGATGAGAGGATTAGAAGCTAAGGCAGGATTCGAATTTCTAGTTATTTTACAACTTTTCCTTGGCGGTTTATTAATTGTTTTTATGGATGATGTTGTACAGAAATGGGGATTTGGATCAGGAACTTCTCTTTTCATCGCGGCAGGTATCGGTTGGAGATTATTTGCGCAGTTATTTCAGTTTTTAGGAACTTCTGGAGGATTCGAACCTTCCGGTAAATTCTTGGTTTTATTCTCGTCTATAATCTCTGGAGACTCGGCAGGTTTTGCATTGGCATTATTCTCTATTTTAATTACAGCTGCACTTTTCTTAGCAGTGGTCTGGACACAGTCTCTTAAAGTAGAAATACCTCTATCATTTGATAGAATAAGAGGATATGGAATAAGATGGCCACTACAATTTTTCTATACGGGAGTTCTTCCAGTTATTTTAGTTTCTGCTCTTGCAGCAAATATTCAATTGATTGGTTCTTTAGTTGAAAATGCGGTAGGACATGCTACTTTCTTAGGAGGATTTTCTAATGGACAACCAATTTCAGGTTTTGCATATTGGATTCACTCAACACCATTACTCCAGTATTTAGTTACTGGTAGCTTCAGATGGATTTACGCAGTTCAGGCAGTAGGGCACATTATTTTCTATGTTGGTTTCTCGATAATGTTTTCTTATTTCTGGATGAAAACTTCTGGACAAGACGCTTCGAACCAGGCTAGAAATATTTTGCATTCTGGATTAAGTATTCCAGGATTTAGGAAAGATGAGAGAATATTAGAATCTATTTTGAATAGGTATGTTACACCTTTAACAGTCATGAGCGGAGCAGCAGTAGGTCTTCTTGCTAGTTTTGCAGATTTAATGGGAGCACTTGTTGGAGGAACAGCAGTTTTACTTGCAATCATGATCTTATATCAATTATACCAAAATATTGCTCAACAGCATGCGGTCGATATGAACCCTGCAATGAGGGGAATGTTCGGATTATAAAATGGATTTTTTAACACAATTGGTTAATTGGATGTCTGCAAATGCAAAAGTTTCAATAGTTATTGTTTCGGCATTAATAACATTAGTTTCTACATTGATCACAAAATGGTTAACAAATCAAGAACATCTAAAGTCATTGAAGGAAAGACAGAAACAGATTCAGAAAGATTTGAAGAATCACAAACCGGGAGAAAAAATGTTTGAAGAACTTCAGAGTGAGATGTTACAAATTTCTATGACTATGATGAGATCTTCATTCAAACCTATGCTAGTTACATTAGTTCCCTTTGTAATATTTTTTGGATGGCTCAGAGGACTTTATACTCCTATATTGAGTAACTGGATATGGTATTATATTGTCTCATCAATAGCATTCAGTATGATTTATAGAAAAGTTTTTGATATGGCGTAATTAGAAATTATTAACGGTCTTTTTAGCCTTCTTCACAAAATCATCAAATTTTAAAATTCCAAATTCAGAGATTACTCCTGAAAGATATTTTTTGTTAGTAAAATCAAAAGCAGGATTTATTACTTGAATGTTTTTGCTTCTTTCATCCCAAACTTCTTTTCCAGAACGGTATTCTATTTTTAATTTTTTTGTATATTTGAGAGAAACCCCGCAGGAATATCTGGGGATGTTTAATTCCCTCGCTAGTCTGCAAAGCAATTCAGTTCCAAGTTTATTTGCCACACCTTTTTTTGTAAAAGCATCAGCTCCAAAGAAAAAAACGTCACAATGCCTCAAAGCTTCTTCAGCCGCCAGATCTGGAAAAACTATAACTTTTATTCCGGCTTTTGCAAGTTCTTCTGCTGTTTGCCTTCCTTGTAACAATGGCTCAACTTCTAAAGTATAAACTACAAAATTTTTCTTTTGCTTTAATTTTGCATATTTTAATATTTCAATTACACTTGTTGAATGACAGTGAGAAAAAATATTCATGTCTTGTTTTATCAACTGGGAACCTGCTTTTGCGATTGCAAGTTTTGATTTCTCAATATAATCTAAAAGATCTTTTGCGGTTTTATTTTTTTTGCTTGTCTTAACTAAAATATCTAAAGAGTTTTGTAATAAGGGTTCTGTCGGTCGGAGGGAAATTATTTTTTTTGCAAAATCTTTTGTAGGGTTTTTTGTGAAAAGATTTATTCCGGCTTTTGCAATTTCATTTGCCCCCTGAATCTTTACGTTTCTAATTTTCTCTAAAACTTGCTCACCCCTAATCTCCTCCATAAAATATAGTCGTTTTTTTAATATTTAAACATATTGCGAAGAGTTTATAAGCAAAACTTACAAATTAATTATATGATTGAATTGTTCGTCAAACCAAAAAGAGCTGAGAGAAAACCAAGTGAGATGTTTTTAATAGGTCTACTTTATTCTTCAATTTCATTGCTCCTGGTTTCATTTGTTTTTTCAAAAGATGGAGTGCTAGGCCATTATGGAGGTATTCTCGTTGTAACTTTTACAGTATTATGTACTTTGCCATTTATGTATTACATTATAAAATTAGAAGAAGGGAAAGATGTTGAGATAAGCGAAGAAGGAGAGCTAATCAAAGAACATACTAAAGCATTGAAAGCATTAATGTGGCTATTTTTAGGATTGGTAGTTGGATTTTCTTTTTGGTATTTGGTTCTTCCAAACGCAACCCCTCAAAATTTTAATGCACAAATAGAAGTATTCTGTTCGATAAACAGCCCGAATAATTATCAAAACTGTTTGGATCAGAATGGAGTAGAAAGTATTACGGGGAGTGTAACTAAGCCAGGACTATTTTGGAATATTTTTGCAAATAATGTAAATGTTCTAATTTTCACTTTAGTTTTTTCCTTAGCTCTTGGTGCCGGAGCAATTTTTATTCTTGCATGGAATGCATCAGTTATTGGTACTGCGGTGGGAATGTTTGCGAAAGCAGGATTAGCTAGTTTGCCCTTAGGATTACTAAGATATATGATCCACGGAATTCCAGAGATTGCAGCATATTTTGTTTCTGCATTGGCAGGAGGAATTGTTTCTGTTGCAGTAATTAGGGGCGATCTTGAAGGAGAGAGAAAATGGAGTATATTACAAGATGCGCTTGTGTTAATTGTTATTGCATTGGTAATTTTATTTCTCTCTGCACTAGTCGAAGTATATATAACTCCTCAAATTATGGGTTTCGTGAATTGACTGGTCTAGAATAAATAATCTTTTAAAGGAGAATAAACAATTAAGATTATGGGAACATATAGGTGTAATTACTGTGGCTACAAAGCTACTAAAGAAAGCAGACCTGCAAAATGTAACTATTGCAGCAAATCTGGTGGAATGGTAGAAATACAAAGCGCAGAAAAACTTTTAGAGGAAGTATAATTTATAAACATAAATAACGACAAAAATAGATGGTTTCGATTTTATGGATTTCAGTAGTTGTTAGTTTTTTAGTTTCTTATGTAGGATTATTATTTTGGATAAAGAAATGCAAACAAATAGGGCTTCTCTGGGAAGACATGAACAAGTTCGATAAGCCAAAAAATGTTGCTGCTTCTGGAGGAATTGTAGTTGTAATTGCATTTGCACTAGGAGTTTTGTCTTATATAGCGATTAGAACATTTGTGATAAAACAAGTTGATTCTATTGAGGTAAGTATTTTTGCAATGTTGAGTGTTATTCTCCTATTAGGTATAGTTGGCCTAGTAGACGACTTTCTAGGATGGCATAGAGGAGGTTTATCTGCTAAAGTTAGACTGATATTAGCTTTGGTAGCATCTATTCCGCTAGTAGTAATCAACGCAGGAAGTAGCACAATTTCTATTCCTTTTTTTGGCCCAGTTAACTTCGGTTTAATTTATCCTCTTTTGTTGATTCCAATAGGAATTGCGGCGACTTCAACAATATTTAATTTTCTTGCAGGATTTAATGGGCTTGAATCTGGGCAGGGAGTATTAGTCTTAGCAGCATTAAGTTATGTCGCATTTGTGACTAGTTCTGCTTGGTTAGCTTTGATAGGACTCTGCATGCTTGCGGCAGTTGCAGGATTTTGGTTATTAAATAGGACGCCAGCTAAAGTCTTCCCGGGAGATGTTTTTACCTATGCGATTGGATCTATGATTGCAATTATGGCAATTTTAGGAAACTTTCAAAAAATAGCACTAATTATTTTTATCCCCTACATTATTGAAATGATTTTAAAAGTTAGAGGAGGAATGCATCCACCGAGAAAACAGTCATTTGGAATCCCTCAAAGAGATGGAAGTTTAGAACTACCTTATAAGAAAATTTATGGACTAACTCATTTTTCAATTTGGTTCTTGAAAAAGTTCAAAAAGAAAGTTTATGAAAATGATGTTGTTTACTTAATACATCTCATACAAATAATATTTATATTGCTTGCATTTTTAATGTTGTAGTGTTAAATTCACAAGGTTTTTAAAAGAGTTTTTCATCGAATAAACATGAATCAAGCAACAAGAGGATTGTTCCATTATTCCTTCAAAAATAAATCTGGAGAATCTGTTGAATGAATAAGAAAACAAAAGAGATTTTGAAAACAAGTAAAGAAATATTGTCTAACAAAAAATTTCAAATAGGAATTACAGTTCTTATTTTTTTAATAATTTTAATTTCTTCAACTTCTTTAAGGCTAGGTAACTTAGACTTGCTGAAAGATTCTACAACGGGAAAATATATTCCTGCAGACCCTGATGCTTGTTATGAGTTAAGAGTTGCTCAGACATTATTGGAAAAAGGAACTATAAATGGAGTAGACACGATGAGGAATCCGGGACTGAATGTAACTTTCGCTCAAGAGATGCTTCCAAAAATGTTGGTTATGACATATAAAACATTACACGCTGTCGGCTCTTCAATTACTTTAGATCAAGTTGATGTTCTTTATCCGGTTGCAGCCTTTGCATTGGGATTAATTATCTTCTTTATATTATGCTGGTATTTATCGAGTTCTAAAGTTGCAGCAACAATTGCAAGCGCACTCTTAGCCTATTCTACCTCTTATTTAAGTAGAACGACTGGAGGAGTGTCTAGCCACGAGTCGTTAGGTATGCCGTTTATGTTTTTAGCGATGCTGGTTTTTGCGATTTCCTTGAGTAGATTCGGAAAGAGTTGGAAAGAGACAATTCTGTGGGGGGTAGGCAATGGAGTTGCATTCGCGTTTTCATTCTGGTCTTGGAGTGGAGCTTCTAACTTTGTTTTTATGATCTTTCCTATTGCTTCGATAGTATATTATTTATTTGGAGTAGATGAAAAAGATCTTGCTAAAAAACAAAAGATGATTGTGTTCACTTTTTGTTGGATAGTAGCATCAACAGTTCTTATGCCTTCTTTTGGATATCACTTTTCAGAAATGTATCAGAAGTTTATAAGTAATTATGGAATTGCAACTTCGGTATTTTTTGTATTTTCTATAGTTGACTATCTTATTTTGAGATATGAAGGAAAAATGAAGTTTGCAAAATCTAAATATCGATTATTATACTCTTTACTGATTACGATTATCGCAGGATTTGTCGGATTATTTATTATTGGGAAAAATCCATTTACAATGATAAAGGCAATCTACACTCAGATTTTATTTCCTTTTGGATTAGCAAGAGTAAATTTGACGGTTGCATATTACCAACAACCGTATATATCTGATCTAATCTCTCAGTATACTCCAGTAATCTTTTGGTTGTTTGTTATTGGAATGATTTTCATTGGAGTTGAAACTGCAAAAGGAATAAAGTCTAGAAAGCACAAATTCGGATTTATTTTATCTTGGACAATCGCAGTTTTGGGAATGATGTTTAGCAGAACGTCTGAAACGAGTATATTCAATGGAACAAGTCTAATTAGCCAGTTGGCGTATATCGTTTCATTTGGAATTTTTGCAGCATATTTTGGATGGTTATATTTCAATGATAAATTTAATGTTGAATCTAAAAATATTTTCTTGTTCGCTTGGATGTTTGTGATGCTTTTGTCTACTAGATCGGCAGTAAGAGTTATATTTGTTATTTACACATTTGTCGCATTTGCAGTTGCATATGCAATTATTCAACTTTATGAGAAGTCTAAATCATTAAAAGACTCGTCGTTGAGAACAGTTTCAATAATAGCAGCAATAGTTGCATTGATCTTAGTTTTAATAAGTTTATTCGGAAATCCCTTGGCAAATACTTCTGGAAGTTATCAGATAACGAAATATGGTGCTGCAGGAATGGGACCAATAGCAAACGACCAGTGGCAATTAGCAATGTCTTGGGTCAGAAATAATACAAATCCAGCAGATATTTTTGTACACTGGTGGGATTATGGATACCAGATACAATTACTTGGGAATAGAACGACGGTTTTAGACGGTGGAAATTATAATGTGTACTGGAACTATATGATGGGAAGATATGTTTTGACTACCCCTAAGCCAGAAACGGCATTTAGTTTTATGAAAACCCATAATGTTTCTTATCTAGTTATCGACCCTTCTGACTTAGGCAAGTATGGAGCATATTCAAAAATTGGAAGTGATCTTAATTGGGATAGATTTTCTTCTCCAACAGCAATGGTAGTAGATAACACCCAATCAAGAGAAACAGCTACAGGAAATACCCTCGTCTACACCGGAGGAAGTTTTGTTGATGAAGATATAAACTACAATGGAAGTTTTATACCTGGGCCAACTTACGACACAAATGGAATTGCAAGTTACAAGGCATACATTGCAGGAGTTATAGTGAATATTGGCACAATGAATAAAACAGGAACAGTAATAGGCCAGCCTACTGCAGTTTATATTTACAATAATAACCAGTATAGGATACCGGTTAGATACGTTTATTTCAATGGTCAAATTATGGACTTTAGATCAGGAATAGATTCCACGTTTAGATTAATGCCGGAAGTTTCGCAGTCTTCAACAGGACAGATTTCAATAAACGCGGTTGGTGCAGGAATTTACTTGTCCCCTCGAGTCAGCAACAGCTTATTTGCACAAGTGTATTTGATGGGGGATCCTTTGAATAAGTACCCTACACTACAGGAAAGTGTTTCTGAAGATGATTATGTGGTTAAGGCATTGAAACAGCAGGGCGCGAATATTGGCGATATGATTTATTTCAACGGGTTTAGAGGCCCAGTCAAGATCTGGAAGGTAAATTATCCTATTGGAACGGAAGCGCATTCCGAGTTCATGGCTACGGATGGAATTTATGGATCTGAAGACAAGCTATTCGCATAAAATGAAAACATTATTTTTAACAAAAGTTTTCAAGAACGTTAGCGATAGCTTAGTTCTTCGCTATCTTGCGAAGGAGGCAGATTCGCAAAATGACAAACACTAAACTCATTGCATTCGCAGTTGTAAAATTAGATAGCGTTAACTCGACTAGCTCGTTAACTTGCGAAGGGAACAGATTCGCAAAATGACTTCAATTAAATTCGCTTCGCTCAAAGTCGTCAAGAATGATAGCGTTAGTTCGGTAAACTCACTAACTTGCGAAGGAGGCAGATTCGCAAAATGAAAATTGCTTTTATAAACGATACATTTCTGCAGGGCAGAGGAGCAGATGTAGTGATGTATGAGCTTGCGAAGAGGCTTGGAAAAAAGCATGAGGTTTTTATTTTAGCAGGAGAGACTAACATTCCTGAGAAGAATTTTAAATTTGTTAAACTAAATCTTCAGAAGTTATTTACAGGAAAAGTTACAGACTTTGGATACTTCAAAAAGATGAGAATTCTGCAAGATCAATTCAAGGAGCTAGATAAGAGATTTTCATTCGATAAAGTTCTAGTATTTCATGGAGGATTATCTTCTGCGTTTAGGAAAAATGAAAAAATAAATTATATATGGCTAGGCTCTCCACCAACAAAGAATATATTTAGAAAACTGGCTTCTAAATATTTCCAAAGAGGCATGAGAGAAAATAAGATTATCACTATCTCGAATTATTTGGCAGGAGAACTCAAAAATATGGGTGCCAGAAAAGTAAAAGTTATCCTGCTCGGAGTATCTGAAGAATTTAAGCCGATAAAGAAAGACGGAGCCTATATGCTTTATGTTGGGAGACTTGAAAAACATAAAAGAGTAGACCAGCTGATAAAATTAAGTAAAAAAATAAATTTTCCATTGAGAATTATCGGATACGGTTTAGAAGAGAAAAAGTTAAAAAGTTTGACTGAAAGAATTAATGCTCCTGTTGGATTTCTAGGCAGAGTCTCGAGAGAAGATTTAGTTAGAAATTATCAGAGTTGTTCATTTTTCGTTTCAGCATCTGAATGGGAAGGATTTGGTTTAATTTTTGTCGAGGCAGGTGCGTGCGGGAAACCGAGTATTGGGTATAACAAAGGATCTATTCCCGAGGTTATTATCAACAATAAAACAGGATTTGTTGTAAACAACTTTGAAGAGTTTGTTGAAAAGGCTACCTTATTGAAAATGGACAAAACTAGAAGAAAAAAGATGGGGGATGGAGCTAGAAAGTATAGTGTGAAATTTGATTGGGAAAGGGTTTCCAAAGAATATGAAAGGGAGTTAAAATGAAAGCAAAAACAAGTTTTTTCATTCATCTCGAAAGAAATAAAATTTCAGTAGGTGCTCAATGAAAAAAATAAGAGTATATCTTCAATACCCTTGGAAGTTTCCTGACTCGCCATATTACAAATATTTGATAAAAGACCCTCCGAAAAATGTTGAATTTCTTAATGTAACCGAACAAAGAGGGGCAATGACAAATGTAAAGAAATTTTGGTTGTCTAACTTTTTGAAAAGAAATATACGTAAATGGTTGAGCAAATTAAACACATCTGTTTTGAATGCGCATTATACAAAAACTTCTGAGCAGTATGATTTAATACAATGTGCTCATTGTTTAAGTAAAAATGATTCTCCGTGGATAGCGGATTTTGAATGTGGATGGCAGTATTTTGTCGGAAAAGAAACAAAAAGAATAAACGAAAAAGCAAAAAAATTAATTCTTTCGAGTAATTGCAAGAAGATACTTGCTTGGACGAATAAAACTCGAGACGAAATGGTTAGTTATCTTCCCGAAATTAAGAATAAAATTGAAGTAGTTTACCCGGCAGTTCCAGTCCAGATATTGAAGAGAAGAAAACATACGGGAATTAATTTAGTTTTTGTCGCGAGATATTTCGATCAGAAAGGAGGATATCATGCGTTAGAGGTTATGAAGAAACTAACTAAAAAATATGAGAATGTAAGAGGTATAATTGTGTCTACAGTCCCAGAAGAGGTAATAAATGCCAACAAAGAAAATAAAAAAATAATTTTTTACCCATTAATGCCTCAGAAGGATGTTTTTGAAAAAGTTTATTCGATTGCGGATATCTCTATTTATCCAGCTTACGCAGATTCATTTGGCTTTGGAATCTTAGAGGCAATGTCATTCGGTATACCGATTGTAAGTGTAGATGGATATTCTAGAAAAGAGATTATAACTGACGGAAAAACGGGATTTGTTGTAAATTATCCACCAGGAGTGAAGGACCAGTATGACTTTGATTGGAAGAGCGTTGACAAGTTAGGGGAAGAGGTTATTGAAAATATGGTTGCCAAAGCTTCAAAACTTATTGAAAACTCCGGTGAACTAAAAAGAATGTCTAGAAATTGTCTAGAAGAAATTAAAAAGGGCAAATTCTCTATAAAAAGAAGAAATAAAATATTGGAAAAAATATATGGTGAAGCAAAAAAGTAAGAAAGGGTTAGTGTCTCTAATAATTATAAATTATAACGGAGGGAGGGTTACTTTAGAGTGTATTGAGTCTATTCTTAAACAAGATTACAAAAAAATAGAAATTATTGTCTCAGATAATGGGTCCAAAGATGATTCAATACAACAAATAAAGAAAAGATTTCCAAAGGTTCTGATATTGGAGCTGGGAGAAAATAAGGGATATGCAGGCGGAATAAATGAAGGATTGAAGCGATCTTCTGGAGAGTATATCATAGTTATGAACAATGATTTAATTCTAAGAAAAAATACGATTACAGAGATTATTAAGAGAAAAGAGGAAGCAGATATATTCGGAGTAAAAAACTATTATGTCTCTAGACCAGACACATTATGGGCAACAGGAGTTAAACTAAATAGATTAATTATGAAAGCTAAATTAGTTGGCACGATGGAAAAAGATGTTGGCCAGTATGATAAAACTAACTTTGAGCATTTGGTTGGATCTTTTCTTTTTATAAAACGAAAAGTTTTTGACAAGATAGGTGGTTTTGATGAAGACATTTTCTGCTATTATGAAGAAACAGAATTCCAAGAAAGAGCTAGACGAAATGGATTTAGGATTTTGTTTGTGCCGAAGGCTACGTTACTACACCACGTAGCATATTCTTCGGGTGGTGGCTCAAACGTAACTACTGATTACTATTTAGTAAGAAACAGAGGAAAGTTTATAAGAAAATATCAGGTTTGGTACTTGAAACCTGTTGCGTACTCCTCGCTGTTAGTAGAAACTATTTTGAGACCTATAAAACAAATTGCAAAATTTAAATTTAGGGGCTCACTCAATTCCTGGAGAGGATTTTTTGACTTTTTGAAAGGAATTGGAGGAAGAAAAAACTTCTAGTATGAAAAAAAGAATTTGTTTTGTTTTAGGTTCGGACTATAACTATCTTGGTGGACTAAGTATTTATCAGAAAAATATTTTTGGAGAGCTAAGAAAAAATTTTCCTGGAAAATTTGATATTGATTGCATTTTCCCGGGTAAAAAAGATAAAGAATGGATAGACCTAGATATTAAGTTTATTTCTTTGGAAACTAGATTACCTTATCCACTAAGTTTTTTTGAATACGCAAAAAAAGTTTCAAAAATAGTTGAAAATAATAATTATGAAATAGTGAACAGCCATGCTATGGGCGGATATTTCTTGAAAAAAATTAAAAATAAAAATTTTAAATCAGTACATACATATCATGGGGTAACTTACTTTTTCTTAAAAAACCATCAGAGTAGGTTAAACCTTTTAAAAAAAATGATTTTGAGACCTGTACTAAAAATGGTTCGAAGATTGGAAGAACCTCCTTATAGGAATTCTGAAAAAATCATTTGCGTTTCTGAGAAGGTAAAAGAAGATTTAGAGAAACTTTATGGGAATCGTAAAGGAATAAAAGTTATACGGACAGGTACAGACATCAAGGAATTTAAGCCTGGAGACAAATTAAAGGCAAGAAGATTAATTAATTTAGACGTAAAAAGCACATATGGGCTGTATATGGGGCGAGGAGGATATTGGACAAAGGGATTGGACCGGGCAATATCTCTCGCAGAAGAAATTTATAAAAAAAATAATTCATTCAGGCTTATAGTTTGCGGAGCAGATGAAGATAAAGTTAGCCTTCTTTTGAATAAGCCATTCATAATCTACCGAGGAACAGTCGATAGGGAAGAGATAAGAAATTATTATTTAGCTACAGATATTTTTTTCTGTTTATCTAGGTATGAAGGCGGCGCACCAACAATGGTAACTGGGGAAGCAATGTCTTCAGGGTGTTTTGTTGTTTGCTCAAATGATTCTGAACAAGAAATAATTCTTGATGGAAAAAATGGAATAATAATTGAAAGATTTGATAATACTTCTGCAGATAAAATATTAAAGGTACTGAATAACTCTAAGAAATTAGAGGCCATTAAAAAAAATGCGCGAAAAACTATGGAAAATTTATCTTTAGAAAAATGGGGGAGAGATTATTTGAAGACTTTTTTTGAAAAATGAAAATAATTCAAATCACAAATGAATTTAGTTTCGGAAATGGGCGTGCTGAAGTTATAAAGGAGTTATCAAGATACTTGTCAAAGAATTTTGATGTTGAAATCTGGTACCAGTATAGCAATCAAAGAGGTTTGCCAGAGACTAATACAAAACTTATTAGGCTTTCTGGTACGTTTGACCTTTTAAGAAGATTGAGGCGAATAAAAGAAAAAACGATTATTGTAAGTAACTTTGGAAGATATCAACCCATAATTGCTATTGCAAGTAGTCTAAACAAAAATATAGTCAACATTGTTATTGACTATGTTAATCCTCCTCGTATGGCAAGTAATGCTAGCTGGCTAGCAAATCTTAAGGTAGAAATACTTTGTCAATTTGTTTACAGATTCGGGAATAAAAAAGTTGTTGCAATAAGCGAGTATTCTCGCCATCTTCTAATAAAAAAATATGGTGTTTCTCCAGATAAGATTGAGAAAATATTGTTAGGAATAGACTCTAGAAAATATAGTCCAAAAAAATTAGAAAACCATTCAAAGATAAGAATAGGTTGCTTTTCCAGATTTGGAGATTCAAAGAATATAGATTTACTATTAAACCATATTCAGGATTTTAAAGAGAAGGAGTTATGGTTGGCAGGAGCAAGAGATTCTAGTTCAAAGAAGAAAGCCTACGAAAGAGGAGTTAATTTGGCTAGAACTAATAAAAATCTAAAAATATTTACAGATCTAAATGAAGAAGAAAAATTAAAATTTTTGAACTCTTTGGACATTTTTGTGTATCCTTCATTGTGGGAAGGTTTTGGTCTACCAATTTTAGAAGCAATGTCTTGCGGAAAGCCTGCAATAGTGTTTAATCGATTTGCTATGCCTGAGCTAGTAAGCTCTGGAAGTAACGGTTTTGTTGTAAACTCTGAGAAAGAGATGACGGAAAGAATTAACTTACTTGCTAAAAATAAAACATTGAGAATAAAAATGGGAAGGAGAGCTAGAGAATTTGCCGAAAAATAAGACTGGCAACAAGTTTCGGAGAGATTTAATAAGCTAGTTACTAAACTATTAAGAGAAGAAAAATGAAAAAACCAATTGTTTCTGTAATCATGGGAGTGTATAATAAGGAAAGGTTTTTAGAAGAAAGTGTTGATTCTGTGCTGAATCAAACTTTAAAAGATTTTGAGATAATAATGATTGATGACCAGTCTAAGGATAATTCTTGGAAAATTATGCGACGATTAGCCAAAAAAGACAAGAGAGTTATAGCTATAAAAAATAAACAAAATCTAGGTTCTACAACGACAAGAAATGTAGCTCTAAAGATCGCAAGAGGAAAATATATTGCAATCCTTGATGCAGACGATGTAATGTATCCGCGGAGACTTGAGAAGCAAGTAAAGTACTTAGAGAGACATCCTCACATCTTCCTTGTTGGAACTTCAGCAAGATTTATCGATGAATCTGGAAAGTTGCTTAGAACTTTTTGGAAATGGCATAGGCTTCCTATTATTGTCAGCAAAAGACTAGATTCGGGATGTGTTTTTGTTCACTCTTCAATTATGTTCAGAAATGATGGCACAAAATATAATGAAAAATATAAAAGAGGTGAAGATTGGGAATTTTATTTACGAGCAAGAAAGAAAGGTAAAAAAATGTTAAATCTTTTTTTACCGTTGACAAAGTACAGAAGAGATCCAAATGGAATAATGTCGAAGATGACTCCAAAAAATGATATTTATAAAGACATGTTGATAAAAGAATATATTAAAGATGATACAAAAACTAATTAATTTTTTTAAGTATAAGCTATTTGGTGCTGAAATAAAGAAAACCAAGCTGACAAAGTTGATAGCTAATAGCCATCCTTTGATTTTAGAGATAGGAGCAAATAGAGGTACAGATTCCGAAGAGTTCTTGAGAATCTTTCCAAATGCAAGACTCTTCTTGTTTGAACCAGACCCCAGAATGATAAAAGTCCTCCAATCAAAATTTCACGGAGATAAACGAGTTCGTATTGAAAAAGTCGCTCTCTCGGATAAACAAGGGATATCTAGTTTTTTTCTCTCTGAAAGTTCTACCGGTGTTGGTGGAAAGGACTCTTCCTCTTTAAAAGAGCCAAAGAAACATCTAGAGATTTATCCAGAGATAAATTTTAATAAGAAAATTGGGGTTAAAACGAATACTCTTGATAACTGGGCTAGAAAAAATAAAGTGAAATTGATTGATTTTATCTGGGCAGATGTCCAGGGTGCAGAGAAAGAGCTAATAACAGGAGGAAAAGATACACTGAATAACCGTACAAAGTATTTCTATACGGAGTTTTATAACCAGGAGCTATATAAAGGTCAGATAAATTTAAATCAGATAAGAGCACTTTTACCTAGCTTTAAAATTGTGGGAATCTGGGGAAATAATGTTTTGTTTAAGAACAAACGACTATGACTAAAGAAGTTATTTCTGCTTGCCCAGGAGGATTGTGCAATCGATTGAAATGTTTAATCTCTTGTTTTAGGATGTCTGAGGAATACAACCGAAAACTAAAGTTATATTGGCCAAAGAACTGGGCATGTGGCGCAGATTTTAAAGATCTATTTGAGAATAAGATAGAAACACTTTCTCTTGAGCAACTTGAAAGAATAGAAAAAGAAGGAGATTATTTTTTTTATACTGATCAGAATAACATTATTTCACTCCATAAAGAAAAGGAAATTATTACAGACACATGGAGATTCTGCTTGTTTAATAAAGAGGTCCAAAGGGGTTTTTCTAAAGAAGTAACTCCTAAAATTGGCGAGTCTATTGATTTTGAATATAATAGGATCCCTCTGAAGGTTAAGGAAAAAATAATTGCAAAGATAAAAAAACTTAAAATAAAAAAAGAAATAGCTAAAACTGTAGATAATTTCGCCAAAAAAAATGGAGTTTCGGCAACTATTGGTCTCCACATAAGAAGGGGAGATATTGTTGATTCGAAAGATGGTTGGGGAAAAATATCTAGTGAAGAAAAATTTATTGAAAAAATAAAAGAGATATTAGCGAAAGATCTCTCTCAAAGATTTTTCTTGGCAACGGACTCCAGTGAAACAGAAAACCGTCTTTTGAAAATCTTTGGTAAAAATATGATTGTTTTTCCTAAAAAAATAGTAAAGAGGAATGAAAAAGAAAGTTTAGTTGAAAGCCTCATTGAACTTTTGCTTTTATCTAAAACAAAGAAGATTATTGGAACTTATCAAAGTACATTTACGGAAATGGCATGGTGGTTTGGAGGAGCAAAAAAAGAAATTGAAATTTTGGCAACTGAAGAAGAAAAAGAAAATTTGAGAAAATTTAGACATGGCGAAAGACGAAGCCTAAAAATTAGGTTGAAAAAGACTATCCTAAGAATATTAAAAAAGTATCCTCGATTTTACAAAAAACAGTATTCGCTCCGAGAAATCTGGGTGAATCAATAGTTGCTCTCAATCCGAATAATCTTTATAAATTGATAAAGAATGAAGTTTTATGAGAAAAATATTATTAGTAAATCCACCCTCACCGTTTTTGATAGACGAGAGAGTATTTCCAAACCTTGGTCTGCTTAATTTTGCAACTACTCTGCTATCTCGAGGCCAAGATGTCGAAGTTCTTGATTTGGCAGGAAGTCATTCTCCCAAGGAAGAATTACTGAAAAAAATAGACGGAAAAGATATTATTGGATTTTCTTCTACTACTCCTCAATTTTCCCAGGTTTATCCTCTAGCTAGAGCAGTAAAACAGGCTGATCCTTCTAAATATCTTTTATTGGGCGGTGCACATGCCTCTGCGATGCTCTCACTAAGAGGAACGAATCCCGAAGCATTCAATGCAGACCCCAACAGAAACTCTCTTGATCTATTTGACACAGTTTTTTCAGGAGAAGCTGAAACGCTAGATCTGAGAGCAATGCCGAGAGGATTCGTACAAGGAGAAATATTATCTAGTCTAGACGAGACTCCGATTGCAGATAGAGGACTTTATGACATCCTCACATATAGATACACGATAGATGGAAAAAAAGCTACAACAGTGATGACTCAACGAGGCTGCCCGTTTAAATGTAAATTCTGTTCTGGTAGACAAATAGATATGTACAGGAAAACCAGAAGTTTAAGCCCTAATAGAATTGTTGAAGAATTAGATTACTTAAATGGAGAATTTGGATTTGAAGCATTTATGTGGTTCGATGATGAATTAAATATAAATTCTGAAAGACTAAAAAAGCTAGCTGGAAGTATGAAACAAAGAAGCTATATTGGTCGGGGGTTTGTAAGGTCTGACCTTCTTGTCCGGAACCCCGCAACGTTGGACTATTTGTCAGATATGGGTTTTGTAGAGCTTTGCAGTGGTGTTGAAAGCGGGTCAGATAAAATATTGGGCAACATAGGTAAAGGAACAACCTCTGAGATAAACACTTTAGCCAGAAAGTTAATCGAGGAAAGAGGAATGAGATACAAAGCATTCACTATTTTGGGACATCCAGGAGAAACTAGAGAAGATGTGCAACAAACAAGGCAATGGATAGAAAGGAATAGCCCCGATTCTTTCGATATAGGAATTCTACAACCTTATCCGGGTTCAATTATTTATGATAACGCGATACCGTCTAGAAAATTTCCCGGATTTGATTGGGAATATAACGGATTATATTTTAGAAAACCAGACTATAGCTCGGAGGAGACCTTTTATAAGGGGCGTGCTGGAGAGTATAAATGTAATGTTCGAACAGACTCATTGTCTCCTGAAGAAATTGTTCAATTTAGAGAAGAGATCGAAAAGTCCCTTAGAAAATAATCAGCGACTAATATTTTTTGTCAAAACTAGAATACATAAATGAACTATTTTTGCGATGATTGTTGCACATGCTGCTCCGATTGTTGCCAGATAATGACTATTAGAAACTAAATAGGAGATAAAAAAGTAATTAAGAATTATGTTTAAAACTGTAGAAAAGACTAGTATCTTCGCTACAAAAATTGGTTTGTTTTGAGAAATATAAAATGTCGTATATATCCCAATTAGAGAATCAAGGACCAATAATACTGAAAATATTCTAAGAATGTTTACTGCTTGAAGATATGGTGAGCCATAAATAACTAGGATGATAATACGAGATAAAAGAAGAGAGGCAATCATCCCAGCAAGGCCTAGAAGCAAAGTATACTTTTTAGAACGCTTAAAAAGAAGGTTAAGCTTTTCTCCTTTCATTTGAGAGAATAGGGGGAATAATGCGCCAGCAGTGAATCCTACGAATGCGCCTGCAGAGCCAATTAATGCAAGGGCCGCCTGATAATACCCAATAAACTCTGCTTCTACAAATCTACCCAAGATTATAGTATCAACATAGCCAAAGAAAATTCCAGAAAGGATCGTTGTTGACATAGGCAATATGAAAAGAAGGATCTTCTTTTTTTCTTCTAATGAAATGGAGGATTTTGCAATTCGAGGAACATTCAGGTACAAATAAAGAGCAGCAAAAAAGAAAGAGATAGCTAACGAAAGCATTACTGAGAAGAGAACTAGTTCTGAAGAATATTTAAGAGCAAGAAAGATGGCTAAAGGAATTAGAACTAACCTGAGTACTTGGAAGATGACTTCTTTAACTAAAAACTTCTTGAAATCATTAAACGCCTGAAATACGCTAGAGAAAAATCCAAGCATACTATTGGCGAAAACATAAAGTCCTCCAGCCAATAAAGCAAAGAAAATAGGCTTATGGTAATAATTGTTCGCAATTAGATACGCCCCAAGTACCAAGACCAAAGATACCCCGATAGAAAGATATAATTTTAGTCTGAGCAAATAATAGTAATATTTTCCGATATTCCCTTTCTTTTTAGAAGATTCCGAAGCAAGATATTTAATAAGGACGGTTCCTATCCCAAGATCGCTAAATGCTGCAAAAAGAACTGTTGTGGAAAGAGCTAGAGAGTATAAACCAAATAATTCGGGCATTAACATTCTGGCGATTATAACTGTAAACAAAAGTGAACCTATTTTTGCTATAAGGCTTGTAGAAAGATTATATGCCGAATTTTTTACTGCTAGCCCGGTATTCCCAGAAAAATCCCTATTCCGTAATCTGCGGATTATCCCAAGAACTTCTTTTTTTTGTTCCTGAATCATTTAATTGTTTAGAAAATATGATTATTAAAGGTTATGAAATTGCAAAAGAAATGTTTAAAAGTAAAGCCGGTATTTAGAGAGAATGAATAAAGAGGTTTTACTGGTTATTTTTCTAGTTTTATTTGGGGCGAGTTTGGTTTCAGCAGATGAATATCGCGATGGAAGTTTAACTGTTTCTGTAGATGTTCTCGAACCATACGCATTAATTGAAATTTCTCCAAGTTCTGTTTATCTTGGGCAAGTTAGTCCCGGATACGAGTCTGCTGTTCAAAATATTACTGCGAGAAATTTAGGAACATTAAATGCAAGAATACAACCTAGGCTAAGTCTAAATGCAAGTGACTTCTTTAACTATTTGCAATTTGCAAGCGCAAGCTGCTCTAGTTGGTCAAATATATCTAAATGGACCTCTTCGATTATTTACGGGAATGGAAAGAGCGGAGATACATATCACTTTTGCATGAAATTAGATTTGGGAGATTATGATCAAGAAATCGGTTCAGATGTTTATAACTTGACTACAGATTTAACATTTGTTGCAATGCCAGCATAATAATATTTTTATAATACCTATTCAAATTTTATTTATGAAAAAAATTTTGTTTCTTATTGTGTTATTTTTCCTCACTATTAGTTTCTGCTCTGCGTTTAGGTTCGGAATATCTCCTGACAAGATCATGATTTCTGGAAAACCGAACGAACTTATCTGTAAAAACTACAGCCTTCTTGGAGATATGAATCTTCTTTTTTCGGGAGAATTAAAATTTTCAAAAAGAGAAAGTAAAAACATAAATGATTATACTTTATCTGGAGAAGAACTCGGATTACAAGTTATCTACGAAAGAGAAACGTTTGGAGGAGATAAACAAATTTGTTTTTTAGGAAAAGAAGGTAAATACTATGGTGCACTTATGTATCGCATAAACGGCACGAGTTATGCAGTTGGAACTTGGATAGACTATGATGTCGAGTCTAATGAGTTACCTTACTTGACTGGAAAAGTAATTTCAAGTATACGAGAAAATAATTATGACCTTTGGTTTATTTTACTTTCCTTACTTACTCTCCTTATTTTTGTAGTTATTAGTCTTTTTAGGAAGAGATGACAAACGACCTTTTGCCTTTATTCTTATGAAACGTCCAAAGTTGAGAAGTTTTGGAGCAGATTAAATGCTTGTCTTCGCCTAGCCCAAAGTCAATTAAATCGAAAATTAAATGGAGAATAACTCCTAAAAAAATCCACCAAAAAAAGACATTAATCTTAGAAAAAATTAAAAGAATAATTAAGAATTCAACACCATGTAATATACGTTGAGGAGATTTGAAATTTTTCCTTTCCTCTTTCTGTAAACTTTTCCAAACTTCATGTTTTTTATTCCACCAATAAAAGAAGTTTTTAGGATGTAAATCTTTCTTTTCTAAGTAGTAAACTAGAACATAGTCTAAATCAATAAAAATGGAGGACAAGAAAACAATCAGGCCTGCGAATAAAGAAAAGCTAAAAAAGTAACATAAAGAAAAAGAAAGAATAAATCCGGAAAGAATGTGCCAGCGTGGTAGCATTTATTGATGTTCATTAATATGTTTAATTATATCTGCAAATGCAGGTCTTGTTATAACTACTCCTGCAGTGATACCTATTAAACTTGTTATTGCGAAACCTTTCAAAAATCCTCCGCCTGCTGCTGTAATTCCCATGAAACCTAAGAAACCCGTAAGAGGTATTAAAGAAACAAATGCAGTAGCGAATGCTGTGAAAACTATAAATAATGCTTTCTTTATTTTTTCTATAAGAGAACCCTGATTTCCTCTTGATTCATCTAAAATCATTATTTGAGAGTCAACTCCAGTACCTATAGTTGCAATTATTCCTGCGAGAGATGGAAGATCAAGATTCCATTTTATCATCGATGCAACACCTAAGATGATTACAATTTCAGAAAAGGAAGTTAATAAAAGTGCAAGAGAGATTTTGATCTTTCTGTATCTTGCGAAAATAATTATGGAAACTGCCAGAATTGCTAATGAACCACCAATTAAAATTGATTTTACAAACTGCTCGCCTAAAAGAGGAGAAATTCTATCCAGCTTTACTATATCTAATTTGAATGGAAGACTTCCAGTAATTAAAATGGTCTGTAATTTTTTCATATTTGCTTTTGCATTGTCAAGAGCTTCTTGTTGAGTAGCTCCAGAACCAGAACCAGAAATCTGTATTTGAGTTGTAACTTGTCCTTTTAGATCTGAACCTATTTGTAAGCTATCCAGAGTCTGATTATCCACGAGCAAATCAAGGGGTTGACTTAGATATCTTCCTCCGGAAGAAAGATTCACAGAAAGGTTAGATGTAAGATCTGCTTGCCTTTGTGCGGCTTTTTCAGATAAATAAATCACAAATCTAAATTCACAAACATAACCTGATGAGGCTTGATCACAGGAATATATTCCCGCATCTTGCCCACTTCTACCAACATAGGTAATATCTTCATTTCCGCCGACAAAAACAGTGTTGTTTCCTATTTTTGCTTCAAATTTACCTTGCTGATTGATTAAATTTTCCAAGTCAGATTTTGAAGAACCTGCAATTTCAATTACCATAAACTTTTTACCTAAAACATCTTGAGGATAGATCTTCATATCTGTAAGACCGTAAAGATTAAGTCTATTCTGAGAAATCTCGATTAAACGATCTAACTCGTCTGAAGTGATCTCATGGTCTTTTGCAGCTACAACAGCTTTTGCTCCCCCTTGAATGTCTAACCCTGCCTTAAGATTTGTTGGAGAAATTTTTTCTAAAGTTATTTCATTAGTTATCGAGGAATTGAATAAGCCAATTATTTCTTCCTTATTTGTTTTAATAGTTAATTTGTGGGATTGATTATCTGATAAAATGGTTATTGCGTTTTCGAAATCAGTAACATTTGTTATCGTCTGTCCATTAACAGATTGGATAATATCTCCCGTCCTTAATCCTTGATTAAATATTGAACTATTCTGCTCCACATATTTTACGCTTAATCCTTTTTCTAAAGCAGGAATCGATGGGCCGGGGGAGACAAAAATTGCCAAGAGTGAGAATGAAACGAAGACTATCAAAACCCACATTCTCCAGGTTAATTTCATTTGAAGCTGTCCCTCTCTACGAACCATTTAATTAAAGCAGTATTTGTTATCCAAGTATTGAATATGTCAAAGAATAAGCCAATTAATAAAATCTCAAAAATTTGATTAAGAGAAGTTTTGTAAGAATAAACAAAAATAAGAGCTACAGCCACTGAAGCGAGAGCAGTCAACGTCATAGTCATTCCTGTTTTGAATGCTCCAAAGATTTCATGATTGACAGAAGTTCCGTGTCTTTTCAAAACTCTTGTAGTCAGAAGAATATCAGTGTCTACAGAATATCCAATAAGCATTAAGAATGCAACAATTCCTGCTGCAGAAATTTTCATTCCAGTTAGATCGACTACTGCGAGAGTCATGATTACATCTAAGAAGGCACAGAGCATAACTGCGAAGCTAGGAACGGAGTGTTTTATATAAATATAAATTAAGTATCCTGCTATTGCAACCAGAATTATTATTGAAAGAATTATTGGTAAATTGAAAAAGAATGAACCCATAAAAAATCCTAGAAGAAGATTAATAATTATTGCCCAAACTTTTGCGCTTCTCTTTGAAGCATAAATAATGAAAACGACTGCAGCCATCCAAAAGAAAGCAATAAGAACTGCAATAAGTAATTGTTTGTAAAAATCTTTGCTGAGGCTTGATCCAGTAGACTCGATTGTTGAATTTTGGTCAGTGAGAGAATAACCCAAGTACTTTTCTAAAATAGGTTTTATAGTATCTAAATTCTGAGAAGTAATTACTGAAAGATGAGTTTGAATTCCTGTGTTATCTGAAAGGCTCCTTACCTCTACGTCGGAAATTGAACTTGAAAGTGCTTTTTGAACATCTTCTACAGGAAGGTTTGATGCAAAAGTTATAGATGTTCCACCAGTTAAAGAGACATCACGATTAAGGATATCGCCATGAGAAAAATAGTTATGACCTATAAAAATTAAAGAGAGAATTAAAACCACTGCTGGGAAAATTAGAGAAAGCTGGTAGTGCTTGTTATAAAATGCGTTCAGTTTGTTCTTCATTTTCTTTTTCATGCACCGGTCGGGAATCGGACCCGAGCCAATTGGTCGTTTCGTACAATTTAATACTTGGAAACCAACTATACTACCATTATACTACCAGTGCGAATATAAAAACTTGATGAAAATTAAGGTTTTAAAGGTTTTGTATAATCAACTCAAACGCCCGAGGGAAGACTTGAACTCCCAACCTTCGGCTTAGGATGCCACTGCTCTATCCAATTGAGCTACCCGGGCTTAAAAAATAGTCGAACTAATAGTATAAAAGTTTATTGAAAAATTAAAAAGAGAAGTGGTCAGATTTCTCATAGCTTCTGCCTAAGAAGTAAAGAATTGTTATTGCTAAAAGAGTTATTGGAGTTAACCATGTTAAAGGATACGAATTTGTGATCTTTACAACCAAGCTTGCAACGGCGCTAATTACAAGCAATGCAATTGCAGGTACTTGAAACCAAAAACCAACTCTTTTTTTATTCATTTAATTATCAGTTGGGAGGATTATTTAAATGTGTCGAAAATTGAGCCTGACCACTAGTTTATATAGATGCTTTGCATACTTATTTGATAAAGGGAGGTAGAAATGGCAAAGTTAACTGCATGGCTTGTAACCTTAACAGGAGTTTTTCTTATACTCGCTGCTTTGGGCCTATTTTCAATAACTAGTCCATCATCTTTAGGGGTTTTGGGAGCAATAGTTTTAATCATTGGAATAGGAAAATTAGTTAGAAATTACAAGAAGAAAAGAAAGTAATTAAGAAAATTTATTTTTTATTTGTTTATTTTTATTAGAGTAGGTGAAAAAATTCACCGTTAGAATTGGAAAATGAATGTGGGAGGGAGGATTCGAACCCCCGAAGGCAAAAGCCACAAGAGCTTAAATCTTGCCCGTTTGACCGCTCCGGCACCCCCACAGATAAAATATAGGGTTAAACAAGACTATAAAAAACTATTGGATAATTTAGAAGGACGGATTCTGCTCGCTTTCTGCTCTTTTTGAATTTAGAAAACTATTTGTTGAAAAAGCTTGACCCTGCCGTGACAAAAGCAAGAGCTTAAATCTTGCCCGTTTGACCGAACAATTTGCTTTTCATTACATTTGCGAAGCAAGAAAAATAAAAAAATTAGAAATGCAAATTGGGAGTAGAGTAGACACCCAAAAAGTTTGTTATTTTAAAACTTGGTTGAAAAGCAAAATTTATATAGGCAAGATTCCTGAAAATTATATGCAAACCCAAATACAAATTATTAGTGAATTACTAATTTTGTAAACGGGTTTCCTTTTTCTTAAAAATTTTGGAGACTTCATGGAACCTTCTTATTCTAATAAGCTTGACGAGAGAAAGCGTGTTTTTGTCTTTGATACAACTTTAAGAGATGGTGAACAGGCTGCAGGAGTTAGTTTGAATCCGAAGCAGAAACTAAAAATAGCACTACAATTGGAGAGATTGGGCGTGGATGTTATTGAGGGAGGCTTCCCTGCTTCTAATGAGGAAGATTTCAGAGCGCTAGAGATGATTTCAAAAAATTTAACTGGCCCAGCTATCTGCGCATTTGGTAGGGCAACAAAAGGAGATATAGAAGAATGTGCAAAAGCATTGGAGAATGCAAAGAAAAAAAGAATTCATCTATTCCTTGCAACCTCGAAGTTACATCTTGATGCGAAACTGAAGAAGACAGAAGAACAGGCGCTTGAAATGATTTACAACGGAGTTTCTTATGCAAGAACTTTTGTAGATGAAATAGAATTTACTCCTGAAGATGGATCTAGAACGGATTTGGATTACTTGTTCAAAGTTGTGAGAACTGCTTATGATGCTGGAGCGAGAATAATTAATATTGCTGATACTGTGGGATATTGCCAACCATCTGAAATGTATGAAAGAGTAAAAAAAGTTAGAAAAAAATTTTCTGAAGAAATTAATTCTGGAAAAATGAGTTTGTCAGTTCACTGTCATAATGATATGGGACAAGCAGTTTCAAATAGTCTTCAAGGAATTTTGGCAGGAGCGACGCAATTCGAGGGAACAATACTTGGAATGGGAGAACGAACTGGTAATGCCTCTTTAGAAGAAGTTATCGCTGCTCTTGAAACTCGAGGTGATTTTTACCAAACGTATACAAACATCCAAACAGAAGAAATATACCGAACAGCTAAACTTGTTTCAAAATTAACAGGAATAGAAATTCCAATAAACAAACCGCTTCTTGGAAAAAATGCTTCTCGGCATGAATCTGGAATTCATCAGCATGGAGTTTTGGCAAACCCGAAAACTTATGAAGTTGTAGACCCTAAAAGTGTTGGTTGGGAAGGAGAAAGATTCTGTATTGGAAAGCATTCGGGAAAGCATATAAAAGAATATTTAAGAGCACAGAGAAGGGGAGTATTTGGACAATTAAAAAATTATTTTTTCGGAAAAGCTATTGTAACGGAAGGTTTATAAACGAGACAAAATAGGAGCTTTTGAGACGACCATAGTCGGTTGGTTCCACCTGTTCCCATTCCGAACACAGAAGTTAAGCTTCCGACGTTTATGTGTGTACTGCCACCAGGCGGGAAATCATAAAGTCGTCTTACTTATATTCTCGAGGTGTTAAAGAAAAATGGCAGAGCTAAAAATCTACACCACATACCAAGAATTTCATGACAGAGTTTATTCTGGAAAAAATAAAGATTATGTATTGACATCTAGAATGCCATTAGGAATTTCTGTTTGCATTGGCGAAGAGCCTTTCCCCGAAAGAAAAGGACCTAGGAGGTTTTTACCTTACCATGAAGAAAGAACGGTTGTTTGTGTTGGAGAGATGGATAATTGCAGACATTTATTCGCCGTTAAAAAAAGTTGGTTGGAAATGGGCGGAAAATTGGGTGGACTCTAAGAATAAACTCCGTGCTCAATCCTGCCTAGAATTTGATAAATTTCTTCGACTCTTCCTTCCTCGTAAACTTCCAGAGGAGTTTTTCCTGCAAATACTTTTGGATAAGAATAAAACCATTTTTCAACCGATTTCGAACTTCCTAAAACTCTTTCTGCCCTTGCAAACAAGTCTAAATCTCGATCAATCAAATGTTGTAATTTTTTTGCCATAGATTAGTTATCGCAAAAGACTTTATAAAAATTTAGAAAAAAATAAAAATTAATATTTCTTGAATTTGTTAACTAATTCTAAGTTGTCAACTTGCCCTAAGAAAATTGCTCTGCAGCAATATCTGTCTAAACCAAGTTCTTCGAAAACTTTTTTTGGATCTTCGCCCTTAGCTACTTTTTCCTTGTATTGATTCCACAAGTGAGCAATTGGCTTTCCACATGAAAAACATCTTACTGGGATTATCATACTAAATCAATTTTAGGAGTGTTTTTAAAGGTTTTGATATTAAAACTAATATAGGGTTTGGCTGATAGGACGTTTTTCGAATGATTTCGAACCTAGGGTTCGATCGAAAAAATCCGATAGCGGTTACGCCATAAAGTTGTAACCTTGCCAACTCCTTCGGAAATTGTCAAAATGAAAAAGAGAGAAAAATCAGAAGTAATTATTAGGTTAAGAGATGTTCACAAGATATATAAGATGGGCCAAGCGAGAGTCCATGCACTCGATCACTTGACTTTGGACATAAAAAAAGGAGAATTCGTTGCAATTATGGGTCCTTCTGGTTCGGGAAAATCTACTGCAATGAATCTTGTAGGTAGCTTGGATGTCCCGACATATGGAAAAATTTTTTTAGATAATAATGATATTTCAAAGTTACATGAATCCGACCTTGCGCAAATAAGAGGGAAAAAAATTGGATTTATTTTTCAGAGTTTTAATTTAATTCCTAACCTAACTGCAAAAGAAAATATTATGCTCCCGATGTTATTCCAAGGGGTTAGTTTTGAAGAAAGAGAAAAGAAAGCTGAAAGCTTATTGAAACTCGTTGAACTTCAAGACAGAATGGATCACTATCCTAACCAACTTTCTGGAGGACAACAACAAAGAGTTGCAATTGCTCGTTCTTTAGCTAATGACCCTGAAGTTATTTTAGCGGACGAACCTACAGGAAATTTGGATACTAAAACTGGAGATATAGTTATGAAATTTCTTGATGAGCTTCATAAAAAAGGAAGGACAATAATTATGGTAACCCACTCGCCCGAACTGGCACAAAAACATGCTGAAATTGTTTACTGGATCCGAGATGGCCAGCTAGAGAAAGTTACTAGGAGAAAATAAACACGAGTAATCATGAAATTAGAATATTTTGGAATTGCTTTAAAAAATTTGAGAAGGAGGGGAGTAAGAAGTTGGCTTACTCTTTTAGGAATTGTTATTGGTATAACTGCAGTGGTCGCTTTAGTCTCCCTGGGTGATGGATTAAAAACTGCAGTGAATTCTCAATTTCAAGTTTCATCTACTGAACTGATTACCGTACAGGCGGGAGGGTTAACTGGCTTTGGCCCACCCGGAAGCGGAGTTGTAAAACCTCTAACTAAAGAAGATGTTTTAGCGATTGGAAAGATTAGTTCTGTCGAGGCGGCAATAGGAAGAAATATTGAGACACTGAAAATGGAGTTCAATAATAAGTTGAATATCGGATACGCAGTAAGCAATCCTGAGGGGGAAAATGGAAAAAGAATTTATTCTTATCTTGATTTAAGTGCTGCGCAAGGAAGACTAATCGGAGATGGGGACAATAATAAGATCCTAATTGGGAATGACATGGGCGATGGAACAAAAAATGGTTTTGGCAAGGATATACATGTCGGAGATAAAATTTCAATTAATGGAAAAGATTTTAGGGTCGCAGGAATATTGGCAAAAAAAGGAAGTTTTACAATTGACAGAGCAGTTATAATAATGGAACAACCCTTGAGAGATTTGACAAATAATACTGATGAAGTTGATGTGATTGCAGTAAAAGTAAAGAGCAAAGATCTTATGGAGATTGCAAAAACTGAAATTGAAAAATTACTTAGAGAGAGAAGAAATGTAAAAATGGGACAAGAAGACTTTCAAGTTTCTACACCTCAGGCAATGTTATCTAACGTTAATCAAATTTTAACAGGTATTCAAATTTTTATTGCACTTATTGCTTCTATATCTATTTTAGTAGGGGCAGTTGGAATTGTCAATACTATGACTACTTCCGTAATGGAGAGATTTAAAGAAATTGGAATAATGAAAGCGATTGGTGCCAAGAATTCAGATATTTTTTTCCAATTCTTCTTTGAAGCAGGGTTATTAGGGTTAATTGGAGGCGTAATTGGAATTCTTTTAGGATTAGGAATTGCTTTTGTTGGTGTTGATGCTTTAAATCAATTTATCGGTGGAAATACTCCTCACCAGTTAAGCGTCTTCTTAGTCTCTTTTGCTTTATTCGGAAGTTTTTTTATAGGTTCGGTATCGGGAATTGCCCCTGCATTAAAAGCAGCTTCGTTAAATCCTGTGGAGGCATTGAGAAAATAAAATGACAAACACTAAACTCCTCTCAGTCGTAGTTGTCAATAAGGTAAGCGTTTGCTCCATAAAGCATCGAACAAGTCGATTCATTTGCTTTACGCAAAAGTCGCAAACTTGCGAACCTCTTTACTCTAAATTAAATTTGAGAAGTTTCACAAATGGCACTTAGTTTAGAAAACATAAAATATTCTTTGAATAATATTGCACATAGAAAAACAAGAAGCCTATTGACTATTCTTTCTATTTTCTTAGGAATATCTACGATATTTATTTTTATCAGTTTTGGTTGGGGACTTTATGATTACATAGATTCTGTTGCTGCAGGAGGCTCTTCTGATAAAGTGATGATTCAACCAAAAGGCATGGGAGGTTTTGGATTAGATGATACTTTTTATTTGACAGAACAAGATGTTCGTGCAGTTGAAAAATCAAATGGAGTTTATAGTGCAACAGGAGTTTATATAAAAATAGGTAAAGTTGAAAAAAGAGATGAGCAAAAATATATTTTTGTAAGTGGATACGATCCACAAAATCCGTTAGTCATGCAAATCACCGACATCCGTATTGAAAGTGGACGAGAATTACAAAGAGGCGATGATGGAATGGTTACATTAGGGTATGACTACAAATTGGACAACAAAATATTTTCAAAAGGTTTATCCCTAAATGATAAAATCACGATAGAGGGCAAAGATTTTCGAGTGGCTGGTTTTTATGCACCGGTAGGAAATCCCCAAGATGATTCAAATGTGTATCTCACTGCAGACAGTATGAAAAAATTATACTCCGATATAAAGGGATTCTCTTGGATAGTTGCAAAAGTGGACAAAACAAAAATACCTTCGACTGTCGATGCAATTACAAGAAGTTTGAGAAATTCTAGAAACCTTAAAGAGGGAAAAGAAGATTTTTATGTCCAGTCTTTTGAAGATCTAGTTAAGTCATATACAAGTGCATTAAATATCGTGATTGGTTTTGTAATTTTGATTGCATTGATCTCGGTTTTAGTTTCCGCAATAAATACTTCTAATACGATGATTACTTCTGTGCTTGAGAGATTTAAAGAAATCGGAATCATAAAGGCGATTGGTGCTAAGAATTCGGAAATATTTAATATTTTCTTATTTGAATCGGGATTTTTAGGATTTGTTGCAGGAGTTATTGGAGTAGGATGGGGATTTTTAATTACTTCAATTGCGAATACTATCTTGGTAAATTTAGGATGGGGATTCTTATCTCCACATTATTCTTATTCCTTGTTTATTGGTTGTATTTTATTTGCAACAATAACGGGAGCAGTTTCAGGAGTATTACCTGCTATAAGGGCCTCAAAGATAAACGTAGTTCAAGCATTAAGATACGAATGAGTTAGTAATACTCTACTCATCTTATTCGGTGAGAGATATGAATATCCTTGCATCAAACTACTTTTTTAGAATAAGAAGAATATGTTTCAGACAAAATCTCATTCAATGTTGAAGGAATTAAATCAAATAGGGTTCAGAAAGTGTAATTATTTCTTCTTTCTTTTTCTGTAGAAGTAATAACCTACAGCTATTAGAACAACAACCCCGATAATTAAAGGAGTCGAAGAAGAAGTTTTTTTGTCTGCTTTTCTATCTAAGAAATTTTCTGGTGTGAAAGATACTGAAGCAGTTGTTGTTCTCCTGATACCTGCGCCATCCGTGTAATAAATGTTCATAGGAATTATTGCAGAGCTGGGTGAGACTTCAAAATCAGTAGTAGTATACTCATTGGAATCCAAATCTCCGATAATATTTGTCTTTGAACCTTTGACAGTTAAATTAGACGCGCCTAGAACTTCAACAGTTACTGCTTGCACATTTGCTTTTCCAACATTTAAGATTTCTAAGGTAAGAGTATTTGTTTTATAGTCAAAGTTCTTAACGTAAACTTCAAAGTTAACCCTTGCTTCTTGAACTGAAAGATTAAATTCTTTTGACAAGAAAGACTGCGTTTCTCCTCTGTTTGAGAATTGAACTTCGATAGGATTATCTCCGTTGAGTGCATCTGGAGAGACTCTTACTTTGTAAGGAATTATAAGATGACTAGAGTAGTCTTGTACAAATGTTCCGGCTTTCAGTGAAACTTTACCAGAAGTATTTGGATCAAAAATCAAAGGATATTTTTCCAATAATTCAAATTGTATATCTCCACAAGAAACATCTTGTGCTCCTTCAACTTGAAAAACTAGTTTGACATATTCTCCAGGTGTTGCAGGATATGGATCTTGACTAAGTAATGAAACTGAAAGAGAGCATTGATTGGACGATGCTGCTGCTAAAGATATTAACAAAACTAGAGACAGCAAACTGATCACCTTTTTCATATTGTTGAAAAAGCAAGCCTATTTTTAAATGTTGTTAAAATATATTGGCGAGAATAGAAGTATTTAAAAAGAGAAGCAGGCATAAAAAATAAATTGAAGAATTATCTTCAGAATAAAAAAGATGGTAGCAAAAAAGTGTTGCGTATACTGCAAGGGCGAAGTTCCTTCGAATAGAGCTATGGATGTTTGTGATAGGTGTGGAAGAGGAGTTTGGGGCGAAAAGATGTTTAAGACAATTATAGAAAACACCGATACTGAAATGTCTAAGGGAAATTTAGAACTAGGCAGGGTAGGCGAGGCTTAACTCTGAATTAATAAAGCATAACAAAAAAGGTCGTAGATTTTTAAGAACTATTCAGCCTATTATGATTTCGAGTAAAGCTAATAGAAAATACTCTCAATAAAGGTCGCTTTGCTTCCGTGAAGCCTACGGCAAAAGAACTGATCGAGTCAGTCCATCGTGGCCTGCGACCAAAGAACTTTTTCCGAAGAAAAACTCCATATAGCCTTTGGCCAAAGGTTTAAAAACGACTATTTTGTTTGAATAAAATGGTAATGACTCAACCAGACAGTAAGATATTACTGGAAAAGTTTCAGCTCGACGATGATGAAATGATTGTCGCGAAGAAATTGGTTGATAAACATGCTGAGAAAATCAGAAGAGTTGTTGATTACCAAGAGCTTAAACTTGAAATGAGAATTCACAAAAAAGCGAACAATAATCATTTCGAGATTCGAGGACAAGTAATATACGACCGAGGAAAAGTTGAGTCTGAAAGACAAGACGTAAATCCCTTCATTGCGATTACTGAAGTCTTAGAAAAAATGCGAACTGAGCTCGAACATAAAATACACAAAAACTGAAAATGACAAAAAGAAAAAGCATAAGACAAAAGGGAAAAATACAATTTAGTGAGTACTTTAAAGAATTAAAATTAAATGATAAAGTAGCAATTGTGAAAGAAAAAAGTATTCCTTCTTACTATCCTGAAAGAATGGTTGGAAGTACTGGAGTTGTAATCGGGAATAAAGGAAAGTCAAAAATTGTAAGAATAATGGATGGAAATCTTGCAAAAGATTACATTGTTCACCCAATACATTTGAAGAGATTAAGATGATAAAAAACCAAACACCTTTAACATATGGAGAAGTTGTTTCCTTAATTGGAGATGGAGAAAAAGCAACTAAAATAAAAGGATTTATCAAAGAATTTTATAGTTTGAAACCTACTGAGGCAAAGGCCTTGAAAGAAGAACTTACTGAGCTTAAGATAATTAAATTGAAAGACGAGCATATCGTGAATATTGTTAATTTCTTACCAAAGGATGCTTCAGATATTTTGAAAATTGTTTCTGATAACTCATTGGACCAAGACGAAATTAATAAAATTTTAGATGTTGTTAAAAAATATTAGTAAAAATGGACAAAGAAGAATCCGCAATCGTCTTAGATTATTTACCTTACGGGTATCCGTTAGAGAAAAGAACCTTTCCAGTAGTTCAGGCTATTGGCAAGAATAATTTTACCTTGTTGCAGTTAGTTCCTAGAAAAGGATCTACATTCGAATTACAAGAAGAAGTTTATATTGGAGAAGGAAAGAGAGACAAAATCCAGTTTATTCAAGGAAGATTATTAAGAGAAAAACTTACTGAAAATGCAAAGATGCAACTTCAGGATTTTATTGCTAAAGCAGTAAAAGAAAAAGAAACAAGATTTATTGAGTTTTTCAACAAAGCGCAAGCTATAAATACTCGATTACACCAGTTCGAATTGCTCCCAGGTTTCGGAAAGAAACACTGCGACGCGATATTAGACGAAAGAGATAAAAAGCCATTTGAATCTTTCGAAGATATTAAATCAAGAGTTGCTGGAATTCCAGACCCTCAAAAAGCCATAGAAAAAAGGATTTATGAGGAGTTAACTGAAATTCAAAGGCAAAACTTATTCATACGATGAGCGAACAAAAAATAGAAGAAAAAAAACAACCACCGAAGGGAAAGCCTGGTCAACCAAAGCCAGAAGAGTTAGTTAAGTTAGTTAGAATTTTATCTAAAGATATTCGAGGAGACATGAAAACGTATAGAGGATTGTGCCAAATCAATGGGGTTTCTTGGACATTTTCAAATGCAGTTTGTAAAAATTTAAAATTAGACAAAAATAAGAAAATCCAAGATTTGAATGAACAAGAAATTCACAAAATTGAAGATTACATTAAAAATCCTCAAGGAATGCCATTGTATCTATTAAATAGAAGAAAGGATAGAGATTTGGGAACAGATAGACATATTTACGGAACAGATTTAGATTTACAAGTTGAATTTGATATAAAGAGAATGAAGAAGATAAAGTCTTACAAAGGAGTGAGACACACATTAGGACAACCAGTTAGAGGACAAAGAACAAAATCTCACTTCAGAGTTAATAAAAAGAAGAGTGGAATGAGTGCTAAGACCCAGTCTAAACCTACAGCTAAACCAATGGTAGCGGAGAAGAAGAAATAAGATGGGCGACATAAAAAGAAAACCAAATTTGTATTCAAGACCTAGAAAGGCATTTGATGCAGCAAGAATTGCAGCTGAAAAAGAAATTGTTCAGAAATATGGATTAAAAAGTAAAAGAGAAATTTGGAAAGCTTCTGCAAAGATTTCTACATTAAGAAATAGAGCTAAAACATTAATCCCAAAGTCTCCTGAAGAGAAAAAGGAATTTTTCAATAAATTAAATGGAATGGGATTGAACATTGAAAATATTGCAGATGTCTTAGCATTAAAGACTGAAAACTGGCTTGATAGAAGATTGCAAACAATTGTTTTTAAGAAAGGTTTAGCAAAAACTCCATTACAAGCTAGACAAATAATTTCGCACAATAGCATCTCTGTAAATGGAAGAACAGTTAATGTTCCCTCGTTCTTTGTAACTAAAGATTTAGAAAGCAAGATTTCATTAATCGCTGGAAAGATTAAAGAGAAAAAGGAGGCAGTAGTAGAACAATAAAATGGCAGAAGGAAAAACAGCAATAATCCATATTTACAGTAGCTTCAATAATACTATCGCGCAATTAACGGATTTGGCTGGAAATACTATTGCGAAAGTTTCTGGTGGAATAATTACAAAGCAAGACAGATTGAAAGCAAACCCAACAATTGCCATGTTCATTGCAAAGAGATTAAAAGAAATTGCAAGAGACTATGAGATCTCTTCTCTTTACGTTAGAATCCGAGGACAAACTGGTGAAACAGGACCTGGGCCAGGAGCACATTCACTTGTCAAGACTCTTCAGAAAGAAGGATTCAAAATCATAAGTATTGCTGACACTACTAAGGTTGCAAGAGGCGGACCAAAGAAAGGCGGCGGAAGAAGAGGAAGACGTGTATAAAGCTTTAAAAATAAACTTTGATAAATAATAAAATGGAAAAAATATCAGAAAAAAACAATAAGGTTGTGTTCAAGACAGACATGAATGTTAGTTTGGCGAATGCAATTAGAAGAAGTGCTAATGAAATTCCAATTTTAGCTGTCGATGAAGTAGACATTTATAAAAATGACTCTGCATTATATGATGAGATTATTGCACATAGAGTAGGTTTAGTTCCTTTAAAAAATCAAAAAGTAAAGGAAGGAGACGTTGTTGAAATGAAACTTTCTGTAAAAGCTGAGGGACAAAGAAGAGAAGTTTTAGCAAAAGATTTAGGAAAAGAAGTTGTTTATGATAATATCCCAATTGTTATTCTTGACAAACAACAAGAAATAGAACTTGTTGCAAAGGCAAAGCAAGGAAAAGGAATTGAACATGCAAAGTTCTCTCCAGGACTTTTAAGTTATAGACATTTTAATAAAGTTGAAGTAGGAAAGGATGCTGAAAAATCAACTGAACTTGCTGAAATGTATCCTGAAGTTTTTGCAGTTGAGGGTGGAAAGTTGAAAGTTAAGAATGAAGCTGCTTTAGATATTGATACTGAAGAATTAGAAGAATTCAAAGGCGTTAAAGTTACTCCAACTGAAGATTTAATTTACACAATTGAATCCTGGGGCCAAATTGATGCTGAAGAAATTTTCAAAGATGCTGTAAAGGCTTTGAACAAGAATTTAGATGAACTTTCTAAAGAATTGAAGTAACAAGATGGAATCCAATATAGGTGATTATGTTTCTCATTACGTCGGAAAAATATGCGCTCAAACAAAAATGAATTTAAGATATTTTAATAGAGGATTAAAAGTTCTTAATGGAAAATTAGACGGACTGATTAGAATTCTTGAGAAAGATTAAATAGGATTTTCGGGAGAAGATACTTGCAAAATACTTTTGAAAAACTAAACACTTCTTGCTGATGCAAAAAGAAAATCAAAAGTGTTTTGCTCGGACTCTGTAAAATTTTCACTCTTCTGATTTTTTACTTTTATTGCTGATGCAAAATATATTGAAGAGCAAAAATTTTAACCCCTGATTCTCCGAAATAGCATTAGAATCCTCTTAACATATTTCACTTCGCTCAATATGTTTTAGTGGGGAGAAGAGGACTCGAACCCCTGTAAGCGTAAGCTACGACGGCCTTAACGTCGCCCGTTTGACCACTCCGGCATCTCCCCGAATAAATGAAACCCAATAACAATCTTTATAAACCCTCCTCAACACAAAGTTTTATCCTGCAAGCTAACGCGATTTAGTAGGAAATCATTAATTGATTTCTAGCAGCGATTATTAAAAATGGAAAGAACAATAAGCAAAACACACATTGCAAGAAGAGCAGAAACAAAGGCAAATCCGTACTTAGTTAATGCCATATTGGAATTGAAAAATACAAATACCGAAGTTGCGAAATTATTGGCAATGCCAAGAAAAAAATGGCCTTCTGTTAATTTAACTCAAATTGACAAAATGGTTAAAGATGGTGAAAAAGTTTTTGTTCCTGGAAAAGTTTTGGCTTCTGGCGATTTAACAAAGAAAGTAAAAATAGTTTCTTGGAGTGCTTCTGAAAATGCAGTTGAAAAAATAAAAGCTGTAAAGGGAGAATTTATTTCAGTACAAGAAGAATTAAAAACAAATAAAGATTTCAAAGGAGTAAGAATATTATAAAATGGTAAAATTATATTTTGATGCTAACGGAATTGCTCTAGGAAGAGTCGGGAGCATGGCCTGTAAAGAACTTTTGAAAGGAAAAGAAGTTGCTATAATCAATGCTGAAAAATCAATAATTACTGGAAATCCTCAAGAAGTTATTGGATCAGTTTCCGAATGGAGAAAACTTGGAGGTATAGGTTTGAAAGGTCCAAAAGTTTCTAGATATGCTGACAGATTAATGAAAAGAATGATAAGAGGAATGTTGCCATGGGACAGAACAAAAGGAAGAGAAGCTTTCGATAGACTAAGATGCTTTGTAGGGAACGGACCATTGACAGCAGAAGAGTTAAAGAAAGTTGAAAAAATAAAATCTCATAAACCCCTTAAGTACATCACACTTGCGGAGGTTGCTAAATATATCTAATGGCAATGAATATTGTTCCAAATAAGGTTGTATCTGGTAAAAGAAAAACAGCTATAGCTAAAGCAACAGCAAAACCAGGAAATGGAAAAGTTATGATTAATGATAAAATTATTGAAGCTTATCCAATGCTACAACAGTTAGAATTGAAAGAATCGCTTATCATTGCTGAACAAGTTTTAGGAAAATTAGATATGGATATTGATGTAAATGTAAAAAGTGGCGGAACATCTTCACAAATCGAAGCTGCTAGACTAGCTATTGCAAGAGTTATTGTTGAATATACTAAGAACGATAAAGTTAGACAAGCGTTCATTTCTTATGATAGAAGTATGCTTGTTGCTGACACAAGAAGAAAAGAAGCTTACAAGCCTGGAGACTCTAAAGCAAGAGCAAAAAGACAAACCTCTTATCGTTAATTGCTTTGGGCTCATAAAGCCTACGGCTAAAGAGCAAAAAGACAAACTTTGTACAGATAATTTTATTTTTCCGTTGTTGAAGAATTTTTTTTAGAAATCACTTTGCTTGTGCATGATAAAATGCTCTGCCCCAATCTCGTTTAAATTCTTTTACAGTATAAATTCTTTTTAATTCATTTTGAAGAGGGGTTTTTCCATCATAGCAGAAGAAAATGTCTTGGACGTTTTGATTTCTGAAATTTAAAAAAGCCTTTTCTAAAAATCCTTCGGAGACTGGACATCTTCTTCCGAACGGTGGATCAGTAACAATTAAATCTGTTCCGGTAGGCAAAGTGTCTTTTGTTGCGTCTCTTGGGACAATATTTTGTAATAATTCTGTTTCAGGTATGGAGTCCAATAAATTTAGTCTTGTAGCTTCTACCGCAAGAGGATCTATGTCTGCTCCAGAAATAGTTAAATAATGATTTGGGAAATACTTTCTAGCACAAAGAAGAATTGTCCCTCCTCCACAAAAAGGATCATATAAACTTCTTGAGGAAGTTCTAGCAGACTGGTTTAAGAGTGCGAGTGCTACCTTTGGCGGAAGCTTGGGAGTTCCTTTAGCTCGATACAGTTTAGATCCATCAAAATTTAAAGTAGCCATACTGAACAGTTGCTTTATACATTTAAAAATCTTTGTTTTGTTGTCATTTGCAAGAGATAACAAAAAGGAAAGGTTTATATAGATTTTAGGACATAGAACATCATGAAAAAACATAGGGAAGTGAAAGACTTTAGAAAAATTGAGAGAGAATTATCTGATCTTTCAGGAGCTCAAAGACCGATTATATTAGTAGATACTGGAGCATTAATTGATATTCAAAGGAAAAGTGAAGAAGGTATTAGTCCAGATAATCGACAGAACAGTATTGACATTTATCTAAGGAGATTGGAAGAACTTTCTGATCCAGTTATAACTCCTGAGAACTATAAGGAGGTCTTAAAGCATGCAACAGTAAGATTAAACCGATATGAAAGAGAACTTTCTCCATCAGCTCTCGGAAGAGCTTTTTTATATGCCCGAAGGTTTGATGAATTTTACACACGATTACAAGAAGATGAAAGAGAAGCAAATAGTCTTGAATCGTGGTTACTTGTAAAAAACCATCTAGAAATCTTATTGAATCAGGCAGACGAATATGAATTAATCTCTCCAGGAGATTGTGAATTACTAAGGCATGGAGCTACATTTGCAAAAACGCCTTTAAGAAATGAAGAGGTACCTAGAAAAATTATTCTAGTGACTTCTGATTATAATCACGTTGCAAGAGGAGCTCAACTCATTTCCCAAACTTCAAATTACCCTCAAATAAATTTCATAGACACGAGAATATGACAGATCAACTACCTAGCTTTGTGAAGTATCCAAAAATACCCTATCTAGGAGGGCTAGAAGTTTTTCCAGGAGAAATAAGTTTATTTGAAAAAATCGACGGAAGCAATTGTCAAATAAGGAATGTTAAAGGAAGAATTCTTTTAGGGAACAGAAGTAACTTTGTTATGAATAGACGCTGGGATCAGTCTATAGGTTACAAGGCCTGGATACCTACATTCAAAAGATGGGCGATGAAAAATTACAGTCTCTATGGCCTACCTCAAGACGTCGTACTTTTCGGAGAGTGGGTTGCACCTAGAGAAGAAGAATCTGATCCTGAAGAGCCACACAGCCGAATAGAATACTCTCCAGAATTCGAAAACAGATTATTTTTAATTGATGTCGGTTTATTGAATGCTGAAGGCAACTTAGAAAGATTTTTGGATTATCAAGAAGCAGTACAACTTCTAAGAGAAAGAGGGATTGAAGATGTTCCTGCTCTACCTGAATTAAGAGTTGCTAAGCCAAATAAAAGAGACATAGAAAGACTCCTTGTTGAAGGATTGCCTGGAAAATTTGCAAAAGGAGATATGGAAGGAATAGTCTTCAAAGATTATAGAGTACAATCCGCTGGAGACATTCTCGCAAGGAAATGGCTTCTTAAGCCGTATTCTGAAATTAGTCATGAAAGAGAATTATCGCCAAATGATCGGTATAGTACAACGCCGAGAATAAGAAAGACATATTACAAACTTCTCGAGCAGGGACTAGAGGAAACGGACATAAGCTCGGACTTACTTTTCCATGCAGTTAGAGAAGACATCATAAGGGAAGCGAATACAAATCCAGGGGAATACTTTTTATCTTCCAGAATAAAACGATTTATGAAAACAAGAATTTAAGCCTGTTTTTTCTTTCTACTTATTTCTTGTAATTTTCTTTGGACTGCGTAAAAAATTTCTGGACTGATTAAAGGTTTATGATTTCCTTTATGTATTCTTCCATCAAATTTTATCTCTCCCAAATAAGTTCTGTTTTTTAAAACTTTTTTTAATCCATTTACAGAAAGACCATAGTGTTTAGCCATACTATTTAAAGAAAAGTTTTTTTCATTGAATGTTCTAAATATCGAATGTACTTTTGAAGACATTTCATTCGGAATAAGTTCTCCATTTTGCAGAGAGTAACCGAGAGCAATTCGAGTAACAAGTTTGCCTTGTTTTGCTTTTTCGTTCATTCCGGCTTTTTGTTTGCTTCCAAAAGTCTGACCGTATTTTCTAAAAGTATCTAAAAGTTTCCAATCTGTTTTTTCGTTTAAATAAAAAGTAAAATTATCTTCTTCTTCTGGGGCAAAAAAATTACAAAATTGGCAAAGGGGAAAATTGAATTTTTCAATCTCTTTTACATCTTGATAACCACATTTCTCACAAACCATGAATTACTCAACAAAATAAGGTTTAAAATTGTTGCTAAGAAGGAGTCTTGAAATATCTACTTTTTTGTGGTCTCTTTCTACTTCTTGAACTAAATGTGCTTTTTCTGGCCTGAGAAAATAAACATATTCTCCTCGATCCAAAACCCAAAAATATTTTTGTCCAGCAATTTCAAAGGGAGTTAATCCGACAGTAGGAATAGAACGAGCCGCCTGTCTTTGCTTATCAAGTTCTGCTTCCATCTTTTCTTCATCGAGAGGTTTATAATTAAAATATATTCTCCGTATATTTGTACATTGCTGTCCACAGTGATTTTTAGAAATTAAAGTTGATGGATGAACAATCCCAGTGTGATAACCACAAAAACAAACATGAACATATCTACCAGAACTATCTAGAAAAGGATTGGCAATTACGTGTGTGTCTCTTAATTTTGTCGATGGTTTTTTTGGTAAATCGTGTTTCATAGAGAATTTTGGAATAGTTGGTTTTTAAATATGGCCCTTAAAAATAATATATTCTGAAAGACATAAAGACTTTTAAAGAGAAATGAATTTTTTTGAGCATGACAAAAAGAGAGGAGGTTTCTAGAATAAATCAGGAACAGAGAGAAAGACTAACTGTTCGAGATTCTAACCCTCATCCAACTACTCCGATGCTCTGGGTTGTTAGTGCTGCGCAGTCAACATATATGACTAAAGAAGTAAGAGAAAAAATTGACGGGAAGTGGGTAGCAAGGACAATTTATGTTCCATTCTTGGGAGAAGGGTCTGCCCCATTACATCAGAATCTTTACGATGGATTGAGAAGAATGATGAAAGAAAGAGATGTCGGTTCTGAAATGTTAATTTGCCCGACTGCGGGAAAATGTCAAGCAGAGGATGTTCTTCATGAAAGCGTCGAGCATTTACCTGAGCTCTATCCTGCTTGGAGAAAAGGATATTTTAGTTTTAACGATAATATCCAGTTAAGTGATATTCTTGTTCCGCCACAAAATGTGGATCCTACGACAGGAAAAACAAAACTTCCTGCAAAGTATGGATCGACATTAGTTTTCCCACATTCAAAACAAAGATTTAGACCTGTTGCAGTTTATCAAGCAGATTTCCCAAGATATTTGCTGACTACTGGAATGGTCACTCTTCCGAATTATAACCAGTATAACGCAAAGGGAGATCAAGCTGCTAAAGATCATAGGCTTGGCGCAGTATTAGTAGAAACGATCGACGGCAATTACTTTAATATGAGAACTCTTAGAGCAAGAATGGATGGTTCATTTGTTGATATGGGATTAAAATATAATGGAGACAGAAAACCTGAAAGAGTAAAAGTAAAAGCTCTTGATGCAAGTGATGTCCACATTGGTGAACATGATCCTCGTGCACTTGAAGCCACATTAGAGCAAATAGAGTTTTTCAAACCCGAAAGATTAATTTTACATGATTTCTTTTCAGGATATAGTATTTCTCATCATGAATTAGCAAACAGAATTGAAAGAGCTAGACTGTTCCGGGATGGGAAATTGGACTTAAGAAAAGAATTAGAGCTTAACATGAAATATTTAAAAGAATTTTCTAAAGCGATGAAAGGAAGAGAGATTTATATTGTGCACTCAAATCACCATGATTTTCTTCCGAAGTATTTGAATAGTCCCCAGAGTGCCGATGATCTTTGGAATTTTGAAATGAATGCAATGATCACTTCTAGGATGCCGAGACAAGATGGATATCTAGAAGAAGCATTAAAGCTCATTGGACAGATACCTTCGAATGTACAATTTTTGAGATTAAGTAGTAACTTAGTTGTGGGAGGATATCAACTGGCTTCCCATGGTCATCTTGGAAAGAATGGAGCAAGAGGAGGAGGAGTTTCATCTCAAGAAGAATCGTTTGGTAAAGGAATATTTGGCCATTCACACTCGCCAGAGATAAAGGGCGATATTTACAGAGTTGGAACAATGCTTTCTCCAGAAACTTCTTACATGCAAGGAGCTTCGAGTGCTTCTATGGCTGCTAATGGAGTGTTATATGAAAATGATACTGTTCAACTTCTTCCTATGATTAATGGAAAATGGAAAGCAAAATTCTGATCTCGAAGAAAAATAAAATAGTAGTCTACGAAATATATCTTGCACAAGATAAAGGCTTTTTAAACTAGAAAAATAGAATTTGTTGTGGCAAACAGAAAAATATTTAATTTTCTTGAGGAAGGTTTAGAAAAAGTTTTAAAGGCACAACATAGTTTTAGAAATTCAGGAAAGAGAACTGTAACATTTCGTCCTTTTTTCGCTTCACTTGCAGCAAGGGAAATTGAGAGCTATTCTTTGTGGATAGAAAATGGAGGACTAGTTACAAGAGACTATGACCCTCGTCATGTTTGCCCAGGAAGAGTTGAAGTAAGAATGGGAGGCTATGACTCTGGAGGGATGGGAAGTTGGCCTTTTGAATTGCCCTGTGATTTGGATATAAAATCTTCTATGCATGAAATCTGGCTTGCGTCTAATTCTGCATTTTGGGATTGTGTTCAAGATCAAAGCACGCGGGATTTGATGGCGGTTGGAAGTAAAAATCAAAGAGAAAAATATAGAATTTTTACAAAGGAAGTCGGCGATAAATACTCCGGGCCTGAAAAAAGAATAAGTGTAGATTTAGCAGAAGTTGAAAAAATGTTGAAAGCAGCATCCGCAGAAATTTGGCAAGAGGGAAAAAACCTAGTTGATGCAGATATTACTATGAGAGTTAGAAGAGAAGGGAGACATATTGTAAACTCTGAGGGTGCGAGAATTTATTATGATTCTCTAAGAAGTATGGTCGGAGTTTCCGTTGAAGCAATAGATGCTCATGGATGGGTTATCCAACATGGAAGGAATTTCTTTCCAGATGGAATGGTTAGGCCTGAGCATTATCGAGCAATAGTCAATTTGGGAGAAGAACTTAGAGAAGAACTTGCGGAGATAATTGCTTCTCCACTTCAAAAAAATGGGAGTTACCCTGCGATATTAGACCCGGAAAATCATGGAGTTTTATGGCACGAAATGATAGGCCATGCTCTAGAAGGGACTAGCATGAAAACGGAGACAGGGCAGAATGGACAAAAAGAAGACAAGGTGAGTTTATTTTTAGGTAAGCTTGGAAGAAAAGTTGCTCCAGAATTTATTAGTGTAGATGATGATCCGACTATAAAGAGACTTGACGGATACTATCCCTATGATGATGAGGGAGCGAGAGCTCAAAGAGTTAGACTGATCGAAAGAGGAGTTTTAAGAGATTACTTGCACTCTAGAGAAAGTGCAGGATTTTTCAGAACAAATTCAAATGGTCATGCAAGATCTGAGCAATCAAAAGATCCTGTAGCCAGAATGAGTAATTTAATTGTACGTTCTTCTAATGAAGTACCTCTGGATCAGCTTAAGGAAAATTTGCTAAGAATTTGTGCAGAGCAGAATGAACCTTATGGATTAATTTTTGAAGGATCTGCAGGAGGTCTAACTATTCCAGAAAGAAGCCATTTCGAGACATATCCTTCAAAGATTTTTAGATTGTATAGAAATGGAAAAGTTGAGCAAGTAAGGGGAGCATATATTGTTGGAACGCCATATCAGATAATTCGGAACATAGTTCAGACAAGCAATCAATATGGAGTATTTAGAGGAGAATGTGGTGCGCAGTCAGGATGGGTGCCTTCAACACAAGAAGCACCACATGCATTAGTGAACTCTTTAGAAATAAATCAATTTCCAGAAACAAAATATCAGCAATTTAGAAAATTAGTAGTTAAAAAATAATCAAATGTTTAGAAACCTATTTTGCGCTTTATCAAAAAGTTCTTGATCAATAATTGCTGGATGAGTCCCGTCGTTTTCATGATCTGCAAATTTAACCTTTCCGAGGTAGGAGGTGTTCATTAGCAGTTTTTTTATGCCTGAAGTAGTAAAACCATGTTTTTTTCCAAGTTGCGTAAGACTAATTTGAGTTTCTGAGAATTCTTTGAAAATGGATTTCAACTGCTCAGATTTTTCTGGATCAATGACTAGTTCCTTGTTTATGATTTTGTATCCCAAAGGTGCTCGGGAAATTACTTTTCCTTCAGAGATATTTCTTTCCATACCTTGTCTTGTTTTTTTGGAAATTGAACGATTTGACCTCCTAAAGGTTTCTAGAATTTTCCAGTCTAGTTTTTCAGAAAGATATATTTTGAATTCCTTTGCAGAATCTGGAGCATAATGATGACAAATCGAACAGAGAGTGATTAAATTTTCTTCTTTTTCTTCTCCACCTAAAACTTGAGGAGTAATATGATGAGTTTCTAGTTCTGATTCTTCTGCAAAACCGCACTTTTGACAACAGAACTTGTCTCTTTCTAAAATTTTATTCCGAGCTTGTTGATCCATTTCTAGTTTCGAGAGAATTTAATTTATTGAAAACTTCTTCAGAAATGAGAGGTTTGTGCGATCCTTTGTAAAGCTCTCCCTTGTATTTCACTTTTCCAGTATAAACAGGATTTTTGATTATTGAGTAAAATGTTGAGGGTTGTATGTTAAATTTTTCGCAGATAACTTTGTAACTTATTCCCATTTCTGCCATTTCAAAAAGCTCTTTTAATTTTTCAGAATTTTGAGGGTCTGGAACTAATTTTTTGTTTTCATAAACATAACCAAGAGGGGCCCGAGAAAGAGATTCCCCCATACCAATTTTTTTATCAAATGCCAGTTCAACTCTCTCTTTCACCATTCCTCTTTCTAGTTGTGCGAAAACTCCGATAATTTGAAAGAAGGCTTCACCCATAGCAGAAGTAGTATCGATTTGTTCTGTGACTGAAGTAAAATTAATGTCTTTTTCTTTTAGGCTCTCTAAGACTAAAATTAAATCTCTTAACTTTCTTGAAAAACGATCGATTTTATAAACAAGAATTATATTGAACTTTGACTCATTTGCATCTCTAAGCATTAACTCCATGGAAGGCCTGTCCAAACTGCCTGCTGAAAAACCTGCATCTTTGTAAACTCGATAAATTTCCCAACCTCTGGCTTTACAGTACGCCTCACACTTTTCAATCTGAGCATCCACGCTCAAACCTTCTCTTGCCTGCTCTTCAGTAGAAACTCTTGAATAAATTGCTACTTTAGGAATTTTGGTTGTAGACTGATGGATCATTTTTTATTTTTAAGGAATTTATTTAATTCTTTTTTGTTAGACTTTGTCCAAAGGTGCCTAAGTTCATAAGGAAAGTATTTTTCAATTAATATGGACTCTACAGGTTTAAAAGAAAGATATTGGTTTTCTGAGTTTTTTTTGAAATTTTTTGGAGAAAGATAATGCAAGTAAATAAATTTCATTTTGGGCTTGCCCCTAACAAAATGGAGTTTAACAGGATTAAAAGTTATAAAACTAGTTGAGCCTTTTTGGTTAGTTAGACCCATGGCTAAGGCATAATCTTTCCTGTCTGTTGCATAAACGGCTTTAAGGGAATTTTCTTTTTTTGGATCTGAAGGTTGTTTTGGAATTAATAATTTGATCTCTTTATTGGAGCCATGATAAAGGAACTTCTTTTGTGCACTTAGGTTATCTTTGTTAACATCTTTCTTACTAAGCTGTGCTTTTCTCTCTTTTTTCACCATTTTATTTGTATACTAAGGGTATTTTCTTCCTGTAAGGGTTCCCTTATCGAAACGATTTAATAACCTTATTGGAATAAAGTATATAAATTTTGCGGTTTTAGAAGACTTTTTAACTAACAAGGCCAATCAGTGCCTCGCGGAGTTTCATAAATTTTTCTACCTTGGCTTCTTGCTAAAATTAAGGGAGTTGTGCACTTAGCTTGACTTTGTGCAAATTCTTCAAGTCCCCCCTTAGCTACGCAAGCATCACCAGTATGACTGCAAGTAAAATCATCTAAGTTAGAATAATTGCAATGTCTGGCTGCAACTCCTGAAACAGAAGAACCAGTATATGGGCAAAAATATGTTTTTGGTTGTTCCTCTTTTAGTTTGCACTTAGGTTGGCTTGGTGAAGAGGATTGTGTAGAACTTGATAAGCCATAGAGATTTGGACGAAGTTGCATTGGCCTATAATCATTTAAGTCATAGGGGTTTCTTTTGTCTCTCATCTTAATACCTTTTTCTTGGATCGGGATTATCTCCTCCTTTTTTATAAGGGTTATAACCTGGCGATGTGGAATCTATATGCGGAGAAGTTGTTATATGTGGAGAAGTTGTTATATGTGGAGAAGTTGTGCACTTTGGTTGGCTTTGTGAAGATCTTACAGGTCGAACGTACGGGACCGGATTGCCTGAAGAAGGATCAGATTCTATCCCTACTTCCATTAGGCGAGAATGATCTGAGCTTTGAGCAAGTTCATGTGCTTCAAGAATATCGCAAAGTTTTCCAGAAGCATTGCAAATATTTCCAGCTGAACCTAAATAGCATCTTTCACCAACAGAATGATTTAAAGAAAGTTTGAGTTTTCTAATCGGACAAATATACTCAGGTAGCGGATCCATCTTTTTTGAAAAATTTGTGAGTTTTTAAGGATTTATATATTAATTTGCTTTTATTTCTAAAGGATTTTTAAGAGCTGAACTTTCTTGTGGAGGAAGGTTATAGAAACAAGGTATACCTATTGAAATAGCTAGTGGCCCCTTACCGGCCTGACCAATTAAAGAACTTGTATAAAAACAGCTACCGTCTGAATCTTGCTGAGTACAGTACTGACATTCTTCTGGACGACAGTTTCTGATTTGTGAACTCATTTTAAAATCAAGAAGTTATAGTTTTTAAGAATTTAGGTGTTTTGGCGCTACTAACTTCTTTGGTACCGGCGATTTTGTGCACTAAGCTGACCTAAGTTATATATAAGCGGTTCTAAGCAAATTATTTGATTAAAAGACTATCGGTTAAACACTGCCAAGATTATTGAAACAATTGTGCCAACAACTACTATCCAACCTGCAACTATTGTTATGATTGAAGGTACAAATGGAATTGACAAAGTCTTGTTGATCATGCCTGATCCGACTGCCAGTGAAACAAGAACACTAGTTGCCCATGCTACAAAATTTGAAAAGCTGAAACCTGATTCTTTTTTTGCCATTAGTTGGTTTCCTCCTTTTTGCCATGCTTTTTGAATTTAAGACTTAATACTATAATAGCTATAAGAAATGGAAGTACTAGCGCCAAAAGAGTTGCATCAGTTAGTCTCGAACTGAACCCGAAGAATAATTTTTGGACTCCGGATGAAATAAAAGTATCCGGATTTAAAGTGCATGTTGACCATATGTATTGTGGATTAGGAACATTTGGCGAAATTTGGCAAGGAACAATGTTCAGGAATAAAGAAGCAAGATAATATCCTATAGAAATTACTCCTGCTGTGAAAAATTTGTGTTTAAACCTCATTTTAGTGTTTAAGATAGTGTTCGTTTATAAATGTTTTCATAAAAAGTTACCGACGATAATGATGTGTTTAAACACCCTGCTAAGACTTGGACAAACGGGTTTAAACAGACTTTATTGAAAAAGCTTCTTTTTTTGACTATTTTTGGTGTTTTGGGCTGTTTGTGGGCTATTGTTTTAGGTGTTTGCCGGTTGTTTAAAACAATAGTCCTTCTAGCATGAATATCCATAAAAGCCCGAAGATAAATCTCATGTTGATAACTAAAACATAGGCTTTTTTTGGTACAAAAATAGGCTTTTTTTGACCCTTTTGGACAAATAATGGAAACATTTATAAATAAGGTTGTTTAAACAACTCTAAGATGTTTGGATTATTTAGAAAAAAAGAAGATACTGGCAAATTAAAGGAAGAAATTCATAAGTCTTTTGATGCAGTTAAGGAAGATTTCTCAAAAGTAGGCCAGTGGATATCTCACTTCGATAATAAGCATGAAATACACGCAAACGAGATTCAAGACATGAAGAAGCAGATATTTGTTATGCAAAATGAAATTGATGAATTAAAAGATTTTATTTCATTGTTTGGATCAAAGATTTCTAAACAACAACAAACAATAGGGACAAAACAGCAGGGAGTTGTTGATGCTCAAACAGTTGTGCAAACAACTGTTCAAACAAGTATTTTAGATAATTTAACCCTTATGGAAAGAGCAATCATCTGGGCAATGGTAAATTCAGAAACTAAATTAAGTTATGAAGATATCTCGGTTTTGTTAGGAAAAGATAAAAGTACTATTAGAGGACAGATAAATGCGATAAAACAGAAAAGTGAAGGCTTGATTATGGAAGCAAGAGAGCTAAATGGTAAGAAAAGGCTCTATATTCCTGAAGAAATGAAGCAAATTATACTCAAAACTGCAAAAGTGAGAGTTAGAGGTAGTAAAAAAAGGAGCGAAAATGATAAAGTTGAATAGAAAAGTGAGGAATAGTAGCCTAAAATCAAAAAGTGAGAATCAAATATGTAAAAAAGAAGTAACTGAATCAGGTTAAAAAGAGAGTTTCAGCTTATAGGGAAGATTGAAAATAGCTCTTAAAAACAAGACTGACTCGAAAAAGTGAGGTTCGAGGTCTAAATGATTTGGAAAGGAAAATTATTCGTTTAAACGAATTTGTTATAGTGCTAAAGCTCTCTTAGTTTGATTAGCGTCGGTAAAGAAGCTATTTTTTTTAGCTCTTCTGAGACATTTAGAACTATCTTTTTGTTATTCAAACGTATTTTTTTGATAGGAATGCCTTTTGATAGTAGTTTTGTAGTATAATCTCGTATAGAGGATTCTGTGAGGTTTAAATGAGTAGCCAGTACTTTGTATGTGATCTCTTCTAGACCTTGATTTTCTAGGGAATAAAGAGTTGAAAAGACGAGCATTTCTTGAGGCGTTAGGCGCTTAAATTTAAGGCGTAATTCTTTACGGATACTGTCGAGAGATTCTAGGGTTTCTTGCATCTTATTTAGTGGGTTTTCAGAGAGGTTATTTATAGGGAAAATAGCTAATTTGTCTGTCTGTTGGTTTGTCTGACTGTATGTCGATATGTCTGTTGGAACCCCCTTATTTCCTGTGGAAAGGTCATTTTTTAATGGTTGGAACCCCCTTATTTCCTGTGGAACTGTGGGATTATTTGTTGGAGTAACTGTGGGATAAGATATATTTGATGGAGGAAGTGCCTTATTTGCCGAACCAATTTTTTGAGAAAGAGCTGAATTTTCTGATCTTAATAGAGACATTTCTTGCTTTAGGGAAACAAGCTCTGCTTGTAAGTAGTAAATATCTTCTTTAATTTTGGTAAACGCCTCTTTTATTGGATCCATTTTACTCAAAAAGAATATTTGTTTATAATATTATTGATAGTCTAAGATATATTTTGAGAAATCAAGTTATTATTTTTGATCAAATTGCTGTTCAGACTCGATATTGAGGGCAGTTTGCTGAGCATTTTTTTGATGAGCGTTATAAATCTCATAAGCATTGTTAGAAATTCTCCATCTTAATCTCTTTTCATACTTTATTCCTTCTGAATTTTTGTCGATTTTGATTACAAGAGTCTTTTTTTCTAGTTCTTGGAGCATTTTTTTAGTAAATTCCTCGTCTCGGGCAATCTCACGAGCAATATCTGCCGTGAATATCTGCTTAGGGAAGATGGAATACAAAAAATAAAGTATCTGTTCTTGAATTTTCTCGATTTTTTTGTCCGAAAGCTTAGGCATGGACCTTGAAAACCGAATAACTATTTAAAGGTTTGCTACATAGTCCCTATATTCTACTCTGGTCCTGCATAAAGACCCTCCATTACCCAGAGTTGTCTCTTGCGGGACAAAAGATTTAAGAATAAACTCATTAAAGTCTACAAATGGATGTACAACAACAGTTATATGAATTAGGAAAGCCAAGAAACTCCGCTGAAGTAACTGAAAGTCTAAATCCCTTGGTGAAAGAGTGGTTCTTTTCTAGATTTCCAGATTTCTCTTTAACCCAGAAATATGGTGTTTTACCTATTTTTGAAAGAAAGAACATTTTGATTTCGGCACCTACTGGGGGAACAAAGACATTGACTGCTTTTTTAAGTATTTTGAACTACCTAGTAAGCCTGGGTCTGAAGAATGAGCTAGAGTCTAAGGTTTATGCTACGTATTGTTCTCCACTAAAGGCATTAAGTAATGACATCTTTGTTAATTTGATTACTCCTTTGAGTGAAATCGAAACTTTGGCTGAAAAAAAAGGTTTGAAATTACAAAAAATAAGAGTCGGATTGAGAACAGGAGATACAGAAGCAAAGGAAAGAGCAAAAATGTTGAAAGAAGCACCACATATTTTAGTGACTACCCCTGAAAGTTTAGCAATTATGATAAATTCTCCAAAATTTTCTGAAAAATTGAAAGCTCTAGAGTTTGTAATAATTGATGAAATACATTCTTTAGCAGAAAATAAGAGAGGAACTCATCTTTCTTTAACAATCGAAAGACTTCAGGAGATGAGTATTATGCCTATTGTAAGAGTAGGCTTGTCTGCGACAGTTTCTCCACTGCCAAAAGTTGCGAATTACTTAGTAGGACAAGGAAGAGAGTGTATAATTGCTGAAGTTGAAATGGTGAAAAAGCTTGATTTAAGTATTGCAAGCCCAGTTAATAATTTTTTAGACACAGATACAATACAATTGAACACGAAATTATATGAAATGTTACATAAAATGATACAAGAAAATAAAACTACTTTAATATTTACAAATACTCGAGCTGCAACCGAAAGAATTGTTCATAATTTGAGAGAGAAATATCCGGGAAAATATATGGAAAATATAGGGGCGCATCATTCTTCACTGAGTAAGGAACATAGATTTGAGATTGAACAGAAATTAAGAGAAGGAAAGCTAAAGGTGGTAGTTTGCTCTACATCTTTGGAACTTGGAATTGACATAGGTTATATCGATTTAGTTATTCTACTAGGAAGTCCAAAGGCAGTTTCAAGGGCGATGCAAAGAATAGGTAGGGCAGGGCATCAGTTACATGAAACAGCAAGGGGCAGGTTTATTGTTTATGATTTTGATGATTTGGTAGAATGCGCAATAATCTTGAAAAATTCTAAAGAAAAGATAATTGATGAAGTCCATATACCTGAAAATTGTCTGGATGTTTTAGCACAACAAGTGTTTGGAATGGCAATTGACAAAGTTTGGGATGCAAATCAGATGTATGAAATGATTAAGAAAAGTTATTGCTATAGAAATTTGACTAAAGAAGACTTTTTTTCAGTAATCTCGTATCTTTCAGGGGAGTATGAACTTAATGTTAGAAACCTTTATTCAAAAATATGGTACGATTCTTCAACTAATCAAATAGGAAAGAAGGGAAAACTTGCTAGGGTAATCTATATGACCAATATCGGGACGATTCCGGATGAGAGTTTTATTTCGGTTGTGACAAAAGAAGGACAAGATATTGGAAAAATAGATGAGCTTTTCTTAGAAAAAATGAAGAAAGGAGATGTTTTTACCTTGGGTGGAAAGAAGTATCAGTTCCTTTATGCAAAAGGTATGAAAGTTTATGTTGTTCCGAGCGATAGAAAGCCGACGATCCCTTCATGGTTTTCAGAAATGTTACCTTTGAGTTTTACAAGTGCAATGTCAATAAGTAGATTTAGGAGACTTATTGAAGAAAAATTCAAGCTTAAAAAATCTCCAGAGGAAATCGAGGAGTTCATACAAAATTACACATATATCGATAACAAAACTGCTAAAGTAATCTATAGTTACTTTAGTAAACAATTCAAAGTCTCTTTAATTCCTAGTGATAAGAGGATATTAATTGAAGAGTTTGATGATAAGGTAAATAAGAAAAAATATGTGATTTTCCATACGCTTTTTGGAAGAAGAGTTAACGATTCAATTTCGAGAGCTGTTGCCTATGTAGTTGCTGCTGCAAGGAAACACGACGTCGAAGTAGGGATAAGTGATAATGGCTTTTATGTGGCTGGAAAGGATATTGATGCTGAAAAAATGGAGAAGGGATTGATGAAATTGATTGAGGAAAGGGGAAATTTAAGAAAGGCACTTGATGAGGCTATTGACAAAACCGAAGTTTTGAAGAGAAGATTTAGGCACTGCGCGGCAAGATCGCTTATGATTTTGAGGAATTATAAAGGATATAGAAAATCTGCTGGAAAACAACAAATGTCTAGTCATTTTTTACTAGCAGCTGTTTTGAAGAAAACTAAAGATTTTCCAATTTTAAAAGAGGCAAGAAGAGAAGTTATGGAAGATTTAATGGATACTCAAAACGCAGAATTAATATTAGACAAAATAAGAAGCAAAGAAATTAAAATAGAAAAGAAAAATACGAGAATAATAAGCCCATTTGCTATAAATTTGATCATACAAGCACATACTGACTATTTGAAAATTGAAGATAAAAATTTGTTTATCAAAAGAGTTTGGGCAGAATTGGAAAAGGGCGTTTCGCTTCCAGAGTAGCCTACGGCTAAAGTAGTATTAGAAGACAGCAATTATTAAAAAGGGAGGAGGAATTCTTAACTCATGGCTTTGGAAGATTTAATGAAAGAAGTGGATTGGGATCATATGACTTCTGGTTTACAAAAAGAAGACGAGGTTTATATGATTTGTCCGGTTAGAAAAGCAACAGCAGATGAAAGAGAATTTCTAGAAGCATATAAGGTTGAAATGGAAAAGAGAGGATTTAATGCCCACTATCCTGCGACTGACACAAATCAAGGTGCAGACTTGGGCGGATATAGAATCTGTATTGATCACTGTGATGAACAGAAAAGAGCTAAACAAATCCATATTTTTTGGAATACTGGTTCGACCGGGAGTTATGTTGATTTAGGAACTAGTCTGTATTTACATAGGTCAGAAGGAAAACCGATAAAATTAATACTGAGAAAACCTGTTCAGGAACTTGTCAAGGCAAATGAGGCAAAGGGTGTGATGAAAAGTTATGAACATGTTTTGTTGCACGTTGATGACTTAGCTAAAAAGAGATAGACTTTTAATTGATTTAGTTCTTTAAGTATTATGGGCGCTATGCTAAAAATTTATGATCTTGAAGTTGTTGATAGATGTCTTTATTGGAAATCTGAAAAGACCTTGATAGTTGGAGACTTGCATTTAGGATATGAAGATACGTTGACCGAGTCAGGCTATGCTTTACCGAGAACACAACAGAAAGAAAATTATGAAATTTTTGAGAGGATTTTTAATAAATTGGACAAGAAAATAGAGAGAATTATATTATTAGGAGATGTGAAACACTTTTTTGGTAAAATCCTAAGGCAAGAACTTATTGACTTTGAAGAACTAGTTAAATTTTTTGAGAAGAAAATTGGAAAAAGAGTTAAAATAATTGTCACAAAAGGCAACCATGATAAAATTTTAGAACCTCTCATTATAAAGTATACTAACATTGAGTTGAAAGATTATTTTTTGGAAAAAGGAGTGTTATTTTTACATGGGGATGCTGAAAGCATGAAAAAAGCTTATTTTGAGATACAAGACAAAAGAACGAAATTGATTGTTTTAGGGCACTTTCATCCAGCTTTAGTTTTACAAGATAAAAAAGGAGTAAAAGTTGAGAAGTATAAATGTTTCTTATATGGGTTTTCACCAGAGTACAAGAGGGAAGTTGTGTTTGTTCCGAGCTTTTTTCCTTTAATTGAAGGAAGTGATATAAAACAAGAGCTTGAAATATATAATAAAAGTATGAAAGTTATTGCTGTGACAGATGAAGGAGAATTGTATAAATTTGAAAAACTATGATTGAAAGTAATTAAAAAGAAAATTCTAAAATTAAATTTGTTTAGTTTGATTGAACTTTGCCATCAACTTTTCAAGAACAACTTGAGGTGCGTAACCTTTGTTGCTGCATGTTTTCATGTATTCGTCATACACTTTTCTGTCGATGTTCCAGTCAACCTTTCTTTTTTGTGCATCTGGTGGTGTTGCTGCCATAATTAGAAAAGAAAAAGAGAGTTTATAAAATTATTTAGAAACTCCGTTTTTCCTGCTCTTCGAAGTAAAGAAGGTTAGCGAAGCCAGAAAAAACGCCCAGACCCTACTCGCAAAGAGCTCTTTTCTATATTTAAATTAAAATGGAAAGCCTTTTTACTCGGAATCGAAGTTCGATTCTGATAACAAATACGCTCACACCCGGAATCGGACCGGGAAGCCCGTGAGGGCATGGTGTTCGAGACCATTGCAGTACCATTGTGCCATGTGAGCATACTATCAAACCAATTTATTCGACAGTATCATTGTGCCATGTGGGCAATAAGAAACTTATAAGATATTAATTTATAAATTAGAGTAAAGAAAAATTATTTCCCAAATTGTACTTTAGGCAACTGGACATGGAATGGAAGTCCAATTTCTTCTTCGAGTTGTAATGCTTTAACTGATGACTTTTGCATAATTAAATTTAAGATAAGTACATTAACCTCGCTGTCTATCTTCTTATTTTTCCAACCCTCTATTGTTTCTTTCATAGTTTTTGGATCAGTAAATAAAAACATCCTTCCTTCTAATGAAATCTTACCCATTTGAGCATAATCAACATCAAAATTAAATTCTATCTTGAGAGATTCTTGCTTGGAGTCTTCAATTTTAAATTTTTCAATAGATTTAATATTAATATTCGGGTTAATAGTTACTGAACCGTTAAAGTCTTCATTTCGTTCAGCAGATTGTTTTAGAAATCTAAATGAACCTAGTTTAATTTCTTTTACCATATTAATGAATGTTTATTTAAGCCAAGTCTTCTTCAGAAACAACGATAAAGTCTCCAATTGCAATAACAGAATTGAATGGGATTAATGCTTCTTTATCTTTTGTTCTTTCCAAAGATAGATTGGAAGTGTAAGGTGTGAGATCTTTCAAAACAAGATGAATTAATTCTCCTGTTTTTGTTTCGAATGTAAGATCTTTAGCGATGCCAAGTCTCTTACCTTCTTTTGTTACCACCTGTTTTCCTAATAAACTTCTGAAAGGTCTTTTATCCATGAGAGAACGATAGAAATTTTGTTTATAAATGTTTGTATGTTTTTTTATATATTTCGAGATAGATGTTGTTTTTTAGTAAAAAATAGTTAGGACTCTCACCCCTTGATTGCTTTTGGAGAAAGATTTATAAATAAAAATAAAAATTTTAAAGGTCTTTATTTTATTTAAAAGCTTTTCTATAATATAATATATATAATATATAGTATATATTATATAATATAAATAATATGAAAAAAAATGATTAAACAAATTTCCTTTGGAAATGAAACGTAGGGGTGAGGGTGTTTTCTTTGGTCTACAAAACTATTGACGGAAATAAGATTAATTAAGAAAAAAATGTAAAATTATTAAAAATTAATTTTCCATAAGAAATAAAGGTGATACAACTATATTTTCATTTATACTAATATTTAAATAGTAGATTTCTTGAAATGTAATTTATAATTAAAAGAGGCGTTATGGGTGTACAAATAGGTCATATTTTTGACTCAGCTATGAAAAATTCCTTGTTTAAAGATAAAAGTATTCTTCAAACTAGTTATAAGCCTGAGACAATTCCTCATAGAGATAAACAAATAGAACAAGTTGCTTCTATCCTTGCTCCTTTGTTAAGAGGTGAACGAGTTAGCAATTTATTTGTTTATGGAAAAACTGGGACTGGAAAGACACTTTCTGTGCAATATGTTTGCGATGAAATTTTAAAAAGGACTAAAGAAGCAGGAGTCAACGTTCAGGTTATTTATATTAATTGTAAATTAAAAAAAGTCGCAGACACAGAGTATAGAATATTGGCCGCATTAATTGATAAATTAGGAGATAAGGTTGCAGATACTGGTTTGCCTACTCCTGCTGTTTATCAGAAATTTATAGAGCTAGTTGATAAAACAAAACAAACTATAGTTGTTATTTTTGATGAAATTGATCAGGTTGTTAAAAAAATTGACGACGACGACTTTTTATATAATTTAACTAGAATAAATTCGGAATTAAGTAAGGCGCAGACTTCTATAATTGGGATTTCAAATGATGTTACTTTTCTAGAAAATATTGATCCTCGTGTTAAAAGTTCTCTAGGGGAAGAGGAAATCATCTTTTCACCTTACAATGCCATGCAACTTAAGGATATTTTAGATGAACGAAGTAAAATCGCTTTCAAAGAAAGTGTGGTTGATGAGGCAGTAATTTCTAAATGTGCTGCTTTTGCTGCGAGAGAACATGGAGATGCTAGAAGAGCTTTAGATTTATTGAGAATTGCTGGAGAGTTAGCCGAAAGAGATGGGAAAGAAAGAATTAACGAAGATTATATTGACCAGGCTAATCAAAAGATAGAGAAAGATAAGATCTTAGACATTGTGGAAACGAGCACAAAACAATTTCAGGCAGTATTATATTCTATTCTTAAATTAAATAAAGAAAATAAAGATGTCGATAATAGTCTTTTTACAGGTGATATTTTTAATCTATATAATGACGTATGTAAGGAAATAAAAATGGAAGTTCTTACACAGAGGAGAGTATCGGATATTATTGGTGAGATAGACATGTTTGGACTAATCAATGCAAAAGTGATTTCAAAAGGGAGGCACGGAAGGACTAGAGAAGTTAAACTTTCTATCCCTTCTAATTTACTTGAAAAAGTAGATGCAATATTAATTGAGTCATTAGGAATATAATTCCTTCGATTGGACAATTACCTTGCCGACCAGCAAGAGTCTAGGAGATAAAATGGAATTGAAAAAACAAATATTAAAACTATGTATGCAGAAGGGGTTTCTTTTAGATAAAGAAATTCTTAATTCTCTTTCTTTACTTGAAGAAAAATACGCTCTTCAGATTATTGAAGTTCTTGCAAATTTAAAGATAAAAGACAGAGTAATTACTAAGTCAATTTTTTTAAATAATATTGAAAATATTAATAAAGTTGTTTTAAATTCTGAAACTGAAATTTCTTTTGAGAAGTTTTTCTTAAGTTTGGGTTATTCACAAAATAATCGCCTGGTTAATCCTAATTTTGTTAAATCTATTTCTTCTTCGGACAACGAATTAAGATCTTTTAAGATTATTAATTCTGATCTTGTTTTTCCTAAAAAAGTCGAAGTTAAAGATTTTGTAGACCATTTTAGAAATAGATATGAACAAATTCGAAATATACTCCAAGAAAGAAGCTTGGATAACTTAAAGTCTATTCGACGTTTATCTAATGAGCGGGAAAGTTCTTATTTAATTGTAGAAATTATTGGAAAGAGACAGACTAAAAATAAGAATCTTGTTTTTGATGTAGAAGATCTCACTGGGAGAACGAGAATTTTGATTAATGAGGGAAAAAAAGAACTTTATGAAAAATGTAAGGATATTCTACCTGATGAAGTGGTGGCGTTTAATGTTTCAGGTTCTAAGGAAATGCTTTTTGCAAATGATGTTGTTTTCCCAGATTCTCTTTTAAGTGAGAAACGGAAAGGAGAAGAAGATACTTGGGTTGCATTTACTTCTGATGTTCACGTTGGGAGTAAAATGTTTTTAGAAGAGAGTTTTTTGAAATTCATTAAATGGTTAAACGGTGAAGAAGGCGAAGAATCTCAAAGACAAATTGCTAAAAAAGTTAAATATTTATTTTTAGTAGGAGATAATGTAGATGGTGTTGGGGTTTTTCCGGATCAGGACAAACTTCTAAAAATACCTGAAGTTACTGCTCAATATAAAAAACTTGCAGAGTTTTTAAAATTAGTTCGGAAAGATATTAGGATAATTATCTCTCCAGGTCAGCATGATGCGGTTTGGGTTGGCGAGCCACAACCTGCAGTTGGTGAAGAGTGGGCGCAGGATCTTGCAAAAATGGAAAATGTGAATTTAGTTACTAATCCTTGTTTGGTTGAAATTGAAGGTGGATTTAAAGTCTTAATGTATCATGGTGCGAGCATGCATGGGATTATTGAAGAAATGCCAGATATCAGGCTTAATTATGGTCATCGTTCTCCTACTAGAGTTGTAAAGGAGCTTTTGAAGAGGAGACATCTCTCTCCGATTCATGGTAGCTGTGATTATGTTCCTAATAATAAACGAGATCCTTTAGTTATCGAGCACGTTCCGGACATTGTTGCAACAGGAGATTTACATAGGCAGGAAATTTCTACATATAATAACATCCTACTTATTGCGGGCTCTTGTTGGCAATCTATAACTCCTTTTGAAGAAAAAGTAGGTAATGTTCCTGATCCTGGAAAAGTTCCATTATTTAATTTAAAGAGTCGGGAAATAAAAATTTTAGATTTTATCAATGAAGAAAAACAAGATAAAGAATGTGTTGAAACGGATGGAAAAGTTGTTTGCGAAGTCAGTCTGCAAGGAGATGGGAAAAAATGAACACAGCACATTATTTCGAAGATTTATTTGAAAATGTAAAGAGAGAATATTCTATTGCAGAAAAAGCAAAGGCTCAAGGAAAAGATCCTGTTAATAAAGTAGAGATTCCTCTTGCAATGTCTCTGGCTGAAAAATGTGTCGGGTTAATTTCTACTATTTATCCTCAAATGGGTGATGAAAATGGAAAGCATATTACCCAAAGGCTTCTTGATTTGGAAAAAGAATTTGGACAGTTAGATCCTGCAGTCCCTTTAAAGATGGCCGAGGAGATTGCTAAGGAAAAATTTTGTAAATTTGAATCTTTAATTCAAGCGATTGATGCAGGTATAAGGGTTGGTTTTGCTTATATGACTCTAGGGGTTGTTTCTTCTCCAATCGAAGGATTTACTAGTGTTAGGCTTGCGAAAACAAAAGAGGGAAAAGAATATTTTGCTTTGAATTATTCTGGACCGGTTAGAAGTGCGGGAGGAACTGGTGCGGCTTTTTCTTTAGTAATCGCAGACTACTTGAGAGAGATGTTTGGATTTGCAAAGTATGATCCTACTGAACAAGAAGTTAAGAGGTACGTTACAGAAGTTACAGATTATCATGAAAGAATCAATAATTTACAGTACTTTCCTACAGAAGAGGAGATGATTTTTCTTGCGAAAAATATTCCTGTGGAAATCACGGGTGATCCTTCCGAAGATAAAGAGGTTTCTAATTACAAAGACTTACCAAGAATTGAAACAAATTTCATCAGAGGCGGAATGTGTTTGGTTTTTGCAGAAGGCTTGGCACAGAAGGCTGCAAAAATTGCAAGAATGGTTAAATCTGCAAAATCAAAAGGACTAATTCTTTCTGACTGGGGTTATTTAGATGGATATATAGATCTTCATAAAAAAAGAGAAAAGGGAACTAAAGATGTAGTTGCTACTTATATTAAGGATTTAGTTGCGGGCAGACCTGTATTTGGGCATCCTTCTCGCTCTGGTAGTTTTAGATTTAGATATGGAAGATCGAGGGTTGCTGGATTTTCGGCTACTTCTATCCATCCTGCTACTATGCTTATTTCCAATAACTTTCTGTCAAATGGAAATCAGCTGAAAATTGAGAGGCCGACAAAAGGTTGCGTGCTTACTTCTTGTGATAAAGTCGATGGACCTATTGTTAAATTAAAAAATGGTAGTTTGAAAAAGATTAGGACCGAAGAAGAAGCAAGAAAGTATACTAAAGAAGTTGCTGAAATTGTCTATATTGGAGACTTACTATTTCCTCTCGGAGATTTGATGAATAGAAATGCTGAGTTAGTTAAACCTGGATATGTTGAGGAGTGGTGGAAGCTAGACTTAGATAAGAAGCTAACTATAAGTGGAGATAACATCTTTGTTGATGAATACAACTTATCTCTAGCACAGGCAAAAGAACTTTCTGAGAAATATTCTGTACCTCTTCATCCTAGTTTTATCTTTTACTGGACTCAGATAAAGAAGGAAGACTTTTTTTGGTTACTAGACTGGCTTCAAAATGCACAATGGACGGGTAGTCTTGTTTTACCGTATTCTGCAATTGTTCGAGATAAATTTCAGGAAGCTAAACGCGCTTTGGAACTTCTGGGGGTCGAGCACGATGTTGTTTTTGATAATGTTGTGGTTAAAGATGGAGAGCCCTTCTTATTTAATTTAGGTTTGAGTCCTGAATCTAACTTCAAAGAAGATATAAAGAAAATTATTGATGAGAAAAAAGACAAGGAGAACGTTTTGGAAATAATTAATTCTCTTTGTAAATTTATTGTTAAAGATAAAGCAGGAGAATTTATTGGTGCTAGAATGGGGAGACCAGAGAAGGCAAAACTTCGAAAACTGACTGGAAGTCCAAATGTTTTATTTCCTGTTGGAGAACAAGGAGGGAGATTCAGAAGCTTGAATGAGGCCGTTGAGCATGGCTCGGTAAAAGCAGAATTTCCTATTTATTTTTGTGAAAGTTGTAAGAAAGAAACTATTTTGAAATATTGTGAGAGTTGCGGAACAGAAACTAAAAAAAGATTTTATTGTGTGCAGTGTGATCAGATAAAAGAGCATCAAGAATGTCAATTACATGGCGAGTGTAAAACTTATTCCAATCGAAATGTAGGGGTTACAGAAATTTTTTCCTCTTCTGTAAAAGAATTGAAATTAACTTCTGATGAAATTCCTGTTTTAATAAAGGGAATCAAGGGCACCAGCTCTTTGGATCATGACTTTGAAATTATGTCTAAAGGAATCTTGAGAGCTAAACATAACTTGTGTGTAAATAAGGATGGGACGATCAGATATGACGCGACGGAAATTCCTATTACTCACTTTAAACCTGAGGAGATTAATGCGCCTATTGAGAAACTTATAAAGTTAGGTTATGACAAAGATATTTATGGAAATGATCTAACCAAGAGTGATCAGATTTTGTTGCTTATGCCTCATGATGTTGTTCTTCCGTGTTGTCCTGAAACTCCTGATGAAAGAGCGGACGATGTTTTTTTTAATATCTCTAAATTCATTGATGATGAGCTTGAAAAAATATATGGCTTACCAAGATATTACAACTTAAAATCTAGGGAGGATCTTATTGGACATTATGTTGTTTGCATGGCACCGCACAATTGCGCAGGAGTAGCTGGGAGAATAATTGGTTTTTCAAAATTACAAGGATTAATGGCGAGTCCTTTTATGCATGCAGCAATGAGAAGAGATTGCGACGGTGATGAGGCTGCAGTTATGATGCAACTAGATGTATTAATTAATTTTTCTAGAAAATTTTTACCAAGCCACCGGGGAGGAACGCAGGACGCGCCTCTTGTTTTGAATGCACATATTAGAGCAGGGGAAGTAGATGATCAGATTTTAGATTTTGAAACTTGTACCGTTTATCCTATTGAAATGTATGAAGCTGCTGAGCAAAAAAAGCATTCTTCTGAAGTTAAAATTGTAACTGTTAAGACTTTGCTAAAGGAAGGAAAAGATCCATTTACTAATATTGGTTTTACTCATGACACTACAAACTTTAATACTGGTGTTTTCAATACTTCTTATAAGATTTTGCCGACTATGAAAGAAAAAGTTGGTTGTCAAATGGATTTGGTTAATAAGTTGAGAGCGGTCGATGCTTCAGATGTTGCGAGGTTAATTATTGAGAGGCATTTTATTAGGGATATTAGAGGTAATCTGAGAAAGTTCTCACACCAAGAGTTTAGATGTGTAAACTGTAATGAGAAGTTTAGAAGGCCTCCTCTTACGGGTGTTTGTCATAAATGTGGTGGAAAAATTTTATTTACAATTTCTGAAGGGAGTATTAAGAAATATTTAGAACATGCAATCGAACTAGCGACAAATTATGATATTCCTGAGTATACTAGGCAAGCGATTAATCTCGTTAAGATTTATATTGAAAGCATTTTTGGAAAGGAATCTGATAAGCAAGTAAATTTAAAAGAGTATTTTTAAAATGGTATACTCTAACTTGAAAAATATCTCTTTAAATAAAGGACGTTTTTTCTTTGGTTCCAAACTTTCAGTTTGGTCAAAAAAATCTGATAGCGGTTGCTTTTCACTTCGTTCAAAAATGCAACCTTGCGAACTTCTGTATTATAAATTAACTTTGAGAAGTTTCGCAAAATGGCCGAGCTAACTATTGAAGTTACAAACAACTGCGGGAATAGATGTGTCCATTGTTCTAGTTGTGCACTTTTTGAATGGGATTTACAAGGCGCTGATGATGAACGGAGTAGTTCTGAACAGATTTATTTACTGACTCTGCCAGAAGTGAAGCAAGTTTTGGATGAAAATTCTCAATTTGAAATGGTTCGTTTTTCCGGAGGAGAGCCATTTATGCATCCATTAATTTTAGAATTTTTACGAGAGGCGAAAATAAGAGGGAAACAAACAGAGGTTTTGTCTTCTGGAGTTTATTATCGAGAAAGGCACATACCATCTATTCTTTCTTTATGCGGTCGACAGTTCGTTGACAGAATTGGTTTTTCTTTATATGGTAATTCTAAAGTTCATGCTCAAGTTACTAGAAATGATCAAGCATTTGAAGAATTTGATGAGACAGTTAATGAGGTTTTGGAAAATAAAATTCCATTTAACTTTAATTTTGTTTGCATGTCTCCGACAAAGGATTATCTAGAAGAAACTTTTCAATATGTTGCAAGTAAACAAAATTCTTTTTGTAATCCTTCAATTAATTTTTTAAGATTGGTAAGGCAGGGAAACTGTCGTGATGACTTGGCTTTAAGTAGGGAAGAGATTGATAAGTTAATTGGCGAGGCAAAAACTTTTTCCGCTAAATATTCTGTTCCTGTAAACTTTGGTTGTTCTCTTGAGGAAAGCTTTTGTAGGGCTGGAAAGGGAAAAAGAGTATTTACCTATCGTAAAGAATATTTAGACTGTAGTGCTTTGAAATATTCTTCTGGAGGCTCAAAATTTCGATGCTCTGAAAGATGGTGATTAAAATTTCCAATAAATAATTATTGTTGGAATTAAAAGACAGCCCATTAAGATTCCTTTTCTCAATCCATAATATTGACAAGACAATCCTAGACAAGTTCCAGTTAGTAAAACTAGAAGTCCTAAAACTCCTGAAATAATCCCTGTTAAAGCTACAAGAAATATTAGAATTGAAATAGATATTTTTCTATAATTCCAGTTTCCGATTTTATTTGCAATGTTTTTGGAGATTATTAACGTGAGGTAAAATGAGATCATACTAATAACTAGGATCAGTGCTAAAATAATTAATAGCTCTCGAAAAGTTATTTGACCTATTTGGGAAATTATTGCTGCTGAACCCGTTCTTGACTTGTTTATTAAAAAAAGAGTTACGAATGAAAGGCCCATCAATGCAATATTTATTGAACCATTAAGGAAAAGAAATTGTTCTCTTTCTAGTTCTCCTGCTATTTTTGAACCTATTATTGCTGCTTGTGAACCTCCAAGTCCTGGTAAAAATGAACAAATTGGAGAGACTAGAAATGAAGCTAGGATTGGTCTGAAAAAACTTTTTTTGTCTAGCTTTTCTAATTCTGCTTCCTGATTAGGGAGGTTTGTTTTTCCATTAAGAGAAAAAATTATTCCAGATGTTCCAAATAATCCTGTTAAAAGTGGGAGAAGTGGTTGACTTATATTCAAGTTTAAAGAGGCAAATCCAAAAATTCCTGAGAAGATGAAGAATATTGCTGCTAAAATTTTTTGTTTATTATCTTTAATTATAAAAATGCAAATCCAGACCAAAAGCCAGAGCATCATTTTTTCAAAGAAAGGATATGTCGAAGGTAAGAAAATAAAAAAGATTGGTGAAACTATCAACAGAATAATTATTCCTGATAAACCTCCTAGCGCCGAGAGAAAAACTGCTTGATGTCCTTTTCCTTTTAGAAGAAGTTCGTGTCCTGGAAGTACTGAAAGTGCGGTTTCTTCATCAGGAGCACCTAGATAAATCGATGGAATCATCTCTAAAAAAATATTAGTGATTGATAATGAAACAATAAAGATAATTAGAATAATTGGGGAAAAATATTTTAGAGCAAGAGAGGTCAAAAGTAATAGGATCGATGCAATTAAATTTGTATGAAGTCCAGGGGTTAAACCGGCAATAATTCCAAAAATTATTCCTAGAACTATTGCGATTATTACTATCAATGCTTCCATTATTTTGTAACTTGAATTATTTTGTCTGCAAAAATTATTGATTTATTTAATGACTCTTCTTTTTTTCCAAAAACTGTTATTTGCATTTCCTTTTCTAATTTTACGGGAGAGCTATTCGTAAAATAAATTTGTGTCTGTAGGTTTTCTAAGTAGAGAGAAACATGGTCTGGATAATATGAGACTTTTTCTATTTTTCCGGAAGCTATTGGTTTAACAAAATCTAAAAGAAAAATTAATAAAAGCAATAAAAAAATAAAAACTAAAAAGTAGGCTTGTTCTTTTTTCATTTTAATCAGTTTGAAATTCTACTACGTCTTTGTCTTTAAGAACTCTTTCAATTCCAATTGTTTGTCCAGAAAATTTTGATGACGGTCCCCAAATTCTTGCTCGCTTAATTTTTGAGGACATTCCTTTCAGAATCTTTTCTGCAACATCTCCTAACGTTGATCCTTCTTTCATTATCATAGGTGTCTTTGATGCTTCTTTCTTGGGTTCTTTTGTGTACACCCTAATTATTGGAAATGTTTGAAAGATTTCTTTTTTTAAGTTTTTCAATTCTTCTTGTGTGTGGTCTGTGTTTGAAAAGAATATTACTCGGTCATGTTTGTATTTTGATTTTAGTGTTGCTTCTATTTTTCTTTTTTCTGAATCCGAAAGCAAATCTAATTTTGTAAATATAAATATTATTTTTGCATGAGTTCTTAGTAGAAATTTTTTAGATTCATTTATTTGTTCAATGGAATTTATCGTAACCAATATTGTATCTGAGGTATTTACTGTACTTTTGTCTTCATTTGGGAAGGGAGGCATATCTACTGTTTGAATTTTCGTGTCATCATATTGTGTTGTTCCTAAATTCATTGTATATGTAGTAAAAGGAATATCTGATGTTAACGATTTCTGGCCAGTAAGTATGTTGAATAATGACGATTTTCCGGTGTTTGGAAGTCCAGCAATTAGGCATTGCATGTCTTCTTTTCTAAATGTCGGTTTTCCGCCTCCGCTTCCACCAGCTTTTTTCTTTGTTTCAATTTTCTCTTTGAATTTTTTTAACCGGGTTCTTAAGTTAGCACGAAGTGCTTCTCCCCCTTTATGTGCCGGTGCATTTTTTATCATTTCTTCTAGGAAGAATAACTTGTCTTCGTCTGATTGTGCTCTATCAAACTGTAGTTCCGCTTTTGCATATTCAGGTGAAACATTTACTGGCATGTTAATATTTTATAAAGCTCTATTCTTTTAAAGTTTTATGCAGCTAGGTGTTTTATTTTCTGGGGGCAAAGATTCGACTTATGCAGCTTGGCTTGCAAAAAAATATGGTCATGAAATTGCCTGTTTGATAAGTATTGTTTCAAAAAATCCCGATAGCTTTATGTTTCATACTCCTGCGATTAAATTAACTCAAAAGCAAGCAGAACTTATTGATGCACCTTTGGTTTGTGTGGAAACTCTTGGGAAAAAAGAAGAGGAGCTTGGAGATTTGAAAAAAGCGATTAAGAAAGCCGTGAAAGATTTTAAAATTGAAGGAATTGTGACTGGCGCGGTTGAGAGTGTTTATCAGGCGTCGAGAATTCAGAAGATCTGTAATGAGCTGAAAATTGAATGTTTTAATCCTCTTTGGCAAAAAAACCAGATTGAACTACTTAATGAACTTGTGAAGAGCGGTTTTGAAATTATTATTTCTGGGGTTGCTGCTTATCCTTTTGACAAATCTTGGATTGGTAGAAAAATTGATAAAAAATTTATTGAGGAAGTTTCTAAATTACAAGAAAAATATAAGATTAATCCTGCGGGAGAGGGCGGAGAGTTCGAAAGTTTAGTTGTTAATTGTCCTTTGTTTAAGAAAAGATTAGAACTTGGAAAATTTGAGGTTGTTGGTGAAGGGAATTCTTGGAGGATTGATTTAAAATGATTCTTCTTGTTTCAGTTTGTAAAGAAAAATTACATGAACTTGAATTTGTTAAACCAATTGAAGATACTCTGAGAAAAGAAAAAATACCTTTTTTTACTAAACATTATGTGGAATTAAGCAAAGGAGATCTTGCGAATGCAAGCAAGGTTATTATCTGTGGAACATCTTTGCAAGACAATGAATTTGCCCGCAGAGTTAATTTGAAATGCTTTAATTGGATCAGAGATTTTAATAAGCCTCTTTTAGGCATTTGTGCAGGGATGCAGATTATTGGGCTAGTTAATGGTGGTAAAGTTAAGAAAAAAACTGAGATAGGTTTTTTTAATGAGAAGTTTGATCAAAGTTTTCTGGCTTTGAATGGTTTTCAAGAGGTTTGGCATTTACATAATAACTCTATCAATTTTTCAAAGTTGAAAAATTTTGATGTTGTTTGTTCTGGAAATGGAATTTCGCAAGCAGTTAAATCTCGCGAGAAGGAAATTTACGGAGTATTATTTCATCCAGAAGTTAGAAATAAAAATTTGATTTTGGAGTTTGTTAAAAAGAAAGCTTAAAAAGTGTTTATTTATGTTAATTTCATAGCAATTGAAAATACTCAGGTTGCTGAAAGACGTCCTTTTGGCGCTTATCAGCGTATTGCAGATGATTTTGAAATGTACTTAGCTTCACATACTCGTGAAGAAATTCTAGCTGATATTTCTCGTTTGGAAAAACTCCCAGAAGGAACTTTAGATTTAACGGATTTATTTAAATAGTCTTGAGAGTTTTGTATTTTATGGAAGATTTAATTAATCTAGTCAAGAAGAAATCAGAATTTCAAAATTTGCCCGATTCAATAGTTGAAAAAGCTTTAAATTCCTACGAAATTCAGAAAATTAAAGACTCTGAAGAAAAGGTAAAAGAAACACGTGCTTTCTTAAGAAAATATTTTACTGTTTTTATTACAAACAAACTTATCGGCGCAAAGATTAGTGGTGAAGAGATTTTGAATAAGCACATGTCTAGTAAAAATAGAGATTATGAAGACCTTTATGAAAAGTTAGACTTGGGCGATAAAACTATTGTGGACCTTGGCGCAGGTTTGAACGGGTTTAGTTATCCTTATTTTGCGAGTAACAAGTATGTTGCTGTTGAGGCAATAAAAGTTTTTGTTGATGTTATGAATAATTATTTTCAAAAAGATAAATTAAATGCGGTTGCGCATAATATTGATTTGTTTAATCTTGCTAGTATAAAAAATTTGGTTAAGTCTGAAAAGTCTCCTATTGTTTTTTTATTTAATGTAATTGACGCATTAGAAAAATTAGAAAGAGATTATTCTAAAAAGCTGCTGACTGAAATTGTACCTATTTCTGAAAAAGTTGTCTTGAGTTTTCCTACTAGGAGTTTGACTGGAAAAAGTAAGTTTTATACGAAAAGAGATTGGATTATTGATTTTATTCAGGAAAAATTCGAAATCTTAGATGACTTTGAGCAAGGAGATGAAAGATTCATCGTGTTTAGGTCATTTGCCTGAGCTTTACACCTGTCCTGCATATTTTAGTTCTACGTGTCCATTCTCATGTGTCCTTCCATGCGGAAGGAAAAATAAAAAATAAAAATTGTTTGTTATTTAATCTTTAAATGCGACAACTAGTGCATATATACCACAAAGTGCAACTACATAGTAAACTATTGTTGCTCCCATTGGCCACCAGGAACCTACTAAATTTTTGACTGCATCCCAACCAAGGGTAGCAAGTCCCCAATTTATAGCTCCAATTGCGGAAAGTACTAGTGCTGTTTTTTCGTACCAGCTCATATTATATAACCTCCTTTCAAATGAACAGAAATGTTAATAGAAAGGTATTTAATTAGTTTATGTTTTTCATGAGCATATGGTCGAATTTAATCGAGCTCGTTTGAAAAATGGGTTGACTGTTATTCATGAAAAAAGAGATGTTCCGGTTACAACTGTTATGCTTGCTTGTAAATATGGATCTGCGTATGAGACTGAGTCTACTAAGGGTATAGCCCATTTTATTGAGCACTTATGTTTTAAGGGGACAAAGAAAAGAACAACTTTTCAAATCGCGTCTGAAGTTGAAAAAGTGGGGGGAATCCTAAATGCATTTACTCATGAAGAGATTACTGCCTATCATGTTAAACTTCCTTCGGATCAGCTCTCTTTAGCTATGGATGTTGTTTTTGATATTTACTTTAATCCTCTTTTTCCTGAGGAAGAAGTAAAGCGAGAGGCACAAGTTATTTGCGAAGAGATTAAGATGTATAAGGACAATCCTCGTTCATATGTCATTGATAAACTGAAGTCTAGTTTGTATGAATCTCCGTTTGGGATGTTTATTGCTGGGACTGAGAAAAATGTTAAATCCTTTACACGAAAACAAATTCTTGAGTTACACGATACCACTTATTGTCCTGAAAATTCTATTTTGTGTGTTGTGGGGAACAATTCTTTTGATGAGGTCATGAAGATGGTAGAAGAATCCTGTAAGAACATTAAACCTCATGAATTTAAGGAGAAAAAAATTCCTGTTGTAAAACCAAAGATTTCTGAGTTTCGAGAAGAACGAAGTAATATAGAGCAGGCTAACCTTGCTATAGGTTTCCATTTTCCTTTTGCAACTTCTGGGAAACATTATGCTGCTGAGGTTTTTAATGCAATTCTGGGAGAGGGAATGTCTTCTAAGCTTTTTACGGAAGTTAGAGAAAAAAGAGGCCTTGCCTACGCTGTAAAAACTGACTTGGATTTAGGGACTAAATATGGTTACTTCATTATTTATATTGGTTCTGATAAAAGTAAGGTGGAAGATGTTTTGAAGATTTCTTTAGAAGAGTTTTATAAAATGAAAGATATTACTGAAAAAGAATTGGAAGCTGGAAAGAAGCAAGTTTTAGGTAATAAAAAAGTTCATTCTGAAGAGAGTGATGCTACTGCTATTGATTTAATATTAAGCGAGATTCAAACTAAAGCAGAAGATTATTATCTTTTTGATAAAAAAATTAACTCGGTCAGTCTTAAGGATATTAAAGATCTGCTTAACGTAAAAAATCATGCTGTTTCTATGGTTATTCCTTCCCCATAACTCGATTAGACTTCTTTTGTAGGGTAAAAATATGGGTTTTTTAAAGTAAAATCTGCGATTTTTCATTATAATATTTCTCCTGATAAATATTTATAAAGTCCAATTTCTTGATTTTTGTAATGTAGGGTAAAAAGGTGTTGAAAAAAGTGGTATATAAGAAATTTTTAGAGAAAAATGGCAAAAAGTATGGGCCATATTTATATGAGAATAAACGTGTAGGACAAAGAGTTGTTACGAACTATGTAGGCAAATCTGATGTTCCTCAAAAGAGCTATAAAAAACTTGGTTGGGCTTTAGGTATTTCTTTGGCAGTTATTATTTTCTTTTTTGGCTTATATTCATTTTACAATTTTCAACCTACTGGAAATGCTGTTTTTGAAGTTCAAAACATTAGTTATTCTGAGGGCGTTGTTAAAGGAGTTATAAAGATTAACATTAAGGAAGGCGAATTAATACCTCAAGACGCGTTAGTCACTATTGCGGCTGAGAATGAATCTAAGAAATTTCTATTGAGCGAATTGACAAGCGATCAGCCACTATCTGGAAAATATTATTCAGAAGGAAAAAATCTTTATGGCGAGGGCCAAGGCTTTGGTAGTCTTGGGGAAAAGATTATTTACCCTACGATCTCTTTTCAATTGGCAGTTAATCAAATACCTGAGCAGGGCGGTTATTCTGAAATTCCTTCTGGGGAAGTAGTTCCGCCTCAGCAGTTAACTAATCAAACTTCTTCTGAAAATATTTCTTCTGAAACTCCTTCTTCCGAATCCTCATCTAATACTTCTTCTGAAAGTTCTGAAAATACTCCCGAAACAACAAGTTCTTCTTCAGAGGCTAATATTGGTTCGGTTGGTTCTCCTTCTTCCGAATCTTCTTCGTCAGAGATAGCCTCTGATTCAAACCCTCCAGCAACCAGTTCGGATGACTCTTCTTCCAGCTCTTCTACTAATGCAGTTGCAAGTTCTTCTATTCCAGAGAGTACTTCATCTTCTTCTAGCGATTCTATTGTAACTGGGAATGTTATTCTTGGCCCTGTTGTTGTTGACGGCGAAGTAAGCAGCGGAAATGAATTCACTTTTGTTTTAGAGCCTGGTCAAACTGTTTCTTTAGTTCCTGGTTCCGTAATATATAATGGTTCGAAATTATCAGATAGTGAAGTAACTATTCATGAAACTGCGGGAAAGGTCAGTGTTACTACAAATTTTTCAAAAGTTGAGGAGGGTTTCGGTAAAGACTATTTAGGAAAAACTGCTAGAGTAATTAGTTTAGACTTGCTTTTATCCGATATCAAAAATCCCAATGAAAAATTATTTGTAACTCTTCAATCTCAGAATATTACTCTTGCTAGAGCGGAAGCTTATATTACTTTAAATGAGACTCAACTTGCCTTATTAAACTCTACAACTAACAACACTATCTCTCTAATTAAAGATATTCCTTTACAAAGAATAAAGCCGGGCCAGCCTGCAAGTATTGCCCTTAATGAATATTTTTCTGGAGCTCAAAATTATCAATTGATTGCTAGTAATCTCACAGGTGACTTCTCAAATGGTATAATGGATATTTCTTCAAAAGAGGGATTTAAAGGGGCAGTATTGGCTAAAATTGTTGCATCTAATTCTGACAACTCTGTTTCTATTTCTTCGAATGAGTTTAATGTTCTTGTTAGCTCTGGTGCAGTAAACATTACTATAGACCATAATCCTATAAGATTAGGCGAAGAGGTTAAATGGACTAAAAATATTAGTTTAGAAGTTCCTGAAAATATTTCTGTTGAACTCCCTGCTATTGCTGAAAATATTTCTGTTTCTAAAATTGCTGATGGTTCTGGAAAATCTTCTGAAGTTAGCGGTCAGAATGTAAGAACTAGTTTGTTGACTGGTCAAGTGGTAATTGATATTAAATTAAAGAAAGAATCAAAATTCATAACCTTCTTTAGACGACTTTTTTCTTCTATTACTGGAAATGCGGTAACAGATGTTAATTCTTCTCAAAATACTGGCTCTCTTGAAACTCAATCTATTGAAATTGCAGATAATGCAACACAGTATTCTTTAGAATACACTACACCTGCTCCTGTTTCTTATGAGGAAAACACTTCTTCTGGAAAACAAGTAATTATTTCTGCTCCAGATAATTTGGGTTACACTAATGTTTTATCTTACACTAATATTCCTGAAATTTATTCTGTTGGAGAGGAAGGAAATATTTCTTTGTACTGGGTCGAGAATGATTCTTATCTTTCTTTCGATGCCTACGATCTTAATGGAAATGGGAAACTTGATTATCTTGAATGGATAACTCCTCACTTAAGTAATCAGACTTTTGAAATCAATTATGGAACACAAGCTGGCGGAGGGCCTACTTCTATAAATGTGACTAAGATTAAACCTAATTTATTTATTCCAACTAACTCTTGTTTGGCAGAATTTGCAGCAGCTACTGTTGGTTTAGTTCCAGATTATTGTTATGTCTCTTTTGATAACTTCCAGACAAATTTAACTTTGAACAAGTTTAATGATAGCTACTTCAATGCTACTATTCTTTACAATTTCTCAAATACTTTTGGAATAAGTTACAAATTTTGGTGTCAAAACGGATCAACCTATAATAACTCTGTTGGAGGTAATTTTGATTTAGACGCGAGTCCTCAATGTTCAGATAGAGTTTACAATTGTGGCGCTGCACTTAATGTTTCCAATAAAACTTATTATTTGATGAATAATGTTTCTACTTCGGGAGGTTGTTTCTCTTTGGCTGCAGATAATATAACTCTTAATTTAAATGGAAATACTTTGGATGGTTTGGATAGAGATGTGGCTATTGCCGGTATTAGTTATAGCTCAAAAAATAATCTGATGGTTTTGAATGGAACTATTACTAATGTTAACTATGGTATTCTCAATGCAGGCGGAGTAAATAACACCTTTAACTCTTTGAATTTTGTTTCTACTAACTATGGTATTTCTTTTGTTCCTCAGGGCCAAAATAACTCTGTTCTAAATTGTACTTTTTCAAATAATTTTAATGATGTTGCTTCTTCTGGTTGGGGAAGTTCTATAGGAAACAAAGTTATTTACTCTGGCTCTTTTGGTAACATAACTTTTTCCGCTTTGGGTTCGGATTTAAGTGGAGACATCTCTTTTCCAGGAATAGTCCAGATTACCAATAATTCTGCTTATGTAAACTCTTCAGCAGTTACTGGACTAAATATCTCTGCGAATGTGACTCTTTATGGAATTGGAGAAAGAGGATTTGTGAGACCTGCAATTTTGAAAGATGGAAATGTTTGTACAGATTGTTACAACTTTACTCCATTGAATGCAAATATGGTAATATTTAATGTTTCAAGTTGGAGTAATTATACAATTGGGGACACACCTACTTCATTTAATTTAACTTCTTGTGCAAATATTACTCAGCCGGGGGTTTATACCTTAATGAATAATGTTTCAACAACGGGAACTTGTTTTAATATTACTTCAGATAATGTGACTTTGGATTTGAATGGATTTACAGCTATGGGGGATAATAATGGTGCAGATAATGGGATTTACGCTAATGGGAGAAATAATATTACCGTTGAGAATGGTGCTCTTGAATGGTTTGGCAGAGATACTTCGGACGGGGCGGGAGTTTCTCTTGTTGACACTAATAATTCTCTTCTCCGAGGTATATCTGTTTCAAATAATTTTTGGGGAATCTCACTACTTTCTAGCTCAGATAACAGCTTTTCCAACACTATCTCTAGCTTGAACTATCATGAGGGAGTCTTATTACTTTCAAGCTCGAATAATAATTTCACTAATACTATTTCTTCTTTTAACCGTTGGCATGGTATTGGTATATCTGCTGGTTCAAATAATAACTTCAATAATACTACTTCTATTTCAAATAATGGGGATGGGATTTTAGTAAGTTCGGACTTAAACAGTTTTTATGATACTAACTCAACTTCTAATAACAATCATGGTATTGCTCTTAGTGCGGGTTCAAACAATAATTTCTATAATGCTAGTTCTACTTCAAATAATGATCAAGGAATTTATTTAGACTCAAGTTCAAATAATAATTTTTACAATGTTTCTTCCTCAAATAATTACAAGGGAATTTTGTTATTTACTTCTTCAGATAATAACTTTTATAGTGTTCGTGTTTTTGATAATGGAGATACCGGCCTATCTTCTAATACTCCTTCTGTAGACAACACTTTTTATAATTTGGAGTCTTATGGGAATACTAATTATCCTATCGACTCTAGCGGCACTACTCGACTAGTTTATAATAATTCTTATGGCACTATAGACTATTCCGTAGTAACTCTGGGGAATTGGCCATCTGGAAATCTACGAATTGGGAATAATTATGAAATTAATCTTGGAGATAACTTTGCATTTGTAAACTCTACCTTGCAGCCAAAGCTGAATTATGGTGCGAATGTAACTCTTAACGGAATTGGAGAAAGAGGATTTGCAATTCCAGCAATTTTGAAAGATGGAAGTGTTTGTACAGATTGCTACAACTCCACTCCTTTAACTGCAGAGACAGTTATCTTTAAT
>CABMGO010000005.1 GCA_902385655.1 uncultured archaeon | reverse complement strand
TTAGCAAAAGGAAAGATTGAAACAAGAGTTTACGAAAATATGTTGAAGAGTTACACTTCAAGACTTTCAAAAGTTGAAGAAGAGCTTGTCTTCATTGAAACTAAAAAAGAATTGAGGGGGAAGTAAATACTCGTGGGAAAATCTTCTGACTCTGTTGTTAAAATTGATTCCGAACTTTTAAAAAAGGTCGAAGGTTTTATTTCTGAAGAAGAGAACAGGTTAAAATTTGTAAATAAAAAACAATTTATTGACTTAGCTGTTTTTGAAAAGTTGGAAAAGGAGAGAAAGAATGGAAAATAAATTAAATTTCGAGATTTGTAAGGGCGTTTTTCGAATAGTTTCGAGCTTTCAGTTCGACCGAAAAAGCCCGATAGCGGTTGCGCCGCGAGGTTGCAACCTTACAAACTCCTTCGAAGCCTCAAATAAATTGAGTCATTCGTCTTCGACGAGAGATTTGTAAAATGGTAGAAAGTAGGCGGATGAATGCAGAAGATATTATGAAAAAGTATGGTGCTCGCGTTCAAACAGATATTAGCAAATTTAATTCTAATTATGATTCCTCTGAATATAGCAAGTCATATTTGACTTTCAAACAAAGCATAAGCCCAGACTATACTAGTTACGAGAAAATGTGTAAGTCTTTGGGGAACTTATTGAAATTTACTCCTTCAAAAAAAGATAAAGATAAACTACAAAAAAGTATAGATATAGCTCACTTAAATATTAGTGCTGCTGAAGCTGCGGGCCTTGCGGTAGTTTCTTTCGTTTTGGTTTTTATTTTGGGTTTTTTATTTACTACAGCTTATTGGTTAATATTTACTGACGGCTCGATTACAAGTTTTCCAATGCTCATGTTTTTCTTAGTTTTTTTATTTTCAATTGTATTATTCTTCTTTGCATATAATTATCCTCAGCGACTTGCAACTATTTGGAGATTGAAGGCTTCATCCCAGATGGTTCCTGCAATTCTTTATGTAGTTATTTATATGAAACATACAAGTAACTTTGAAAAAGCGGTCGCTTTTGCTGCGGAACACCTAGACAATCCTTTAGCTATGGATTTCAAAAAAGTTTTTTGGGATGTTGAAGTTGGAAGATTTTCTTCTTTGAAAGAAAGTATGGATTATTATTTAGAGACTTGGAGAGATTACTCTTTGGAATTTATTGAGGCTTTTCATCTGATTGAGTCTAGTTTGTATGAACCTTCGGAATCTAGGAGAGTTAGTTTCTTGGAAAAATCCTTGCAAGTAATATTGGATGGGGTTTATGATAAGATGTTGAAATATACTCATAATGTAAAATCTCCTTTGACAAATTTGTACATGCTAGGTATTGTTTTGCCAACTCTTTCACTGGCTATTCTCCCTCTTGCATCGACTCTTCTTGGGGCGAGCATACAAGGGTATCATTTATTTGTTATGTTCAATCTACTTATTCCTTTTTTTGTTGTTTTTATGACTCAAAAAATTATTCTTGAAAGACCGGGGGGACACGGGGAGGCTGGTTTGATAGAGAAGAACCCTCTTTATTCTACTTATAAAAGTAAACAACCTTATGTTATTGCCGCACTTATTGCAGTTCCACTACTCATTGCAGGTTTGTTACCTTTGATTTGGATGTACTCTCCGATAAATGAGTGGGCAGGACTACCTAAAGATGTTAAGTTCGGAGATCTTGGTTTAAGTTTTATGAGAACTACATCAGTATTTGGAATTTTTACAGGAGATAATGGTGAAGTTATTGCAGGACCAATAAGTTCTCTTTCGTTAATTCTTTCTCTTCTTGTTCCTCTTTCAATTGCGCTGTTTTTTATTATTTCTTATAAAAAGAGGACTGCTCTGCTTATTAAGGACAGAGAAAAATATAACGAGGTTGAGGGAGAATTTACTTCTTCCCTTTTCCAATTAGGTAATCGTTTGGGCGATGGTTTGCCTCCAGAGATTGCTTTTTCAAAAGTTTTGGAATCAACTAGGGGGACTTCTACTGAAGGTTTCTTTAGATTGATTAATCAGAATATTCAGCAATTGGGAATGTCTGTTGAACAGGCAATATTTAATCCTCGAAGAGGAGCTATTGTGTTTTATCCTTCTCATTTGATTGAAACCTCTATGAAAGTGCTTATTGAATCTTCGAAGAAAGGTTTACAAGTCGCTGCAAGAAGCCTTATGTCTATTTCTGATTATGTTAAGAATATAAAAAAGATCGATGCACGTTTAACAGATTTACTTGCCGATATAATTTCCGATATGAAATCGAATATGACTTTCCTTGCGCCTTTACTTTCGGGAATAATTGTTGGTCTATCTGGAATGATTGTTTCTATTTTATCCGGACTAAAGTCTATGACTGGAACTGATGCATTGGGTCAGGCTACCGGTCTTTCTGGTGCATTGTCTAGCTTTAACAAGCTTTTCGAAGTCCAGAATATTGTTTCGCCCTATTGGGTGCAGGTTTCAGTGGGAATTTATCTTATTGAAGTTATATTTATTTTGACGACTACTCTGGTAGTTATAAAATCTGGGAAGGATGAATTACAGTCAACGAGTGAAATTGCTTCTAATCTTAAAATTGGGATGACTCTATATGTTGTGGTTGCGGCTTTGGCAATCCTTGGATTGACTCTTTTGAGTTCTCTAGTTGTTGGTGGAGTTGCAGGATAATTTATTTTCGTAAGATTTAATAATGTATTTTTGTAAATATGTTTATGGATTACGCTTGTGGAGACAGTAGGAGAACAAAAAAAGATTTGAAGAGAAAGAGACAGTTTAGAGTTTTCAAGCGTGGCGGATCTTTTAGATCTTCAGATGTTAAACAGAAACAATGAATTTTATTTTTATTCTTTATTTTTTTGGGATCCTTCTTGCATGTTTTCAGGATATAAAAAGAAGGGAAGTTGATGACTGGTTGAACCTAGCTTTATTCTTTTCTGGAACAGCTTACTTGTTTTTTAGTTCAAGTATTTCTAGTTCAAGTATTGCTGGATATGGATTCTTTGTATTTTTTATGGCGTTAGTAAGTTTTTCCTTATACAATGGAAGATTTTTTGCAGGGGGAGATGCGAAATTAGTTTTTGCTTTAACTCCTTTTTTCTATAACTTTACTTTTATTAATTCTTTAAAGGGTTTTTTTTTATTTTTCATATTCTTAGTACTTGCGGGAGCCATTTACGGTTTATTATTTATTCTCTATTTGTCCGTTAGGGACTTTAGAAAGTTGAGAAAAGACTTAATTGAGGATTTCAGGAAAAATAGGTTAACTAAATATTTTATTGTTATCATTTTGGTTTTCCTTTTATTAGGTTTTTTTGATTTGTTCTTTTTGATCGCAGCTCTTGCTCTTTTGTTGGTTGTCTTCTTATTCTTCTTGACTAAGTCTCTTGAAAAAGTCTCTTTTACTGTTGAGAAAAATTATTTTGATTTACAAGAGGGAGACTGGTTAAGAAAGGATATAAAAATTGGGAATAGAGTTATCCGAGCTAGCTGGGATGGTCTTTCTAAAGAGGATATTGTTTTGATTAGAAAATACAAGAAGAAAGTTGTTGTTAAGGAAGGGATACCTTATGTGCCCGCATTTCTTTTGGCTTTTATTTTTTATTTTTTGAAGGCAGACTTTTTGAGATTATTATTTGGTTTTTAAGGAATTCTTGGTTTTAGTTTTACAATTTCTTTTTTCTCAGGGTCTGGCTCTGCTTTTTTATCTTTCTCAGGAGGATGACTTTGCTGAGCTTCGACTTTTTCTTCTTTTGGAGACTCCTCTTTTTCTTTTTTTATGCGCAATTCTTTTTTGAGCTTTTCTAGCTCTACAGGCTCTGCTTTTGCTCTCTCTTTTTCATCCCCATATAACGGGATAATTTCTATGAGCGAGTGACCTAAAATATTTGTTTTCCCAATTTTTATTTCTTGAGGATTATACTTTTCTTGAATTGCTGTTGCTATTATTTTAGCTTCTTCAATGAAATTTTCTCCAAGATCATTTATTTCTAAATGTTTTTTTGGGACGAGCAGTGAATGTCCTTTACTTAGGGGATTTATTTCTAAAATTCCTATTGAATCTGAACTTTCATAAATTTTGTAAGAAGGGATTTTTCCTTCCAAGATAGAACAGAATATACAAGATGGTTGGCTTGCAACTTGGGGAGAAGCAGGGTCCTCAAGATGTTTTAATTCATTTTGTTTTACAAATTCTTCTACTTCGTTATTTGTCATAGAAAGGATTTTATGTTTCATAAACTTTCGTTGGTCTTCAGGAAAATTAACTAACTGATCTAAAAGATGAGTCTTTATTTTTTGAATTTGTTCGTTTGATAACATATTTTATTAAGGACTTATCGAGTTATAAATTTATTCTTGTTTATGTGGGACGATATTTTACTAGAATTAGTTGATAGCTCTTCTGTAGTCAATTATTTGGACTGAGGAAACTCCATCAACATTTGATAAAGCTTCTTCGATTTTACTAGAGTCTACGTCTTCGTTGATTCTAAAACCTATTATTACTGCTACTAATCCGAATGCTACTGGTTGTTCTGTTACTGTTATGCTTGTTGCTCCAAGATCTTCTACAGTTTCCTTTGCTTCTTCAGCTAAAGAAACTCTATTGATTTCTGGACTTTCTGGCATTAATTTTACTTGAAAAAGTGCGACTCCCATATTAAGGTCCTTCGAAGCCACATGGGCATTTATACTCGATAGAAAGTGATCTGCATTTGTCACATCTTTGCATTAATTTCTTGTTACATCTAGGACAGTTAAATTTTATTACTTCGCCAGATTCGTTTCCACAGCTTGTGCATTTTGCCATGATTATAGGTCAGAATTTTCCTTTATAAATCTTTGGAGTTGAACCACTAAACTTCTTACTTTTCTTTTTTAACACAATAATGCTTATAAAGAAAGACGATTGGTTTCTCTTATGCCTGAAAGTTATGCTTTACTTGTTGAGAGGATCTCGAGTTCTGCGAAGATTCCGAAAGAAGAGGTCGAAAGAAGGATTGAAGCTAGAAGGGCAAAGTTATCTGGTTTAATTTCTAAAGAAGGTGCCGCACAAATTATTGCTGCTGAACTTGGAATCACTTTTGATAGTGTTAGTCTGAGAATTTCTGAATTGATGCCAGGAATGAAGAAAGTTAATGTTACTGCTAAGGTAATAAACATTTTTCCAGTTAGGAGTTTTGATAAAAATGGGAGAAGTGGGAAAGTTGCTAATCTGATTGTTGCAGATGAAACTGGAAATTCCAAAGTCGTTTTGTGGGATACGAATCATATTTCTTTAATAGAAAATAAAGACGTTAAAGCTGGAGATGTTATTGAAATTAGAAATGGGTCTACTAGAGAAGGAGAGATACATCTTTCTGGTTTTTCTGAGTTAAAGAAGAGTTCTGTGCAAATACAAACTGTTAAGACTGAAACAAATTTTTCTGAAAAAACAATTGATTCTCTTTCAGAAAATGGAGGAGTTTTAATTAGAGGAACGATTGTTCAGATGTTTACTCCTCGGTTTTTTTCTGTTTGTTCTCAATGCGGAAAAAAAGTTAATCAAGAGGTCGATGGATTCTCATGCAATGAACATGGAAAAGTTGTTCCCAAGGAGAGAGCTTTACTCAATTTGATTTTAGACGATGGAACTGAAACTTTAAGAACAGTTATTTTCTCCGATCAGTTGGAGAAGATGACTTCTTTAGATAAACTAAAAGATCCTGTGCAGTTTGAAATTTTTAAGAGTGATTTATTGGGAACTGAAGTTTATGTAAAAGGAATGGTAAGAAAGAATCAATTATTCAATAACTTGGAATTGTCTATCCAGGATTTAGAAAAAGCTGATCCTGACAAGTTGATTGAGAAACTAGAAAAGAATTAATACTTCTTTAGTTTCTTGGTTAGATGTTATTTCGTTCACACATTGTTTTTAGTTTATTTTTGTATTTATTTTATTTAGATCTTTCTCAAGCAAGTTTTGCTTCGAAGGTTGTTTTTGGGATTTTTCTTTTTTTAGCTACAATATTTGTAGATATTGATTCGAGAAAGTCCAAAATTGGTAATCATTGGTTTTTCAGGCCATTTCAATGGGTTGTTTCTCATCGTGGAATGGTTCACAGTTTGCTCTTTGCTTTCTTTCTAAGTTTTTTACTTTTTTTAGTTGATCAAACTGCCAGTCTTGGCTTTTTTGTTGGATACTTATCTCATTTATTTTTAGATTTTATTACGCGTGAGGGGATTTTTTTATTTTGGCCGTTGTATCGAAAAAAAATTTCTCTGTTCGGTGTTAAAACGGGTAGAATTCTTGAAGAAATTTTTTTTGTTTTAGTTTTGTTAGTTGATATCTGGTTACTTTTTGGAAGATTTATTACTTTTGTATAACAATTTCTCTGGTTTTTCTCGTCGTAGATTTATTTTTGAATATGCTCTTTGAATAACATAAATCTTTATAAAGAAAACGTGGTTTTCTGGAGAATGGTTGAGGAAAAAATAGAAGATTCTGAAGAAAAAAAATCAACACCGCTCGGTGTCCACGCTCTTAAGGGTGGAAAAAAGAAGACGAAAGAAGAAGAGGCTGAGGAAGAAGATAAAAAGTTGACAGATATACCTGGGATTGGTCCTGGGACTGCTGCAAAACTAGAGGCTGCTGGCGTTTATGATTTAATGGGTTTGGCTGTTTTAGGTCCTAAGGAACTTGCTGAGATGGCTGGTCTTGGCGAAGCTGCTGCTAGAAAAGCGATTCAAGCTGCAAGACAGATGATGAATTTAGGTTTCTCTGATGGGTTAGAATTTTCTGAAAAGAGAAAGTCTGTTGGTTATATTACTACAGGAAGTAAAAATTTGGATAACCTTTTGGGAGGAAAAGGAGTGGAGACAAAGTCAATAACTGAGGCTTTTGGCGCTTTTGGAAGTGGAAAGACTCAGTTGGCTTTAGCCTTAACTGTTAATGTCCAGTTGCCCCTTGAACAAGGCGGTGCAAATGGTAAAGCAGTTTTTATAGATACTGAAGGAACATTTAGACCTGAAAGAATAAGACAGCTTGCTGTGAGATATAACGCAAATCCAGATAAAGTTTTGAAAAATATTTTGGTTGCGAGAGCATTTAATTCTGATCATCAGATTTTACTTTTAGATAAAATTGCCGAGTTAATTAAAAATGGCGAACCAATCAAACTAATTGTTATCGATTCTTTGACTGCACATTTCAGAGCTGAATTTTCTGGAAGAGGAATGTTAGCAGATAGGCAACAAAAAATGAACAAGTATTTACACAATTTAATGAAGCTTGCTGAAAGTTATAATATTGCGGTTTATGTAACAAATCAGGTAATGGCAGATCCTGCTCAGATGTTTGGAGATCCGACAAAAGCTGTTGGAGGTAACATTGTTGCTCATGCTTCTACTTATAGAATGTATTTGAGAAGAGGTAAGAAAGATTCTAGAGTTGCGAAATTAATTGACTCTCCTAATTTACCAGATAATGAAACTGTTTTCCAAGTTGAGACAGATGGTTTACATGATGTGGAAATAGATTAATTATCTTAAATAAAAAAGGAGGTAAAAAATGGGTGATGGACAATATAGAGGTACTGCAGATTTTGGAGGTCAAGAGACTAATTTTAATTGTTTACCTGATGGGCATTATACAAAATGTCCTTCGAGAGAGCAAGGTCTTGGCGGGGATTTTGATAATCAGTTCTGGTGTAAGTTAACTGCGGGCCCTGATGCTGATGGCAGAGGATTTGGCTATGATCTTTGTAATTTCTGCGGAGATAATTTTCACGAATGCCAAAGGTATGTTACTTTATTTGAAAAGTTGAAAGTTAGCGGGAAGTAATTTTTATTATTTGTTTATTTTTTCTTTTTTTCTAAATTTTCTATTGCTTTTTTCAAGGCATCTGCTGCAAGGTTTGAGCAGTGCATCTTTATTGGTGGCAGTCCTTTAAGCGATTCTGCAACTTGAGCATTTGTTATTTTTTTTGCTTCTTCGATTGTTTTTCCTTTTGCGAGCTTTGTAATCATTGAAGATGTTGCAATTGCTGCCGCACAACCCATTGTTTGGAATTTTATGTCTTTGATGTAATTTTTTCCAGATTTATTTTTTGCTATCTTAAGATAAACTTTCATTACATCTCCACAGACTGGATTTCCAATTTCTCCAATCGCGCTCGGATTTTTTATTTCTCCTTGGTTAGCTGGTTTTGTAAAGTGCTTTATTACTTCTTTGCTATACGTGTTTGTTGGTTTCATGTTCTTTTATCAAAATTTTCGCATAATTTCCCCAAATTTTCTGCTACGCAGAAAATCCCGCCCCTATCTTTTGAAGTTATCCTTGTTATTTAATGCGAAAACTTTCTCGTTTTAATTTTTCTTAAATTTATTTTTTATCCTCCTGAAATTTAAATGGGCTTATCTTTTGAAGTTTTTCTACATTTTCTTTTATTTTTTTAATTATAAAATCTTCTTGTTTTGTTGTAAGCAGTTTCAATGTGTCTAGGGTAATTCTGATACTTCCATTAAGATACATTTTGTCAATCCCTATCGCTTTTAGAACATGACTTTTTGCAAGTTTGTTTGAGGCGCATGCAGAACTTGTTGAAATGAAAATTCCTTCTTCATCTAAGAACATCTGTAAACTTTCTCCTTCTATTCCATAGAAAGATATGTTTATGTTATTGTAAATTCTTTTTTCTTTTGAACCATTTAATTTTGATCCGGATATTTCTAGAAGTTTATTGATTATTTTATCTCTTGATTTTTCTACTTTTTCTGATTCTCTTTTCAGTTCGATTGCTTTTGCTAGTGAAATAATTCCTAAAACATTTTCTGTTCCGCTCCTTAGGTTGTTTTCTTGTCCTCCTCCATTCAATTGAGGTTCAATATTCATCCCCCTTTTTACATATAAGAATCCTATTCCTTTCAATGCATTTAATTTATGTCCTGATGCTGAGAGAAGGTTTATTCCTATTTTTTGAACATCTATCTTTAATTTTCCGAACGATTGTACTGCATCTGTGTGGAAAGGCACATTTTTTTCTTTGCAGATCTTTGCTATTTCTTCAATTGGTTGAATTGTCCCAATTTCATTGTTTACATGCATAACTGAAACTAGAAGTGCGTCTTTTGAAATTTTATCTTTTAGCTCTTTTAAATTGATTATTCCTTCTGAGTCAACAGATATTTTGTCTATTTGGTATCCTCTTTTTCCTAAGTTCTTACATACTTCTAAGATACTTGGATGTTCAATTTCAGAAGTAATAATCTGCTTCTTCGTAGGATTTGCTTCCGCTAGGCCCTTTATTGCTAAGTTATTACTCTCTGTAGCTCCAGAAGTAAAAATGATTTCTTCCGGTTTTGCATTTATTGATTTTGCAATTTTCTCTCTTGCTTTTTCTATTTCAATTTTTGCTTCTCTTCCAAGCACATGTCTTGATGACGGGTTTCCAAATAGACTTATTTTTTTATTTAACTCTTGAACCACTTCTTTTGCTAAAGGAGTTGTTGCAGCATTGTCTAAATATAATTTTTCCATGTTTTATTTAGAGAAAATATGCTTAAAAAGTTAACTATAGTTTACTTTTCTAAATTTTGATAGGTTTTAAAAGTCTTTTTTATTGTTATTATTGTTATTTTGCCCCTATAGTTCAGCTGGATAGAATGTATGGTTGCGGTCCGTACGACCGAGGTTCAAATCCTCGTGGGGGCGTCTTTGAACCTCTTCTCAGTTCAAATCTTGAAAAAATTTTGCATTTCAGAATACTGAGATTGCTTTTTTGTTCTTCAAAGCGAAATTTTTTTCGTGGGAAGCGTTACTTGGATTTGAACAAATCCTTTGCTCGCAATTTGCATTTGTAATTTAACCTATTTTCAAGAATGTTTAGCAAAAGCGAATTGCTCGGTGGGGGCGTAAATTTATTAATGCATTTAGTTTATTCTCTTTTATGCAATATAATAAACTCGTGAGAGATAAAATTCCCGAGATTATCGGGTGCAGTGGCCAAAAATGCTTATATCATACTGCTTCTGATAAGGAGTATTGGTTAAAATTAAAGGAAAAATTCTCTGAGGAATTTAAGGAATTTTCTGAGGTGGAAAATAAGGAAGAATTGGCAGACCTTCTTGAGATTATTTATGCTATTTGTGATTACAAAAAATTTGATAGAAATAAGTTGGAATTATTAAGAAGAGAAAAATTTGCTAAACGTGGGGGATTTAGTAAAAGAATAATTCTTGAGGAAAGCTAGATGGCAATCAACGAATCCGAATTTAATTTTCCAGAAGCAGAGTTAGTTAAGCAGACAGATATTTGTAAAAATTGTAAAAATATTGTTGTTGGAAAAGGAAATATCAATGCGAAAATTTTGTTTGTTGGTGAGGCGCCAGGAAGAAATGAGGACGAGCAGGGTTTTCCCTTTGTTGGTGCAGCTGGAAAAAATTTAGATAAACTTCTTCATGAAGTTGGATTAAGTTTGAATGATATTTATGTTGCGAATATACTAAAATGCAGGCCTCCTGAAAATAGAAATCCTTTGCCTGAAGAAATTAAGGCCCATACTCCTTGGCTTATTAAGCAAATTAGGGAAATGAAACCTGCTGTAGTTTGTTCTTTGGGAAATTATGCTACAAAATTTTTCTTAGCTAATGGTGAAGTTGATGAAATGGATAGTCAGCCAGGAATTACAAGTTTACATGGAAAAGTTAGAATTATGGAATTTGAAGGTCTCAAAATTAAGCTTATTCCTTTATTTCATCCTGCAGCAATAATTTATAATCAAAAGTTAAAATCTTTATGGGAAGCCGATATGCAGATAGTTAAAAAAGAGATAACTAATTTGTAATTTAGTGATCTTTAAAAAATCCATCACTATTGGGCGCATCTCTGATTTTTATAAACTTGTAATGTGCGTCTTCGGTTTTTGATTTGCATTTTCTACATGTCTCTGTAAGATTATACTCTTTACAATTCGGGCATCTTTTTAATTTTAGGCTCATTTGTCTTCAATAGAATATTCACAAGAATTCTGTTTTCCTTTCTTTTCTACTATTGCTAAGAAGTCATTCATTTTCTGATTTGCTTTTTTATAGTCTTCATCTTTTATATTTATTTGGAAGTTTCCAGCAGAGATATATGTTATTTGTATCTGTTCGTCGTTTTCAGAGAAAATTTCTTTTATTTTTTTTATTCCGTCTGGTGCTAAACATTTCATCTTTACAACTTTTTTGATTTCCACTCCTTTTTTTCTTTTTTGAGTTATTTTCTTTAACTGTTCTACAAATTCTTTTGGAATGTACTTGTCTACTATTTTTTCGTCATCTCTTGCTTTTAAGAAGAATTCTGAGAGTGAGGAAAAATTTTGCAAGATTTTATCTTCTACTTCTTTTGCTTTGTCTTTCAATATAGAATTTAATGCGGATTTGGAAGTCATTTCTTGTTTGAATTGGTCCATAATTTCTGTTCTTTCTTTTGCACTAACTCTTCTTAATGAAAGATCCATATGATTTGAAGAAACTCTTAGAACCTTACAGACAATTTTCTTATTCGGCATTACATACTCTCTTATATTTCTAATTCTTCCCGGAGCTATCTCGGAAAAAACTATTGTTCCTTGCGAATTGTCAGGTAGTTTTACAAATACGGTAGTCCCTTCTATCTTTTCTACAGTGCATAATACTAGGTCGCCTTCTTGATATGCCATACATAAAAATGAGAATTAAATGGTTTTTAAGCATTAGTGTCCGTTATTTATTGGACTTTAACTTTAATTAGGGCCCTTCTTACTTCTTCTAAGTTGGTTCCATCATATCTTATTAGTTGTGGATGAGAGAAATATCTGTTATATTCATGTGCAGGCATAATAACTAGACCTCTGGGTCTGTGGTTTAACCAACTTGAGCAATATTCTGGGAAATCGTCTACTAGCACTCTTCCATAATGTCTGGACTTACTTGTTGAAGTAATTGTCACTGGGGTTTTTTCTCCTATATTTTTTACTATGCATTCAACTTTTCCCATCCACATTGCTGGATTTTTTAAGTTGGCTTTAGTAAGAATTTCTCTTTGATAACTAAGCTCTCCTACGAGGTTCCAGACATCCCAACCTAATTGAAATTTTGGAAGATCTGCCCACCATTCTTTTCTTTCTCTTATTCTAAATGTTCTTTCTCTAATATGCGGCGGTGCTTTATATAGGTCTTTTTCAGAAAGTTCTGGTTCAGAAGGATCGGCTAATTTTTTTAAATCTTTCAGTAATTGGCCGTTATGATCGAAAAGAGTATCATCCATATCAAAAAGAACTATTGTTTCAACTCTTGACATTTGCTTATTTTAGAACTTCTTCTACTCTTGCTCTTATCTTTGCATTTCCGCCAGAAGGTAGTGCGATAATTCCGTCACATTCTGTGCATTTTACCTTTGTAGCTGCTTTTCCAAATATAACTTGGGTATTCTTACATTTGGAACATTTTACTTTTACAAATTTTGCGTCTGCCATAAACGTTAGTGATTTTGAGGGTTTTTAAAGATTTAGATTGGTATTTGGCTTAGGTTCTACATCCCTGTGGACTTTGTGCTGCAACGAGCAGATTATGTCTTTCTGCTTCGTCATAGAGCGTGTTTGGACCATATCTTTTATAAGCCTCTGCGGAGAATTCTATTGTTCTGCATCTTGCTCTAACGATGGTTCTAAGTTCTTCAGTAGAGAGTTTTTGTGAGTCTAAATATTCAAAACATTCTTTCGGATTTGATATTTTTTCTGCTGATGCTAAAATTTCTCCTAGGTTTACCATAGCTTAAATTGGTTTTTTTAATTTTTAAAGGTTAGGTTCTTGGTTTGCTTGAAGAATATTAGAGTTTATAGTTTGGGTAACCAATTTTTTGAGGAAATTGTCAAATTTTTTCGAAGAAAAAATTTGTTTCTTATCTTGCGTGCAAAGCACGCAGCGGTTAGTTGCAGAAGTTTCCGTTCAGCTAGTTTTATAGTTTAGGTAACCAAAGTTTTTAAGGAAATTCTTGAAGCTTCGCTATTTATCCAGTTCGCAAGTCGATTGCGAGGTCGTTAAATGCAGAAGATCTCGTATCAATTTTTTACTTTTTAATCGTCATTTAACTTAAAACTAGATTTTAACTACTTCAATTTCAAGGTTTTTTCTGAGCTCTTCAACAAATTTTTGTTCATCTTCTTTTTTAATAAGACATCCTGCAGCCATGTGGTGCCCCCCTACTTCTGCATTCATTTGAGTTATACTTATTGTTTTTTCAAGAACTTCTTTTAGATTTTTTCCGTCTCTTCCTGCAACTCTCGCAGATACTTTTATTTTGTCTTGATTATATGCCATTCCGATTAAGATTGTTCCAGATTCATAGTCTAGTGATGAAGAGAGTATAGAAGTTACTGTTCCAATGATAGTATCTTTTATTTGGTCTTTTGCATTCATAATCATAAATCCTCGGCCTTGGATTTTTTCTAGTTTTTCTGCATTTTTTAGAGCATCAATAAGTTCTTGTTTGTACTGGGTATAGATATCTTGCGCTTGTTCTTTTGCTTTTTCGTTTTGTAAACAAAATGAAAGTGCAATCTCTGGAAATCCTAATCTTGAACATGCGTTTATTAATACAGATAGTTCTCGGACATCTTCTTTCCTGTTGTAGAATTTTGTTATGTATAAGTTCCCAAGTATTTCTGTTTTATCGCCTTTTGCAACCATTCTTATCAAAATTGACGTAATTAATTTTGATATTTCTTCATCTGTTAGCTCATACAGTGTTTTTTCTCCAGAAATTCCATTTTCTCTCAGTAACTCTTGGACTCCTTTTGATGATCCCGTTACTCCAGGTATATAAAAAGAGGTAGAATACTCGAGGGATTTTCTTAGGGGTCTTGTTGCAGAGAATATGAGAAGTGATTTTTTTATTTCGAGATTTTCTGAATCATTTATTATAAGTTGATAATGCTTGTTTAGCTTTGTTTCATGTCTGTCTCCCACCATGCCTATAATTGCAGTATTTGCGAGATCTTTATTTTTTTCAGAAATTGCTTTTGCAAATAAATAGGAAAGGCCTGCACTGCAAATTTCTTCCTCGTTGAATAAATGAGGGTTAACTATTTTGATTTTTTCATTTATTTTGGATCCATCTATTTCATGGTGGTCTAAAATGAAAACTGGTTCAGATGAGCTTCTTAGTTGATCAATACTACTTGAGGCAAGATCTACAAAAAATAAAATTTCTCTTTTGTTTCTTGAGAGCTCCTCCTCAATTATATTCTTCTCTAAGCCCTTCACTATCCGTAACGTAAATTTTTTGTCTAGCCTTTTTAATGTTCGAGTCATTATTGCTGCCGAGGTAATTCCATCCGTGTCATAGTGTGAAATGAGTCTTATTTGTCTATCTTTTGAAATTTCAAGAAATTCCTTCGCCAAATTAGACATAGTATTTAACATAGCATCACCCTTACTTCTAAAAAAATAAAATCTCTTTTTAAGGTTTATTGTAAATTTTTATCATTTTTTAATAACACCTAAGATTTTTAAATAAAACTGGTTGTCTTTTTTAAAAAGAATATTTGTCGACGGATATTTTTTTTATTTTCTTTTAGCAGAATATGTTCTCATTGCTTTAAGTCTGGAAACTGACTTTTGTAACATATGTTTGGATCTTTTATCAGTAATGTGTTTCTTTAAGTGCTCATTCATGTTTTCTACTTTCTTTTCTACATTTTTCAGATCAGAATCTACTTTCTTTCCCATTTCTTTGAGATATTGACCCAACTTTTTACCATATACTTTTGTTGTCGGAACTCCATATTGGTCTCTTAAAATTAGTCCTATTTGTGCTGGTTGATATTTTTCTGCAAGTGTTGCGATGAGCTTTGCTAGATCCTCTTCAGACATTTTCAACCAAGTCGGTTTTGAATATTTATCTGCTGCTTTTGCTTTTACCATACAATTTGCTATGAAGAACGCTTTTTAAAGGTTTGGGCAAGGAGAGTATAGACTATTTTTTCGTATACACTCGTCTACATATAAGTTTATATAATCTTTTTTGATGTATTTTATATCAGAAGTTTATTCTGAGGATTTTCGCTTCGGTGGACTTCGGAACAATGTTCGAATAAGATTCGAAGTTCCGAGTCGATAGCGGTAACGCGACAAGTAGTGACGCGGTCACTTCATTCGTCTTCGACGAAAGCTTGTTACCTTGCGATATTTTTCTCAAATAAATTTTCGAAAAATATCGCAAAATGGCAAATCCAAATTGTCCAAAGTGTCATGGGAAAGGTTTTTTTAAAAAACAGGATGGCAGTGTTACAACTTGCTTTGATTGTTTAATGTCTGGAGATATGGATCAACATGATGAGAATTTGAAAGATGCAGATATTAAAATTTAATTTTATTTTTAAATTATTATAGTCCGAGAGGATAATCTACTGGTCTTGCATAATATCTAAAAGAGGCAGGGCCGAACGGAGAGTATGAGTATCCTTGTTTGCAGAAAGTTATATGTTTGTTTTTTACCTTTCCTAGATAAACTCCTGCATGCCAGTCTCCATCATAACACGAAATTACTAATGCGCCTGGAGTTGCTTGTTCTTTAGAAAATTTTTTTCCCCAATAGTCATTCTTTAATTCTTTCCAACCAAGTAATCTTGCTAAACACTCGTCATATCCATGATAAGGATAATCTAGTTGACTTTTTCCAATAATCCAAAGTGCTGTTCCAATACAATTTGGAGATCTTATTTCGTCATGCATATTTTTTACTTTTCTTTTTTGCAGATCCTTGTTTTTTAAGAGAAATTTAATTTTTTCATAAAAGGGGTTTGCTTCGATTAATGCTCTTATTTCTTCTAAACTGTCTTTAAAATCTTCTGCATCGCCCGTGTCTAAATGACCTAAAGTAGTATCTAGGCTTTTATCCATAAAGTAGAATCTATCTTCTGTAACTCTGCATTCTAATCTTGTTTCATTTGTTTCCATTATTATTTTATCAGAACTCTTTTTTCCGCTTAGATAGCCCCACCTTGCTCAAAATTTGCACCTCGCTAAATACTTATTCTATTTTTTGTTTAGCTCGGAGCGAATTTCTCAGGATTCGCGATAAAAATTGCGATTTTTACAAGTATCCTGGTGATAGCAGATTTCACTTTGTTCAATCTGCAATAGCCCCACCCGGATTCGAACCGGGGTCACAGGCGTCAAAGGCCTGTATGCTTGACCGCTACACTATAGGGCTATCCTTTACTATGAAAATCTTAAATTTAGATGATTTAAAAGTGTTTGGAATTTTTTTATAAAACTAAATAATTTCAACTCGATTCGTTAAAATGTTCATTTTTGATTTATTTATCATCTTAACAAATCCCTATGAAATTTCTGCCTTAAGTAGAGTTTCTAATTTAGTTCTAATTAGACAATTTCAGCCATCCCGATTAATCGCCAGTGGCCCCCGATATTTCTTGCAAGTCCGATAGAATCTCCTTTTAGAGGAACAATTGGAATCTTTAGAGAAAGCTCAGCTTCATTTCCTTTTACTTTTTTAACTGTTCCAACTGTTGTTGAAGTGTTTATACTTAACATTAACATTTCCATTGTTTTTAGTTCAGCTACTTTGTCATTTGTTTCTGTTCCTAAAACTTCCTTGAATAAATTGAATTTTAGTTTTATTTCAGAAGTAATTTCAGGTAGTGCGCCGGATGTTGAAGCAATACAGCCTGACAACGCATCTGCTTTCGTTAATGAAGGATCCAATTCAGTTTCAATTGCAAGACTTCCTCCAGGTATTGCCTCTTCGATTTTATTGTCTCCTTGTTGAATAGAAACTATTTTTGTTTTTACCGTTTGATAATAGAATTGGTTTTGTTTTTTGTAACTATAGCCTGGTTTGATTTCTAATTCATCTCCTACTTTTATTTTTCCTTGTTTTAACGCTCCTCCCAGAACTCCTCCATGTAATTTGGAAAGCTCTGTTCCAGGTTTATTTATGTCAAAACTTCTTGCAATTAGAAATACTGGTTTGTCTGTTGTGTTTCTCGAAGGTATTTCGATTTTGCAAAGTTGTTCTAATATTTTATCTAGATTGATCTCTTGTTGTGCGGAAACTGGAATGACTGGTGCATTTTCAGCAATTGTTCCTTTAAGAAATTCTTTTATTTTTTTGTAATTCTCAATTGCTTGTTCTTGAGTAACTAGGTCAATTTTATTTTGAACTACAATTATATTTTTGATTTTTTTTGCTTGAAGTGCTACTAGATGTTCCTTTGTTTGTGGTTTGATACCTTCATTTGCAGCTACTACTAGAATTGCAGCGTCCATGATTGCTGCTCCGGATAACATTGTTGCCATAAGCATTTCGTGTCCTGGTGCGTCTACAAAAGTTATATATCTGACTGGTTTTCCTACTGCGTCTTTTTTCGTTGTATATTTTCCATCTTCTCCAATTTTTACTATTGAGTCTGCATAACCTAGTTTGATCGTGATTCCTCTCTTTAATTCCTCGGAGTGTGTGTCAGTCCATTTTCCGGAGAGTTTGTAAAGAAGAGTGGTCTTACCATGATCGATATGCCCTACAATTCCGACATTTATTGTTGGTAAACTTTCCATAAAATTACGATAGAAAATGAGTTTTTAAGTTTAGTTATTCCTCGCCTTTCCATTCCTTGATGAATCTTTCTAAAAATTCTTGAACAAAATCATATCTTAATTTGGCAATTTCTATCCCTTTCTTTGTGTTGAATGTCTCAGGTTTCAGTTTTAAAATTTTCTCATAAAAAAAGTTGACTGCTGTTGTTTGTTTATCCTTATGGTCTTTATTTGGCGGAATCAGGGGATCATACGTTCTGATATTTCTTTTTCCATTAAAAGCAAAGCATCGAGCAATTATTGTTGCACCAAGAGAATCCAGTCTGTCTGCATCTTGGAGAATTTGTGCCTCTTTTGTGTCTGGTTTGATCTTTGTAGAATATCTGTGTACTTTTATGGCATAACTCACTTCATCTATTTTTTCTTTTGGAAATTCTACTTCTGTAAGGAGTTCTCTAGCCATCTTGGCTCCTTCATCTGCATGACATATTGTATTATTCATCTCTTCTTGTTTTTTTCTTGCTATATCATGAAGCAATGCTGCGGCCCTGATAATGTCTAAATCTATTTTTTCTGTTTTTGCAATCGTCAAGCACAACCTGTAAACTCTTTCTGTATGCTCAATTTCGTGGCCTCCAGTTTCTTCAAAATGTGGCAGGATTGATTGTTTTAATTTTTCAAAAAACTCTTCGCTTAACATTACTATTTGACTTAGGACTGGTTTTTAATCATTCGTATTAATCAGAATTATTTCTTCTCTTCTTTTGCAGGCACCATTTCTTCAAACTTCTTTGTTCCTTCTTTCTTAACTTTTAAGTTAATTTGAACTGTTTCAGCAGAAATTTCATTTCCTCGGACTTTTTTTCTTTTTCTTATTCCTTCAGTGTTATCTTGCATTCCTCTTCCTTTAGATAAGATTACTCCTCTAAGTGCTGGACCTTTTACGTCTGGAAGTCCTGGGAAACCTGCAATATCTGATGTTCCTGTAACTGTCAATGTGTAGCCTTCTAAGTCAGCAGAGATTAATTTACCGTCTATGTCTGAACCAATTATAACTCCAAGTAATTCTTCATTATCTGTTTCGAACTTTACTGCTTTTCCTTTGTGTGATACGTTTATTTTGTAAGCCATAAGAATTTGATAAAATCATGCTTTATAAAGTTTTTTAGAGGAAATTTTTGCATAATTTCCCCCGAACCAAAATTACGTTTTGGTGCCCGCCCCTAATTTCGATAGTTATCCGTTTCAATTAATGCAAAAATTTTCATATTTTCAAGATTATCCTGCGTGTTTATATCGACCTCTAGCTTCTACTTTTTTGAATCGTTCTAGAACTGCTTCGGCTTCTTTGAAGTCTTTTTTGTATCCTTCTTTAAAATGGTGGAAAAGTTTCTCATAGTTTTGGAAATGTTTTGCTTCGAGTGCTTGTTTGATTAGGTGCAGGTCTACTGCTTTGTCTTCGGTTCTTTTCGATATAAACCCTAAGCCAAAATCGATTATGAATACTTTACTTTCTTTGAGTATTGTATTTGAGGTTGTGAGGTCCCCGTGAATTATATCATTTGCGTGAAGTTTTGCGACTTCTTCGCCTAAATTTTCCATAACTTTTAATTGTTTTTCGAGTGGATATGAGTTTAACTTTTCAGCTAGTTTGTCGCCTTCTATATATTCTAGGTCGATTTCATATTCTTTTTTCTTTAAAACTTCTGGAACATTAATTATTTTATGCGCTTTTTCTAAAATTTTTGTTTCTTTTCTTGTTCTTGATTCTCTTATTTTTTCATCTAGTTCTTTAAGTCGATAAGATTTTGGAATTCGTTTCTTGATAACTATTCCTTTTTCTAATTCGATTATTGCTTCTGCTCCTTGTGCGAGTATTTTTACCATAATTGTATTTTGATTGGATTATTATTTATATTTATTGATTTTCGGAAGTTACGCGAGCGCGAAGCGCGAGCGATTAAGTTCAGGTCGAAAATTTCTAAGTTAGGTAACCCAGTTTTCTTAGGAAATTGTTGAAGCTCTGCTTCAATTATATATTGCGCAAATCGATTGCGAGGTTGTTAAATGCGGAAGGTTTCTTATCAATTTTATACTTTTTATCTTTTTGAAATTATATCTTAAATAAGACAGAGTTATTTAATAAAATTTGCCAGAGAATAGATATAATAAATATTATCCATGGGAAGATATTTCTTGCTAAAAATCTTATTTTTCTTTTGTTTGGTTTTAATCCTAATTTTTCTAAGTAATAAGAGTACATAGTATCTTCAACTTTTTTATTAATTTTTTTAGAGAACTGAAGGTTTGTTAATATGCATCCTTTAAAGACAATCTCTTGTAATATTAATAAAAATATTCCTGCTAAAATTATTTTCCAATCAAGCCAAAATGGGGAAAGCCAGACTAGTATAACCAACAATGTGTGGATGAGTACCAAACTCTCTTTTCTCATTTTACAACTTTATCTTTCCTCTAAACTTTCTAGCCATTTTCATCATGGTCTTCTTGTCTATTTTTCCTTCTTGAAGTCCTTCCATTGATGCTTGAGATTTCATTAGATCATTTATCATTTTATATTGCTTCAAAAGTTCTCTGATTTCTCCTGTTGTCGTTCCTGAGCCTTTTGAAACTCTTTGGATTCTTGAAGTTTGCTTATCAAAAAGTTCTGGATTTTCTACTTCTTCTTTTGTCATAGATTGAATTGCATATTTCCAGTGTTTCATTTTTTCTTCTTGTTTTGCAAGCGCTTCTTTTGGAAGTTTGGCTGCTGCGTTTCCAAATCCTGGAATCATGCTCATTAATTTGTCCATGCTTCCTAGCTGTCCCATTGATTCAAGCTGAGAATATAAATCATGAAGTGTGAATTTTCCTTCTTTCAATCTTTGTTCTATCTTTTCTTGTTGTTTTTCATCAACTGCTGAACGAACTTTTTCCAAAAGACCTTCTAAGTCTCCCATTCCTAAAAGTCTTGAAATAAATGCTGTTGAATCGAATGTTTCTAGTTCATTTATTTTTTCTCCAGTTCCAATAAAAAATACCGGCGCTTTTGTTTCTGCACAGGCAGTTAATGCTCCGCCAGCTCTAGCAGTTCCATCCATTCTTGTGATTATTACTCCGTCGATAGAAAGTGCTTTTTGGAATTCAGATGCTTGTTTTTTTGCGGCTTGTCCGATATCTGCTGGAATGATTAAGATTCTGTATGTTGGTTTTATTTTTTTCTCGATTGATTTTATTTCGTCTATCAAATCGTCTTTTAATGTGTCTCTTCCTGCTGTGTCTACAAGAACTAAATCATATTCTTCTAGCTTCTCTTGATATTGTTTTATTATTTTTAGCGGATCTTTTTCTTTTTCATTTATGAAAGCTGGAATTTTTGCTTTATCGCACATGTCTTTGAGCTGTTGCATAGCTGCAGGTCTTTGGGTATCTAAACCCAGTGCACAAACTTTTCTTCCTCTTTTTGCATAATAAAACCCGAGTTTAGAAATTGTTGTTGTTTTACCAGAACCATATAAACCTAGAAGAAGAATTGTTGTTTTCTTTTCTAATTTTAGTTCTTTACCTTTTCCAATTAAAAACTCTACTTGGTCATGGATTAATTTGACTAGCTGTTCTTTTTTCTCAACTCCCTTGACAGATTCGTCAATTGCAATTTCTCTAATTTTTTTGCTTAAGTCAAATACGAGTTCAACATTTACGTCTGCTTCAATAAGTGCTCTTTGTAAGTCTTTGATGACAGAATCTATGAGTTTTTTATCTACAAAGATCGCATTTGAGATCTTTTTCATTCCATTTTTCAGTGCATCTGAGATCTTGTCTAGCATAGAATTAGCAGTAAAATACGAGTTAATAAGTTTTGGGTTCTAGAGATTATAGCTTATTTCATTTCTTTTAGTTTTGCTATACCTTCTTCTGTCCAACCTTTGTTTTTGAACATTTCAATAAGGTTTTGTTCAGATATACCTTGTAACCTGTAGTAATCATATGCGATTTTTCCCTGTTTCATTATTTCCAAACTTTCTTTACTGATATTTGCTGTTTCTTCAGGTTTCTTTTTTGAAAATGGAAGCATTATTAATTTTAAAATAATCTCAATAACATACGCTAAAAGAAGGTAAATTACTATGTCTTTTAATACTGCTTGCCAAACAAAGGGATTTGAGTCCGGATTTAATGAGTTAAGCTCAAAAAAAGTATACGGATAACCTAATTTAAAAGTCATTTCTCCCGAGGTTAAAGTTCCGAGAGATTTGAAGGGAGATAAGATCATTCCTTGTATTAAAACTGCTAGCAAAATTATACAAAAAGTATATGTTGTTATCTTTCCAGGTACAAATATATTCTTACCCATCTTCACTTCTTTTATATTATCTAGCTTCTTGGTTTTATAAGGCTTTTTGTCGAGGTTAAATTTAAATTTTATCTAATTTTATCACGCGAGCGTGTGCGGTTTTGACTAGGTCGAAATTTTTCGGCTTTCTAATTTCCCACTTTATGCGTTCTTCAAACGCAAACCCACCCTTGTTTTTATTTGAATTTCCCAGCTCTTTGGGAAAGCTGAAAAATTTCTTCGTGATTAATTTTATTTTCTTAAGTCATACATTTCAATTAATACAAAATTTTTTCTCCGGGTGCTCTTTTATTCTGATTTATTTTTGAAAATTATTCTAGCCCCAAACTTTTGATTACTTTATCCTTATCGAAAACTTCGAGATCGTCGTAAGACTGGCCAGTGCCTAAGAAATAAATTGGTTTTTTTGTAACGAATGAAACTGAAAGTGCGGTTCCACCTTTTTCATCTACATCTGCCTTGCTTAGTATTATTCCGTCGATAGAAATATGTTGGTTGAAAGAACTTGCTTGTTCCGTTGCATCATTTCCAGTTATGCTCTCTCCTAAAAATATTTTTAGATCAGGATTACATACTCGGATTATTTTTTCCATTTCTTTCATTAAACTTTCTTTGGTATTCATTCTTCCTGCAGTGTCAATTAAAACAACATCTAGTTTGTGCTTTTTTGCATATGCAATTGCTTCAAATCCTACTGCTGCAGGATCAGATCCATAATCTTTTTTTATTATCGGAACTCCAATTTTGTTTGCATGAGTTTCAAGTTGCTCTATTGCTGCTGCTCTGAATGTGTCTGCTGCTCCAATGCATACAGATAGTTTTTCTTTTTTTAGTAAATGTGCGACTTTTGCGATGGAAGTGGTTTTTCCCGAACCATTTATTCCCACAAAAACAATTACATAGGGGCTTTTTTCTTTTAATTTTTCTTTTATTTGTTTTATTAAATTTGGCGGATTCATTAAAATTCCCGAAATTGCTTCTTTTAGTTTTTCTTCAATTGAAACTTCGGAAAGATTTTTTCCAATTAATTCTGAAGATAATTTTTTCTTTATTTCCTGAACTGCTCCGTAAGCAACATTATTCTGGAGCATGGTCATTTCAAGTTCTTGGAAGAGCTCTTCGAACTTTTCTTCAGTTATTTTTTTCTTGAATCTTTCAAAAAATCCTTGATTTTCTTTCTCTAATTCTTCTACTCGTTCTTCAGGAGATTTTATTTCTTCTCCCTCTTGTTTAATGTCTTCTAGTATTTTTTCAGAAGTTTTTTGTTCTTCAGTTTTATGTGAAAATAATTTTGAGAAAAAACCTTTTTTATTTTCTTCTGGTCGGATTTCTGCTTTCTCTATTATTTCTTTGTCAATCTCTATTGTTTTCCCTATGGGATGACCTTGCTGGGCCTCTTTCTTAGCCTTTTTTGGAGTTTTCTTAGAAGATTTACTGGTTTTAACTTTAGAAGATTTTTTCTTTTTAATTTCAGAGAGTTTTTTTACTTTTATTTCTGGCTCTGTAAATTCTTCTTTTATTTTGTCTTTCCAATTTTTTAGCTTGTCTTTAAGGAATTCAAACATAGTCTTAGACACCTAACGGTTTCTAGGGACACCATTTCCCTTGAGATAGTCCGTTGCACTCGGCATAGTTTAACCTTCGGTTAAATATCTCTATATTCGGTTGTTTAAAAATATAATTGTTATTCTTCAAAAGTTATTCTAAAAAATAAGAATGCTTTTAAAGAGAAACGGTTTATTCGGGTTATGATTACCTATAATGATTTGTATGAGTCTTTGAGAAAGGAGAGGTATAGTGATGATTTACAGTTGTTGAGTAAAAGTTTTCTTCATGAGGTTAGTGAGTATTTAGAGGATAAAAAGAATTTTTCTGAGAAGGGAGACTCGAATGGGCTTTTCTCAGATATGGCTTTGAAAAATAAGAAGAAACTTGAGAACTCTATGGCTATATTTAAGGAATTGTTATTAAGGAGAAGAAAGAAAATTTTGAATTTGGCGTTTGTTGCTTCCGAGACTGGAATTTCAAAGAAGGATTTTGAGAATCTTCTAGACTTTGAAAAAGAATTATTTGAAGATATTGTTAAGAGTTTGGAAAAGGCGGATGGAAATCTTTCTGGTGAAATGCAAGGAGGCGTTGTTGAAGAAAGTAAATATCAATTGGTTAAATTTACCGATAAGGTTGAACAATTTTTAGATCTAGACGGGGAAAGTATTGGTCCATTCCAAAAAGGAGAGATTGCAAATTTAGACAGAGATATTGTACAAATTTTAGCTCAGGATAAAAAGGTTGAAGTAATTGAGGATTAGATTTATATAGTGAGGTCGTATTACATTTTTATGGTGAAGGTGATTGGATTTATTCTTGTTGCGGCTGGACTAATTGTGTCAGTTTTATCTAAGTTGAAACTTTTGCCTACAAGCTTATCTGCTTACAGTAATTATTTAGGAATTGGTTTAGTTGTTATTGGGATTATTTTACTGGTTATTCTTAAGGGCAATTCTTCAGTAGGAAAAGAAGTTCCGATATATGAGGGCAAGAATATTGTTGGTTACAGAAAAGTTAAGTAATTTTTGAGTTCTAGTTTAGTTAATCAAGTTTTGTTAGTTGCAAAAGGTTTTGGTCGAAAAATTTTCCGACTTGTTCGAAAATTCTCACATAATCTCTCCCAAATTTTCTGCTATACAGAAAAACCCGCCCCTAATTTCGATAGTTATCCACTTTAATTAATGCGAGAATTTTCTTCATGATTCCTATCCAAGATTATCTCTTTGTTTTGTATCGATGTTTAAACGTCGTCCGGATTTGCGCCATATCTTTTCAATTCAACATTTGTTTCGTAATCTTTTATATTTTCCAGAAGTTCAGCCTTTCTTCTTTTCTTTTCTATCTTTTCATCCTGAGCAGATTCTTTCTCTTTTTTTATGATCTTTTTTATCCATGGGGAGAAAACTAGTATTAGTATAATTATTCCTGCAACTATCCAGAATATTGGGTTTTTTACCAGCTCCCACAAATTATTTGGCGCTTCTATTATTTGTTTTGCTATGTTAAACGTGAATCCCTTATAGCTTCCTGCTAACACGATTATTACTGCGATTAGTAAGCTAACGAGCTTTCCGGGAATCATTTCTGTGAAGTCTGCGAAACCATAGAGGATTGCTATTGAAATTAAGACTAATATTATAGTTAACGCTATTTCCTTGAAGCTGGCTGTTTCATTTATTCCTATTATTTTGAGCAAGGGGCTATCCGTTGTTTGTTCTAGAAAAGTCATAATCGGATTTGGGTTTGTGAAGTTTTGTGTAATGTTCTCTGCGGAGCAGTTAGATATCTGGAATAGAAATCCTAAGAGAACTAATAAAACCAGAATTGAGCTTTTGTTCTTCATATGCAATTTTATACGGAAATATTTATAAACTTTCTTTTTTTGAATGAAGAATGAATAAAGGTGTTTTGCATAGAAAAAGAGGACAGACAGCCGTTGCTGGGATTGTTGTTGGTGTGATCGCATTGATTTATGTTGTCTCTTTTTTCGTTGTTGCTTATCAAAATAACTGGGACTGGGGTACTGCTACAGATAGAATCGGTAGTTTTAACACAGCTGTTTTAGGACCTTTGTTTAGTACTCTTCTTAATTTGAAATCAGAAGGCGCGGATAATTTCTTAATGATTTTGACATTTATACTTTTAACTATAATTGTGACTGGAACTATGGATTCTATTGAAATTTTTTCAGGTACTAGCGGTAATCGATGGTTGAATTTAGCTATTGGTTTGATTGTTTCTATAATCGGTGTCAGGTATATGCCTTCGGATGTTTGGGGTTCATTGACTGCTCCCTCTAGCGCATTAGTTGCGACTGTTTTGTTTGGAATTCCTTTCTTGGCTTTATTTTTCATAAGTATGAAGGCAAAGTACAGCTTTATTGCTAAAGCATTTTGGATATTCTATATGATTTTCCTTACTTACTTAATTATTAAGGGGTCTACCGGTGGTTTCATCGCAGTTTATTTTACTTTCTTAGTTTTAAGTGGAATTATGCTTTTCTTCGACGGAACAATTAGAAGTTGGTTTTATAAGGAAAAGGCAGCGGTGCAAATGGCAGACATGATCGGTAATTTGAATGTCAAGCAAAGATACAAGCTTAGAAAGGAGATTGAAGATTACAACAATGTAATTGCTGACCCTAATGCTCCTCAAGCAGATATTGATAAAGCTAAGAAGAAACTCACTGCACTTGAAAAGCAGTACGGAGATTTATCAGTAATTTAGTTTTTTAGCTAAATGTTTATAAACTATTTTTATCTTTATTTAACATGTCTAGTAAAAGAGTTGTAAGGAAAAAGAAATTAGCGAGCAAGAACAGTTCTGGGATTAATTTTGTTTGGAAATTAATTGGAATTTTGTTTTTGTTATTTCTTCTGTATATTCTTTTTAAGGGAATGACCGGTAACTTTGTTTATTCAGATATCAGCTATCAGCTTGATAGAGGTATTTCTACCGTTCAACCGATTTTTCAATTTCTTCTTGGGGGAAATTATTATGACTCTCAACTTCTTTTTGAAAAGTTTTTATTTTTCTTACTTATTTTAGGATTTGTGTTTATTGTCTTAAAAAATATGCCTTTGTTCACTGGACAAAAAAATATTCTAGTAGTAGTTTCTCTAGTTGTCTCTATTTTATCGGTTCGATACATTAACTATGAATGGCTTATGACTATGATTCTTACTTATTCAGTTTTAGGGGTTGCTTTGATTTCACTTTTGCCATTTGTTATCTTCTTTTTCTTTTTGAATGGTGTTGCTCCGAATTCAGCTACAGTTAGAAAAATCGGTTGGGTTTTGTTTACTTGTGTTTATATCGGTTTATGGGTCAGTGCAGATAATCCATTCTACTCAAAGGTTTATGCATGGACGGCAGTTGTTTCAGTACTTTTCTTATGGGCAGATGGGACAATTCATAGATATTTGAAAGCTGAAAGAATTAAAGCTATGGGTAAAAATACTATTGAGGACGCGGAAGTCGAGTTCAGAAGAAGAATGCATCAACTTAGGACTGACTTAGCTAATGGAATCATTAACCAGGCTTATTTTAATGAGAGAATGAAAGATTATGAAGCTAGAATAAAGAGTTTGCATAAATATTCTTAATCTCCTTTAATTTTATAAACTGGCTTTACATTATTTTTTCATGAAGAGATTAAATTTAATTTTGATATTTTTGATTGGTTTTAGTTTTTTTGTTATTCTAGCTCATGCAGCAGATTTGACCAACCAACTTGACTCGACTGTTAAACAAGTCGAAGGAACGGTAGATACTGCGGGTAAAATTATTTCTAATCCTGTTGTTGCTAGAGATGAGTTAAGTAAGGCTTACTTAAAACAAGCATGGGGGCAAATTCTTGAATCTAAACCGATAATTGGAAATGTTATTCGAGGATATAGGGCTGTTTCTCCCTATACTGATCCTATTATTAGTTTTATTTTAGGTATGGCTCCGACTTTATCATGGTATTTTTTACTTTTATTTGTTGTATGGTTTACGTTGATTAAATATTATTCAACGTTATTTGAAATTTTGAAAGATTTTACTGTGTTTAATGACACTATAATAGTTATTCTTTTATTTTTCTTTTACTTAGCTCTTACTCTTCTTGGAGTTTTTCAAACTATTTCTAAATGGATTTCAGATAAAGTGGTTTCAATATTTAGTTTATTTAGTGAGTGGTATGTTCAGCTTATAGCTTTAGCTGTTCTTGTTGTTGGATTAATATTCTTAGGAAAACTTTCCAAGCAAATTAAGATTATTTCTAGAGCTATCAAACTAAAGCAAATTAAGAATAAAAAAGAGAAAGAGCAAGAAGAAAGAAACAAAAGGCAGGAAAAAGCTACACAAAGACTTGAGAAAGTTGTTGAAACTGTGAGCAAGGAAGCATCCTCTACTCAATCTATGGCAAGGGCAAGAGCACGTGAAGAATCTGGTGAAGCAGAATATGAAAGAAGTACTAGCGATGAATTATAACGTTATTTTATCTATAAATTTATAAAATAATTTCTACTTATTTTTTAATGAGAAAAATTGGAGATTTGTTTGATAGTGAAATTGATCTCGGAGACTCTGAAGAAATTCTTATTGAAGATAGGCAAATAATTAGTCCTGATGGTTCCCGTGCATGTGTTGTTTGGGAATTGCGAGGAAAGCTATTCTATTGTTAATCCAGACGAAGATCCATATAGCGTGGTGTGATTTAGTTCTTATTTCTAGTTAATAAAATTAAATTCAATACTAGTCCAAAAAGTGCTACTAAGAATATTATAAAATCATAATTTAAAATTTTGTTTTGAACAATTTGTCTATAATTTAAGAATAAATTAACTAAACTATAGACTCCTGCGCCTGTCCAAAAACCTACTCCGAATTTATATCCCCAAGATGAACGCCATGTTTTCATATACTTTATAGTAGGAGCTTGATTATAAATATGTCTTTTATGGGCTTTATACGAAAGTTTCTGAAGCCTGCAGAGGGAGTCTCCCAAAAAATTTGCACCTCAAATAAATATACTTTAATTTAATTTTTGTTTTTCGAAGCGAATTTTTTGTCCCCCGAAAACACAAGCATTAGGCTCCCTAGAAATTTTTAACTATTTTCGCTTTGCTCAAATAGTTTTAAAAGCCTGCAGAGAATCGAGATGAGTTCTTCTCGAGGTGGGTACTAATGTATATAAACTTTAGATACAGTATTTTTTCTATGGAAGAAGCTACTAAAAAGAGAATAAAAATAGGTTATCAAATAATCATTTCGCTATTGGCTTTGGTTTTGTTAACCTACTTCCTAAAGAGTCAAAATGCTAATCTTAAATTGATTCTTGGGGGGTCTTTTTTGATTGTTGTAGGGTTAGTTGATTTAATATTTACAAAGGACCGTAGCTTTTCTTCATTTTTTGGAATCGTTTCAGGAATTATGGCTATATTTATTAGCTATTTACCTAAAAATCCAACTTTGTTTTTATTCGTATTCTATTCAGTAGTTTTTTTAATGTTTTTAGGTTACTTTTATTTTTATAGAAAAATGGGGAATAACTTTCCAAAATTGTTTATTGAAATCTTGTATCGTGTTGCTAATTTACTAATCTTGGGGGTGGCTTCAATAGTTGTAATTCTAGCTATTAAATCTATAATGTTATTTAATTTTACTAATTTAAGTCTCTTTGATTATGTTTTTATAATTCAGATTTCCATTATTTCTATGATTTCTCTTTTTCTATTAATTGATAATTTTATGCGTTTAATCGTTCGACCAAAAATAAGTAAAATTTTAGTAGGCACTATTTGGAAAACTCATTATTCTTTTTTTATAAGCTTATCTTTTTTACTTCTTATTGGGGGATATTACTATGTTACGGGTCCTCAAAACCCAATTTTTCAACAAGTTTTGATTGTTTTAGGTGTAGCTTTTTTCACCGCTTTTTCTCTTTCTGAATCTTTAAAGAGTTTTTTATCAGATAAGTAATTTCTAGACGATAAAACTTCAATTTTAGCTTTAAAAAGACCCCTATTTGGTGATATCTACTTCAATTTGTAGAGGTAATTAAATAGGTGCGGTGTATCCAGATTCCACTATGGTGGAAAGAATACTTTTACATAAAGTTGATATTGAAAAAAGAAAAAAGTCTGTTGGTGAATGGGACCTTTGTAAAGAAGAAAAAGAAAAGGTTTTACAATTCTTGGATGAACTAGAACTAGGTAGAGTAAATAAAGGGAAGAAAATTTGCCATGGTAGGATTTCTAAATATATTCAATGTTTGAATATTTGTTTAGGATTTTTTAAGAAGAATTGTAAGGATTTAACTATTAAGGATATTGAAAACTTTGAAAGGTCAATTTCTCTAGGGACTCTTAAAACTTACAAGGGTACAAAATATATGACTAGTACACAGGTTGATTTGAAGAGGTTACTTAAGGTTTACTTGAGATGGCGTTTAGGCAAGGCTAAATCCTTAAAATTAGTAGATTGGCTTGATACTCGGGACGTAAAGAAAACGCCAAGTTACCTTTCTGAACAAGAAATTGAGAAGTTATACAGAAGTTGTAAGTCGGCTAAAGAACGCTTTCTGGTGGTTGTCCTGTTTGATTCTGGTGCAAGGGCAGGAGAGTTTGTAAACATTAGGTTTGAAGATATTATTTTACCTAGTGGAAATGATAATTATGTTAAATTAACCTTAAAAGAAGAATATAGTAAAACTCAAGGTAGGACTATTGCTTTATATTGGAAACACTCGCTTGATGCTGTTAAAGATTATTTAGAACAAAGGATAAGAGAAGGAATAAAGTCAAATGAGCCGGTTTATACTACGAGTTATGAATGTACTGGTAAATTTCTAAATAGACTAGGCATGAAGGTATTGAATAAGTCCATTCATGCTCATTTGTTTAGACATTCTTCTGCAACTTATTATGCTTCTAAATTAAACAGGCAACAAATTTGTTATAGGTATGGCTGGAGATTTTCTTCAAATATGCCTGATGTTTATATTTCAAGAGCAGGTATGCAAGATAAAGAACTTGACAAACAATTTTCTTCAACAAGTATTGAAGAAATGAAAGCAGTTTTAGAAAAACAACTTTTAATGAATAAATTAGTTTCCGAACGGCAACAAGAAATGGAAAATGAACTTAATCAAAGAAGAAGTCTTGATCCTCTACTAACTGAATTATTGAATATGCCTGGAATTAAAGAAATGCTAAGTAAAATGGGAGGTGCAAAGTCGACGCTTTTGAATCATTAATTATAGCAATAGGTGGTATATTTATTGCAAACGCAATATACCTTTGGTTAGCTGGGGGTTTTAATAAACTTAAATTAGATATTATTTCAATAATTCCAGTCTTCACTTCTTCTACCGCGATTTTAATTTATGTATTTTTAGCATTTATTATTTATACTATTTTCTTAGCTATCTTGATTCTAAAAATTAGAAAGATTTTAGAAACTCGTAGATTAGAGGCCGAAGAAAAAGCCGATGAAGAAGAATATGTAAAAAAACTTATTAAAACAGATATTGACTATCTGGGTTCAGAAAGATCTAAGGAATTGCTTTTAAATTTACAAAATTTTGATGAAGAAGAATATCCTGAAATAATAGAAAAAATTGAACAGGTTGAGGAAAGAACTGTTGAAGCAAAAAGAGAGGAAAAATTAAGTGAATTTAAGCAAAGAGAAGAAGAATTAAAAAGATCTATTGCGGAAAAAGAACAAGAAGAAAAAGAGAAGATAGAAAAGCTAGATGATGATAAACAAGAAATTCTAAATAGACTAGAGATATATGATAACTATGTTTACAAAAAAGATGGACTAAGTAATCGAGAAATAGAAGCACTAAAAAGTGAAGAGTATACTTTAGAAAATGAGTTTTGTGTTTTTGAACAAAAAAGAATTAATATTTTAATTAAACCACCAACAAATCATTCGGTTCATCATGCTTTTTTAGTTTGGAGTGTTAATAAATTACTTAGTAAAAATAGAAAAATTTCTCGTATAGATGAAAAACTCTCTGTAGATGCAGACATAATTTTTGAATATGAAAAGAAAATGTTTGCAATTGAAGTAGAAACTGGCTCATTACTAAGAAAAACAGAGCAGATGAAAGAGAAAGTAGGATACCTGAATAGAAAATATCCTGAAAAATGGATATTTTTAGTCTCAAACAAAGAACTCTATCCCAAATATAAAAAATTTGGTTTGACTGCTACTAGAAAAGATTTTGCAAAAAAGCTTGAAAAATTATTGAAATCTAGTTAAAATTAAACATGCTACTTTTTAGCATGTTCGAGCTATTTCATATAATATGAATTTATCGGATCGTTCTCGAAAAATATGCTCTGAATTCTTCTCTTGTGAGGGGCTATATCTTGTCTAGGATTATTTCAATTTTTATTTCTGCGAGTGTTCCTGGCTTGAGGTGTTCTTGCAAGAGTGTTGGAATAATAATTACTGCTTGATTGCCGTGCTTTGCTATTTTCTTAGTGATGGTGAAGGATTTATTCATTTTATTTTTTTAGAGCATATAAAAGATACCCTAAACCTCCGATAATTAAGAAAGGGGAAACCAATAGGCTAATCGGAAGGCGAGTGCCTGTTTTACAGAGCCAGGGTCTTTCATATAATGGTTTTATCTCATTGAATTGTTTGTTTAATTGAGAGTAGGTTTCCCTAGAATATTGCTGCTTAACTTTTAATCTACATCTTTGTAAGATGGGGGAACTACTTACTCCTTCAAATTGTTCGTTTCCTGTTAATTTTTCAGTTATTTCTTTCCAGGCCATAGTATCTAGCTCTTTTGTTTTTTGTTCTAATTGTCTGGATGCTTTTTCTACATGCTCAAAATAACTTTGATACTCTGGAGCCTCAAGTCTTCGGTTATAATCTATTCTGTCTTGACGAATACACTCTTCAGCTCCCACCAAGCCAATTAAAGAAATAGTTCCACCGATTAAAGCTTTCTTCCAAGTTTTCATTTTAAGAATTCGAGATAGATTTTATTATAGGAACATTGCCCCCTCGTGGGCAACATCCACCGCAAGAGTATATATTGAGAAAGTTAGCATTTGCACCAAAGTCCAGACTTGTTTCTGTTCGCGGTTCATATAGCCTACCCTCCCCTATTGGTCGTTCTAAGGTACGTACATGAAGCGGATTTCTACTCAAAAGTCCAAACATTGCCTTTGGTTGTTGTAAATATAGTTCGTGCAAAACTTCCAGCATATCTTCTGATCCAACTTGAGCCAGAACATAAGGATTTTTTAAAACATTTTCAAGACCGCTGGATGAAGTTTTAAATCCCCAATTTATCATTCTAATTGCTTTATCACCTTCTCTCATTCGTCGGAGTAATTCTTTTTTTGTATTAGGCATCTTCCCATCTACATTGTCAAAAACTATAACTCCCTCAGAACAGTAGAGATTTTCTGTTCCACAAAATATGGTCTCTCCTTGAAGTTCATTTAAAAAATCAGAATAAAACTTTTCTTTTTTATTTCTATAAAGGTGCTGAAGTAAGAGAAGAATTTGTTTAGTTGTTGGTCGTTGTAAATCGTTCGAGTCTAAAACACGCATACAAACATCATATCCTTCTCTTCCGACAACTTTCCGAGCAAATTCTATTCTAGTATTCTTATAGTGAACGATTAATGTTTCTCCGAACATCTCATCTATCTTATCTTGAAATATTTTATTTGTCATTTTTTCTCTCCAGATAAAAACCAAAAAGGATTGCTTGCTCTTCTTTGGACCTTATCAATTAAAGCCCTGTATTCTAACATAGCAGGATTAGTTTCTAGATTAGATATTTCTTTATTTAGATTTAAAATCTGATTACTATAAGACTCTTTTAAACTGATAGCATTAGTAAGCAAGTTTGTTCTTAAACTGTCTTCATTCTCAAGTACATGCTCTGCCTTAAATTCGTCAAAATAAGTAATATACTCCTTATTAGAACGACCTAATTTTCCCTCAAGTTCCTTTAGTCCCATGTATCTTTCTTTTAATGTAAATCTTTGATTACATGCAGAAGTATAATTTGAGTAGGTCGAGGAATTTCTAAATTCTCTAACTCTCGGATTAAAAGTTTCGCTAGTAGATACCCAAAATAAACCATTAGCAAGCCAGATTCCCGCTCCAGCTAATACTAGATTCTTTATTGTTTTAGTTATTTTATTTGTCATTTTATCGTCGTGTTTTTAGCACAGCATAGTAATAACAGGTCTTCTTTTAAGTTTTCTTCACCCCTTAAGGGAGTAAAGTTTAAATAGGATTTTGAATTAGGAAAGGTATGGATACGAAAATACTTGAAGAAATAGGTTTAACTAAAACCGAAATAAAAATTTATTTAGCTTTGCTTAAATTAGGACAAACGACTACTACGAATATAATTAAAGAAGCCCAAATTCATGCTTCAAAGGTTTATGAATTTCTTGAAAAATTAATACAAAAAGGCCTTGTTAGTTATGTTGTTAAATCAAATAAAAAATATTTTTCAGCATCAGATCCAACTTTTCTAAAAGAGTTTATGAAAGAAAAGGAAAATAAAATAAAAGAACAGGAACAGGAAATAGATGACCTACTTCCAGAGCTTAAAAATATCAAGAAGTCTGGAGAAGATATGATTCAGTCAGAAACTTATGAAGGATTAAAAGGAGTTAAATCAGTTTATGAAAAGATATTATCTACTTTGAAAAAAGGAGAAACGCAATTTGTTCTGGGAGCTCCAAAAATAGGAAATGAGCTCTTAGAAGGATATCTAATTGATTGGCATAAAAGAAGAATAAAAAGAGGAATTAAATGTAAGTTTATTTATGATAGTGATGCAAGAGAATACGGAAAATTTAGGGAACAGATGCCCGATACTTTAGTAAGATATATGCCAAATAATATTAGTTCTCCTATGTGGGTAGAAGTTTTTGGAGACTATGTGATTGTGGGTCATTTCAAGGGAAGAAACGCTATTCTATTTTTGATTCATGATAAAGAGATAGCTAAAGGGCATTTAGACTACTTTGATTTAATTTGGAAATTAGCTAAAAAATAGCCGTTATTCGCGGGCTTCGTATAAAAGTATCGGAAGCCTGCAGAGGGAGTCAAACCCCCGACCCCAAGTTCTTTTGATAACATTTCGCATATACAAAACTTGTGCTCTATCAACTGAGCTATGCAGGCATGTAAATATTTATAAAAAATCATTTAAAAGGTTTGTTGTTTTGTATTTTTTATAGGTAATTAATCGAGAATAGAAAAATATAAATATACTCCCAACATACTATTCCGTAGGTATGTGAAATAATAAAAAACAGGTTGCAAAAGAAGGAGAGCTAAGATTTGCTTCAGAGTTTATTGGAAAAGGATGGAACATCTTTTTGCCTTATGGAGAAGACAGTCCTGTGGATCTTCTTATTGAGAAAGGAGGGGTTTTCAAACGAGTCCAAGTAAAGTCTACTGTTCCAATAAATGGCGCGGTAGTTTGTAGATTAAAATCTTCGAATAATTGGCAAGTTAAAAAGTATACTCGAGCAGAGATAGACTTTTTTGCGATTTATGACTTAAAGAATAAAAAAGGATATTTATTACCTATTGAAGAATTTGAAGGTCGGACGGAAGTTTATCTAAGAATTACTGATGCTAAAAATAATCAAAAAGAGGGGATTAGAATTGCTGAAAAATATATTTATTTTTAATTAATTCCTCACGCTTGCATTTCGTAAAAAATGTCTTACTTTATATTTATTTTACTCAAAGCGAATTGTTCGCCCAAACATTTTTCTCTTCAGTGATTTTTTCTTTTTTAGTAGGATAAATTTTTTCAGTTATTTCATCAGGGGAGAACCAAAGTTGGATTTCTCTTTTTGCATTTGCTTCTGAATCCGAAGCATGCATAACATTTTCCATTACTCCTGTTTTAGAATGGATTCTTCCAAATTTTCCTCTAATTGTTGTTGGGTCTGCTTCTTCAGGATTTGTTTTTCCTGCGATATCTCTTATTTTTTGGATTGCATCCTCTCCATGGTAGATTAATGCTAAAACTCTGTTTGTATGATATTCGCCTTGGATATATTTCAAAACGTTTTCAAAAATGTGCGGTTTATTTTGTTTTAATTCTGCATAATGCAGTTCTGCAAGTTCTTTAGACACTGAAACTACTTTTGCACCGATAATCTTTAATTTTGTTTCAGCAAGTTCTGTAAGAATAAATCCAGTTAATGATTTGACAAGTCCGTCAGGTTTGATAAGAACAAGGCATTCTTGGACTGCCATTTTATTTAAGCAGATTCCTTCTCAGACTTTACCTTCTTTTCGCCCAAGGTGTGACTCTGCTGAGCCTCTTTTTTAGCTTTCTTAGGTTTCTCTTCTGTTTTTACTTCTTCTGCTTTTGCCGCTTCTGCTTCTTTTGCAGCTGTTTCTTCACCTGAGGTGTGACTCTGCTGAGCCTCTGCTTTTTTCTTTAAGTGTAATTCGATTTCTTCTGCTTGGGTTAATTCTTGCGTCTCAGCTTTTGCTACTTGTTTAACTTCTCTTTGCTTGATTGTTAAGTCTGCTTTAGCTAATTCTGTTGTTTCTAGCACTCTTATTTCGCACATAGAAAGTGGATAAACTTTTTTCAATTTTGGATGCATTTCTTTTTGCAAGTCATTACTTAAAATTGCCATTGCGATATCCATGTATGTTTTATCTTTGACATATTCTAGTAAAAATTCTCTTGCTGTTCTTCTTAAATTATTTCTTATCGCTCTTGAAACTTTTTTTCTTGTTATTAAAAATGGTTTCATTGTTATTTTTACGTCTTTACAAGTTGTTGTGAATGAATCTTCCACATAACTTATTCTTTTTCTCATCATTCTTTGAACATAACTTCTCATTAAAATAAGGCTTTTAGGGTAAGCAACAAGTTTTCCATCCTTGTTCATTATTGTAAAAACTGCTTCAAGTCCTCTTCCTCTCAATTTTCTAGAAAGGTCTAACTTGATTGTTCTTCCAGCAAGAGTTTCTTCAGCTCCTAAAACTGGCATTGATTCTCCAAGTGCAGGTATTTCTACGTCAATGAATTTCTTTTTTATTGCCATTTTAGTATTGTATTATTGAGTCTCCCTTATATTTTGCTAAGTCTGCTGTTTGTTGGACTAGAGCTGAAGTCATAAGTGAAACTCTTCCTTTGCCGTCTGCTCTTTCAAAATCTGTTCTTTGTCCAATTATTCTTCCCGGAGTAAAGACTGTAATTCTTCCCAAATCTCCTTCAAAGTTTGTTTGTATAACATTCATACTTTTCATTTTATTCTTGCAATACTTTACCTGCTCTAATTCCTTCTTTTCTGTCTTTGCTTTTGTTGCAAACAGAACAAGTGTAAAGAATCTTTGCTTTTTTAGTTGTTTTAGTTTTCATTTTGAATTTAGAAACTGCTGGTTTAGAACCCCACTTACCTAAGTTACCGATTCCTCTTCCTTTACCTCGAAGTTTTGCTCTCATGATACCTCCTCTCTTCAAGGAACCTCTCTTTGTACCGCTACTCATTAACTTTACTTTTTGCTCTGTAACTTTGTTACAATATGGGCAAAATCTATTTGTTTTTTTAGGTAATTTCATACTTTTGAGGTTGTTACAAGGCTTTATAAAGTTTCGGGTCCTAATGGTTGCGCAGTAACTTGGAAGCAAGGACTAATTTTCAATATTTTCGGACGTTCGTCCGATGAAAATTGTCCGATAGCGGTTGCGCCATAAGGCATTGAACAAGTCGATTCATTTGCTTTATGTAAACGTTGCAACCTTGCCAACTCCTTCGGAGATTGTCAAAATGGTTGCGCAGTGAGCGGTTAGAGCTAGACGCGCGAAGCGCGTTTTGTTAGGCGGCGAGGAAAAATGAGAATTAAATTTAGAAAAGGAGATCAGAGAAAGTTTTTCGATAAAGTTATTGAAAGTTGTAGCTCTCCTTCTTTGAGAGGTTTGATTCAGTTCGGTTTAAAGATTAATTATCAAACTTTGAAAAGTTATTATAATGAGAATCGAACTCTTCCTGAAGATTTTTATACAGATTTGTGCATCTTAGGAAAGATCGACGTTAAAAATAAAAAAGTGAGAGTTATTCATGAGCATTGGGGACAAAAATTGGGGGGAAAACATTAGTTTTTCTCAACGATAAAATTAAAAATATATTCGGTAAATCGAATGAAATGATCCCACGAGGAGTTTACTCGCAGTCTGCTCTTTTTGATTTAGTTCATAATTTTATTTTGTTCAAAAAGCCAAACTGCTCGCCTCGGCCTGCCTCGGTTCAACGGAAAATGATCCCACGAGTCTTGCAAAGAGCTCTTTCTGATTTTCATTTTACCTCGATTTATTGAAAGCCTCTTTGCTCGGTTGAACCTCTCCTCAGTTCAACTCCTTTTTATTCTTCGAATAATTTAGACAGAATTTGTTGAATAGAATTCAATGATCCCACGAGGAGTTGAACCTCGGCCTGCTCCACGTCAAAGAGCCGTACTACCGTTAGACAATGGGATCTTATGTTAATTCAACGCTGTTGAATCGTTTTACGCTTCCTTTTGATCTGTGAATCGACTTGCTCGATACTCTAGACAATGGGATCGCATACAATCTGGATAATATTTTGTTTTATAAATATATTTATATAGCATATTTTTCTATATTTGTCAATGAAAAAGGGGCAATTTTTTGAGAGTAATATTTCTTTAAAATCCAAGCGAGCTCAGCTGACTATGTTTATTATTTTAGGTATTGTTTTAGTTGCGGGACTTGTTGCTTTTTTTGTTATAAGAGGAACGACCACTTCGGGATTATCTAAAAATTTAGAACCTGCATATCAAGCTTATTTATCTTGTATTCAAGAACGAGCAAAAACTGGTTTGAATTTGATGGGACAGCAGGCAGGTTACATTTACCTTAATGAACTTCCTTTTGATGCTGGAAGTACTTATGCTCCGACTTCTTCCCAACTGGATTTCTATGGCGCATCAATTCCGTATTGGCTTTACGTTTCTGGAAATAATTTTTTGAAAGAAAATAGGCCTACTTTAAATTCTATGGAAACTGATTTGGCGAGATATATACGAGAGGGATTAGCAGACTGTGATTTTTCTTCTTTTAATTCTCAAGGAATTTATGTTGACATTGGTGATGGAAATATTGATGTAGCTATAGGTGACAAGCAAGTTAAATTGACTTTGACAAATCCTGTGTTTATTTCTTTTGAGAATGAGTCTGCACTAGTAAGCAATCATGAGGTTACAATTAATTCTCAAATGGGCTCATTTTATAAAACTGCTGCAGAAGTTTTGGATTCAGAAATGAATTCTTCATTTTTGGAATCTTATGCTATTGACACCTTAAGACTTAATGCTCCCGTAACTGGTGTAGATATCGGTTGCACTCCAAAATTATTCGACGAAACTCAGATTAAAAATAATATCTCGAGTGCTCTTGAAAATAACGTTGCATATCTCAAACTCCGAGGAAATTACTATACTTTAAACAATGCTGCAAATAAATATTTTGTTGTTAATCTTCCAGATGCTGTTTCAAACAATGCAAATTTTATTTATTCAAGATCTTGGCCTACAAAGATTGAGATGTACGGAAATAATTTTGTCGAGCCTGTTGGAACTCAAGAGGGCATGGGCATGCTTGGAATGTGTTTTGTTCCTTATCATTTTGTATACGACATATCTTTCCCCGTACTTGTTCAACTTTATTCTAACAATGAACTATTCCAATTTCCTATGGTAGTAATTGTAAAAAATAATGAGGCAAGAGCAGCTTTGAATGTTGAGAATGAAACTTCTGTGGAATCTCCTGTCTGTACTACTAGAAATCAAGATGTTGCTGTTTCAACATATGATTTGAATTTAAACCCTGTCTCTGCAAGTTTAAGATTTAGTTGTGTTAGCGATTCTTGTGAAGTTGGTTCTACTCAAGAAAAAGCGGGAGAATCTACCACAACAATTGCATTGCCCCAATGTGTCAATGGTGTTTTGACTGCTTATGCTCCAGGTTATGCCCCCTCTAGCGAAATTATTTCAACAAATACTCAAACAAGTGCGGATGTTATTATGAAGAAAATCCATTCTGTTCAGGTGGATTTACCAAGCGTTACAAAAGCAACTGTTGTTTTCTCTTCGAAAGATTATAGCTCTGTTTTGAATTATCCTGACTCGAATTCAGTTGATTTGGTTGAGGGAGAATACAATGTTACTGCTTATGTTTATAAAAATTCTACAATTGTTTTCCCTGCAATAAATGATAAGAAATGTTTTGAAGTTGCTTCTACTAGCTTTGCTGGTTTACTCGGGGATAGCAAAGAACAATGCTTCGACGTCAATATTCCTTCCCAGAATGTGGATTCTGCTCTAGTTGGTGGCGGTAAGGGATATGATTACTTTATAGATTCTGATCTTACAGCTGGAAAGAAGTTAAGTGTTGATATTCCTGTGTTTAAAACTCCTACAAGTCTTCAAGAACTACAAGATAACTATTTAACTTGGGAGGATTCAATATTAGATTTATCCTGGAAATGAAAAAATTTATTTTAATTTTGATACTGCTTGTTTTACCTGGCTTAGTCAGCGCAGCGACGACATTTAGCAATACTGTTGGTTCAACTTCATCTTTTTATAACACTCAAACTCAATTCTATAATCCTAGTTTTCAGGATATTTATTCTGGAGCAGATATTGCAACTTACTGGCCCCAATATTCAGAAAGTGCTAATGCTCAATGTACAGATAATAATGATTTTCTTGTTATGATTCCTCCTGGAGGATGTTCACCAGCAGTTGTTAGAAGTGATTTACTTGCAGACCAAAATGTCCCAGTCTTTTGTCAATTGATTGGTGCGAAGGTAAATCCCTTAATCAAAGTTTCCTCTATAAAATCAATTTCTTTCAAAGGAAATTATCCTTCGCAAGTTGCAGGAATCAGTTTTCATCCAGCTCAAGCAGCTATAAGAAGCTACAATAGTGTTTTAGGAAGTCCTACAATTAATAATTTGGGATATGTTGTTATTATCTTAAAAAAGCAAGCTAATGAAAGTGGTTCACCTACGAATGTTTCTGGAAATTTAACTGCAACGATGGCTTATGATGCTCAGAATGCATTTGGGACTGGTTCTGGAGAATATTACTTGGAAACTGTTGATGAGACTGATTGGCAGCAGGGTAGAGGCCAAGCAAGTTTTTGGCAGGGACGAGGTTTATTGCGAGTTATTGACGTTCAAGGGGACAGTGCGAGAATTGCTGTTTATACAAGCGAAGATCAAAAAGTAAGTGAGTTTAACTTAAAGGTTGGAGAAACTAGTTCTTTATTTTATTTTCCGGGATTTTATTGTAGTGCAGGTATTCAAGTTAAGTTGAACAGCCTTGTTGGAGAAGAGGACAAAGCGCTGTTGAATATTGATGGTGATGATGTTTGGGTTGTTAAGGGCTCAAAACTCCTTGATGGAAGATGTACTGTTACGTCTGTGAATCTTATTGCTGGAACTACGGGTAATGTCGGTGTTCGATGTCCTGGATCTAGCTTTCAGTTGAGTTTGCTTAATTCTCTTTCTGCAAATATTCCTGTTTCTGGTTCGGATAGTGAATTTGATTTGTATAATGTTTCTGATAAAGTTTATACTGGTAAGAAATCTTCTAGTTCTTCCAAAGAATATGACTGGTATTTAGCTTATGCAGGTACTTCTCAGATAACTGCGGGCAGTTTGAAAACTGGAAATGATTTTATTGTTCTAATCGGTCAAGACAAAAATACTATTATTAGTCAAGATATTTACGCTAAGTTAAATGATGCGATTAGAGGTGCAACTGGGGCTCAAGATGTTCAGAATCTTGAATCTTCTTTGGCAAGAAAATTAAATTTAGATTCTGATAAAGTTAAAATTATTCTTAATGGTGCTAATGTAGACTTAGACAGCGGGCCTACTGCTAGAGTATTTACTGGTCTTGTTAATCCTGGAAAGGAACTTGTTCAGTCTTCTTCACCTCTGACTCAAAGTCAAATTGATTCTGCTCAAGAATATTTCAATAAAGCTGATCAATCTTTGAAAGAACTTTTAGATACAAATCCTTCTGCGAGAGATGCGTATTCTACTTATGGAGAACAAGGAATTATTTCTGCGATGCAATTGATTGATGAGCTTAATGCTCGAGGATTGCATACTTATGATTCTAGAAAAATAGAATTAGCGAATAAATTTTTGGAATTATATCCCGACTCTGGTCAAGCTTCTTATGTGCGTGATCAGCTATCTTATTCTACGAATTACGATAGTTCTAATGCTTTCAAAAGTGTTTATGTAAACAATTTGTATCACACAATCTCTTTGAAGCAATTTTACGCGGCCCCTTTACAAAATAGAAAAACTAGTTTTGTTATAACTCCTGCTTCTGGAAAAACAATTACTGGAAGCGATGTTTTGGAAGGTGCAAGATTTAACTTGTCTACTCAACAGAATCCTCCTTATTTCCTCGTAGAAGATATACAGCCTACAAGCGTTTCTCTAGATTTTTATAATTGGAGCAAATCCGGTTATCAAAGAACAAGTACTCGTTCTTTCCAATTTGATTCTACAGGTAACAGAGATACTTCTCAGAAAATAAATATCGATGGTGTAGAGTATAATATATTAATCACTGATACAAATGTCAAAGAGGTTGCTTTTGTTTCGTTGATTTCTCAGTTGAACACTCATTCCGAAGCTAATTTTAGTTTCCATATTGGAATTGAACAAAGAAGTATACCAATAAATCCTGAGAGAGCAAAAGATATTTCAAATTCATTAAATGAAACAATAAAGAGTTGGGAAGCTAAAAATGCTCAGCTGGGAGAATTGGTAAAAACTTGGAAGGCTGCTTGTCTAGTTACTGGTTTGGGTTTACAAGTTAAAAATTTATTTGGAGGATTTACTGGAGAAAGTTTGGCGAGACAAGAGGTTATGAAATACTACAAAAATTATTGTTTAAGCAATGATACTGTTAATGGCGCCGAGTTGAGAACTATGTCTAAGAGCCAGTGTTATAGTGCTCTTTCTCAGAATATTTCTAATGATATTGACTGTTATAAAACTGCGATGAATAATGTTAACGCTAATGTCGGTAATCAGACTTTGGAGCAGTGGAAGGCAAATTCTTCTAATGCGAATTCTGCTATTTCTGTTGGAGCTGGCGGAATCATTTCCACAAATAATTTTGGTACATTTGATAATGTTAAATCGTATTTATTAAATAAGGAAATCCAGAGTTGTCAAAAGGCAAGTCCGCAATTTAAAACCTCTATACAAGGTACTACTAATAATGTGCTTTATGGGATTTATTCTAATTTAAATGCTAACGGAAATACGGCTACTTTGGCGGAGGAGCTCCCAGCGTCTATAAAGGACAGTGCTTATTCTGTTTTAACTGATAAAAATAAAATTACTGTCAATGGTATTTTCCCAATTAGTCTAGGTAACTTAAAAAAAGTTATTTCTAATTCGTTAGTTAATCCAAGTTCTGGAAGCGTTGAAGAAACATTTTCTAGAGCTATGTCTGGAGTTGATGACAACGCCAAGGTAGGCATTTCTTCAGTTAAACCTAATGGGCAGTGGATACTCCTTGTTGCTGTTAAAACAGATAATACTGCTTCTTCTAGTTATCAAGAAAGAATTAAGGTAGCATTTGATGTTAGCTCGGATAAAACTCAAATTCAATTAAAAAATGTTGTCGAAACCAAAGACTTGCAAGGTTCACAAATTATTTTCAAGGAAAATATTGGTAAGAAATGCAATTATAACTACAAGGATGCACGAGTTAGATTTTACGATAGTGACCCCAACAAAGGAATGCCTGCAGTAGTCCCATTCGATAAACAAGGGTGGTATGTTCTTGTTCCTCAGTCTAGCGGAGGTTTCTTGTCTAATAATGTTAAGGGATATACTGTTTCTGGAGTTCCTACTTATTACTATCTCTGTAGTGTTGGTGCAAATGGGATAATGGAATTAAGAGGCGGAGATGATTCTTGTTTTAGTAATAATGTTAATACTGATGCAACAACTTACGGTGAGTGTGCTTTGTCAACACAGGATGTTCAGAGATTAAGATCTGAAGCTGAAAGTGCAATTAGACAAGCTGCACAACAATATGGCAAAAAGTCGATTAGCATTTCTTCTTTCGGTTCTGTAGGTGTTGATGCTCCAATGACTAGTGATGGAAATCTTCCCTATGAATGTGAAGACTTTATGAGTGTTGATGATTGTAAGGTTTTATACAACGTCTGTGACCCGGTTATCTGCCCAAGTTCAAGGTGTAATTTCGGAGGACAGACAAATGTTCCGAATGTTATTCAGTCTGGAATTATTGGAAGTTTGGTTTTATGTTCTAAGAACTTTGTTGGACTTGGCGGAGATGTTTTTGTTCCATTCTGTTTAACGGGAGTTTATGCAGGAATAGATGGCTACATTTCTATTTTGAAAGCACAAAGAGATTGCATGGCAGCAGCAGCAAATAATGGTACTTATTCTGGAATTTGCGATGAGATAACTGCGGTTTACAAATGTGAATTTTTCTGGAGACAGGCTGCCCCTCTAATGCAAAACTTAATCCCTAATCTTGCAGAGTATGTTTATACGGGTGGACAAAAAGGATTTGGTCAAACAGGCGGTGGAGGAGAGTACGCAACTTTCCAAGCTTCATGGGATAACATGCAAAAAAGTTTGGACTATTTCAAAAATACTTATGCTGTAAATTCATTTAGTGCGGTTAAATTTGGAAACATTGAAGATATCGGCACCGAATATTGTAGAAATTTTGTTGGAACTTCTATTCCTGGTTCTGGAGATATTTTAGATAAACTATTGCAACCTGAATCTCCTTACCAATTTTATGCGCAGTTTAGCGAAATTCCTTTTACAGAGGCGACTGTTCCTGCTACTTCACAGTATAAAGTGTTTTACCATATTTATGCTGGAAAAGATACTGGAGTAAGTTACCAAGTTTATTTGAAAAATCCTCCAAGCTCGAGTTATTATGTTAATGCACAAAGAGTTAGCGTGAAGGTTGGATATATTGCTGCTGGTGCGCAAGTTTCTGAAACTAAAGATATGACTCTTCCTGCAGGATATAAAGAACTTTGTGTTTCAATTAATGGAAGAGAAGAGTGTGGGTTCAAATCCGTTACAACTGATTATGGTTTGGATACACTAAACGCGGCGTATGCAAAAGATCAAGCTAATCAGACAAATATACAAACTGAAAAAGAGTGTATCCAGGGAAGTGCAAGTGTTTATGGTCTTGCTAACTTAAATCCTCAGGCAGGAGTAGAAACTGCTACCCAACCAAATATTGCTCTGAATGGAATTGTGCGAGTTTGTGCGACGGAAAATCCTGGAAAGGGAACAAATTCTGCTAGATGGACTCAAGTTGGAACGTGTGGGTCAGATAATATTAAATGTTGGTTGGATCAAAATTCTGTGAAGAATGTAGTTAGTGAAGTTTATGGAGCTACGGGTAGTATTGCAAGTGCTCAGGATTTTATACAGAATAGAGTAAACACGGGCGATGGTGTTTTGACTGAAAATGAAACTTCTGCTTTATTGTTGGCAGTAAGAACAAATATTTCTAATTTGGCAGGCATAGACAAATCTACAACTGCTTCGAATATCGATAGTAAAATACAACCTACTTTGAGTAGTGTTGATAAATTAATCAGTTATGCTTATTTAGACTTACAGCAGGCGGAGGCATTATTGCAGAAATATTTCTTGTATGAAAAAGTTGTGAAGCTTATTATTGGTGCTCCAGATACTAGCTCTAATAAGGGCGGCACAACAACTCAAATTGCACAAGAAACTCCTGCTCAGACTGACGCTGCAGCTGCAGCAGATATTGCTTCGAGTAGCACTTCTCCGAAAGTTAGTATTGGATCCAACAATATTATCTTGGTTAATGGTGCTGATAGTGGGTATGTTCTTGCAAGTGCTGGCGGAGATTATTATTTAGTTAAGAAAGGTGATGCAATTGTTGCAAGGGTTACAAAGAATCAGCCGATAAGTATTTCTTCTGCTTATTCTGATTTAAGTTATCTTAACGGTTGTACTTATGGTGGTACTGATTTAAGTTGTTCTAGTGTTGCTTAATTTTAGTGAGGCATGGGAGAAGAGGATTCTCCCTCACAAAATGCATCTCGTGAAAATAATTTTCATTTTACTTTTCTTTTCACTCGAAGCGTTTTGTTCGTCCCCTGTTTTTGTATAGCATTAGAATCTTCTTCAATGCTGTTTCATTTCATTCAACAGCAAATAGAAATGGGGAGAAGAGGATTCGAACCCCTGTAAGCGTAAGCTATCTGGTCCTAAGCCAGACCCGTTTGACCACTCCGGCATCTCCCCGAATAAAGAGTTTGAACAAAGAATGCTTATAAAATTATCGGAGTGGGCAAACGTTTGACCGAAAAGTTCGCTTCGAGCAAACCAATTAAATCTATAAAAAAATTGCGAGATGTAAACTTAGAGTAGCATAGGCATCTCCCCAAATGGTTAAAAAAATTAAATTTAGTTAACATAAAACCCTATTGGGCTAGAACTTTTGGAGGGTTAGTCCTGTGGAGGTGCTTCGTCAGATATTGTTGCTAATTCTAATGCTTGAAGTCTTTCATCAATTGTTGAACAGCTGTCATACCTATATCTGCTTCTTCTTTGCAATACTTCTATTTTTTGTTCGGTAGTTACAGCTCTATGAAGAGAGTAGACTGAATCCAGATAAGTTCTTTCTTTTTCTCCGATACTTAGTGCCATAATTTTGAGAGACGATCGTGCTATTTAAAGATTTAGTTAATTCTTTTAATTTTTATCAGAATTATTTTTTAGAAGTTTTTTCTGTTTTCTTTTCTTCTTTTTCAGTTTCCTCTTTCGGGCTTGATTTTTCAGTTTCTTTTAGTTTTATTTTTTCTTCAAGGCCCAATCTGTCTAAAAGTTCTTTATACCTATTTCTTATTGTAACTTCTGTTATTCCTGCAACATCTGCGACTTCTCTTTGTGTTTTTTTCTCGTCGCTGAGTAAAGCTGAAACATATAATGCTGCTGCTGCAATTCCTGCAGGGCCTCTTCCGGATGTTAACTCGGAAATTTCTGCTCTTTTCAAAATGTCTAATGCTCCATTTTGAGATTTTGGAGATAAGTGCAATGTTGATGCAAATCTAGAAATGTAGTCTTTTGGAGATGAGGGAGTAACTTTAATTCCAATTTTTCTTATGATAAATCTGTATGTTCTTCCAATTTCTTTTCTTTCTACTTCAGATGCGATGGAAATTTCATCTAATGTTCTGGGAATATTGTATGATCTACAAGCAGCATAAATACATGCAGCAATTACGGACTCCATGGATCTTCCTCGGACTAGTCCTCTTTGTAAAACATAATTGTAAACTCTTGCAGCTTCTTCTCTAACTACTGGAGGAAGTTCTAAGAAAGATGCGACTCTTCTTAATTCTGCCATTGCAAGTCTTAAATTTCTTTCAATAGATGTTGAAACTCTTTCTTGCCATTTTTTTAATCTTAAATACTTTCTTGTTTGGTTTGCAGAATCTAATTTGTAAATGTCTGAAATTTCTCCGACGTTAGTTGTTAAACCTTTGTCGAATTTTTGCATAGAAATTGGTGCGCCACCTCTTGATTTTTTTTCTGATTTGTCAAAAGCTCTTAATTCATGAGATGTATCCACCATTTTTTCTTCAACTAAAAGACCACAGTCACCACAAATGACTTCGCTTCTTGCTTCGTCGTAAATTAAATGAGAACTACCGCACTCTGGACATTTTTTTGCTTGAACCATGTTAGATATAGTAAGGTTTTTAAACGATTTGCATTTTTAAACCTTTCGGTTTATGTCGACGAGAGAGTTTATCTATATGTTCTTACTTTTGTTGAATCTACTTCAAATCCATATCTTTCTAATTCCTCAATTGTTCCTTCGTTTTTATCTAATTCTAAAACTAAATCTATTGGGAAATCAAATCTTGATTCGGATGATAATAGTTCTATAATTTTTTCTAAGGATAATAGTGCAACATTTCTTACTATTGCTCGGTCACCGAGAGATAAGTCATGTTCTCGAATCATCTTAGTTGCAACTTTCACTGCTTCTTCTTTGTAACTATTCAAGTCTATTTTAAGATATCTAGCTATTGTCATCTTAGTGGTTTCATTTTGATTGAGGCAGCTGATATCTCCTTGATGAGCATAATAATCTTCGTCTATTTTAACTAAGGGAGTATGTCTCTTTTTAAGTGGAAGTCTTAAGGTGCTGTTACTTAATTCAGCTATGACTTCTTTTTCTCGGCCACTTTGGAATAAAAGTGTCCATCTTTTTTCTAAAACATCCCAATTTTTCCAGCCAGCTTGCATTTCATAAAAATCTAGATTATCTTCAGTGAAGGGATTTAAAAGATGAAATTCATAATTTCTTTTCATTTTTTACTTAGAATTTAGTTCCTAATAACTATCTCCTCAATGACTATTCAACTAAAACGCCCTGAACATGGCCTTCTTGTGTTGGTCTGTTTGTTATTCTTGCTTTGCCTAAATCAGTATCGACAATAGCTCCTTTAACGAGAACATTTTGTCTAGCTAGGAAACGATTTGAGGGTGTTTCTACTACGTTTTTTATCTTAGCAACTTTGCCTTTGCCGTTTTTGATGATGTTGATTGTATTTTGAGCAAGAGAAACTTGTTTTAAACTTCCGCCTCTTCCTCTTATCATTTTAACTTTTCTATCTGCAAGTCTAACTACTCTGTCGTGTCCTCTTCGTTCATATTTCTTTTTCTTTCTTGCTTTGTGGTATTTTCCACCGGATATTTTTCTTCCTGCCATATGTGTTTATCACAAAAATTCATTTATAAACGTTTGGATTTTTTATGCGAGCACGAAGTGCGAGCGTATGTGGTTTGGTCGAAAACTTTGCGATTCTAATCTCCCACTCTATTTCTGCTTCGCAGAACTTTCGCAATTTACATTTCTGAGTTTTATTTTTGTTGCTTTGCATATTTTATGAAAAGCGAATTGCTCACCCTCCTCCAAATTATTTTGTGTTAGCCAACTTGTTTGGGAATTGCAAAGTTTTCTTCGAGTTTATTTCTACTTTCTAAAATTGTCCTTTTTGTTAAGTGAGAAAGTTTCTGTCTTCTATTTTTAGGATACTTGAAAATTAGTTTTATCCGAGAAAAAAAATATCACAGATATCTTTAAAAAGACATGAAATAAGAATGAATTATGGTAAAAGGAATCGAGAGACCATTGGATTTGTTAAATCAGTCCAAAGGTAAAGAGATCATTGTTCAGCTTAAGACTGGCAAGCAGATCGTTGGAACTCTTGTTGCTTTTGACATCCATATCAACATTGTCATGGACAATGCAAAAGAAATGGATAATGGTCAAATGACAAGAAGCTACGGCCTTGCGTTCTTGAGAGGAGACACAATAATCTTCATATCTCCATCAAATTTGAAGTAATTTAGCGTTAGCTGATTTGTTTTCGCTACAGCACAATTTTTCTTTTGTGCTTTTAATTAAATTAGTTGGAACTCTGAAAGAAGATTTATAATCCCTCAATATCTTCTAATGCTCATGGAAAAGGAGAGGAAACATTCATTAAAAGAAAAGATTAACTCCGATAAGTTAATCAATGATATTGCTGGCGAACTTAAAATTCTCAGCGATGAATCTAGAATTAGGATTCTTATACTTTTGAATACGATAAAGGAATTAAATGTTAATGAAATTGCTTCATTTGTAGACATTAGCCCTTCTGCAGTTTCTCATCAACTAAAAGTTTTGAAAGATATTGGTGTTGTTGATTTTAGAAGAGAAGGCAAAGAGCTTTATTATTCTTTAAGTCAAGATAATAATGCAGAAAGTGTAGAGTTTTTATTAAATAAGTTTGAAAGCTATAAGGAACATCTGAATGATCATTCAGATGTGTCATTCTAAAGTGGTCGGATAAATATATAAGGAAAAATCAATATTTTATTTTGCTGATAGAAACGGTTGTCCTGGAAAGGATGTGGCCATAAAGCCTCTGTCAAGTGCTCACTAGAAACGCAGAGAACGGGCTATAACTCTCTGTAAAAGATCTGCACTTGTTAAGCTTCCTCATGGCACGAAAAAGATAACCATTAAAACATGTCGATAGGTAAAGATTGATTCGGCGAGTGTTTATGGAACTCTTTCACCGAGCCCGCTATCAGCACTTTGATTCATGGTAAAAAAAATTGTAAAGAAAAAACTTTTAAAAAAATCCGACTGTGTTTTTTGTGGGAGAGGTCCGAGTGGGAAAACTAAGGAGTCTAAGGTTAAAAAAATTATGAAGTTTCTCAAGATGGCTACAAAAAAATCTTCTAAAAAGAAAAAATATTACTACAAGAAAAAAGTGAAGAGAGGTTAATTCACATATCAGAAAAAAATTTCATACTAGGGAAGTGAGATTTTTGAGAAGATTTGGAGCTAACTACTAATGGCGATTTTTTCCTAGAAATTCAGGTATTGTTTCTGTTTCATTGAAGCTATTCATTATTGGAATTACTTTTCTAGAAATCATTCCATGCAATGAATACGGCATTCTAATAAGTCGGATATGTCCTGCTGAAACCCAGGGATCTATTGGAAACTCTTTTAATGTTTTATTTAGCTTTTTTCTTTCATAATCTCTTAAAGTAAATGCTTTTTTATCAAAAACGTGGATATGAAATCCTCTGCCAGAATAAACGATTTGCATTTTTTTGAAGCCGTTATTCTTTAAAACAGTTACCATCTTTTTTGTTATTCCATAAGCTCGTTTTATGTTTTCTGAATTAATTTTTTGGTTTTTCTTTCCCCTTAGGTTATCCAAGTCTATGTCGAATACGAGCTGTTGGCCAATATAAGTCTCAAATTTTAATGTATTCAATACCTCATTTGGATTAGTGTAGATGTTTCTGTCATAGTAAACATCCTCTGGGCAGTACTTTTTTATTTTTTCTTCAAGTTTATTAAATGGAAAATAGAAAAGAGTATTTTTCCATTCTTTTTTTAGGGTTATTCCTGTTTCTGTTCCCGTGTCAATCGCACACAGTTGGGGGGTCGGAAGATTATTCTTTTTAAACCACTTCTTTACTTTTTTTATAGAGAATTCAGTTTCATAAAATTTTTTTCTTTCGTCTAGAGTTGCAGGCCTGAACTCCCTCTTTTTTTTCATATTTTTTATTACTCTTTCAATTTAATAAATGTTTCTTGATTATAATTTTAGGCTGTCTAAATCTTCAGGAACTTTTGTATTCTTGAAAACTTTTTTTGCTTCTTCAAGAATATATTTTGGATTGTCGTATCTTTGTGAAAGGTGAATCAAGTATAGTTGTTCACATTTTGCTTTTTTTGCAATATTTGCTGCTTGCACACAAGTCATGTGCAGGTATTCGTTTGCAAGTTCTTCCTCTTCTCCAGAATATGTTGCTTCAGAGATTAAGATATTTGATTTTTCTGCAATTTTTATTAGGTTATCATTTAGTTTTGTGTCAGTAGCATAAACTATTTTTCTCTGCGGTTCTGAATAAACTAATTTTTTTCCATCGATTTTCTTACCTTCAAATTCTATTGTCTTTCCTTTTACTAATTCTCCAATCAGGGGAGAATTTCCCGGAAGTTTTAATTTTGAAAGTTTTTTCTTGTCTAATCTATTCTTTTCTTTTATAGTAAACGAATAAGCTAAACAAGGAGCATCGTGGGTCATTTCTGCGCATTCTATCTTGAACTCCTTTTCTTCAATAGTCTCCTTTCCTGAAAGTTCTTTAGTTTCTATCTTGATTGCATCTGCTTTTGATAAATACATTCTTTTGTAAATATCCATGAAATGATTTGTTCCTTTTGGTCCGTATATTTTTAATGTGCCTGAGTAATTGTTCATCATTAAAGTTTGCAGTATTCCTGGAAGTCCAAAGATGTGGTCTCCGTGCCAATGAGTTATAAAAATTCGAGTTAGCTTGCAAGGGTTTAATTGTGCAAGTCTGAATTGTTTTTGGGTTCCTTCTCCGCAGTCAAATAATATATTTTCATCTTTGTATGTTAGAAGCACGGCTGGATGGTTTCTTCTCGCTGTCGGAACTGCACTTCCTGTTCCTAGAAAATTTATTTTGATTTGTTCTGCCATAATTGTATACTTGACTATATAGTTTATAAATTGTTGGAGTAGCAAGTTTTAAATAGCGTTTTTTGCGTTGTTATTTTATCGAAAAAAATTTCGCTTTTGTAAAGGTTGAAAAACTATGGTTGCTTCGCATGATTGAAGCAAAAGCGAAATTTTTTTGCCCGCGTAGCTCAGCCTGGATAGAGCACTAGCCTTCTAAGTTAGGGGTCGCAGGTTCAAATCCTGTCGTGGGCGCTTACTGTTGCAGAAGTAGGGTTTATTATTTCTGCTAGCAGTTTAATTTCATGCAGGCGTAGCCAAGCAGTAAGGCAAGAGGCTGCAACCCTCTCACGCGCAGGTGCAATTCCTGCCGCCTGCTTTTTATTTCGGCATGAATTGCTGTGCAATTCCCTCAAAAAATTTTGCATCTCACAAAAAATAGAGGGTTACAAAAATATTGAAATTTTGCTCAAAGCGAAATTTTTTCCGCCTGCTTCTTCTGCAGGAATTGTGCAATTCCTTATTCGCAAAATGCATCTCGCAAAAATATTATTGGGGAGAATTTTGTTTTGCTCTAAGCGTTTTGCTCGCCGCCTGTTCTTTACCCTCTAATCTTTTTTGACAAAGTTTAAACTTACTTTTGGTGGATTAGATACCTTATACCTTTTTCATCACCAAGACGTATTTCTATTACGCTTGGTCTTGGGACGACAAGTTCAAATTCTCCTCGCGTATTGCCAGAACACAGCTTTTCAAGAGGCATGGAGAATAATTCATTTAACCCTTCTAGTGTGTGCTTTTTTTCTGTAAGTCTTTTTTCTATAAATTCTTTTTCTTTAGGATCTTCTGTTTTTTCAAAGTTTTTTAAATATCTTTGTTCTATTACTGCTTTAGGTGTTTCTCCCGAGGTCATTACATAAACTACTGATCCTTTCAGAGGGATTGTTAGGTCCCCGCCATGACCTAGGAATCGTCTGTCTAAATCGAAATTAACTTTTGTTCTATTTTCTATGTTGGTGAATCCAAATTCGGACATTCTTTCGTAGGTGACTTTCCAGCCCGTTACTGGTGAAATTCCCGGAATATACACTATTGTGTTTATTGTTTCATAATTTGTTCCTTTAGACTTGATAAAGCTTTGTTCTTCTCCAAGGGTAATTTGTGTAGAAATTAGTGCTGATGCAAGAATACTTACTAACTTCTTTTTCATTTGTTTTCTTCGTTATTTTGGTTTTTATATTTTATGATTTTGTGTAGTTCCTGAAAATAAATCTTTAAATAGAGTAAATTTGTAGGCTTTGTATGGTTAAAGAAGTTGAAAAAAAGATTAGTATTGAAGAACTTGCAAATTTTTGCAAAAGTGTCGGTTTTGTCTATAGATCTAGTGATATTTATGGAGGATTTTCTGGTTTTTGGGATTTTGGTCCTTTGGGTGTAGAATTATTCAGTAATATCAAACAAGATTGGTGGAATAATTTTATTCATCAGAAAGAAAATATGACTGGTATTGAGGCTTCGATTATTTCTCATCCGAAAACTTGGATTGCTTCGGGACATGTTGCGAATTTTTCAGATGTTGCAGTGGTTTGCAAGAAATGTAAGAAAGCTACAAAGATAGACAAGAGTGAGGTTGGAAAGGTCAAATGCGATTGTGGCGGAGAGTTTGATGTAAAAGGAGAGTTTAGTTTAATGTTTAAAACAAGAGTTGGCGCATTGGACTCTACGGATGCATATTTGCGAGGAGAAACTGCACAGGGAATGTTTTTAGATTATAAGTTGGTACAGCAAACCGCGAGAAAACAGTTACCTTTTGGGATTGCTCAAATTGGGAGATGTTTTAGAAATGAAATTGCTCCTAGAGACTTTTTATTTAGAAGTAGAGAATTTAACATTGCCGAGTTCGAATTTTTTATAAATCCCGAAGAAAAGAAATGTGATCTTTTGGAAAAGAAACATTTGGATTTGAAGATTAGATTGCTTGATGCTGAAACTCAGTCGAAGGATAAGAGTGATTTGAAAGAAACAACGATTGGCAAGATGTTAAAAGAAGGAAGGTTAGAGGAATGGCATGCTTATTGGTTGGCTGAGCAAGTTATGTGGTATCAAAGTTTGGGATTAGAAGAAATAAAAATTCGGGAACACAAAAAGGACGAACTTTCTCACTATTCTTCTGCAACGTTTGACATTGATTATGAATTTCCATTTGGAAGTAAGGAACTTGGCGGAATTGCGAATAGAGGACAATATGATTTGACTCAGCATGCAGATGCAAGTAGTCAGAAGATGGATGTTTTTGATGAGAAATATAAAAACAAAGTTGTTGCTAAAGTTATTGAACCTACTTTTGGAATGGAAAGAGCATTTTTAGCTGTATTAACTAAGGCTTATCATTTTGATGAAAAAAGACAAAATGTTGTTTTGAAGTTGAATCCAAAAATTGCTCCTTTGAAAGCTGCTATTTTTCCCTTAGTAAAGAATGACGAGACTCAAGTTAAAATTGCTGAAGGTATTTACAAAGAACTTAGAAAAGAGTTTTATGTTTCTTATGATACCTCTGGTAGCGTCGGAAAAAGATATGCTAGAAATGATGAAGTTGGAACTCCTTTTTGTATTACTATTGATGAAGAATCGGCAAAAGGAAATGACATAACTATCCGAGACAGAGATACTACAAAACAGGTTCGAGTTAAGATTTCAGAATTACGAAATTTAATGAGAGAACTTATTTCTGGAGATAAGAAGTTTAGTGATTTGAAATAATTCTCATAACGTTTAAATAATCCTTTATCTTTATTATTTTAGGGTGATAAAAATGGGTGTTACTTTAAGTTTTATATCTTTGAAGGGAGGCGTAGGTAAGACTACTATTGCTTTAGAAACCGCTTCTGTTTTGGCTAATGATTTTGGGAAAAAGGTTTTGCTTGTTGATGGAAATTTTTCTGCTCCAAATATTCATCTTTATCTTGATCTAAAACATGACTCTACCTTACACAATGCTCTGAATGGAGACAATGGACTTCATGCTGCTATTTATGAAATTTATGGTATGGATGTAGTTCCTGCTTCACTTAATTTTCAAAGTACTGTGGATCCTTATAAGCTAAAAAAAATTCTTGAGAAGCATAAGCATCGTTATGACTTTATTATCATTGATTCATCTCCCCATCATTCTGAAATGCTTCCGGCTATTGCTGCTGCAGATAAAATTTTTGTGGTAACTACTCCCGATGATGTAACTTTGAATACTTCAATGAAAGCTGCAAGTCTTGCAAAAAAAAATAATGTTCCTATTGAAGGCGTCATAATAAATAAAGTTCGACATCCTCGTTATGAGTTGGATTTGGAGGAAATTGAGAAGTCGTTTGAATTACCTGTTTTGGCTAGAATTAAGGATAACAAGAAATTAATTGAGTCTTATCATCAGAAGGTGCCTATTAGTGTTTATGATAGCATGAATGAGATTTCTAAGGAAATAAAAAGATTTGCTGGTTCCCTTGCAGGTATAAGGGAGCAAAGAGGTTTTCTCTCTAAACTATTTGGTAAGGATTTTAAGAAAGAGTCAGTTAATAGGGAGTTAATGCGTCAGAATTTTTATGAGTCTCAATTTAAGTGAGCATTCTTGATTTTCATATGAAAAGAAGGAATATTTAAATAATATATGTATTTGATGTTCACATGAACAAGAAAGTCATTCAAAGCTGTTGTGCAGAAGGATTCAAGGAAAGTGAAGCTTATGGAGCTTACAAGATTTTCTTTGGTACTTTGGTTTCTGACTCTAGAATTAAAATAATTAATTTTTTAAGGGCAGGGAAGAAGAATGTGACTCAAATTGCTAAAGAAGTTGGTATGGACCAAACTCATGTTTCTCATGATCTTGCAAGGTTAAGGGGCTGTGGTTTTGTTTCTTCTGAAGTGGTTGGCAAGTTTAGATATTATAAATTAAATGAAAAAACTATTCTTCCTATGATGAATCTGATTGATGAGCATATGGCTGGGAACTGCGTTCATATTTTAAGAAAAATAAAAGGAGAAGAAAAGTGAAAAAGATTGTTTTGAATATTTCTGGAATGCATTGCGCCAGTTGTTCCCAGATAATTGAAATGAATCTTGCCGATTTGGTTAAGAGTGCGAAGGTTAGTCATGTTCGGGGTATTGCGGAAATTGAATTTGACGAAAAGAAAGTTAGTGAGAAAAAAATTAAAGAAATAATTGAAAAGGGAGGGTACAAAATACTTTGAAAAAGTTAGATTTACAAGTTTCTGGAATGCACTGTGCTTCTTGTGCTAGCCTAATAAGTAAAAAACTTGAGAAAGTTTCTGGAGTAAAATATTCTAATGTAAATCTTATGACTGAAAAAGCGACAGTAGAATATGATGAAAATAAAATTAATCAGAATGAAATAATAAATACTATTAAGGGATTAGGTTACCGAGCAGAAGTTCATAGTCCTGTGATGCCTCATTCTGTACATTCCCATGGGGATCATCATGATGATTATTCCGATGAAGATTATAACAAGATGAAAGTTGATGAAGGTTTGAAAAAGCAAAGACGATTATTAATAATTAGTTCGTTTTTTGCAATTCCTGCTTTTATTCTCGGTATGTTGTTAATGTGGATTGGAATAGATGTTCCGTATAAAGATTATATCTTGTTTGCATTAGCTACGCCGGTTCAATTTTTTGTTGGACGGGGAATATACAAAAGTGCTTTTGCCAGTTTGAAGAATTTTTCATCTAATATGGATACTTTAATAGCTATTGGAACTAGTGCGGCTTATTTTTATAGCGTTTATGTTGTTTTCTTTGGTTCTGGTGGAGATCAGTATTTTGAAGCGGCAGCTATCCTTATTACTTTTGTATTATTGGGAAGATATCTCGAGGCAGTTGCAAAGGGTAAAACTAGCGAGGCTATAAAAAAATTAGTTGGATTATCTCCTAAAACTGCGACGGTTATCAGGAACAAACAGGAGATAAAAATTCCAGTAGACAGTGTTATTGTTGGAGATATACTAATCGTTAAACCTGGAGAGAAAATTGCGGTCGATGGTATTTTAGTTGAGGGAAACTCTTCAGTTGATGAAAGTATGATCACTGGAGAGAGTTTGCCGGTTGAAAAAAATAAAAATGATTTGGTTTATGGAGGAACAATAAACAAACATGGCTCTTTTAAGTTTAAAGCTACGAAAGTTGGAGTAAATACTACTCTTGCTGGAATTATTAAATTAATTGAGGATGCCCAAGGAAAGAAAGCTCCAATACAAAGGTTTGCTGACAGAATTTCTGCTTATTTTGTTCCAACAGTTATACTAATTGCAATTGGAACTTTTTTGATTAAGTATTTTTATTTTTCTTCTGGATTAGCTAGTGCGATAATTTCAGCTGTGGCTGTTTTGGTTATTGCTTGTCCTTGTGCTTTAGGTTTAGCTACTCCAACGGCAATTATGGTTGGAACTGGAAAGGGAGCTCAAAAAGGGATATTAATTAAAGGCGGAGATGCCTTAGAGACTGCTCATAAATTAAAGTATATAATTTTTGATAAGACTGGAACTATTACTAAAGGCGCTCCGGAGGTTACTGAAATAAAAAGTTTTTCGAAATATTCTGAAAAAGAAATTTTGAGAATTGCTGCGTCGATTGAAAAGAGTTCAGAACATCCCTTAGCTGAGGCAATTGTAAAAAAATCTCAGGATCAAAAAATTATTTTGGCGAAAATTTCGGGATTCAAAGCTATACCTGGTCATGGTGTGACTTCGAAAATTTCTGGTAAAACTTATTATCTCGGAAATGCAAAGCTCATGAAAGATTATAAACTAAACTTTGTGAATTATGTATCTGAGGTTTCGAGATTAGAGAGTCAGGGAAAAACCGTTATGTTTTTGGCAGAGAGTTCTAAAAAAGTTTTAGGAGTAATTGCTGTTGCTGATCCAATTAAGGAATCCTCTCCTGAAGCGGTTAAGAATTTAAGGAAACTCGGGTTACAAGTTTACATGATTACTGGGGACAATGAGAGAACTGCTAAAGCGATTGCTTCTCAGGCAGGGATAGATAACATTTTTGCAGAGGTTCTTCCCCAAGATAAGGCTCGGCATGTTAAACAATTACAATCGAAGGGCAAAGTTGCAATGGTCGGGGATGGAATAAATGATTCTCCAGCTCTGGCTCAAGCAGATATCGGGATTGCTATGGGTTCTGGAACTGATGTTGCGATGGAAACTGGAAATATTGTTTTAATGAGAAATGATTTGTTAGATGTTCCTCGTGCAATAAGGTTAAGTAAAATAACTATGAACAAGATAAGGCAAAATATGTTTTGGGCTTTGATTTATAATGTTGTGGGAATACCTATTGCAGCAATGGGACTTTTGAATCCCATTATTGCCGGAGGCGCGATGGCTTTATCTTCGGTTAGTGTTGTTACAAATACTTTGCTAATGAAAGCATCAAAAATTTGATTCATTCACTCATTTCACTCGTGAGAGGAAAGAAAATATAATTCATAGCGTTTTTAAATCTCTTTTACTTGATAAAAATATGCGAAACAGAAATGTTGGTTATCTTCTTTTAGGGATTGCAGTTGTAGTTGGAATAATCTTAGTTATATTTAGCAATACTGCTCATGAGTTAGACTCTACTTGTCCTCTTGTACAAGAAAATACCTTTTGCCCGTCTTCAGCTGCTCTGAGTAGCCAGATTTATTTTTCTATTGCGTTAATCATTTTGTTAGTTCTGGTTGCTTTGTTTCTTATTTTCTCTAAGGAAAATAAAGAAGTTGTGATCAAAAAGATTAAGGAGAAACAAAAGCAGAAAGTGTATGATTTAACTGGGTTGAATAAAGAAGAAAAGCAAGTATTCGAATTAGTTAAAAAAGAAAATGCAATGTTTCAGGCAGATTTGATTGATAAGCTTGGATTTGGAAAAGCGAAAGTAACAAGAATAATTGATCGATTAGAGGGAAGAGGTTTGGTTGAAAGAAAGAGAAGAGGGATGAATAATATTGTTGCCTTGAAATAACTTTTCGGTTTAGATAATTTCTTGTCTATGGATTTTTAATTTTTTATTCTTTGAAAGCATTGGGCAAGAACTGGGCAAGCCATTCCATTCGTTTTCAACGAAAGTTCGAACATTCACTCATTTCCCTCGTGAAAGCAACAATTTCATTGTTTTATTCAGCCTGAAACTAGTTTCACAAAAGAAGTTATATAGTTTAAATTTCTGAAAACTTCATGACAAACAAATTAAGTTCAATTATGAACAAAAAAGGACTAAGCAATATTTTTGCTGTAGCTGGGATAGTTGCAGTAATATTACTTGCTTCATTGTTCTTATTATATAATAATGTAGGTGCTAGTGGTAATGTTGTTTATACCCCTAGTTCAAATACTCCTCAAGGAAATGTGCAAGTTGTAAAAATACATGTTGAGGGATCTCAGTATATAATGGAGCCGGCTGTTCTTAAGGTCGGTGTGCCCGTAAGATTCGTTGCTGATATGGCTAATATGCCTGGTTGTTCCAAGTCGATAAGTATCTCTGACTTTGGTGTTAGAAAGACTTTCTCAAGTTTTAGCGATTATGTGGAATTTACTCCGAATAAAGCGGGAACATTTTACATTGCTTGTTCTATGAATATGTACAAAGGAACTTTTGAAGTTGTAAATTCTGATGGAACTAAATCTAATTATGTGCAATCTGCACCTGCCGGAGGACATACCTGTGGTGCTTCTGGCGGAGGTTGTGGCTGTGGAGGGTGAGCGATTCGCTTTGAAAAATAAAATGACTTCAATTAAATTCATTTCAGTCTTAGTCGTTCCCCAAGGGATCACCCTGCTGGGCGTCAATTATGTTAGCATTTGTTCGATTACTCACAAAGTAGTGAGCAAGTCACTTCATTCTTCTTCGACGAAACTTGCGAAAGGGGACGGATTCGTAAAATGTTAAACTTAAATAAATTTGAAATGCAAATTGCGAAAGATTATTTCACAAGTAACATCCAAGATGTTTCATTCGTCTTATTCTTCGACGAAAAATTTAAATATTCCTGGAGGGTTATTTGATTAATATGAGTTTCAGTAATTTTATCAAAGAATTGAATGGAGATAGAGTAGAGGGAGAGTTACTTAAGACTTCTCTTTTTTCTTTAGTTAGTTCTTTTGCTATCTTTTTTCTACTTTACTTTTTATTTTTAAGAGGAGCGGACTCTGGAAATAAAATATTTTTTATCTTTATGTCTATTTTATCTTATGCTTTAATTTTACCTGCGATTAGACAAGTTCAGGCTTACAAAATGATGCCTTGTATGTCTGGAATGATGATTGGAATGACTATCGGTATGGTTGCTGGATTTTTACCTTCATATTATTTGGCTGCTACAAATGGAATGTTTTATGGTGCGGTTTGGGGAATGATTTTAGGAATATTCTTCGGTTATCAGAATGGTAAATGTTGTGGAGTTATGGGAGTAATGGAAGGAGTAATGGCTGGTTTTATGGGCGGTTTGATGGGAAGTATGACTTCAATTATGCTTTTGAATGATCATCTAATTCCAATGTCAATTATTGTTTTTGTAATCTCTGCAATTATTATCTTTGCATTAAATTATATGATTTACAAAGAAATGAGAAATGAAAAAAGACAGCATGCCGAGAATTATGTTTCTATTATTCTTTGGAGTATTATTTTAACTGCGATAACCTTTTTTGTAATTCTCTTCGGACCAAGAGGGGGAATATTTGCATGAAAAATCTTTATTTAATTGGGGGCATAGTTGTTTTAATTTTATTTGTCGGAGGATTCTTATATTTTGATTTCGGTTCTCAGAATTATACTCCTAATTCTTCTTCAAATGTTGTTTCAGGAGACTATCAGAAAGTTGTTTTGAGCATGAAGAATTATAACTATTATCCTAATACTATAACTGTTAAAGCTGGACAACCTGTGAGGATTTATCTTGACTCTTCTGTTGGTGGATGTTATAGGTCATTTAATATTCAACAGCTAGGTATTTCAAAATATCTTGCTACAACTAGTGATTATGTAGAGTTCACTCCAACTCAAAAAGGAACTTATCGTTTTGCTTGTTCGATGGGGATGGGAACTGGAACTTTGATTGTTGAGTAAAATTGTATAAATTTCTAGGAGTTCTTATTTCAAAACACTTTTAAACCAACCTATTTTTGAATAATTGGGCTCTGCCCTCGCCTTGCCTTCCGAACAGAAGACGATTGGTTAAATTAGTGTTCATAAGTCGATCTCTTCCCTCGCCTTCATTTTCGAGGAAAAGAGTTAGAAAAATAAAATGAAAATGAAGGCTCGGTAGCTCAGTGGTATAGCATTGCTCTCATAAGTACGAATGAATTCGTTCATTCTCTTCGGAGAAAGGCAGGGGTCGGGAGTTCAATTCTCCCTCGAGCCATAATAGTTTATAAATCTCCTTTTTTTTATCTAGTTATGGTGATAAACGAATCTTTAAAAGAAATTTCTACGAGCATTTACCCTTTGATTGCAGATAAGCTCTCTCCTCTGGTAGACATTTTCCGTATTGTTGGTATTGCTGCAATAGCTTATCTTGTCATTCTTATTACTCGAGGAATAATTAACATTAAGAATGCTAGACGAATTAAAAGAATCGAGGAAAAACTCGACCTTCTAATTGCTTCTCAAAAACTTGGGAAACTTAAGAAAAAATAATTCTGGTCCTGCATGTTTTAGCTCTACATGCTCCATTCTCCAGAGTCCTCATCTGCATGAGTTGCACCCGCCCTGTATGTTCTCTTTCTACGCTCTCCATTTTCATGTGTCCTTCCCTGCGGAAGGAAAAAAATAAATAAAAATTTAATATTCTAGTTCTTTAACTAATTAGAGCACTTGATTAATTTTAGATAATTAGACTCTTCTAGCGAAAAATTCATATCTTCTTTCCCCGAGGGATGACCTTGGTAGGCCTCCACGGAAGATTCATCTACGAATCTTTCTATTTTGACTGTTTGTCTTCTCATTTTTCTACCTCACAATTTACATTTCACAATAGTTTATTTAATTATTGCTAGTTTGTTCAAAGTGAATTGTTCGCCCTCCTTGCTTTTATTTAAGATTATCCGACGCCGTCTCTTCTAGTCCTGACTCTTTGACGACCTTTGAAGCGTCTGTGTTGCTACCTTCAAAGCGATATTGCATCTCTTGTGAAGGATCGCAATGAATCTCTCTAATTCCGTCTTCTGTTATCCAGTACTGCGTTCTTTGTTCCATTGTTTCCTCCTTGTGTTTAATTGTTCTAGAAATCTAATATTGTTGCCACCAGGGCCTTCAGATGTTTTCCGTAAAATCGTTTTGAGAAATATTATCTAAAGGCCCTGACAGAAATCAGTAAAAAACCTCTAGAATTGATCTGGTGCCGACTAACTTGGAGCAGACATTCATATGCGCGTTCCAGTTATTTGCAACCATTGTTATTTTAGGAAATGCTATTATATAAATGTTTCGTCGAATATGATTAACTTATTTTATTATATAGTGTAACATATACTTTTTAAAATATATATTTAAAATCAATTAATTTTCTAGAATTATTCTTTGATTAACTTTCTATTCTGTTTCTTAAGTCTTGCAATATATCCTGCAATCATGTTTCTAACTTTCTTACTAGGCATTGTATTTCCAAGAGCTTTTTTGTTTTGGTCAAAACTTTCTGTAAATAAATCAGTTGATTTCTCAACTAGTTGTCTTGATGCTCTCTTGATTGGTTTTGTTTTGATTCGTCCCATGTAAGTATGCTATTTTGATGCTTTAAAAAGGTTTTTGTTAGGAAATTTTGAATGAAAATTTTTGTATAATCTCCCCAATTTTTCTGCTACGCAGAAAAGCCCACCCCTATTTTCTAAAGTTATCCGTTATAATTAATATAAAAATTTTCTAGTTTATTTTTTAATACCTTTGAAGACCTTTCTATTCAACAGAATCAATACCTAAAAGATGTTTGTAAACTTCGATGTTTTCTTGGATTTTTTTTGGAGCTTCCGAATTTGTTATGATATAATAGGGTAACTTGTACTCCTTTGCTTTTTTGTATGCTTTGACTAAGTCTTTTTCTTCTGGTTTATTTTTATCAAAGAAGAATAACAGACAAGTTTGATCCACATTAACTCTTGCTTTTGCAATTACTTGCTTTTTATCATAGCTTACTGTTTCTAAAATTTCAATATTCTTTCCATATAAAATTCTTTTCACATTTTCTAAGAATAAATCTTTTTCTGTTAGCTTCTTTATTTTTCCAGGTTTTATTTTTTCGAGGATAGGAGTTTCTGTTTTTTCTTCAAGTTTAGCAGTTATTCTTTCAGGATTACTTACGATTGTTTCTGCCGTTGGCTCTGATTTTACTTTCCCCAAGGGATGACTCTGCTGAGCCTCCGGCTTTTTTTCTGATTTTAACATTGCTTCTTCGAATTGCTCTTCTTTTGATTTTATATTCTCAGGTTTTATATCTTGTAATATTTTTTGTCCCATAACTCTTTCACCTATGGCAACTTCGCCTTCGTCAAGTAAAGCATTTCTTATTTTCTCATTCGGAATTGTGAAATATTTCCAGAAAAGTTTTCCATTATGTTGAATGGGTATTGCAAAGTCTTTCAGCCCTCTTAATGCAACTCTTATTTTTGGTTCTTGGTGCGTATCTTCTAAAAATTTGTTATCTCTTAAAATTAAATATGCTTCTTTTTCAACACCTGTTAAATTTTCAGTAAAACTTTCTAGTCTTTGTTCTTGGCCCGGAATAAAATATAATGGGGAGGAGCCAACTTTTAATGAGCTTGTTTTGATTCTTTTTTCATTCAATAATTCAGAAAGAATTGCTGAGGCAAACATGGGTTGCATTCCTATTTTTTTTGCTACGGGAGTTGGCACACTAGGTCCATCATTTTCTAGTATTTGTAAAATTTTCTTCTTTACTTCAGATACATCTATTTTTGTCATCTTATTTTATGTTAAGCCAATTTACTTCATAATATGAAACCTGATTTTCTTCGTCAACAATTCCGATAAGTAAATTCTTTTTTGTTGAATGTGCGATTCTATTTTTTGCAGAGAAATCTTGCCAGGTTAGTTGTTGATTTTCTGAGACAGGGAACAAGATCCATTTTGCATGTTCTTCGCCAATATTTTTTCCAGGTTCATAAACTCTAAATTCAGCACCAAACTTTAGTGCGGTTTTTACAACATATCCTTTGTCTCTTAAGTCTTTGAAAGCAAAATATTTTACTTTGAATTTCTTATCTAGTTTTTCAAATTTCTTTAATAATTCTCTTTCAACTATTTGTTTGTCTTTAGAGTCTAAAACTTCCATTTTTTTGGCGTGGACTAGATACAATGTTTCTTGCAATGTATAAAATATTTTTTCTCCTGTTTTTTCTCCGAATCTTTGAGCTTCAAAAAGTTCAAATGCCTCTTTTGAATTGGAAGAAATTTTTTCAGACACTAATGTGGCTTGGATAACATTTCTCATAGTCTAAATTAGCTTCATTATTATATAAAGTTACCTACTAAATTCACACCTGTCCTGCAAGTTTTAGTTCTACGCTCTCCAAGATCAGGTGTCCTCCCCTGCGGAACTTACTCTGGTCCTGCATGAAAATCCATTCTCCAGAGTTGTCCCCTGCGGAACAAATCTTTATTAATACTATTTGCTTCTTTTTTTTATGAAAAAATTCAAAAAGGGTGCTGTTGAAATTGAGTTTATTGTTTGGTTGGCTATTGCACTTATGGTCGGTTTTATCATTATAACTGGAATTCTTATTTTGAAAGGAAAAGGATATTCTGCTGTTGATTATCTAAAAAATTTGTTCCATTACGGCGGCTAATGACAAACACTAAACTCATTACCTTCGCAGTTGTCAAATTAGATAGCGTTAACTCGACAAGCTCGTTAACTTGCAAAGGAGGCAGATTCGCAAAATGACAAACACTAAACTCATTACCTTCGCAGTTGTCAAGAACAATAGCGTTTGCTCGATTACTCACAAAGTAGTGAGCAAGTCACTTCATTCTTCTTCGACGAAACTTGCGAAGGGAAACGGTTTCGCAAAATGAAAAATAAATCTGCACAAATAGTCGTAGATACAACTACTCTTATGATTGTCGGAGTGATTCTTATTTTGGTGGTTGCAGGTATTTTTATTTCTTATAATCCTAATTTTTTATATAAAATAATTCCAGATTTAAATGCTGGGGGTCAGATAGGTGATGAGATAATCAATGGTACAGATATTGCAACAGCTTCATGTAAGAATGGTGGTGAGATTGTTGGTTTTGTTTTTCGTTCGGGAAATATGCAAGAAGGGCCAATAAATATGGGATCAAAAGGAGAAACTGCTACTCCTTTGTTTTATAGAAAAAATACGGATGGGACTGCAGATATCGTTGTTGATGATGCCAATTGGAAAACTTGGTGGCGTCTTAAATTCAGAGACACTGTTTTTGGTACCGTAAGCAATGATATTGTTAAAATAGATCCTCGATATCTCGATAAGTCAAATAGTCTTTTTAATGAATTGACTTCTCTTGGACCTCAGACTATGGTTTCGTATCTTTCTTCTCTCGATGGCGCCAGTTTTGAAGGACATGCTTATTTTTGTAAACCTCTGATAAAAAATACTAATGAAGAAGAAATTGTTGCTCTTGCTCAAATGATGCAAGGAGAGGAAGGTAATCAGGGAGAAGAGGCTATGGGGGCTGTTGGTGCGGTTGCTCAAAATAGGGTTCTTTATGCAAGAAGTAATCAAGATGCAAAGGCATTTGGTGGTTTGACATTATTAGAGATAATTTCTTCTCCTAATCAGTTTCAAGGTTACAAGACTAATAATGATTATTCTCTTTCTGAAAATATTGCTCGGAATATTTATAATGGAATTCCCTCGAAATATGTTGGATATTATTTCTTTGGGAATAATGTTCCTTCCTTAGATGTTCATGAAAAAATGGTCGCTTGCCAATCGAAGAATCCTAATTTTAAATGGATGCAGATCGGTACTACTACTCTTTATTTATCGAATGGAGATTATACTTCTTCAACATGTAATATTCCTAGCAAGGCTGCAGCCATAATTAACACTGATAATTGTGATATTGAAAATATTGGCTTTTCTTCTACTAGCTTAAAAGTTGGAGAATCTTATTTCGCTTCCATTCATTTTAGGAATTCTGGAACTTGCTCTCGGGCGGTTAAAATAGAAGTGACGCTTACTAATCAAAATGGCGGAAGTTCTTCAGGAAAGTATGCTTTGGAAAATATTGATAGAACTTCAAATAATCTTTTATTCCCTCATTCTGGTTTTGAGAGTTATTCTAAAATGGGTTCTGCCGGGACTTATTCTCTTAAGTTTGTCATTTATGATTCTTCTGGGAATGTTCTTGCAGAAAAAGTTGCTGACTCTCAATTAACTGTTGTTTAATTTTATTTTTTCTCTCTGTAGGGTTTTGTTTCTTCGTCCCACCAAAGATTCGGGTGTGACTGCATATACTGATCCCATTCTTGTTTTTTTCTTATTGTATAAGCATTCCCTCCATTTAGAGGTCCTTCAAAGTCTCCGAATGGAAAATTTCTTGACCAGTTAAGGAAGTCATTTATTTTAGTATTTATTTCTCTATTTTCTTGATCAGTTAGTCTTCTCAGGCCCATCGGACCTATTTTTCCTTGTTGTCTTTCGTCTAATTCTGGATAAATTCCTTTTTTTTCGACTGTGAACAATTTCTTTTCAGAGTCATATGAAAGTATGTAAACTGTTTCTTGTGCTGTTCCTCGAGTGAATGGACCTATTGCTTTGTTTTGTATGTTTATTGTATTCTTGTCTTGAACAGTTACGGTTAAATATTGTTTAATGTCTCCCGGGCTTTCTGAATATTTCCAATAACCTTGCAAGGCAGAAAGTGCTTCTATAATTCCTAATTGACTTGGAGCATTATTACCATTCTGAGTCTTCGCGTTTTTATTTTCAACTTCTCCTGTAAAAAATGCTTCAAGTTTTCCAATTCCTTCTGTTGGTTCTCTTCCTAAAACTAGTTTTTGATAAACTGTGAATGGTATTTTTTCTCCGGAATATGTTCCCGGATTTATTCTGAAATTTATTTCTCTCAGTGTTTCAGATGGCTGGGAAAATACGGCATCTCTTGGCCATAATACTATTTCTTGCATTTCAAGTTCTCCCTTGAAAGTTGACTTTCCTCTTTCTTTTTCTTTTTTGTCCACAGTATCTGAAAATGCTTTTAGTCCTCCATAAATTGAAATTTTGTCCTCTAAATTTAAATCGGTTCCTGTAAGAAGAAATATACTGTCATTTAACGACTCGGTTGCTTTTTGTATAGGGTCATATGCTCTTAACTTATCTAGGCCATTATTTCCCATTTTCAAAAATGTTTGGGCGCATTTTGTTTCATCTAGTGGTCTTAAGTCTTGCATAGTTACTTTGTCAAAGTTTCCAATAGTTTCTGCTCTTTGTTCAAGTACTTGTACTTTCACTCCCTCGGGTACTCCTATGAATATTCTACTCTTGCTTGAAAATCCTTGTTTTGGTCGAGTTGCATTTTGTTCGACAGGGTGTGTTGAATATGAGATGTACACTAGACAGTCACTTTGTATTCCTCTAAGGTAAACTGATTGTTGGGTTCTGTCAATTACTTTTCTTAATGCGTCATCCTTTCTTTCTATTATGACTTGTTCGGTCGTGTAATATCTTCCATTTTTAACATTAATTTCTGTCGGTAAATCATCGGCTCTAGTCATATTTCCAAATGCTAAAGAAATTCCCGTTAGAATTGCTGCAAGCGTTTTTCTCATTTACCTCTTTTAGTTTCGAGGTATAAAAAGATTTATATTCTGTTTTTCTATAATTATTTTATGATGCGAAGATTGGGAAAAAGTAAATCTGAAGATTTCCATTTTTCCTGCGGAAAAAGAGGACAAAATTGGATGACTGAGGAGACTTTGAAAGTTATACTTTCTGTCGTTGTTATTTTTGTTTTGGTTTTATTAGTTGTTAAGATTGTTTCTATTTTTATGCAAAATACAGAATACGAGCAGGCAAAGGCATCAATTGGAGAGATTAAGGGTATTATGGACGGTATGAATAGGGGAGACACAAAATTTTATTTGGTTGAAGGTCCAAGAAGATGGGCTTTTATGAATTATCCAAATAGAACTCAACTTTGTTTTTGTCCTAGGTATATCGGCACAGATGTTCTTCATCCTTGGGAGACATTAAAAAATAAGGCTTTGGGAGTTACAGATAGTGTTCAAAAAAATTTATGTAATTCTCGCGGAGTTTGTCTTGAACCAAAAATAACTGTTGCTAATTTATGTTATCCTGAATTGGGGTCGGGAGCAGATCAGGCAGGTTGTTCTTATATTGATGTCGTTCCTTATGAAATTAAGATTACTAAAGACCTCCAAGGTAACTTGGCTATAGCGCATGTTTCCGATTCAACTTCTGATTCAAATCTCCCTCCTGTTTCGTCCGATATTGGAAATACAAAATATACAAGTTCTATTTATGCTTTAAACAATGATGCTAAATTTCAAGAATTAATCAAGAATTATTTAACTTCTAGTTCTGACCAAAATAAGCAGGCAGTTATAACTTACATTTCTTCTTTGGATTTTGTTAAGGTTGCAAATTCTGAGGGTAAAATTTGGCAGATTAAATTTGATAATGGTGCGGGTACTCTCTACGGCCTTACAATTTATCCTGAAGGTGTTCTTAGCTCAGATTACTCTTCTTCTTTTAGCGATCAAGCGAATTTGAACCTAGTTAGTGTTGGAGATAAAAATTATAATATTGTATTTGAGATAAACGCCAAGAAAAGTTAATTTGAATTTATAAAAAATGGCAATTTTCCGCTTCATTTGTTAAGGGAAAATTTCTTTCACAAAAACATTTATCTCTCAACTGCATTGAAGAATCTAAAATTCGGGATGACCTCTGCGATCCTCCCAATTCGCATTTCGTAAATTTATCTTTGTGTAATCTGGTTTTGCTCGAAGCGAATTGTTCGTCCTTAAACTGAAACAAATTAGAATTTGTTTTTTATAAACGTTAAAAGTAAAAATAAAAATGTTTATAAACTAGGAATTTTTATAGATAGAATGCAAATGAGGTTTAATAAAAAGGGACAGGCTAGCCAGAATGAAGTTGTTTATGCTGTGGTTGCTCTTCTTGTCTTAGCAGCTTTGGGCCTTCTGATTTACAAATTTGTTATTTCTCCTTCACAAGGTGCTTCAAAAGTTATTCCTGACGAAGATAAAATATTATTAACTGCTTGTGATAATTCTCTTTTCAAAGGTAATGTGGATAGATATTGTATGGACTATAAAGTAAGATCGACAGGTTCTGTTCTTTCGTCAAAAACTCTTTATTCTAACTGTTATGATCTTTACAAAGAATATGGTTCCGCTACTCCTATTGATTGCTCTGGTGGCTCCTATGCACAAAGAGAGTGTATAACTCTTGCAGGAAAGGGAGAGTTGAATACAGGAGATGTTGTAACTATCTCCGGAACTTCTTGTTCTTTCAAAGCAGCTACTCCTCAAGCAAATGCTGTTGTAACATTTGGAACTACAGATGTTTCTTCTCAAGCGTTGGCTGCTTATCCTACTCTAGCAATGACAAAATAAGTTTAATTATTTTTTAGTCAGGTTTATTAATCTCTTTTTTATTTATTAGTTATGGCTGAGAATACTGAGTCTGAACTTGGTAACTGGATTTTATGGGCAATCATTATTGCACTTCTTGTTATTGGAGTTTACAAATTTGTAAGAATGATGACCGGTTAACATAAAGATTAAAAATCCTTCTTTCTTATACTGAGAATGTATTTTAGTAATAAAAAGGGAGATGTGAACTGGTTTATTGTTAGTTTGGTTGTGATTATTGTTAGTCTTGTCGTTATTGTTTTGGTTTTTATGAGATTTAATTTTAGCGGAGATGTCGATAGAACTGCTTGTATGGAATCGGCAGTTGTTCGAGCAAGTATAACTGATACTTTAAGCTTGAAAAACGCAGTTCCGTTATCTTGCAAAACAAAAAGAATTTGTGTTACCTCAAATGTTATTGAAAAGGGAAACTGCGAAGTTGGAAACTCAGAAGATTTTGGGTTAGGAAGCACTTATGTTACTGAAAGATTAACGGGGAGTAAAGAGAACAAGGAAACTCAAATAAAAATGATTCTTGCTAGAGAAATGGCTGACTGCTGGAATATGCTCGGTGAGGGAAATTTACAAATTTTTACTAGGGAAATTACTAATAATCCTATTAATGGAAAGATTATTGTTTGTTCAAGAGTTATGTTTGATGATAGTGTTACTAATGACATTCAGTCTGTAAGTGGTATGAATTCATATCTTCTTTCACATAAAGTTCCTGGAAAAGAAATATCTTACTGGGACTATTTTAGAAATGCAAATGATGGAGACACTTTGCAATTGTATGCTGGCAACGCGGTTGTTGGAAGCACGATAAACGATAATATAGACTTGACAAGTCAAAAGGCAATTTTCTATTTGGAGTCTTCAGTTAGTAAGGCGGGAGGAGTTATTGGTGCTTTGGCTGCTGTTGGGACGACAACTCTGCTTATGGGTTCATTTGGCGGTGCAGGATTTAAGGCTGCAGGTTTTCTAGGCAGAGCAACCACTATTGGTTCACTTGGGGGACAAGTAGCTGTTTTGGGGACTGCAGGTGCTTTCGGATGGGGAATTGGCGATGATCTTTACAAAAGTTATGTTGCTCCCGGATTAAAAGAAGGTGCCGTTTCCGGTGTTTTCCTAACAGATTATTCTGCTAAGGGATTTGAGAGTTTCAACACTGATAAAGCTAAAGTTGAGTTTGCAAATATTGTTTAGTAAAATATAAATTTTGAAATTGTCAAGTTTTTTAAAGTTCTTTTCTATCTATTCTCTATGAATAAGAGGGCGAGTGAGACTGCAGTATCGGAGATAGTTTTGATTGTGGCAAGTATACTTCTTTTTTCAGTTTTGTTGATTTATGTAGCCAAGGCATCTACGTCTTCTCTTTATTACGAGGAAATTTATGCGAAAAAAATTGGTTTAGCTATTGAAGACTCATTGCCTGGAACGGTGCTCGAGTTTGACATTTCTATTCCTTATCAGATTTCAAAAACAAATAAATTATTTAAAAGTGATTTTGAATCGAGCTTCAAGAGAGAATTTTTTAGTTATAATAATCTAGATCCTAGTGTTCAAATAAAGTTAGCGGATACTGGTGGCTTCAATTTTAGGTTAATGTCTAACAAAACCGTAAAAACTTCTACAGTAAATATAAATGATCAATCTCAGGTTCTTGTGATTGAGGTGGGAAAAAGTGACTCTAATTAAATTCGCTTCGTTCATAGTCGTTCCCCAAGGGATCACCCTGCGGGGCGTCAATTATGTTAGTGATAGCTTAATTCTTCGCTATCTTGCGAAGGGGAATGGATTCGCAAAATGAAAAATAAACGTGGCGAAAAGTTGATGGTTTTTTGGTGGTTTTTAGCGTCGATGTTTGTTTTTGTTGTAGTGTTTTTAACTGCAATTAATTTCTTTGCTAAACCAGTTGATGTTCGGGGGCTACAAACTGAAATCGTTTATTCTAATCTTTATGATTGTTTGGTTAGTAATTCTTATTTGAGGCCAGAGGTTTTGGAGGAAGGTTTTAATTTATCTGAATTTTGTCATATGCGGGATCAGAAAAGTATACAAGATCTAAGGTTTTTAATTTATTTAGACATTGTAGACAAAGATGCTCAGAAATCTTTATTGGTTGAGCCGATTAAATTAGGTGATGGCAGTTTGTATTCTGATTGCGAAATTAGTTCTCAAGTTACTAATCCCTATTCTCCGTCGTGTTTGAATAGAACAAATGTAATTCCAGTATACTATCTGGAAGAGGGAGATGTACGAAAAGTTGCTTTTTTTAACGTCCTCATTGCTTCACAATATTCTGGAAGTAGAATCAATGTTGGCAATATCTCTGGAATTTGGGAGGGAAAAAATGAATAAGAAAGGAGTTGCTGAAGGAATAAGTTGGTTTTTTGCAATAATTGTTACTGCTTTACTGCTTATTCTTTTTTATATTACCTCTAGTTTTTTCTTTTTACCAGTTCAGGAGAACCGTGGAGAAATTTATTTGGGAGATTTTTATAAGCAGGATAGCTTGAGGCAGCTTATTTTAATGGAAGATTATAGTCACGTCGGTGTTTACAATAATTTTAGTTATGAAATTTTTGGTGCGAATTATGCTTTCTTAGTCACAGATCCGTTCGCGGTTTTTTTAAATATTATCTCTCGGGAAATTTTTTCTAAATCGAATGGACGTGTCTCTCCAGCTTATTTGACTTTTAATTTTGGTTCAAAACATATAGACTGGTCTCTTAATGGGATGGTACTAGTGGATAATTTTGATGTTACGGATTCTGAGGGAATTGTTTCTAAGTTGGACCAGCAAGGAATAAAAGTTTCTTATCAAAATATTTGGGATTATGTTCCTGGAGAAATAAGTTTTAATCTGAGTTCAGATGGAAGACTGTACAGGGTTTATTTTGAAACTAAAGGTATGGGCTTTGCCAGATTTGGTATTAGCGCCGTTCAGAGGTAATAATATGAAAAACAAAAGAGCAAGTTTGTCTACACTCATTTTTATAATAATGGTAATTGTCGTTTGCTTTACTTCTCTTTATGCATTTGCGAAACATAAATCTATTCTAGATAGAGAGATGGTTGATATTGGTTCGGTTGTTAGATCCAATTTTCAGGATGACGTAGCTTATCTTCAGTTGAAAACATTTTCGGATGAATCTATTTTTTATGCATATAACCAACTTATTTCCGAATATAATTTTAATTTTAAATTAACTGACGGGAATAACTACAATGTTTTTGATTATTCTAAGCTTCAAAATGGAAATGCTGCTTCTGAATTAACTTATAGAACAAAATTTGAGTCATTGGTTCAAAAGAAGTATGACTCTTTAGTAAGCAGCTATCCTCAATATACTTCTAGTGATAAAGAAATATTCTTAGCTTTAAAGAATGCGCAATTTGATTTTGATGGGGACAAAATTTCTACAAGAACAAGCATTAATGTTAATGGAGAAGAGAAAAACGGAATAAAGATTTCTTATAGTAAAATGATTACCTACAATTCTTCACTTAGTTTATTTGATCTTGTTGACTTCAGAAAGATTTCTAGTGCGATAAACTCTTGCCCTTACTCTTCTGATGTTAAATTACGAGAAGAATGTACTCTTTCTCAGTTTTCTGGTTTTGAGTTTGATAAAGATTTTTCAGGTTTCAAAACTGTAACTAGTGATTCTGGAGATTTTTATTTGGCTAAGTTAGTTTCTAAAGAAGGTTATTTTGTTGGGCCTGTTGGTTCTGGGGAATCTGAGATTGTTCATCCAGCTATTTCAGTTATTCTGCCGATTAAGTCCGAGGATGAATCGAAATTACGCGGATTATTCGGTTCGTCTAGCAGCGGATCTCCAGGATCTAATCTTCCAAATTTGCTTCCTCTGGAAAAAACACCTCTCTAGACCTTCATATAATAACTTCTAATCAGTAATACAAAGATTTATAAATAGTTTGTTACTTCGAGATGATAACACTGGAAGGAAAAGAGAGCGCTGAAGGAAAATAATGATCGGAAAAAGCGCGATAATTACACTATTAGTTTTTGTAAGCTTTGTTAGTCTAGCAAGTGCAGGTTATGATTATGCTAACAGCGCGTATTGGCATTGTGATATTGGTGGACCTTGGGGATGGAAAACTACGGATATTCAAAATTGTCCATCAGGTTATGTTAACTTTTATGATTCTTCTCAGGGATGTAGTTCATCTTTCGGAGATGTTTGTTTAAAATATACTACTTTCGGAAATAATGGATGCAGCGTTAGTAATCCTGATGAATGTTGTTATCAAAGATGTCGAAGATATGTTGCAGATAGCTGTACAGACAGTTCTTGGGGTCCAAGTACTTCTTCAACTTGTTTAGGTGTTCAGTTTACTCAAACAAGTAATTGTGGAAATACTCGTACTGCAGTTGGTACTTTAGCGCAATCTGCTGGAACTTGGTCTGGTACTTCTTATGGTTCTTGGAGTATTTGCAATTCTTCGGGGCAGCAGAGTAGAGTTCTTGCTCAAACATGTACTTTAGGGACATGTGGTGGAAATTGTGTACAAACTTCTGGATGGGTTCAAAATGGAAATTCTCAAACTAAAACAGAACTTAACTTGTCTTGTGGTATTAATCAAGTCAATAATCAAACTAATCAGACTAACATTACTATAATCATAAATAATACAAATGTTACTATCAATTTGAATCAGACAGTAATTAATGTATACAATATTACAAATTATATTTATCTTAATATTTCTGGAAATATAAATATCTACAACTTTAATTATTCGATTAATGGGTTAGGAAATAATACTGTTATACAGAATATAACTTTGAATATAACCAATATTTACAATTTAACTATTTATATTATCAATAACACTTACATTTTTTACAATACTACAATTATTTACGGAAATCAAACTAGCAATTCTACAAACACTACTAACAATACTTTAGTTATTCCATATGTTCATATAATTTATCCTTATAATGGAACTATTTATTCAAATTCAACCGCTCTTAATGTTTCTGCTAATTGGGGAAATAATACGGGTAATATTCTTTATAGTTTGGATGGAATAAATTACTATTTGTTTAGCCAGAATATGCTTATTAATTTTAGTTACGGCTGGAACAATTTAACCTTGGCGGTTAGTAACAATGGTGTTAATTATTTGTTTACAGACTTGGTCAGATTTAATTTAGTAAATGGAACTTCGAATAATAGTTCGAATAGCTCTACAAATCAAAGTAGCATTTCTTCACGGGGTTGTGCTGGAAAAGCATATTCTGATAATCAAACTATTTCTTTGAATAATTTTTCTTCTAATAACAAAGTAGTTAATTTGTCTTGGTCTAAGGAAGAAATAGCTAGTGATTCTACAAAATTAGACTCTATGGTTTGGGTAAATATTATTCTTTTCTTGGCGATAATTATTTTGTTTTTTGTTATAATCTATTTAATGATTTGATTACCAGAATTCATTTAATCCTTTTTGCTTTTTAGCTTTTTCAACTTCTTTTAATTTTTCAAGTGCGTTAGTTATTCTTTCTTCTGAGAATTCGTGATCTGTAACTAGTATCTCTTTTATTTTTTCAAGGTCTATGTTTTGAAAATTTATTTTTTCTTTATGGGTTTCTTTGAAACTTTTGAATTGATGAAATATTGGTTGCCAATCGAAGTCCAAGGTATATTTATCTGATTTTTCTACAAACTCGAATATCTTTAGTGGATATTCATATTTTTTTACAATTTCAAGTGCTCTTTTTTGACCTATTCCTCTTACTCCTCCTGGATTATAATCTGTCCCAACAAGTATTCCTAGGCAGATTAATTGTTCGAGGTTTATTTGTAACTCATTTAGGACTTTATCAAATTCTACTAGCTCTATTTTTGTATCTACAAACATTCCAGAGGAAGTCCTTCTCTTTCTTGAGAGTGTTAGGTTTCTTATTAATCTTGGAGTTCCATATAATAGCGAATCATAATCTTGAGATGCTGAAGCCCAAGATACTCCTTTTCTTGCAAGAAGTGCGGCTTCTGCTTCACCTTCGCTTTCTGCTTGAACAACTGGAATCCCCATTGCTTCTAAAAGTTTTTTACTTTCTTCAATAATCTCATCAGTTATTTTTACTGTCTGTTGAGAATATTTATGCATTGCTTCAGTGTCCCCTTCTTCTTTTGCTTTTTCAAGTTTTTCTCTTGCTATTTCTTTTTGTTCTTTTCTCTTTTGAATTTCTTTAAATTTTAATTCGGGAGGTTTCCCATCGAATACGTAAATTAATTTTATTCCTTCTTGTAATAGGTTTATATTTCTGTAAAAAATTCCGGATAGGTGAGAAGTTATTCTTCCTTTTGAGTCCATTAATGGTGTTCCATCTGCTTGCCTTATTGTTGTGAGAAACTGGTAGAGTGTATTAAAGGCATCTACTGCAATTATTTTTCCTTTCATGTCTGTTAGTTCTATTTCCTTTCTTGGAATGATGTCTGCTATTTGAATTCCCATACATATTTCTAGGCTTTATTGTATATAAATTTAGCCTTAAGGTTTAGTTTTAAATAGTTTGATTTCTTGACTAGATTATGAAGGGGTTCATAGTCTATCCAAGTTATGATAACATAAATGATGAAACTTTTATACAATTATTTGGGAGACTTGAAAATGGAGAGAGTTTTGCTGTTTTAAAAAAGTTTAGGCCATATTTTTTTATTAAAGAGTCTGACAGAAAGTCTGCTGAGAAATTATTAAAAGAGTATTCTGCTTCTTTCGAAGATGACTCTGGTAAAACATTTGAGAAGGAGAGTGTTTGCAAAACAGTTTGTGTTAATCAGGAAAAATTGAATAAGTCAGTTAAGCAGTTGCACGAAGCAGGAATTGACACTTTTGAAGGGGATTTGAAACCGCATGTACGTTTCGGAATAGATAATGATATTTATTCGAGTATAGAAATTGATGGGGACTATGAGTCTAGTGAGAGAGTCAATAGGATTTACCGAGAACCTGAGATAAAGCCATGCAAATCTGATGTTGATTTGAAAGTTGCTTCGGTAGATATTGAATCTGGAAAGGAAGAAGGAAATTTATTTTGTATTGGGCTCTATTCTAAAAACTTCAAAAAAAATTTTATGGTGAGTCCTAAAAAATCCGATGCTTATGTTGCTTGTTCCGATGAGGAAGATTGTTTAACTAAATTTAAGCAGGCTTTAATTGAACTTGATCCAGACGTTATTACTGGATGGAATGTTATTGATTTTGATTTTGATTTTCTTAAACAATTGTTTGAAAAGCACAAAGTTTCTTTTGATTTGGGAAGAACAAATGAAAATGCTAGACTGAGGATTGAGGAGAATTTTTTTAAGAATTCTAGTATGGATATTCCTGGAAGAGTTGTTTTAGATGGTTTAAATTTTATTAAAGATCCATTTATTCAAGAAGCTCCATCTATAAAAAATACTAATTTTGAATCCTATACTTTAGAAGAAGTTTCTAGTGCTATTCTTGGTAAGACTAAATTAATTAAAGGAAAACATCGGCACCACGAAATTAATGAGTTGTATGAAAAGGATCAGAAAAAATTAGCAGAATACAATTTGATGGACTGTGTTCTTGCTTATGAAATTCTTGAGAAGACTAATGCTATTGATTTGGTCAAGGAGAGGTCGGAATTAACTGGCTTACCTATTGATAAACTTGGAGGTTCAATTGCTGCTTTTGATTCTGTTTATATTCGGGAAGCTAGAAAGAGAGGATTAGTTTCCCCTACGACGCGATTTGGAAATAAAGAACAGAGAATTAAAGGAGGATTTGTCATGTCTCCTAAATCTGGAATTTATCATAATATTTTGGTTTTAGATTTCAAATCACTGTATCCTTCCATAATCAGAACTTTCAATATTGATCCTGCAAGTTTTTTACATAAGCCAACCAAAGATTGTATTAAATCTCCGAATGGAGCTTGTTTTACTAATCAAGAGGGAATTCTTCCGATGATTATTCAGAGATTGCATGAGGCTAGAGAAAAAGCAAAAAAAGAGAAAAGAGAATTGTCCAGTTTTGCGATAAAAATTATCATGAATTCTTTTTTTGGAGTTTTGGCTTCTCCGAATTGTCGTTATTTTGATTTGGACATGGCAAATGCAATTACTAATTTCGGGCAGGAAATTATTAAATTGACTTCAAGGGAAATTGAAAAAATGGGCTACGAGGTTATTTATGGAGACACTGATTCGGTTTTTGTTAGTACTGGATTAAATAAAAAAGATTCTGAGAAAGAAGGGCAAATTATTTCTGAGAAGATTGATGCATTTTATGCAAAACATGTAAAAGAAAATTATCACAGAAAATCTTATTTGGATTTAGAGTTTGATAAATTATTTTTATCTTTAATCTTTCCACAAGTTAGGGTGAAAAAGGTTGGCGAGGATAGTGCACCCAAGGGTGTCAGCTCTGCGGAGCAGAACGATAAAGAGGAAGTTCGCGGGGCGAAGAAAAGATATGCTGGGCTCGTGGAAGATAATGGAAAGGAAGAGTTAGAGATTACTGGGCTTGAGGCGATTAGAGGGGACTGGACTGATGCTGCGAAAAATTTTCAGAGGGAACTTTTATTGAAGGCTTTTCATAAAGAAGATTTAGTTTCATTTATTAGGGATTATATTAAGATGTTAAGGGCTGGGAAAATGGATGATAAACTCGTTTACAGAAAATCAATAAGAAAAGGTTTGCAGGAGTATACCAAGACAACCCCTCCCCATGTGAAAGCTGCGAGAAAATTAGAGAATTTGGAATCAAATATCATTGAATATTATATTACTGCTGATGGTCCTGAGCCAATTCAAAAGTTGAAACATAAAATAGATTATGAGCATTATGTTGAAAAACAGATTAAGCCGATTGCAGATCAAGTTTTAGTTTTATTTGGAAAAAGTTTTGAAGATGTTATTAGGGGAAGTAAACAGAAGACACTTTTCTGAGGAAAATTGCCATAAGCTCCTGGCTAAGAACTTTATTTTAATTTTCTTATTTCTACAAGCGCTTCTTCGAGCATTTGTTGCATAGCTCTTCCTGCATCATTGTCATCTTTGGCGTCAAAAAAAGAATGAAGGCCATTAGGTGTTCCTGTTCTTGTTTGATATACTCCTCTTCTTTCGCCTTTTGTTGGTCTACAAATTATTCTACAAACGTGAGGGTTTCCACTATGTTCATATCCTATTTCATATCCCCAAGTATTTGTTCTTTTATCGTACAGATATTTGTAGCCGTTTGGATTTACCATAAACGCTTATTTGAAAGTTCATTTAAAAATCTTATGTAAGCTATTTATTTTCGTTTCCAGTTTGTAATCATTGAGAAGAATCCTGCAATTAGTAAAACTAATCCTAGCACTAAGAAGGGCATTTTTAGGCCGAGAACTGCAATAAGTCCATAAAATAACGGGGCGAAGTCATAACCTATGTCTCTTGCAGTTACAAAAACACTGGTAACTTCTCCTTGCTCTCCCCTTGGTAAGTATTTAGAAACATGAACTTCGCTAGCAACCCAGGCCATATTTGCAAAGAAAGAAGACAAAAATGCTGCGCAGAGTAATAGAATAAAGTTACTTATGAAAAACATTGACACGAGAAATAATGCGGCGAAAAAGAATCCATATTTGATCATCTTGCTTCTATTTTTTGAATAGTCTGCGATATTTCCAAACCATAATTCCATTAGAGCAAAGGGAATCATAAATGCAAAAGTCAATAATGCTCCTTGCAATAAATTATTCGAATCAATCAGGAATAGGAGGGGAGAAGCAATGAAAACAGTCATAAACCATAATCCACAAACAAATACATTGATTAATAATGATATTTCGCTAGCATTCATTTTGAATAGCGCTTTGAATCCATTTTTGACAAGTCCATCCTTTACGATTACATCTTTAAATGCATCTCCTAGACTTTCTCTTTGATGGTTTCTCATCTTAGCGATAAGAATTACTGTCAAAAGAGTGATTATGCTAGCAGTAATAATCGCAGGATTAGTTCCGAAAAAGGTAATTATCACAAATCCAATTAGCGGGGCCGTTGCATAGGATATATCTAAAATAAAGTTTAATATTCCAAAAGCAGTGCCACTATAATTTTTCTTAAATGACGAGAGAACATAGGTTTCCGAGGGTACTGCGAATAAGCAATAGCTTAAACCCCACAAAAATATTCCGAAAGTCATGAGAGCTATATTACTAGTTAGTCCAAATATCATGGCCCCAATAAAACTTAGTAGCGCTCCAATTATAAGCGTTTTCTTAACTCCTAGTTTGTCTGTTAAATCACCAATAGCAAAATCTAGAAAAGTAGAACCGAACCAGGCAAGAGTTACTAACATTCCAAAAAGAGGAAGATTGTTTAGGATGGCCTCATATTTTATCGGAATAATAAAATCAATTAATGCAATGTTAAGCATAAACGGAAGCAAGTAAAGTGCAAATTTTATTGCTTTATTTCTTTGATCTATTTGAGTTTTCATTGTCTTAATATACTTTAGAAAAATTAATTCCTTCTGCTTTTCTTATTAATCCTTTTTTGTTCTCTTCTATTTTTTCTTTTTTGGAATAGTTCAAGTATTTCATTAGCCTTTTTCTTTTGTCTGGAAGATTTTTGTTTAATACACAAGGGCCGCCAAGACATCCTCCTTTGCAGAATGTGACATCAATAAACCTAACTTTTTTGTCTGGATTTTGAAGGAATTTTTCAACTTCTAGTATTCCATCGATTTTTACTTCTTCGCCAGGATTTAGAACTTGCTTTAAGTGTGCAGTTTTACTTAATCCTCCCGCTAGGGGATATATTTTTGTGTAATCATTGTAAAATTTGTCAAATCCGATTTTATTTGTTTTTTTCTTTTTTAGAATTTTTATTTTTTTGTTTATTTCTTCTTTATTTTCTTCAAATAATTTTCTCAACTCATTGTAGTCTATTGCAAAGTCAACATATTCTGACTGATTTGTTTCAATTTTTTTGAATTGGCATGGGCTTATGAAAACTAGTTTATGTTTAGGATAGAGTTTTCTGCATATTTTTGCTGTAGCTGTCATTGGGCTTAAAACTGGTATAAGATTTTTTCTATATTGGGGGTATTTATTTCGAATTGTTTCTACAACTCCTGGGCAGACGCTTGAAATGAAAAGTTTGTCTTTTTGTTCTTTGAGAATTTTATGATATTCTCTATTAATCATTTTTGCGCCAAAAGTAAGTTCTACAATTTTGTCAAATCCTCGTGCTCTTAGTTGGTAAATTATTAAAGGATAATCAAAGTCTGCGATGAAACTTGGAGCAAGTAGGGCAACTAATTTTTCTTTTCTAGCTAGTGCTTTTTTGAAAGAATCTAGATCTTTTTCCTCTTTTTTCATAATATAAACTAGGTTTAGTTATTTAATAAGGTTATTATTCAGAAGTTTATTTTACTTGATTTTCCAGACCTGTATTTATTGAGTGGCTTTGGTCTTGTTCTATTATTTCTTCATGTGCATATGGTGTTTCGACTAAATCTCCGTAGGCTAGACTTCCTAGGTTAAGAACTGGATCAATTACGCTACAAGGTCTGAAATAGAGTGGTTCTTTTGCCATTAAATTCTTACTTCAAAAGGTTTAATAAAGATTGCTATAGATGACTTTACAGGAGCAAAATGAAGACAGACAAAAACTTCGTGAAGAAAACTAAGAAGGAAAAACTGATGGCAAAGTTTCAGCCGAAGGAAGAGTTTAAGCAAAGAATTGAGAAACTACTTGGGGAAGCGGAGGCTAAGAAGTTTTTTGAGATAAGCTATTTTGCATGCCCAGATATTATTCGAGTAAATACTCTTAAAATTTCTCCCGAGGATTTGATAAGTCGTTTGCAAAAACTTGGTTGGGTTGTGGAACAGCCTTACAAGATTTGGCCAGAAGTTTTGTTAATTAAGAAAGAAAGTAACTTGAAACCTGGAGATTTGGGGAAGACAATCGAGCATCTTTTGGGGTATTATTATGTTCAGGAGATAACTTCTATGTTACCTGTTTTTGTTTTAAATCCTACGGAAAATGATTTGTATTTGGATTTGTGCGCTTCGCCAGGAAGTAAGACTACTCAGGCTGCAGCTATAATGAAGAATAGCGGGTCAATAATGGCTAATGAAGTTTCTTTGGGAAGAATAAGAATCTTGAATGCTAATTTAGAAAAGTGCGGTGTTTCGAATACAATGGTTACAAGAAAGGATGGAGTACAATTTTGTAAGAGGTGGGCTAAAGAAATTAAGAGGCCATTTGATAAAATTCTGACTGACGTTCCTTGTTCTGGGGAAGGAACTTTGAGAAAATCTCCAAGAACTTTTGACATGTGGAACTTAAAATATATTCGAGCACTTTCTAGTGTTCAGAAAAAATTAGCTTCTGAGGCCTTGAAACTTTTAAAGGTCGGTGGAGAGATGGTTTATTCTACCTGTACTTTAAGTCCGGAAGAAGACGAGTTTGTTGTTGATTATTTGAAAAAGAATTTTGATATTGAGATTATGAAAATTGAGTTGCCTTTGAAAACTCGTCCAGGAATTTTGGAATGGGAAAATGAAAAATTAGATCCTGAAATAGTAAATTGTGTAAGAGTTTATCCTCAAGATAATAATACTGACGGTTTCTTTTTAGCCAAAATAAAAAAACTATCTGATAAATGTTTATTGAATGAGGAAGATAGGTTTGATAAATTTGAAAAGAAATATATTGATGAGGCAGAAGATTTAGAAATGGGGGCAGAAGATGAGAATTGATTTAATGAACAAGTCGAAAAAGCAGGATTTTCTTAAACAGGTTTCTTATTTGGGAGAAATTAAAACTAATGCTCTGTTCTTGAGTGCAGGTAAAGAGCAAATTAGAATTTATACTGGGGGTCTTCATACTGATGACATTATGAAAATATGGAGACATTATCCTGTTGAAATGGCTGGGCTTTATTTTGGAAAAGAGTTTATTGATAGACATGGAAATAAGGAATCAAGAGTCAGTTTGGATGGGCTTCATGCTATGAAAGATCAAATAAACGGCAATGTTGTTGAGATTGATTCTATGCAGAATGATTTATGGTTTAGAGGAAATAATGTTGAACTTACTTATGAACAAAAAGAGCAGTATAAAAAAATGGTTGGGCAGTTTGTAGCAGTTAAGCATAAAACTGATTTCGTCGGAACTGCAAAATTAAATGAGCAAGGGATTTTGACTAGTTTTTTACCAAAGGAAAGAAGGATAAAAGGTTAAAAGGATGTTTTATTTTATAAGAAAATGACAGAAAAAAATTATGGCGGCGCGAATTCATTTGGTTACAAGGGTAGCTCGGCTCAAAAATCTGGCTCTTCTGCTAGTTCTGTAAAATCGGATAAGAAAGAAAAAAAGGAAGTTGTTAAAACGGCCATTTCTCAAGATGTTATTGATTGTTATTTGAAGGCGGGAAAAATATGTGCCGAGGTTAGAGAGTATACAAAAAAGATTGTCAAAAAAGATGTTAATGTTTTAGAGATTGCTGAAAAAATTGAGGCTAAGATTGAGGAACTTGGTGGAAGTAATGCTTTTCCGGTGAATATTTCAATTGATGAGGTTGCGGCACATTATACTCCTATTTTGGATGATAAGATAGTTGCTTCTGGTTTGTTTAAAGTAGATTTTGGTGTTGAAGTGGATGGTTATATCGCAGATAATGCTATTTCTTTTGATTTGACAGATGATAAAAGATATACTGAAATGATTAAAGTAAATGAAAAGGCTTTGAATGATGCTTTGGATTTGCTTGAGATTGGTTCTTCTGTTAAAGTTATTGGAAATACAATTTCAAAAGTTGTTTCTGATTCAGGATACAAAATAATTACAAATCTTTCTGGGCATTCTTTGAATCAGGATGATTTGCATGCTGGACTTACCATTTCAAATTTGCCTAATCAAAATGAATTTCCTTTAGAAGATATTGCTATTGCTATTGAACCTTTTTTGACAACAGGTAAGGGTGAGATTTACGAGGGAAAACCATCGGAGATTTATATTTTACAAGCGGATAAACTCCCAAGAGATAGAGATGCGAGAAAAGTTTTAGAATTTATTAAGGAAAATTATAGAACCAAACCATTTTGTAAAAGATGGTTGCAGAAAGCAGGTTTGCCAAAAGTTAATTTTGCTTTGTCAATGCTTGTTCGCGACGGAATTTTGCATAACTTTGGTGTTTTAATTGAAAAAGATAAAAAACCTGTTTCTCAAGCTGAGCATTCTGTACTTTTTGCTGATAAGGTTTATGTTTATACTAGAAAATGAATTTTTAGCGAGCGAGCGTGGTTTTGATTTGGTCGAAAAAGTTTATTGATTATTTCCCCAATTATTCCTGCTTTGCAGGAATTCCCACCCCTATTTTCTAAAGTTATCCTTTTAGTTTGTCAATAAACTTTTTCTTCTAGATATTATTTAGAATTGCAAATTTTTTGACCAACAAAGTTTTGAATAATGAAAATAACACAAACACAGAGGCATCACTCACGATTTGCATTTCGCAAAATTTTCTAATTTTTAATTTTAGTTTTGCTCGAAGCGAATCGTTCGCCCATAACGTCTCGACACCTCTTTTTGTGTTTGCGGTTAACTATAAATTTATCCAGCGTAACTTGTTTCAGGTAGAGCTGACTTAGCACTTCTCAGATATTTCTTTTCTATGCTTCTGTATCTTTCTTGATCATTCTTTGTTACAGATGGAAGAACTTTATCCATTGCTTTTTCAAAATGTTTTTTTGAAACTACTTTAGCTTCTGTGTCTTCTCTTAATGCCAACATTGCAGCTTCTCTTGTTAAACCTTCAATATCTGCGCCAGTATAACCTTCTGTTTTTTCTGCAAATTCTTCAAGATTTACATCTTTATCAAGAGGCATATTCTTTGTGTGGATTTTCAAGATTTGCAGTCTTCCTTCTTTTTCTGGAACATTTACATAAACAATTCTATCAAATCTTCCAGGACGTAAAAGTGCGGGGTCGAGCATATCCGGCCTGTTCGTTGCCCCAATCACTGTTACATTTTTTAGAGTTTCAATTCCATCCATTTCTGCAAGCATTTGATTCAGTACTCTCTCAGTTACATTATTTCCACTATGATCCATTCCTCTCCTCCCAGCTAAGGAGTCTATTTCATCAAAGAAAATAATACAAGGTGAAACCTGTCTTGCTTTTTCGAATATTTTTCTAACTCCTTCTTCAGATTTTCCAACCCACATACTCAATAATTCTGGGCCTTTAACTTGTATGAAATTTGCTTCTGACTCATTTGCTACTGCTTTTGCAAGCATAGTCTTACCAGTTCCTGGAGGGCCATAAAGTAAAACTCCTTTTGGTGCTTTGATTCCCATTCTTTCAAATGATGCCGGATTTTTCATTGGCCATTCTACTGCTTCCTTTAATTCCATCTTTGCAGTTTCAATTCCGCCGACATCTGCCCATTTTACATTAGGAGTTTCAACTAAAACCTCTCTCATTGCAGAAGGTCTAACTGTTCTCAATGCGTCGTCAAAATCCTTTTTTGTAATTTTTAACTGTTCCAAAAGTTCTTGAGGGATTTCAGTGTCTTCCTCTAAATTGAATTTGTTAATATTTCTTCTTAGAACTGCCATCGCAGATTCTTTTGCTAATGCAGAAATATCTGCACCGACAAAACCATGAGTTTTGCCAGCAAGTTCTTCTAAGTCTACGTCCTTTGTTAAGGGCATCCCTCTTGTATGGATTTTCAAAATTGCTAATCTTCCTTTTTTATCTGGAACTCCGACTTCAATTTCTCTGTCGAATCTTCCAGGTCTTCTTAATGCTGGATCTAAAGAATTGGGTCTATTTGTTGCACCAATAACAACTACTTTTCCTAGAGTATTAAGGCCGTCCATCATTGTTAATAACTGTGAAACTACTCTTCTCTCAACTTCTCCCTGAACATCTTCTCTCTTAGGAGCAATAGAATCAATTTCGTCAATAAAAATAATTGCAGGAGAATTTTTTTCTGCTTCATCGAAAACTTCTCTTACTTTCTTTTCAGATTCTCCATAAAACTTAGACATAATTTCTGGACCATTAAGTAAAATAAAGTGTGCTTCTGTTTCTCCAGCTACTGCTTTTGCAAGCATAGTCTTACCCGTTCCTGGAGGACCATAAAGTAAAACTCCTTTTGGAGGTTCAATTCCTAATTTATCAAAAATCTCTGGATGTTTTAATGGAAGTTCAACCATCTCTCTAATTTTTTTAACTTCTTCAGTTAAACCGCCAATATCTTCGTAAGTAACTTGAGGAATAGTTCCTTCATCTTCTGACATTTCAACAGCTTTTGGTTTTAATTCTACTTCAGTATTTTCTGTGATGATAACTCCTTGATTTGGATTTGTATTAACAATCATAAATCTAACTTGAGTTACTCCTCCGCCAAGACCTCCCATCGGTCCCATTCCCATTTGATTAAACACGTCTGCAAAATCTGAGAACAAATCTCCAAAATCATCGTCGATCATTCCCCCTCTCTTTTTTTGTTGCGCGCCCCCCATAACTAAAATGTCTCCTTTAAAAACTGCTCTGCCTAAAAGACCTTGTTTTATATTCTCAGGATTTCCTTGAACCATAATTCCTTGTTGGGCTGGAGCAATAGTAATTTTTTTTGCTTCTTTCAAATCGGCTCTTTTTATAAGGACCTGTTCACCAATACTTGTTTTAGCATTTTTTCTAGTTATACCATCTATTCTAATTATATTTTCACCCAAATCTGCTGGATAAGCTCTGTCAACTATTGCGAAACTTTCTCTTGAACCTTTTATAGAAATAATATCTCCTCTTTGAAGTTTCAATTTTTTCATTAAAGTTGGATCAATTCTTGCGATTCCTTTGTAAGCATCATCTTGCAATGCTTCTACAACTCTTAATTTTGTACTTGTAATTTCTTTCTCGGATGTTTTATCTTTTTTATCTGCCATTTTCTGTTTCGTCTTCTTCGTTTAGTTCATTTCTTAAAATAATTTTTTTGTTATTTTTTGGATTTGCTGAATCTGAAATTTGTTTAGCATGGAAAACTTTTCCATTTCTTACTATTTTAACTTCCTTTGCACTTACAGTTCTTGCATTTTCTTGCATTTCCGGAGTATTAAATGAAAGACTTAATCTTCCTGCTTCTTGAAAACTTAATTTCACCATATCATTGATCATTTTTTCTTGCTCTCTCATAAAATCTACAATTTCTCTAGGGATAGAAACAGCATAAGAATTTCCGACCATTCTCATTTTAACTTCGAATTCTTTCTGTTTTAATCTCATAAATTCTTCAAATTCTCTTTTATCTGCAGGATGAACTATTGTCTCTCCGCATTTTTCACATTTTATTGCTCTAAGATTAAAGCCATTTTTAGAAATAAGCTGTGGCTTCATTGCTCTGTTGCAATTCTTGCATAAGATTGTGTTATCGAATATATCCATGGTTTTGTATACCTTTTGTGTATACACATAGATATATACAGGTTTATAAATATTTCTATTATTCAGAATACATTAATTTTCCTCTTCCTCTATAGCTGTGCCAGTTTCAAGGATTGCTCCAGAAATTTCACCTAACTCTTCTTTCATTTCTTTTAGAGTTCCTGAAATTTCTTTCAAGACTTGTAAAAGTTCTTTTTCAGTATTTTCGTTCATATTTGCTTCTTATTTAATTGCAGATTTATATAACTCTTCAACTTTTTTCCAGTTGATTATATTCCAAAAGTTTGCTATAAATTCTACTCTTTTGTTTTGATATTTCAAATAATAGGCATGTTCCCAAACATCTATTGTTAAGAGAGGAATGTCTCCTTTTGATATCGGTGAATCTTGATTTGGAAGATTGTATATTTTTAATTTTTTTTCAGGAGTTAAAACGAGCCAAGCCCATCCTGATCCAAACTGAGTTAGTGCTGCATTTGAAAATTGTTCTTTGAACTTGTCGAAACTTTCGAATTCTTTTTCGATTATTTTTTTGAATTTTTCCGAAGGAGTTTGTTTTCCCGGAGCAAGAATTTCCCAAAAGAAACAGTGATTCCAGTATCCTCCTCCATGGTTTCTTACTGCAGTCTTGATATCTTCTGGAACAAGTGCAAGATTATTTTTTAATAGTTCTTCTGGTTTCTTCTTAAATAATTCTGGATGCTTAGAAACTGCTTCGTTGAGTTTGTCTGTGTAAGTTTGATGATGTTTAGAATGATGTATTTGAACAGTTTGCGCATCCATGAATGGTTCTAGAGAATTATACTCAAAATTGAGCTTTGGCAGTGTGTATACCATATGTTTTATTAGTCTGGTTTATTTTTAAATAGTTGTATTCATTGTTAATTTAGTCTTTGTTTATTTTAATCGACGGAATTTGGGACTTGATGTAGGGCGAGTGTCTCTTCCTTTCTTTCTAATCTCTTTTTGGTTTCATGATCTTTTTTCTTTTTTACTTGTTGTGCAGCAGCAGCTTCTCTAGAGGATTTATCTATAAGTGATTTTCTGACTTTTCTGTATTCGTCTTCTGTTTCCTTTAATTGATTTTCAAGATTTTCTTTACTCGTGCTTAAGTGCATTGCTCTCGCGGAATGTTCTGAAAGTTTTGCGTCTCGGAGTACTTTGTACAATTGTAGCTCTAGCCATTGTGCTGCTAGGTATTCTGCAAAGTCTTCTCCAGGAGACTCAATAAGTACTCTTCTAGGATCATGTATTTCAAGCTTGATTTCTTCGATTAGGTCCTCACAAGGAAGTAATCTTTCATATCTTACTTCTTGTTTTGAAAAGGAAACTGATGCAGGATAAATCACTCCTACTCTGTTTATTGTTCCTGCTTTTATTTGGGTGAATAAAGACTCTTTTATTTGATCTACTTTGCTGGTTATTTCATCTGCTGCCTCTTTGTATCCGCTAAAAGGAATAATGCTTGCTCTGGCTTCTAGGGCCTGGGCGCCCTTTTCTCCTAGAACCATTGTTATTGGAGTCTCAGCTAAATCTTTAGTTTCTAAGAAATATCTTTCTACAACGTAATTGTTCAATCCTCCCATTAGGCCAGAATCAGGAGTAATAAGAATATAGCAGGGCTTGCCTGCTGTTTGCTCCATAAATTTTCCAGTAATGTTTGCTGTTTTCATAAATGCTGCAAAGGTTCTTATCTCTTTCATGTATTCTTCAAAATATCTATCTTCTACTGCTTTTATTTTTGTATAATTTAACAATGCAGTGTTGTGCAATCCTTCCATAAGTTGAATAAAATCTCTTTGGAATTGCAAGTCTCTCCTGATTTCTTGGAGCTGTCGCATATTTATTAAACTTAATTTTTCTTTTTAAGGATTTATGTTCTTTTTGGCTTTTTTGTTTAAGATTTTTCTTTAATAAGGTTTTTAAGTTGGTTTTTGTTTACGCTATTATGGATTTTAAACAGAGTTTTGGGAAGTTTTGGGCCTTTCTGAAAGAAGATAGTTGGCCTAGCTTTTTTGTCAGTTTAATTTTAATTTTAATTTTTATTAAGTTAATTTTTTTTCCTGCATTAACTTTTTTGACAGGTAGTGCCTTGCCCGTTGTTATTGTTGAAAGTTGTTCTATGTATCATTCGCAAAGTTTGGAAAATATTATGCAAGATAAAATTTATTCAGATTATGGACTTAGTTTTCAGAATACTTCAGATTGGGTTCTGAAGAATGGTTTTTCAAAGGGAGACATAATTTTTGTTCTTGGTCCTCAAAATGTTAAAGTTGGAGACGTTATTATTTATAATGCAGGACAGAGAAACCCTATAATTCACAGAGTCATTAATATAAGCAATGGAGTCTATACTACAAAAGGAGATCATAATCAGGGTTTCTTGCCTTTTGAGAAGAGCATAGTTTCTGATCAGATTGTTGGGAAGGCAGTTTTCAGAATACCTTTGTTAGGATGGGTAAAGCTCATTTTCTTTGATTGGAGAAATCCTGCTGATCAGAGAGGTTTTTGTAAATAGAAAACCTTATATATCTCACAGATTAAGTTAAAAGATAAAATTTTGAGGAGTCAAAGATGCAATTTTGTCCAAAATGCGGCGGGGTCTTGATACAAAAGACTAAGAATTTCGGTTGTTCTAGATGTAATTATTCTACAAAAGATAAGGTCAATTTGAAGGTTAAAGAGAAGGTAGATGAAATGCAGGAGATTCATGTTATAAAAGAGAAGGAAGTTGACACATTGCCGACTGTTGAAGCTAAGTGTAAGAAGTGTGGACATAATGAAGCTCATTTCTGGACTTCTCAAACTCGTTCTTCTGATGAAGCTGAGACAAAGTTCTATAGATGCAAGAAGTGTCAGCATACTTGGAGAGAGTATAAATAAAGATGGTGAAGAAAGGTTCTCGTAAGGAAACTCTTGAATTGGCTAAAGAACATGTAAAAATTGCTGAAGATTTAGTTAATGAGGAAGGCAAGAAAACTGACAAGGAAGATGCTCAGAAAAAACTTGCTAAGGCCGAATTTGATTTGGAAAAAACTGAGGCAGATTTAGATCAATTGACTGATGAAGATTTTGATGAAGAAATTGGGGAGTGATTTTTATCCCAGCCTAAATAACTCTGCGATATCTATATCGTATTTTGGGTCTCCAATTCTATGTTTGTTTCTTTCGAAAATTTCTTGCATTGTACTTTGAGATAGGCCCGCTCTCGAGGGATCTACTCCTGGACCCAATGTGGCGCTAGCAACTTTCACTATTCCAAATTGGGTATCTTGAAATTGACAGTCTAGTGGAACTGTCGTTCTGTATGGCGCTAGTGTCATGTATTCATTTATTTTTTGAAGTTTATATAGATTTGTATGGTTTTTAGGAAATGGCCCCGACTATTCGCAAAATGCACCTCACAAATTTACTTAATCTTTAATTAGTTTTGTTCGGAGAGTTTTGCTCAGGATTTGATTTTTTTGATAATCACGTCAGAGAATATGATAGCACATTTCACTTCGTTCAATGTGCTTTTTTATGGCCCCGACGGGATTTGAACCCGCGGCACCCGGATTAAAAGTCCGGTACTCTAACCAGGCTGAGCTACGAGGCCATCGATTTTACTCGTAATTATACCTATTTTACACCATTTAAAAAGTTTGGCTTAAGTGACTTTATGTCCTAATCTTTCAGAAAAACCGCATTTTCCACACTTAAGCAGTATTAAATTGTCTTCGTCAGAATACAGAATTCCAACATCAATGATTTCAACTCCTATGTGCCCGCATTTTTTACATTTGTGATCATAATTAGCAGAAGGATTTATTCCTTCAATAAAACCTTGCCCAACTTCTTTCTTTTTTTGAGTTTCACTAAAATTTCCTTTTCCTTCACTTAGTTTAGCACTTCTACATTTTTTACAATAAACTTTATTTTCTCCTTTTTCTTTAAAGTAAAATAAAATGCTCCCGCAATCTTTACAAAATTCCATAACTCTTTTGGACAAATTTCAATTATAAAGCTTTCCGTCGGAAAAGAAAGGTTTATAAGGTTTAAAAAGATTGGAATATTATCTGTTCCCGAAAGGAATAGAACAATATTTTCTTGACGGTAAATAAATTTAAAATATTTTTATTCGACAATAATCTTAGAAAAGTTAAGCAAAACGTTAATTTACAACAAACAACTAATTTTGTCTCTTAGGGCATCTTCAGAATTAAATTTTTCTATTCTATCTATAACGTTTCCTTTCTTAAAGAATAAAATGCTTGGCACTCTCAGAACTTTGTGTTTTTTTGCTACATCTTCAGCTTCTTCAATATTTACTTTCCCGAATTGTGCCTTTCCGTTAAATTCTTCTGCTATTCCTTCAAATATCGGTAGGACACAAAGACAATCCATTTTTGCGTCTGAAAAATAATGAACTACTGAGAAATCATTTTTGACAAAATTGTCATGATTGCTTAGATCTAAATCTGTTACTAGTTCTTGAAATACCATCTTTGTTCACCATAATTTAACTTCTTGTTATTTACCATCTTTATAAATGTTTTTTCTTAGTATCTTTCTATTTCTTTATTTAATATCTCTAATTCTATTCCTGCTTTTTTAAACATCTCTTTAGATTCAATAGAATCTTGGTAATCTTTTTCACTTACCACTCTTTTTATTCCGCAGTTAATAATTAGCATTGCACATGTTCTGCAGGGAGTCATTTTGCAATAGATTGTTGCGCTATCTAATGAAATTCCCATTCTTGCAGCTTGACAGATTGCATTTTGTTCTGCATGGACTGTTCTCATACAGTGGGAAGATTTTCTTCCGTCTTCGTGTAAAACTTCTTTCATTAAATGTCCAACTTCATCGCAGTGAGGTAAACCTCTTGGTGCGCCAACATAACCTGTAACCAATATTTGTTTGTCTTTAGCAATGACACATCCGCTTCGTCCACGGTTACATGTGGCTCTAGTTCCTACTGCTCTACAAATTTCCATAAAATATTCGTCCCAAGTTGGTCTTGGAATTTTCATCTCAATGTCAGAGTATAATCTTTCTATTTTACTACTAATTTCTTCAAGAGTCCCGTCATTTATCAAAACAAATTTTGCTAGTTTCATACAAGCACCTACTTGCTGTCCAGATTTCTCTTCTCCTTTTCCTTTATCTCTTGCATCAACCTTCAAAAAATCTTTTATATTTTTTGGATCACTTTCTCTATTTCTTGCTAGCATTCTTTTGAACCTTACTTCGGCTGGAGCATCTACTGCGACTAAGAAGAAATTTTTAATATTTTTTTGAAGGTGAAGAACTTCTGCAGGATTTCTTATTCCGTCTATAATGGCATTTTTGTATTCTTGATTCTTTATTTTTTCAGAAGCCATTTTTGCAAGCACATCGTTTCCTTTTTTTGTTCTGAGTTTGTTACCTTCATTTTGAAGATTTTCTCTAGTAATTTGGATTTTATTTTCTTTCAAGTATTCTCGTAATTCGTCTGACAAAGAAATGTAAACGAATCCTTTCTTCTTAAGAAAAGTGGCAATAACTCCTTTTCCTGCCGATAAACTCCCAGTTAGTCCGATAAACATGAAAAAGACATACTAATTATTTTTTAAAGGATTGTTGTATACGAATATAGAGATTGAATTAACCAGAACAACCTTCTTTGCTTATGTTTCCGCAAATACATGCTTCTGTGCAATGATTATCTATTTTCGCCATTCTTCTTTGACAGAGAGGACAGATTTTTCCCGGTTCTTTTCCTTTCATAAATTCTGCATATTCTTGTTCTTCTCGTAATGTCTTTTCATCTTTTCCTGAAGAATCTGCTATTAAAGGTGCTTGAGTTGCGACAACCGCTGGTGTTGGTTTTTCTTGAGCAGTGTTTGTTCCTTGTATTCTTCCTGAAAGCTCATATCCCAAATCTTGTGCAACTAAAAGATGTTTTCCCAATAATTCTCCAACAGAGTTTACTCTTCCCTGTACTGGATTTTTAATTAGGGACGCAAGCAGGCCCCCCTCGCTTCTTGGTGCTACCCATCCGGAAGGCTCAAAATTTGTTCCAACTAAATGTTCTGCAACTTTTTGTACTGGTGTTCCATTTTGTAAAACCATTGAAATAAATGTAGACGCAATATCGGCCATGCCATTTGCAAAGCTTCCTTCTTTAGATGCCGTAAGGAATGTTTCTCCGATTCTTCCGTCGTCATAAAATCCTGTTGTTATGTAAAATTCATGCTCTGTTCCCATGTCATATTTTGTAGTTACTGCCAGTCTATGTTGTGGAAGTCTTTCCCTCATTTGGGTTGGAAGTTTTTGAACTTCTTCTACCTGAGTTTCTACTGAAACAATTCTTTTTCCCATTCCAGCTAACATTTTTTCTAATTTTCCAAGATCAACTTCTTCCTTTTTTTCCTCTACTTTTCCGGTCGAGACTGGCTGAGATCTCTTGCAACCATCTCTGTATAATGCAACTGCTTTTAATCCCAAATCATAAGCTTCTAGATAAGTTTGCATAACATCTTCGACTGTAGCGTCGCTAGGTAGATTTACTGTTTTTGAAATTGCACCAGATAAAAATGGTTGGACTGCTGCCATCATTTTAATGTGATCTCTATAATGGATAGATCTTTTTCCTTTCTTTGGTTTGAACGAACAATCAAATACTGGAAGATGTTCTTCTTTTAATCCCGGAGCTCCTTCGATAGTGTCTTGTTCTTCAATATACTTTGTTATTGCTTGAACTTCTTCAGGAGAGTAACCTAGTCTCTTGAGTCCGGGGGCTACCATTCTGTTAGCAATCTTTAACATTCCTCCTCCGGCGAGATTTTTGTATTTTACTAATCCTAAATCTGGTTCTATTCCTGTTGTGTCAGCATCCATCATGAAACCAATTGTTCCAGTTGGAGCAAGTACTGTAACTTGTGCGTTTCTAAATCCATGTCTTTCTCCTTCTAAAATCATTTCGAGTCCTGCTTGTCTTGCTGCAGATACAACTTCTCTCATTTCTGCAGGAACTAACTCTGGATTAATTTTATCAGTTTCTTCTTTGTGTCTTTTTACAACTTGCATCATGGGCTGTTTATTTTTCTCATAATCTTCAAAGGTTCCTTTTCTTGAAGCGATTCTTGCAGATTGCAAATATGCTTGATTATGCATCAAAGCTGTTACTGCCTTTGCTACTTCTCTTCCTTCATCGGATCCATATGCTAGGCCCCTTGACATAAGAAGTCCGCCGAGATTTGCATATCCTAATCCGAGCGTTCTATAAATGTGAGAATTTCTTGCTATATCTTGAGTAGGATAGGATGCGTTGTCTATTATAATTTCTTGTGCGGTGATAAAAACTTCTACTGCACTCTTGTATCTCGCTACATCAAATGTTCCGTCGGATTTTACAAATCTATGCAAGTTAAGTGATGCAAGATTACATGCAGTATCATCTAAAAACATATATTCAGAACATGGGTTTGAACAATTTATTTTCCCAGTATTTGAAACTGTGTTTCCTCTGTTTATTGTGTCATGATATTGAACTCCTGGATCTCCGCAAGTCCAAGTTCCTTCTGCTATCCATTTTAATAAATCTCTTGCCCTATATGTTGGTCCTTCTTTTGCAGAATCTGTAACGAAATGGGTTTTCCATTTTCTGTCCTCTTTTACTGCTTTCATGAATTCATCGGAAAGTCTTACTGATAAATTTTCATTTTGAAAATCTACAGAACCATATGCAGGACCATTGAAATCTCCAGAATAGCCTTGTTCAATTAACGCCCAAGCTTTCTTTTCTTCAATTGTTTTTGCTTCGATAAATTCTTTGATATCTGGATGCCAGTCATCTAATGTGTTCATCTTTGCTGCTCTTCTTGTTTTTCCGCCAGACTTAACTACTCCTGCAACAGCATCATAAATTTTTAAGAAAGAAAGTGGTCCAGAAGGTGTTCCTCCTCCAGATAATTTTTCTTTTGTACTTCTTATTGAAGATAAATTTGTTCCTGAACCGGAACCATATTTGAAAAGCATAGCTTCGCTAGTTGCTAGCGCCATAAGGCTTTCCATAGTGTCATCTACACTTTGAATAAAACATGCTGATACTTGTGGTTTTTCATATTGCGTTGCTGCTTGTTTGGTTTCCCCAGTTTCTTTATCATAATAGAAATTTCCTGCGCCACTTGTTTTTCCAACTCCATATTGATGGAAAAGTCCAGTGTTGAACCAAACTGGCGAATTAAAAGATCCAAATTGGTCAACTGTTAAAGATACCAATTCTCTATAAAATGTTTGAGCATCTTGTTGGGAAGCAAAGTATCCGTCTTTGACACCCATGTCAGTTATTGTTCGTGCGACTCTGTCAATTAATGCTGGAACAGATTGTTCACGATCTCCTGCAACTGCATTATCTCCGTAAAAATATTTTGAAGCGACTACATTTGTTGCTAAAGGAGACCAGGATTTTGGAACTTCTATTCCATGTTGTTTAAATATTTCTTTTCCAGTATCGTCCGTTATTGATGCAGTTCTTAATTCGTATTCCAATTTACTTCCAGCATATGGGCTCCACTCAAATGGATTATTTACTGCAGGATTTGAAAATACTGGATTGAATTTTAAGCCATTTTCAGGATAAACTCCTTCAGCACTCGCTACGTAAGGTGTTCCTGTTCTTCCTATTTCATGACCTCTTGATTTTTCTGGCGAATATTTTACTATTTGTGTTTTCATTTTATTTTAGTTCTTTCATCTCCCTTTTGAAATCTTCCAGGTCTGCAAATTCTCTGTAAACGCTTGCGAATCTGATGTATGCTACCTTGTCCATTTTTTTTAGTTTGTCCATGATTATTTCTCCAATTTTTGAAGTTTGAATTTCTTCATCTTTTGCAACACGATAAATTCTTGACTCGATTTCGATTATTGCTTGTTCGATGTCTTCTTTTTCTATCGGTCTTTTTTCAAGAGCTCGGCATACTCCTCTCTTTAATTTTTCAGCATCGAACTTTTCTTTTTTTCCGTCTTTTTTTATTACAGTCAAATCAAGTTGAACTCTTTCGTATGTTGTGAATCTTTTTTCACACTTGAGGCATTCTCTTCTCCTTCTCGCTAACCCTTCGGTGTCTCTTTTATCAACAACTTTTGTTTCTTCATTGCTGCAATATGGGCATCTCATTTTGCGATATTTCGAATTTTTTTGGAAAATCGCAAGGTAACGAGCAACAAAGTTGTCGAGTTACCGCTATCGGACTTTTTTGACCAAACCGAAGGTTTGGCGTTATTCAAAAAACGTCCTTTATACGATTTTATCGAAGTGTCGAAGACACTATCTATTGTGTTTTTATGTCTTTTAAACCACAATATGTAGTGTTTGAGATGTGTTTAGTATTTAAACTTGTGTTACCACTTTTTTGGTAATTAAATTACTCTAAGAGCTACTGAATGAACTTCTTCAGCTATTTCTTCTCTTGTTCTTAGTCCTTCAAATGTTCCGTCAGTTGTGCAGTTTATTTTTGTCCAGTTAAAATTTCTCGCAATCCACAAATAAGCTTGTTCTGCTTGCCTGAGATGTTCTTCGCTTGCTTCGTGTGCATCTGCGATTCCCGCTCTACCCTTTTTCAATTCCATTCCAACTTGATAGGGCATATAGAGAAAAACTACTTGATCTGGTTTTGGTAAACCTAAAAGTTTGTATTCTAGATTTCTGATGAAGTTAACTATTTGTTCCCTTTCTTCAGGTGTTTTTGCTTTTCCGCCTTGGTGTCCCATGTTTGATTCTACGTATCTATTTAACACAAGATTTGTTCCAGAGGCAAGGGTTTTTTCTATTTCATCTCTAGCCGCAAGTCTATCTGCAGCATAATATAAAGAAGCTATTCTCGGGTCTAGTGTTGTTGGCGATTCAAACCAAGACTTTCCAGATTTTCCTAAATAGCATTCTCCGACGATTTTTCCAGTAGATGTTTCATATCTTGGGAAAGACATTGAAGCAACTGGAAAATTTTCTGCTCTTAGTCTTTCATAAAGTAATTTTGTTTGGGTTTCTTTTCCAGAGCAATCAGTTCCTTCAACGACAATTAATCTTCCTCGAGTCATTTACTCAGGTTCTCCTTTTCCTAGAACTATATGTTTTGCTAAGTCTGGTCTTTTTTCAGTAAGTTGTTTATGAACTCGTCTCATGTGATCTTCGTATCTAAAATGAACTCCAATTCCTGTTCTTAATTCAGTTACGTAAGCAAGATGATCTCCTGTTGTATGCAATTCAAATGGAGTTTGGTCTCCCAACAATAGACAACCGGTATAGGCTCGAGGATTTTCTGAATTTAATATACTTGTCATTAATTTTGCTCGATCATCTAAAAATCTTTGATATCTTTGATAGAGTTTTCCGTCGCCCTTTTTCATTTCTTCAACTGAAATGTCTGGCATATAGGATCCGATTGGCGCTAAAAGTGTGTCTTTTTTGCACGGTCTTTGTCTGTTAATATCTCTTGCTTCTGCGATAGCCATGTTATTCCATAATATTGAAACAAAAGTTTTTTCAGCAAGGCCTTTTGCAAAGTCATATCTGTTCTGCTTTCCTTTGAAAGAAAGATCCATTAATTGTTCATCAGTTAATTCTGGATGTATATAGCCTGACCTTACTGGATTATGCACTTCTACAATAACTTCATCTTGGGCTTGAGAGGTATTTACCCCATTTCTTAAAAGATACTGAACTCCTCTGTCTAAAAAGTCGTCAGCAAAACTTCTTGTTCTGTCTGTTCCAAAACTATGTTTCATAAGTTTCGGTGCGACTTCAGTAATTCCTTCTCTTAACATTCCTGCAAGATCTCTTGAACTTTTTATATCAAAACTATCTAAGTACTGAATTGTTTGTGTCCATTCTCTTGCAGTCATGACCATTCCAAAATTTGTTAATCCAGCGACGGGCAAAGTATATCTAGATCTGTCAAATCCAAAATTTTTTATCATTCTTGTTCTTACTTTATCATTTGCGGTTGAAGGAATTTTTGCAAGTTCGGGATTATTTTTTCCTAGCTCATCAAGTTTAGCTGTAAGATCTTTATTTATTGCAAATCCTTCTAACATTACTCTATACCACTCCTGATGAAATCTCTCAGGTATTCCAAACTCGCTCGGCTTTTCAAGTCCTTCCGGTTTAAATTCTACATATCTTGTGCTAGTTTCTTGGCCGTCTTGTTTTGGTTGTAAAAAAAATCCCAAATAAGGTATTAACATCGAGACTCTGTCGACTCCAGTAGGAATTCCTCCAGTAAGGCCTCCGATGCTCGCATGACCGTAATCTAACCATTTCCAAACAGCATCTTGAAATTTGTCTACTGGTGTTTTCTCAAGTCCCTTTAATATGTCTGTGATTCCCTCGCCATTTCTACTATATCTTGCAAAAATTGCAGCCAATACTTCGGGACTAAATTCGAGTCCACTCTCTTTTACTTTGAAACTTGGTTTCAATACCTCTACTTTCATAGCTCTTCTAGGAATTTTGTGATTATTTAAATAAATTGATACTAGAATATAATATATTATTTGAAATAAGTACGGATTTATTTTTCATAAGATTTATAAAGACGCATTACAAAAATGAATTTATGGTTGAAAAAAAAGAGCACAGTGTTGAGCATGAACATCATGAATCTTCCGTTAAGAAAATGAAAGTTAACTTTTGGATGGTTGCGACTGTTGCTTTAGCTATTTTATTATTAGCTGTTTTAGTTTTTAATGGAATGAATAAAGTTTCAGCTAAACAAGCTGGACAAATTCTTACTAACTTTGCTGAATCTCAAGGAGTAACTCTAAATGTCTTGAACGTAACAAGTCAAGGAAGTCTTTATGCAGTTAGCGCTGAAATCCAAGGACAAACTGGTACATTCTATATCACTAAAGATGGAAAATATTTCACCTCATCTATTTTACCTATAACTTCTACTAAACCTTCTACAAATACTAATACTAATACAAATACTCAAACTCAAACTGCTAATATTCCTAAATCTGACAAACCGGTAGTTGATTTATTTGTTATGTCTTATTGTCCTTTTGGAACTCAAATGGAAAAAGCTATGCTTCCAGTTGTTTCTTTACTTGGAAGCAAGATTGATTTCAAAGTAAGATGGGTTAGCTATACTATGCATGGTCAAAAAGAAACAGATGAAAATGTTGTTCAATATTGTATACAAAAAGAACAGAATTCCAAATACTTAAGTTACCTTCAATGTTTCCTTGGAAACGGCGATAGAGTAAGCTGTTTAAAGAACGCGAGTGTTAATACTGCAATGCTGGATGCTTGTGTGAAGAAGACTGATTCAGACTATCAGATAAATGCTACAGTTAAAGCAAGTACTAGTCAATATCCTCCTTTTGCTATTGATGCTAGTGATAATCAAAAATATGGTGTTCAAGGTTCACCTACATTAATAATCAATGGTGTTGAGGCACAAGCTGGAAGAAGTCCTTCAGCTGTTTTGGCTGCTGTTTGTGGAGCTTTCACAACTGCACCAAGCGAATGTTCTACTTCTCTTCCAACTGCACAAACTAGTCCTGGATTTGGTTACGGAACAAGTGCTTCTGATAGTTCTGCTGCTCAGTGCGGAAGTTAATTTAGATTTGATTTTCACAATACTTAAAAACTTTATAGGTATGATTATAATATGACTCACATATATACAATTCCTAATTGGTTTTTTGGTTATGATATCTGTCTAGAAGTTTTATTTGGGATTATTGCTTTCTTTGTTGCTTTTTACTCTTTGAAAATTTATAGGACAACTAAGCAAAGGGAATTTGGATTATTTGGTACTTCATTTATTTTAATTTCTTTGTCTTACTTTATTTGGTCCATTATCAATGTTTTTTTAGTACAAGAGCTTACAGAATCTACGAAAGTATTAATTTTGAATGAAATAAATTTATTTAGCGTGGTGGGAATCTATTCACATATTTTGCTTTTTATGGCTGGGCTTGTTACTTTATTTTATATGACTTGCAAAGTTGAGGATCCTAAACTTTATTCTGCTTTGCTTTTGATTTCTTCTCTTGCAATCTTATTTTCTTTTGATAAGGCTATGGCCGTTTATTCTATATCTTCTATTATCTTAGTCTATATTTGTGTCTATTACTTGAATACTTTTAGGAAGAATGGTGTTGGTAGCACATTATCTATTTTCGGTGCATTTGTTCTTTTATTCTTTGCGAACGTGCTTATGATGTTTACAAATGATTCTTACATAAATTATGCAGATACTCACATTTTAGAATTGGCATCATTCTTGATAATCCTTTTTACATTTATACGGGCACTTAAATATGGAAAAAAAGAGAAATAGACTTCAGATAATTCATGACATTTTGAGAGTTATTAGAGAGAGAAATGGCCGAATAAAGCCAACACATATTTTGTATAAATCTAATTTGTCTCATCAGATGATGATGGAGTATCTTGAAGAACTTAAACAAAAGGAATTTATTTTAGAGATTAAAAAAGAGAAGGGGAAAACTTATGTGATAACTCCTAAAGGGGAAAAGTATTTATCAGAATATTCAGCGATAAAAGAGTTTGCAAATAGTTTCGGTTTAAGTTAATTTCCTTGAGAAACCTTGTGCGAGGATTATTTTTTCTATATCACTTACTGTTTGTTCATCAGTGATTGCGGGAGCATAGATTAGACGTGCAGCATTTGTGAAAACTGTACTTGTGCTGTGACTCGGTGTACTTACTGTATATGTAAAATCAAAGAATAAACCTGCGTGAGCTGCAAAATCCCATCGACAGACAACACTTCGACTATTTTCTCCCCCTTGTTTGTTCATACTTGGATTTGAATCAAAATGTTGGTAGTTGGTGTAATCTTGGAGCTCTCTTCTTAAATTGTCTACAGCTACTTGGGCTACAGTTGTTTTTCCTAATTCGTATAATCTTTTTTCTAGCCTGAGCTTTTCTAGTGTTTGTAGTTTTTCTGTCATGCAGAAGTTCAATAATATTAGTTTATAAGTTTTATTGTGCTTTCTAAGCTATTGTTGGCTTATCTAAGAATTCTGTTTCTTCTTCATCAAGTTTTATCTCTTCTCTTATTTTTGGATTTGCTAAAATTTGTTTTATTAGAAGAAAGTCTTTCATGGCTCCCTTTATTGAAAGATGGGCTACTTTTGCATATTTTTCACAAATACTTTTTTTCTTAGCCATTCTTTGATTGTTAAGCCAAATTTTTAATATTCTCGACGGTTTTTTGTAATTAGTCCAGCCAGTTCGATTATATTTTTTTGCTGCTGCTATTCCAGATCCTAAGAAAAAGTTTTCGTATACTAAAAATCTCCAATGTTGTTGTCTGTGAATTCTCCCCCTAAATACATCTGCTCTTGAGAGTGCATCCATTGCTTTGTAAAGTTCTCTTCCCTTGTATTCGTATGGGATGTTTTCTTCAATCCAAAGGAATATTTCATCGACATCCATATTAACTTCCTCGTAAACATTTGTCATCTTCGTATCAATCTGAGCATTTTTGAAAATAAATTGTAGCGCATTGAAAATAGATACTTCTTTGTTTCTGTCTCCAATTTCTTTTACGAATGTTTTTTCGTCCATTTTAGATAGAGATTGTAAATCATTAAGTGCTGCTCTCATATCTCCTCTAGCTTTTATTGCAATTGAAGTTAGCACATCATTCATAACTGAAAGATTTTCTTTGATACATATTTCTTTTAAAATAGATAGAACTGTTTTATAGTCCATTTCTTTTAATGCAAGTAATTCTGATTTTTGTCTTAGCAAGTTGAATTTTTGTTGCCAGATATCATTTCCTGTTATGATTAATGGGAAAGAGCTTTTTTCTATAAGCCCTAGAAGTTCGGTTAGTCCTCCTCGATCTCTTGTAGATATTCCATCTACTTCATCGATTAAAATAATTTTAAATTTCTTAAATAGACTTCTCTGTTGAGATGCTGGCCCAATTACTTCTGAGATTTTTTCTTTGTTTCTTAAATCTGAGGCATTCATCTCGATGATTTCTGCATCGTATTCGGCTGCTATTGCGTAAGCCATTGAAGTTTTTCCAACTCCCGGTGGGCCGTGTAAAATTACTGCTTTTTTTGCTGGAAAACTTCTTAAAAATGTTTTTAGTTTGTCTATTACTAATTCTTGTCCTTTTATTTCAGAAAACCTAGCTGCACGATATTTTTCAGACCAGGGAATATTTTCTTGGTTAATCATATTACTTAGAAGCTAAATCCTTCACGCCTCCTTGTCCTGCTAATACGAAACTTGCAAGCAAGGCTTCTAACTGAATAAACTCGTCACTTCCTTCTACCATTCTGAATTCGGCTTCGCCAGTTTTTTCTGTTAGTTTTACTTTCAATTCGTTGTCAATTGGTAGGTTCCAAACTTCTTTTTGTATAGATTTGATTATATCTTGTCCTGAAACAGAATCTTTTAACATAATGCTCAATAATTTTTCTCTTGATCCTTGAAAGTCTCCCGAAAGTGCATAATCTAGAACGACTTTTATGTCAGCTGGTTTTGCTTTGGATACAATTGTATTTACTAAATCAGGAGTTATATTAGGAGAAATTGAGGCTGTTGCTTGTAGGAAATTTATTACTCTTCTGCAATCGCCTTCTGAGGCCTCATAAACTGCATCAAATGCATCTGGTGTGATTGTAAGTCCTTCATTTTGTGCGATGTACTCTATTCTTCTTTTGATGTCTTTTTTGTCTAATAGCTGAAATCTGAATACGACACATCTTGATTGGATTGGGTCTAGGATTTTTGAAGAGTAATTACAGGACAAAATGAATCTACAAGTTGAAGTGTAATTTTCCATTGTTCTTCTCAATGCTTGCTGTGCTTCTCTTGTCAGAGCGTCTGCTTCGTCTAAGAAAATAACTTTGAATGGAACATTTCCGATAGCTTTTGTTCTCGCGAAATCTTTTACTTTTTGTCTGACAACATCTATACCTCTTTCGTCTGAAGCATTTAATTCAAGATAATTTTCTCTCCAAGATTCTCCAAAAAGTTGTCTAACAATAATTAATGCAAGTGTTGATTTTCCTGTTCCTGCTGGTCCTGCAAAAAGCAAATGAGGGATATTTATTGAATTAACTAGAGATTTAACTCTCTTAAGAATTTCTTCCTGACCTACAACATCCTCAAATTTTTTTGGACGATATTTCTCTGTCCATACATCACTACTTTCCATAAACTAAAAGAAGAAACTTGCTTTATAAGTATTATTGTGATAAAAAATTAATAACTTAGTTATGAGAGTTTTGTCGAGTAAATTTCAGGTATTTCTTTGATACTTTTCAAAGTAATTAGTCGAGAAGTGTCTACGCCTTTTAAGTCGCATTGGTCATGTGCCCAAGTTTCTCGGGGGACATAAAGTGCTCCGATACCTACTTCTAGTGCAGGCAGAATATCACTTCTTGCGGAGTTTCCAGCGAACCAAACTCTTTTTGGATCTCTGTCTTCTGCTAATTCTTTTATTCTTTCTTTTTTATGATTTGGAACTATGTAGACTCTATCTCCAAACCACCTGTTAAGCTCGTAAAATTTAACTTTCTCATTCTGTGTAAACTCTTCTCCTATTGTTACTATTGCGAGTTCATCTCTTTGTCTTGTTAAGAAATCGAGTGTTTCTAGTGCTCCAGGAACTAAACTAGGCAACCATCTTCCTTTATCAAAGACAGTTTTGCCTAGGTTGTATGCTTCTTGAGCATTTTGTTTTCTTTCTCTTTCAGGCTCGCCCATCATTTCCGAAATTCTTGTATATGCTTCAGATAAGGAAGTTGGAAATCTTTCTCTAGAGAAGCCCATTTCTTTTGTTAGTCTCAAATCAACTTCTTCATGTAATCTCAAAATTGCTAGAACATCTGGAGCAACATAGCCAAATCTAGAATCGACAAGTCTCGCTAAATCTGCTTTAGCTCTCGAATATAAAAAATGGGTATAAATTAGTGTATCATCCAAATCAAAGATAAATGTTTTGTTCATGAGAATAGGCCACAGAATCGATTTATAATGATTTAGGTAATTAAAAATAATATTATTGCCTGTTTAATACGGGTAATCCTTTGAGTCGTCTATAATTGTCTTGAAGCTGCACAAAATACCTTTGAACATTTTCTTCTAAATCATTTACTGCGGGGTGGATTTTCTCTAGGGATATGGGAAGATGGCTTCCCAAGAAAGTATTGTAAGCAACTTCTGCAGCTCTTATGCCTTCTGGCATCCATCCTTCGATAATATTTGCTCCGGAAAAATAGATTTCCCAACATTCGTTTAAAGGGTCTGTTTGGTCTAAGAATTTTATACTTAATGAACCTGGTCGGGATTTACAAGGGTATTCTACTTTTATGTCTCTTTGAGCAGACTCAAACTGTTCTGCAGGTAGTCTTGAATAAGTTGAAAGAAAGGCGCTATTAAAGTTAGTCATTAATTCAGTGTATAGTTGTCCAGGACTTCTTAAGCTTACAAATGGTTTAACTCTTACGCTTTTCATTCGAGGTTCACAAGCAGAAATATCGTCTCTCATATTAAATTGAAAAATAATTGATTTATAAGTATTTATCTTCTAGGGGAGATAAATGTAACGATCTATTATCAAAGTATTTATACTGCAAAGAATATATAATAAAAGTAGAGATTAACCTCTCTTCAACTTTCTCTTTCTCTTTTCCTTCTTCAATCTTTTACGTTGCCACTTCCAACGCATCTGATTTTTCTTTTTCCAACGTCTTGATGATCTTTTCATAGTTTATTTAAAAAAAGTCGGTTTATAAACCTTTTTTTTAGTGAATGAACAGCTTTTCTTCTAGCCTTTTGACTTCGCCTTGAGCCATTTTAATAAATATATTTAGTAGGATGTCATTTCTATTTGAACAATTTCTTTGGGAACATAGTTTTTCTAATTCACTTTCTGTTATTTCGGCATATTGTCTAAATAGGGGTAATATTCTTGCGGGTTGAGTTTTGAAGTCTATAAAATCTGAATATTCTGAAGGTTTTCCATATAACTTTTGGGAAAGTAAATCAACATACTCGGTTAGGCCTTGAACGGATGAGTCGAGTGAAGCTCTTTCCCTAAATCTTATTTTTGCACAAATCATTGCATGATATTTTCTAAATGCATAATATGCTTTGGGATTTAGCATTTCTGCTTCATTTAACCCTACACTTTTTATAAAATCAGACATCTTTCCTATGACAATTCTTCCTTCTCCTTCCTTAACTTTTTCAATTTTCATAAGTTTTAAGAGAGGATCTTGACCCCCTGATAGCTCTTGCAGCATTTGGTAGCTTGAAAATAATCGTGGTGTTAATTCATTTAACATTTCTCTTTGGATATACTCAGAATTTTCAGGATCACTTTCTGCCATATATTTTTTAGGCAGTTCTAATTTAAATAAATGTCTATTTAATTAAATCTCAAAATGGTTATAGATAAATTAGATAGTACGAAAATACCAAGATGTATAAATAGCCCCTCCAGGATTCGAACCTGGGTCATGGGAGTCAGAGTCCCATATGCTTGACCGCTACACTAAAGGGCTAAGGTCTTAATTATTAATTTTTTGGAATGTATATAAGTCTTTTTATTTTCTGAATTTTGATAAAAGTTGTTTTTTTATTTCCGTTGCTAAATTTTTATCTTTATTGATTACAACTTTGATATTTGTTTCTTTTTCGAATACATTTTTTATGAGATAAACATAGTCTATTTCTGAAATGCTCTTTATCGATTTGAAGTATTTATTTAGCGTTTCTCTTAATTCTAATGGGATGTAGACATTTATTACGTAGTCACTATATATCATTGTTTCAAATTCTTCTGAGTAAGATGCTCCTAGTTTTATTTTATTTCCTGCAGAAGTGTAGAACTCTGCCATTTTTTTATCTATAACTGTGTTTCCAGAACACAGGGTGTACGTTCTGTGACCTTCTGTTTGTAATTTTCTTAGCCAATTATATTCTGCCCTAAGATAAAACATAGGTCTCCACTCGTGGGAATGGCAAAAAAATATTTCTTCTTCCCTATTAGAATTTAGAATTGCTTTTTTTTGTAAATAGTAAAGGTATTTCTCTACATCGAACCAATTTTTAAAAGCAAGTATCTTTATTTCTGAAGAATCATTACCTTCTAGAATTGTGGCTTTTTGAATTGCGTAATAGTTGACACGAATCATTTCTGTTTCATCATGTATCTTTTTTATCCACTCTAAATTAAGTTGATATTCCGTTTTATTCTTCTTGAGGATTGAGTCTTCACACATTTCTTGGATTGCTTTGTATACTGCTTGATATGTTCCTGAAAATTGATCTTTTTTCTTTAGCAAAAAGAATATCTTTCTTGCTGACAGTGGCCACTCGTATCCTAGGATGGAAATTATTTTATCTTTTGTTGTAGAGTCTTTTTTTGTTTCAAACATACTGTTTTTTACAGTCTCTTTTTTATAAACTTTTTGGTTTATCTTTTTATAACCAAAAGTATATTTTTAGATTTTTTCTAATCTAATTATGAGATTTAATATTGGGGGTGAAAAATGAAATTTCCTTGGGGAGAATATGAGGAGTTGCCTGTGAAAAAAAGAAATACTTTGCAGGTATTTGTTACAAACAGGTGCAATCTTAGATGCGAAGGGTGTTTTGCGAGAAAGCTTTTAGTAGACAACACGAACATTTCTATGGGTGAATATGTCGCTGCAATCGATGATGGAGTTTCAAAAGGTGTTAAACAAGTAAATTTATTGGGTGGAGAACCTTTACTTCATCCTGACTTACTTTCGATGATCGCACTTAATAGGGAAAAAGAACTTTCTACTACCGTTTACACAAATGGTTATTTTCTAAATAGGTTTACTGCTCAGCAGTTTGAGGGTGCCAAATTAAGAGTTTCAGTATATTGTAAAACCGATGGGATTAAAAGTTCTGAAGGTCTTCCACAAACGGATATTCCCTTTGATGCAAATTTCATGGTTTCTTCAAAGACAAAATTAGAAGAACTTGTTTCTTGTGCAGAAGAATTTGAAAGGGAAAGAGATGGAAAAGTGTTTTTCATTTCAAGTATTCGCGAGCTAGATAATCCCCAAAAGGAATTTTTTACAGATACTGATTTGACAATGCCTGTTTTAGATTATAAAAAACTTGTTCATCAATTTTTAGAGAGGTATAATGGAAATATGGCTATTCATGTTTCTAAGCGAGGAGTTTTTGAAAGTACTCTTGATTTGCCTGTTACAAAATGTGCGTTTGCGAATTATATTATTGGTGGCAGAATTGTTCAGTGTCCTTATGATCTTGTCAATGAGAAATTTCAGCAAGGATATGAATTCGGAAAAAGAAATTGTCAGCAAAATTCAACTTGCTTAATGAGTAAGGTAGTCTATAGAAGGAAGAAATCTTAAATATTTCTTATTTTTTCGATAATTTCATCTTCGATTTTTTTACTTCTTCCAAAAGTTTGACCAAAAGTTACAAGAATATAATTTATTGAGTTCCAATATTTCTTTGGAAATAATCTTTCCAGATCTTTTTCTATTCCAAACTTATCTTCGAATTTTTTATTTGTCCAGTTTAGTTTGATTGCTAACCTGGAAACATGAGTGTCTACGCCTATTGCAGGCGCGTTTTTTTCTTCTACCAGAAAAACATTTGCAGTTTTTCTTCCTACTCCTGGAAGTTCAATTAGTTTTTCAAATTCTACAGGAACTCCTTTTTTTCCTATTATTTCTGCTGTTGCTTTGATATTTTTTGATTTTGTTTTGTAGTAATTAAGTGATCTAATACTTTCTTCTATTTCTTTTAACGGAGCTTTTCCAAGTTTTTCTGGAGAGTTGTACTTATCAAACAGTTTTTCTGCGACTGGGATTGTTTTGCTATCTCGAGTTTGTGCGGAAAGGATAATTGCGATAAGGGTTTTCCAATTTTCATCCCAGCCTTCTGCAGCAAGTCTTGGTTTTTCAGAATTTTTAGAAATTAATTTTCTTAGAAAGTTTAGTTGTTTAATTGCTTTCGAGGAATCCATGTAATTTGGATGAAATAGAACTATTTATTTCTTTTTAGAAGGCTTCTTTTCTGTGGACTCTTCTTTAGTCTCTTTTTTTTCCAGCCTTTATTTCTTTGAAGTTGGTATAAGGCCAAAGAACTTTCGGTATTTTTATTGAACCATCTTCTTGCTGATTATTTTCAATTATAGCTATCATTAATCTTGGAAGAGCTATGCCTGACCCGTTTAACGTATTTAAGAATCTTAACCCGTTTTTTCCTTGTACTCTACAATTCATTCTTCTTGCTTGGAAATCTGTGCAATTTGAACAAGATGAACATTCTAAGTACCTGTTCATTCCAGGGCTCCATACTTCAAGATCATAGGTTTTAGCGGATGCGAAACCTGCATCTCCTGTGGATAACCAGATTCTTCTGAATGGAACTTCAAGATTTTCTAAAATCTTTTCTGCATTTCCAGTCATTTCTTCAAGCATATCGTATGATTCTTCTGGATTGCACAAATAAACCATTTCTACTTTTTCAAACTGGTGTAATCTAAAAAGGCCCTCTTCACCTGCTTTTCTTCCTGCTTCAGTTCTATAACATTCTGTAAATGCGCAGAATCTCATTGGAAGATCTTTTTCGTTCAGTATTTCATCTGCATAGATATTCGTTACTGGAACTTCTGCTGTAGGCACCATAATCAATTCATCGTTTGTTTTGTAAAGTTGATCATCAAATTTTGGTAAGTTTCCAGTTCCAAATGCGGATTTTCTATTAACCATTTGTGGAGGATTTATTTCAGTAAATCCATTTTTCTCATGGAAATCTAACATATATTGGACAAGAGCTCTTTGAAGTTTTGCTCCCTTTCCCTTTAGAATATAGAATCCTGCTCCAGCAATTTTTGTGGCTCTTTTCATGTCGATTATATCTAAAGCTTCCATTAATTCCAGATGTCCTTTTGGATTTTTTATTGATTGAATTTTTCCTTTTTTGTGGACTTCCTTATTCTTAGTTTCATCTCCTATTGGAGACTCTGGGGACTGAATATTTGGTAGTCTTGAGATCAGATCATCCATTTCTGCTTTTAGTGTATTTTCAGATTGCTCATTAGCTGTTAATTTTTCTCCAACTTTTTTAGCTTCATCAATCAATTTCTTAGCTTCATTTTCTTGCTTATTCTTTTTTGCTTGGTTTATAGATTCTGAAAATTTGTTTTTCTGTGATCTTAAAGTATCGTCTTCTAATTTGTAAGCTCTCCATTTCTTATCTAGGTCTATCAATTTGTCTAGAATTGTTACATCATACCCTCTATTTTTTGCATTTGTTCTGACTAGTTCTGGATTTTCCCTGATTAGTTTAATGTCTATCATATTTGTTTGAGCTTTGGGAGATATTTAAAGATTATGTTGTTCAATGCACAAATCTTTTTAAATTAATTATTTATTCTTATTTTATGGGTGAAAGAGATCTGCTTTCAATTTTGGGCGCATGTGTGATTGGTGCCAGCTCGATATTTTTGGGCGGCTGTGGAAAGGATTCTTCAAATGCAGTTAGATTAAATGAAAGCAAAGGTTCTTCGAGTTTAATTAGACTAGAGGAGAACAGAGGTTCTTCAAATTTGATTAGGCTAGATGTGGGCAAGGAGCAATCAGTTTCGGTATTAACCAATTTATATCGTGTTAGGGTGGGTGTTTCTTCTAGTCCCAGTGGTGTCGATCTTCATCCCTCAGTTGTATTCTCTTTTGATAATGAACAAGATGTTAAAAGTTTTCAGAGAGATGATTCAGTAGTTTATTTAGTGACAAGCGTGCCTTTAAGTGGAACTCGAGTTTCATATTCTTCTGAAAGGCTTGATCTTAGTTCTAATGATCTAGAGAAAAAGAAAGCAATATCTATTGCGAGAAAAAATACTTTAACTAGGGGAACTTTTGATAGCGATCAGGTTTCAGTTTATGCGCTTAGAGGTACAAATAGATTTATTCAGCATTCTACGTGGCAAACCCAGTATGGTGTTCGAACATATTTTGAAGGAATAGGGAGATCTCTTTCTTTTGATTATTCTCCAAATGAGCAAGGTATTCGTGCTTTTATTTTTGCAGAGATGAAATTTAATACTCGAGGTCAGAATTCGGAAGTAGATCTTGTTTTTGAGGGTGCAATTGCTCCGCCCTGGAGTGAGGAATTAGAGGGGAGCTGGGATTGCCCTGCACATGGAAAATTTTTTAGATTTAGATCTGATGAGGTTTTAAGTTCTAATTCTCTTTTTAGAAGAGGATCAAGTATCACTTATTATCCTAATACCTATTTTGATAAATCTAATAAGATTATTTATTTAGACGCGCAGAATCTTAAAGGAGAAAGAATAAAAATCTCCGAGGGGAAGCAAGGAAGGGTTATGGCCTATTTTGGTGCAGACAAGATTATGCCTAAAGGAGAAGAAATGGTACGTATGTCTGAAGAGGCCGCTAATAGGAAATATTAGTTCTAGTTTTTTTGTTACTTCTCTCAAATTAGATGTATCTACTACGCGTGGACGAAAAACTTGAGAAAGCTTTAAAAGCAGTTTACAACTCAGAAATATAGGTTAAATAATATATATTCAAATGACAAACACAAACTTCACTTCGTTCGCAGTTGTCAAGAATGTTAGCGGTTGCTTTACAACCTTCCGATTTTTCAATTCAAATAAATTTAGTGAAAATATCGCAAAATGGTAACAGAAGATCACTTTGATTTGTTTTTTAGAAGAAAACCAGCTATGATGCTGCTTGCTTTGAAAAGAGTAAGTAAGGCTAAGTATGGTTCTGTTTTAGCTAAGGAAGTTGATTGTACTTATTCTCACGCGGTTAAGATTTTACAAACGCTAGAGGAAATGGGTTTAGTTGTATTTGAAAAGAAAGGAAGAATAAAAATTATCAAACTTACAAAAAAAGGACTTGAGATTGCTGATCACATAGAAGCTATAAAAGAAATAGTCTCTAAGTAATAAACATTACTTTTTTAAACGCATTTTTTCATAAAACTATACTACATAATTGTAGTTCAAGGTATTTCAAAGGTTCCGTAGCTCAGCCTGGTTAGAGTACCGCGCTCTTAACGCGGGTGTCGCGGGTTCAAATCCCGTCGGGACCACTTTTATTTTATTTGAAGTGATTTGATTTTTTTTATTTTTTCTGAAGATTATTTTCAACTATCTATTTATTTAAATAGTGCTTCAGGTTTTATTTTTTATGAAGGGGAGTTTAGATTTATTTTTAGGAACTATGTTTTCTGGAAAGACGAAAAGAGCTATGCAAACCATTGGGCCTTTAATTGGTGCTGGTGCAAGCTATGTTCTTTTTCAATCGTCTTGGAATAAAAGAGATGGAAATGTTTGGAGATCTCGAGGATTGAGTTATACTCTTCCTGCTCAAGTTATTGATTTAAGTAAACCTAACTTTTTAGGAGAAATGGATTCTCTCGCCGAAGACAGGGAAGTTATTGGTATTGATGAACCATTTTCTTTTGTTTGTTGTAACAGTCCTGAAAGTTATGAAAAAAACGCTGAACGTTATGCTGCTAAATTGGCAGAATTAGTTTTAGAATGGAAAGCCGATGGGAAAAAAGTTTTTATTCCTTCAATTCACGCTTTTTTTAATAAAAGGCCAGTTCATTTTGTTTCAGACATTTACAGATATGCAGACAGGGTTGAATTTTGTGTCGAATCAACTTGTTCAAAATGTCAAAAACCTGCTAGTTTAACGCAAAGAACTCATAATGGCCAGCCTTCGAAGTATGGTGAACCTCTTTTAGTTTTAGATGGAGAGAAAGGTTGGGAATATTTCCCGGTTTGTGCAGATCATTTTAGAGAATAACTGTTTCAAACTACTCTTTCCCTCAATTGCATAGGAAAAACCAACATTCAGGATCATCCCTGCGGGAAGTAAATAACAAAATCGAAACATTTAAAAGGCAACTTTTTTTAATGATTTCATCTAAAATATCATATAGTCACTATTATGCATATTCTCCAACCAAAACACTCAAAATTAAAGCAGGATGAAGTTAAAAAGTTATTAGTTAAGTATAATATTTCTTTAGCGCAGTTACCTAAAATTTCTAAGGAAGATGCTGCTGTTGTTTCTCTTGGTGTTGAGACTGGGGATGTTGTTAAGATTGAAAGAAAAAACGATAATGGAGAGGAAGAATACTTCCGTGTGGTTGTCTGATGGAAGCTAAGAAATCCTTTACTGTCGATAGAAAACACATTGTAGTTAAGGAATTCTTAAAGAATCATTCTCTTGTCGAATCAAATATCGTTTCATTTAATGATTTTGTTGAAAACAGAATGCAAGAAATTGTTAATGAAATGAACGAAACAATTCCGAAAGAAGATTTTGAAATAAAACTTGGCAAAATAAGTGTGGGTAAACCAGACATTGTTGAAGCTGATGGTTCTGTAAAATTAATTACTCCTGCTGAAGCTAGATTAAGAAATTTGACTTATTCTGCACCTATCAAAATAGAGTTAACAATTAGATACGATGGTCAGGTTGAAACTGCTGAAGTTCAATTAGGAAGAATTCCAGTTATCGTTAAATCAAAGGCTTGTAATCTTCATGGTTTAAGCAAAGAACAATTAATCGAGAAATATGTTGATCCTGCTGATGCTGGCGGTTATTTCTTAGTTAATGGTAATGAAAGAATTTTGGTTATGGCTGAAGATTTGGCTTCTAATCAGTCTTTCCTTGAAGTTCAGAAAGTTAGAGGTCTTGTTTTAAGATTATTCTCTCAAAGGGGCGCTTATAAAATTCCAGTAACAATCAATGAAAATAAAGATGGCATTTTAGAAATTTCTTTTTCAAGATTCTCTAAGATTCCAGTAATTGTTTTATTGAAAGCGCTTGGAATGGTTTCTGAAGCTGAAATCTCCAAAATTATTGGAAAACAAACTGATGGTTTGCTTGTTAATCTTTATGAATATGCCGCTATGGGCGATCCTGAAGAAGCTTTGATGAAGATTGCAGAATTAACTTCGTTACAAGGAACAAAGAAAGAAATTTTGGACAGAACAAAGCAAAGAATTGATTCTTATTTATTACCTCATGTAGGTTTAGACAAAAATGCTAGATTGGAAAAAGCAAAGACAATCTGTAAATTATTAAAACAATTTTACACTGCAAGAGAAAATCCAGAACAGGCTTTGACTGATAAGGATCATTATGCAAATAAGAGAGTTAGACTTTCTGGTGATTTATTGGCTGATTTATTCAGAGTTAATTTAAATATATTAATAAGAGAAATACAACATTCTCTTCAGAAGACTGTTAAAAGAAGAAAATTCTATTCGATAAAAACAATTGCTAAATCTACTTTATTCTCTCACAGAATTGAGTCTGCAATTGCAACTGGTTCTTGGATCGGTGAGAGGACTGGAGTTACTCAGAACATGAAGAAAGATAATTCTTTATCTATGCTTTCTCAGTTACAGAAAGTTGTTTCTACTTTACCAGGCGAACAAGAAAATTTTGCGGCTAGAACAGTTCATCCAACTCATTATGGAAGATTCTGTCCTATTGAAACTCCAGAAGGTACTGAAATTGGTTTAAGAAAAAATCTCGCAATGTTGGCTAGAGTTTCTACAAGACCAAAGATGGCTGAGGACAAGATAGTCAAAGTATTCTCTGAAGCTGGTTTGTCAAAAGATTCCGAAAATGTAATTGATGTTTTTTATAATGGTAAATTTGTTGGAAGTGTTAAAGATGGAAAACAATTTTTCCAAGCAGTTAGAGAAAAAAGAAGAAAGAATGAATTGCCTATTGAACTAAGCGTGAGATTTGATGATTTTATGGGTGCTGTTTTCGTTTCTACAGAAGTTGGAAGAGTTATTAGGCCACTAATTGTTGTTGAAAGTGGTGTTCCAAAATTAAAAGACGAACATTTAAAATTAATTGAGCAAGGTTCTTTGAGCTGGGATAATTTAATACAGCAGGGAATAGTTGAATATGTCGATGCTGCTGAGGAAGATAATTCTCTTGTTGCTTTATACAGAGAAGAAGTTACAAAAGATCATGATTATTTAGAAATTGATCCTATTGCTTGTTTAGGTATTATTACTTCTATTGTTCCTTATGCAAATCACGACCAGGGACCAAGATTGTTAAGAGGTAGTAAGACACAAACACAGTCCATCGGTATTTATGCTGCAAATTATCCTGTAAGAATGGACACAAATGTTTCCGTTTTATATTATCCACAAAAACCATTAGCAAGAAGTTTCATGTATGACACACTTGCAATGTATCCTTCTGGACAAAATGTTATCGTTGCTGTTGCTCCATATGACGGTTACAACATTGAGGACGCGATTGTTTTGAATCAAGGTTCTGTTGACAGAGGATTAGCAAGATCTACTTATTTTAGACCCTATGATTCTGTTGAATTGAATTATGCAGGTAGATTAAAAGATCAAATCTGTGTTCCTGAAAAAGATGTTTCTGGATATAGAATGGAAACAAGTTACAAATATTTAGAAGACGATGGTATTGCATATCCTGAAGCTGAAATGGGTGAAGGCGATGTTATTATTGGTAAAACTTCTCCTCCAAAATTCTTATCTGAAGCTAGAGAAATTTCTATACAGACTAAGAAAGAAAATTCTACTGCAATGAGACAAGAAGAAAGTGGAACTGTCGACGGTGTTTTTGTTACACAAGATGCAGAAGGTAATAAGATTGTTCAGGTAAGAATGAGAGATATGAGAAAACCAGAAATTGGAGACAAGTTCGCTACACCCCATGGACAGAAGGGAGTTATTGGATTTATTGCGCCATAATTAGATATACCTTTCACAAGTAAAGGAGTTCATCCTGATGTCGTTTTCAATCCACACGGTATTCCATCTCGTATGACTGTTGGTTATTTATTAGAATTAATGGCAGGTAAAGTTGCCGCATTAAAAGGTATTGCTGAAGATGCTTCTGCATTCGCTGGAACTGAACTTGGAACTCTTGAAGATAATTTAAGAAAATTAGGATTCAGATATGATGGTAAGGAAGTTATGTACAACGGAGTTACAGGTCAAAAGATGCCTATAAAGATTTACGTTGGTAATATGTATTATTTGAAACTTGTACGTATGGTAAAGAACTTACTTCACGCAAGAGCTTCTGGTAAGATTGCACTTTTAACAAGACAGCCAATTGAGGGAAGAGCAAGAGGCGGAGGACTTAGACTTGGAGAGATGGAGCAACAGGCTTTAGTTGCACATGGAGCATCTTTATTATTAAAGGAAAGATATGATTCTGATAAAGTAGTCGTGCACATCTGTGAAAGATGTGGAAACATTGCTACCGACGACAAAATCAGAGACAGACAACTTTGTCCAATGTGCCAATCTAATTTGGTTGAACCTATTGAGGTTTCTTATGCATTCAAATTGTTACTTGAAGAATTACAGGGCATGCATTTATTAACTAAATTCGAACTAAAGAATAAATACGATCAATAAAATGGAAAAACCTGTGAAAAAACAAATTAAAGCAATAAAGTTTAGCTTGTTCAGTCCTGAGCAAATTAAGAAAGTTGCAGTTGCTAAAATTGTGACTCCTGAACTTTATGATGTTGACGGTTATCCTGTCGACGGAGGTTTGATGGATTTGAGACTTGGTGCTATTGATCCTGGAGTAAGATGTAGAACTTGTGGCGGGCACTTAAAAGAATGTTTGGGTCACCCTGGTTTGATTGAATTAGCAAGACCGGTTATTCATATAAAATATCTTTCTATCATGGAATTAGTAATGAGAAGTACTTGTGAAGCTTGTGGAAAAATTTTACTTACTCAAGAGGAAGTTGAAAAATATGATTTGAAGACAAGATTAAAGAAAGCTAAAGATGCAAAGAAATGTCCGCATTGCGGAATTATTCAAGAAAAAGTTAAGTTCGAAAAACCATCTCAATTCCATATCGGAAAAAGAAGAATTTTCCCTTCTGAAATTAGAGAAAAATTATCTAAGGTTTATGATGAAGATTTAAAACATCTTGGAATAAATCCAAAGACATTAAGACCTGAATGGTCAATTTTGACATATTTACTTGTACCTCCAGTAACAGTTAGACCTTCTATTACTTTAGAATCCGGTGAAAGATCTGAGGACGATTTAACACACAAACTTTCAGATATTATCAGAGCAAATCAGAGACTTTGGGAAAATTTAAACGCCGGAGCTCCAGAAGTTATTATCGAGGATCTTTGGGATTTATTACAATATCACGTTACAACATTTTTTGACAATTCTGTTGCTAAAATTCCTCCTGCAAGACACAGAAGCGGTCAACCATTAAAAACAATTAATGAAAGAATTAAAGGTAAAGAAGGACGTATCAGAAAGAATCTTGCTGGTAAGAGAGTTAATTTCTCGGCGAGAACTGTTGTATCTCCAGATCCATATTTGAAATTGAATGAAGTTGGAGTTCCATTAGAAGTTGCAAAGATTTTGACTGTTGCTGAAAGAGTTACAACATTAAATATTGAAAGAATGAGAAAACTTGTTTTAGCTGGTGAATATCCTGGTGCAAATTATATCACAAGACCTGACGGAAAGAGAAAAAGAATTACTCCTGAATTGAAAGAAGATTTAGCTAAAGAAATAGAGCCTGGCTATGTTGTTGAAAGACATTTGACCGACGGAGATATCGTTTTATTTAACAGACACCCTTCGCTTCACAGAGCCTCTTTAATGGCGCACTTTGTAAAAGTTTTACCACATAAAACTTTCAGAATGCATCCTTCTGTTTGTTTCCCTTACAACGCAGACTTTGACGGAGATGAAATGAATATCCACGGTCCACAGACTGAGGAAGCTAGAGCTGAAGCTGAATGTTTGTTGGGAGTAGAACACAATTTGATTTCTCCAAAGAATAATTCAAATTTATTTGGTTGTACTGATGACGCTTTAACTGGTAATTATGTTTTAGCTGAACAAGAAGTAAGCAAGGAAGAAGCAATGCAACTCGTTTATTCTGCAGGATTAAAACCTTTTGCAATGACCAAGATGGTTTCCGGTAGAGATTTATTTGAAAATGCTTTACCTGTTGAGTTGAAGAATTCTAAGATTAAGACTGAAGGATTTATTACAGAAGAAGGAGAAGACGTTAAAAAATTAGATAAAATTATCGGAAGAAAGAGAACAATGGAAGTTCTTAAGGACGTTTATACTTTAGGTATGACTTTCTTATCTAGAACTGGTTTCACAATTTCTATTACTGACTTAGATGTTTCTGATGAAGTTAAGAGAGAAACTGACAAGATGATTGCAGCTGCTGAAAAGAAAACACAAGAAATTATCGAATCATATTACAATAACTCTATCGAGGTTTTACCAGGAAAGACTGCTGAACAGACAAGAGAAATTAGAATCTTGCAAGTTCTTAATGGTGTGAGAACGGATATTGGTAAATTTGTTAAGGAAAAATTCCCTAAAGACAATCTTGTAAATAAGATGATCTCCGCTAAAGCAAGAGGTAGTATGTTAAACGTTACACAGATTGCTTGTTCGGTAGGTCAGCAGGTTATGAGAGGACAAAGAATTAATTTCGGTTATACTGGAAGATCATTGAGCTGTTTCAAGAAAGGAGACTTGTCTCCAAGAGCTGGTGGATTTATCCAGAATTCTTTCATCAATGGTTTGAGACCTGATGAATTCTTCTTTGGCGGTATGACTGGTAGAGACGCGATGATGGATACTGCTCTTAGAACTCCAAAGTCTGGTTATTTATACAGAAGATTAGTTTCTGCATTACAAGATTATATTGTTGAATATGACGGAACAGTTAGAGATGCTAATGAAGGAATTGTTCAATATTCATTTGGTGGCGACGGATTAGACGTTGCTGGTTTACATACTGGACAGAAGGTTGCACCTGGTGAAGCTATTGGTATTGTTACTGCTCAATCTTTCGGAGAATCTTCTACACAGATGGTTCTTAACGTATTCCACTCTGCGGGAGTTGCGGAAGTGCAGGTTACACAAGGTCTTCCAAGATTAATTGAAATTCTTGATGCTAGAAAGAAACCTTCCACACCTTCGATGGAAATTTATTTGGACAAAGATCATAATAATGACAAAGACGCAAAGATTATCGCTGAAAAAATCAAGGAAGTTTCTTTGAAAGAAATAATGTCTGAAATTAATGTTGACTTTGGTGCTAAGAAAATTGAAATTATGATTAACAAAGATGCATTGAAAACAGTTCACATGGGACTTGACAAAGTTGTTGAAGGTCTTGATGAAAAAGGATTCAAAACAAAGAAGAAAGGTGAAGATGCGATTACATTAGATTTGGCTGATAGTGATTTCAAACAAATTTACAAAACAAAACAAAAAATAAAGGATACAGTTATTTCTGGAGTAAAAGGAATACAGAATGTTCTTGTTGTAAAGAGAGATTCTAATTTTGTAATCTTGACTGCTGGTACAAACTTGAAAGAAATATTGCAATTCAAAGGAGTAAATCCTGAGAAAGTAACTACAAACGACTTGCATGAGCTGGCTTCTCTTTTAGGAATTGAGTCTGCAAGACAAGCAATTATCGACGAAATTAAGAAAGTTTTGACATCACAGGGTTTAGATATCGATTACAGACACTTGACATTAATTGCGGATTCTATGACTGCTTCCGGAGTTGTTAAGGGAGTTACAAGAGTTGGTATTATCTCAGACAAATCATCTGTTTTAGCAAGAGCTTCTTTCGAAACTCCAGTTAAACATTTTGTAAATGCTTCTAGAACAGGAAAGAAAGATAAGATGGCTTCGGTTATCGAGAATATTATCTTGAATCAGCCAGTTCCAGTCGGAACAGGTCTTCCAGGACTTCTTGTAAAAGTTACTGGTCCATTAGCTGAACAAGACGGCAAAAAGAAAAAGTGATAGGAAATTATGTTAGGCAAACTTCGATATAAGTTTAAGTCACGAGATTATTTTCATCCTGAAAAATCTATTGAAGTTGTTGAAGGAGATTTTTTGAAAATTTTGCAAGGAGAAGTTTTTAACCCTAATTTTTCTGGTGAAGATTATCTCTTTATGATAGTCGGTGTTTCTGAAAATTCTCCTTTGAATTCTTGGGCTGGTCAACAATGGGGGCCAAATGGATATCCGAATGCGCATAATGGTGCGCTATGGTATGGACAATTTTCTTGTAAGTCTCATTCCACAATTGTTGTTCCCGAAAGAACTCGGATGGTTTTCAATCCCTTTTCTAAATCTGTATTTAGTCATTATTTGATTGAAGCTTCAAGGGGCCAACCCTGGTTAGAGCCTGGCTTTATGGATATTAAAAAAGATCTCTTTGCAAGAACTTTAGTTTCGAGTCTAGACGTTGAAGAAGTTACAAGACTGTATTTGCCCTTTTATGCAAGATATAAGTCTCAACCTCTTTTTCCGTCGACAAATCAATAATAACATTTAAATAGTCTCAATAATGAGCATTAATTATGAGCTTAAAAGAATTAAACGAAGCAAAGAAAGCAAACAAAATTAGTTGTGGGATCAAACAAGTTTTGAAACTCGCAAAGAAGAAAAAACTTGGTAAAAGTTCTAGAGTTTTTGTTTGCAGAGACACAAGAGAAGAAGTTTTGAAGGAATTGGAAAATGCTGGTGTTGAATTTGAAGTCTTGAAAAATAAAAGAGACATTTCTAGAGAACTTGAATTGGATTTCGATTCAGAAGTATTCTTGATCAAATAAGAATGGCAGGCAAAACAATAGATATGCAGTTTATGAGATATATTAATTTATTTGGACGAATCTCTAAAGTTTCAACAACTGATTGTTTTGTTTACAATGGTGCAATTTATTTTGCTGTTCCAAAACCTTTGGTTATGCAAGCCGTCGGTAAAAATGGAATTAATGTTAAAAGAATTTCTGAAACACTAAGAAAAAGAATAAGAGTTATTTCAATGCCGAGCAGGGATAAATTTAATGCTGGTTCCGATGATGACAAGAAAAATATTTTAAAATCTTTTATTGAAGAAATTGTTTCTCCAATTGAATTTGGTCCACTTGAATTCTCTGAAGGAACTGTTTCAATTTCCGGAACTCGAGAACAAAAAGCAATGATGATTGGAAGAGACAGAGTTAGACAAACTGAACTTCAAGATATTTTATCGAGGACTTTTGGAGTTAAAGAATTGAAATTTATTTAACGCGAAACGTTTATCCTCAAAGGATGACTCTGCTGAGCTTTAAATGAAAACAAATTTTCAATTTGTTATTTATAGATTATAAAAATCATATCGACTACGTCGATACTCCTCTCGAAATGTTTATAAATGAAGATTTCACTCTAATTTATAGTAAAAGTCGAAAATAAATTTTCGAAAGATGGTAGGGCGTTTTTTGAATCGCTCCAAACTTTCAGTTTGGTCAAAAAAGCCCGATAGCGGTAACGCGACAAGCTTGTTACCTTGCCATTTTTTCAAAAATCTATTTTTGAAAAATATGTCAAAATGGGATTAATGAATGCAAAGAAATTGAGAAAGAATAGAAAAAAGTTCCAAATGAATGATAAAGTTTGGAAAAAGAAAAAGTTAGGTATTACTCTAAAGTATGCGATTTTAGGAAGATCTTCTCAAGCAAAAGGTATTGTTACTTCCAAATTCCAATTAGAAGCTAAGCAGCCAAACTCCGCTATGAGAAAATGTTGCAGAGTTCAGTTGACAAAGAACGGTAAAGTTATTGGTTGTTTTATTCCAGGAAATCTTGCACAAAAATTCATTGATGAACATGATGAAGTTATGATTGAAAAAATCGGTGGAAAACAAGGTAAGACAAAGGGAGACCTTTCTGGAGTTAGATTCCAAGTTGTTAAAGTAAATGATCAGCCATTAAGAAGATTATGGAAAGGCAAGATCGAGAAGGGTAGAAGATAAAAATGGTAGCAATGAAAATATTTGGTTTGTGGGATATTTCAGAAGTTTCTGTTGCAGATCCTGGATTGAAAAAAGTTATTAATCTTGACGATAAATTGCTTTTGAAATCTCATGGAAGAATCAAATACGATCAAGCTAAGACTAAAGTTAATGTTATTGAAAGAATTATAAATATTTTGCAAGTTCCTGGAAGCAGAGGAAAGAAGCATAGAATTATTACAAGTTGGATTTCTGGTAAACAACAAAAAACAACTATGATTGTGGTTGATGCTTTGAAAATGGTTGAACAACAAACAAAGCAAAATCCTGTCGCTGTTTTGGTTAAGGCAATCGAAAATGCTGCTCCAAGAGATGAAGTTACTGCTATTGAATATGGCGGAGCTAGATATCCTCAAGCAGTAGATACTTCTCCAAGAAGAAGATTAAATTTAGCTTTAAGATTTATGATTAATGGGGCTTATGATAAGGCTTTCGGTAAAAAGGCAACTATAACTGAATCACTTGCAAAAGAAATCATTGCTGCTTACAATAACTCTGGTGATAGTTATGCTGTTTCTAAGAAAAATGATATCGAGAAACAAGCTGACGCTGCTCGTTAATTCTAATTTTTAGTGCAAATTTTGTCGTTAAATCCAAACTTACATATCTCGATATGCTGCGTTTGGCTTTGCCTAAAACTTTTTTCTAAAAATTAGAATTGGATTTTTGCGATATTGTTCGCGTAATATACGCTTCGCAACCTCCTTCTCGCAAAGAGGCTTTCATAAAATTGTTGTAAATTGAAAATAGAAAGAGCTCTTTGCTCGCCTCGTCAGATAAAAATAATTCAAAATTATGGAATATTTTTGCTATCTAAATATTTAAAAATGAAGGTTATTGGGTAATAAAATGGCACTTTGTTTAGAATTTTCCGAGGTTTGCAAAAGATTAGGAGTAGAAAGGAAATCAGATGGTAAATTATACTTTGCTGATGGTACTGAATGTGATGTTGCACGGGCTTTGAGTTCTGCAATAGCTTATGAATCAAGTGTTTCTTCTTCACAACGTAGTTTTCCAGATCTTCCCGAAAGTATTGCTGAGAGAGTAAGATGGATTTAAGTTTCTTGAAGGTATTTTAAATTTATCTATTCAAAATGATTTTTGGTTGTTGATTTTTTATTATACAAATCTTTAAAAGTTACTTATTTTTTGTTTTTTTATGGATGGATTTATCGAGTTGGGTGTTTTTGTAACTTCGCTTGGAGCAAGTTATTATTTGTATCAGTCTGCATGTGCGAAACGAGATAAAACTCGATTTGATGCGTACAATCAAGCTGTAGACAATTATTTAGTTCGAAGAGAAAGTTTGGTTAATTCTTTGGTTTCTCAAGGAAAAAGTCTACAGGATATTTCAAAAAATATTGAGGATCTTGTTGGTATTGACTATCCTTCTCCTGACGATTTTGATCTATAAATATTTATAATGGTTGTTTAGTTTATTCTTTTATGGCTTATCCAATTTTAAGTTCTGAGAGTTTGAGAATGATTTTGAATGCAATTGCGGAAGGTAAATCAGAAATTTCAGTTTCTTTTGATTTAGATTTCTCTGCGAAGAAGGAAAAATTAAAATTATCTGAAAATGGAATTATTTTCAATGGGAAAGAGGTCGAGGTTCCAAAAATTCGAGATGATGATAAGAGTTGCTATTTAATTTTAGAAGATGTTTTCGAGAAAGTCCAATATTCTTCTGGTGGAGGCGTTTACAAACTTATACCGACGAGTTTTAGACCTATTTTACAAATTTCTGGAACTTCAATGCATAAACAAAGTTTTATTGAAAGAATTGAAAAAGATAAATTATTCGGAAGAATTTTGGATTCGGGAACTGGTCTGGGCTATACTGCAATTGCTGCTTCTAAAACGGCTAGCAAGATTATAACTATTGAAATTGATGAAATGGTTCGTGAAATACAAAAAATAAATCCTTATTCTCAAGAACTATTCGATAATAAACGAGTTGAACTTGTTCATGGAGACTTGGTTGAAGAAATAAAAAAATTTAGAAATATGGAGTTTAATTTTATCATTCTCGACGGAGGAACACCTAGAAGTTCCGGAGAATTTTTTTCGCAGGAAAATTATAATCAGGCTTTCAGGGTTTTGAAATTTGGAGGAAGATTGTACCATTATGTTCCCAATTATCATACAAATCGAGGCGTTGATTTTGCTGCAAGGATTTCTTCTTATTTGAAAAAAGCTGGTTTCAAAAAGGTTGTAAGAGATGAAGAGGGAAGTTATTTAGTGGCTTGGAAGTGATTTATTTTTAGTATAATCATCTTTAAATATTGTTAGATTAATTAAAAAATATGAAAGAAATTTATTTCGCAGGTTCAATCAGGGGCGGAAGGGAAGATGTTGCTGTCTATGAAGCTATTATTAATTATTTAGGGAAATTTGGAAAAGTTTTGACTGAACATATTGGAAAAAAAGATTTGTCTAGGGCTGGCGAAGCCGGATTGAATGATACTCAAATACATGATCGCGACATGGCTTGGATTTCTGATGCAAGAACTGTTGTTGCTGAAGTTACTCAAGCAAGTTTGGGCGTCGGTTATGAACTTGGCAGGGTTGTTGAAAGAAATTTGTGGGTGCCTCGAGATCAAAGAAAAGATATTTTATGTTTGTATCGTCCGCAAGTCGATAAGAGATTGTCTGCTATGATTAATGGCTGTCCGACATTGAATAAAGGATTTTATACTAATTTCGATGAGGCTAAAAAACATCTAGACGAATTTTTTAATGGTTTGAAATGTGTTGAATAAAAAATTTTTTATCGTGATTTACGCGAGCACGAAGTGCGAGCGTTGTTCGAGAATTTCTTATTTCCGTATATCCCGCTACTTTTCTGCTTCGCAGAATTTTTGCAATTTGCATTTCTGATTTTTATTTTTGTTGCTTCGCACATATTTGAAAAGCGAATTGCTCACCCGCCCTTGAGATTATTTTTCGTTGCCATTTTTCTTGGGAAATAAGAAATTCTCTTCTTGGTTACCTTTTTTAGAGATTATCCAAAACGTTTATAAAGCATTTTTCTAAGTAATTAGTATGGCTACAGAAGAGAAAAATTTTGAGAAGATCAAGAGGATTATTAAGAATCAAAAAAATATTAGAAACATCGCTACTTCTGCTCACATCCACCATGGAAAAACTGCATTCACAGATAATCTTTTAGCAGCTGCTGGTAAAATGTCTGCGAAATCTGCTGGAGACTTAGAAGCAGGTATGGCAACATGGCAACACGCTGATGAGCAAGAGAGATTAATGACTGTAGACGCTGCTAATGTATCTATGGTTCACTCATATGCTGATGAGGAATATTTAGTTAATTTAATCGATACTCCTGGTCACGTAGATTTTTCAGGTAATGTTACGAGAGCTATGAGAGCTATTGATGGAACTGTAGTTCTTGCTTGTGCTTCTGAAGGTATTATGCCTCAAACTGAAACTGTATTAAAACAAGCTTTAAGAGAAAGAGTAAAACCAGTTTTGTTTATCAATAAAGTAGATAGATTAATCAAAGAATTGAAAGTTACTCCTCAACAAATGCAGGAAAAATTCAAGAAAATTATCGACGAATTCAATACACTTATTGCAAATATTGCTGAGCCAGAATTCAAACAAAAATGGCAAGTTAATGTGGCAGACGGAAGCGTTGCGTTTGGTTCTGCAAGAGACAATTGGGCTTTAACTGTTCCTTTCATGAAGAAAAAAGGAATTACATTTGCTGATATCTATAAAATTTATGATGAATCTTTACCGGAACAAGAAAGAAAAGATTGGGTTTGGAAAAATGCTTCTTTATTCGAAGCTATGATGGATGTAGTAGTTAAACACTTGCCTTCTCCACTAGATGCTCAAAAATACAGAATTGGAAGAATTTGGAAAGGAGATTCAGAATCTGAATTTGGTAAGCAACTTTTGGCTGCAGATCCTAACGGAGAACCTGCTTTTGTTATTACAAGAATTGTTATTGATCCAAGATCTGGAAAAGAAATTTCTGCTGGAAGATTATTCTCTGGAAAATTACAAGTTGGTCAAGAAGTTTATTTGAACTTAGCACAAAAGAAACAAAGAATCCAACAGGTTTTAGTTTACGATGGTATCAGACCTGAACAAGTTGAAGAAGTAGTAGCTGGAAATGTTTTCGCGATTGCAGGAGTTATTTCTGAAGTTGGTGAAACAATCACTGCAACTCCACAAACTCCATTCGAAGAAATCAAACACATCTTCCAACCAGTTATTACAAAATCCATTTCTGTAGAAAAATCTGCTGACTTACCAAAGTTAGTTGAGGTTTTGAGAAAAGTAGCAAAGGAAGATCCTTCTATCCATATTGAAATTAACGAGGAGACTGGAGAAAATCTTGTTTCTGGTATGGGGGAATTGCACTTAGAAATTGTTGAAGGAAGAATCCGAGAAGAAAAAGGAGTTCAAGTTAAGACTTCCAACCCTATTGTAGTTTATAGAGAAACTGTTTTGAAAAATTCTGGTCCAACAGAAGGTAAATCTCCAAACAGACACAACGCATTCTACATGACTGTTGAACCTTTAGATGAAGCTCTTGCACAAGCTATTGAAAAAGGAGAAATCAACGACGGAAGAATTAAGAAAGATAAGAAAGATGAAAATTTATTAAAAACTTTGTTAGGTCTAGGTATTTCACATGATGAAGCAAGACAGTACAGAGATATTTTCCTTGGAAATGTTTTCTTAGATAAAACTAAGGGAGAAGTTCACATCGGAGAAGTTATTGAATTAATCTTGGATTCTTTTGAAATGGTTATGAAGGCAGGTCCACTTTCTAGAGAACCTTGTCAGAGATTGAAAGTTTCTTTAGTTGATATGAAACTTCACGAGGACGCTATCCACAGAGGCCCAGCTCAGGTTTATCCAGCTATTAGAGAATCTCTTCAATTTGCTTTTAAGAATGCTTCACCAGTTTTATTCGAACCTACACAGATACATGTTATTGAAATCCCAACTGAATTCATGGGAGAAGTTTCGAAGTTGATTACACAGAAGAGAGGACAAATGATTGATGCGAGACAAGAAGGAATTGTTTCTTTTATCAAGGCTAAACTTCCAGTTGGAGAAATGATTGGATGGGCTAGTGATTTGAGATCTTGTACTGGTGGAAGAGGTATCTCTTCATTACTTGATCAGACATTTGAGAGAATGCCAAATGAATTGCAACAGAAGGTAATCAAACAAATCAGAGACAGAAAAGGATTACAAGAGAATCAGTAAGCGATGGAAAAATATTTTGAATTGTTAAAAGTTGACTATGATTTTAATAAAAGTACTTTTTTTAGTTTTCTTGCGGCTACCCTTACTTCTTTTATCGGAAGTATCGCTACTAGTGGAAAAATTGAGTGGTTAAGTTCTTCCTTAATGATTCTTTCAGTACTTTTCGTTTTGGCTACTATTATTTTTTTAAGTCGTTTGATTAAGAATTATAATCTCATTGTTAATTATTTAGGTTTTAAGAAAAAGAGTGACCATAACTTATCTAGAAAAGTGGGCTTTATGGAACCTACTTGGACGATAATTGACATTGTTGCCAATATTTTAACCGCTGTTGCGGTAATTACTCTTCTTTCAAAGTATAACTCTGGAATAAAGTTAGCTTTTTTAGTAATAATTATGTTGTGCTGGGCTTTTAGACCCATTTTTGAGTTTATGAGAAAACTTTTTCCTAAAAAAGAAAATCAGTAATTCTTCTTATTATTCTAGGTAACCGAATTTTTTAAGGAAATTGTCAAATTTTTTCGGAGAAAAAATTTGTTCTTTTAATGCGCAAATCGATTGCGAGTTTATTAATTACAAAAGGTTTTGTTTGAGAATTTTTTTTAGATTTCCAAAATATTTAAAAAATGGAATCGGTTTGTTTTTTTATGGTAATGCAAGCTGGAACTTATTATCCTCCATCTGAATATGCTAATAGTTTTATTCGAAGAGACAGAGTGAGGGTTGTTGCTGATGAAATGAGAAGAGAAACAGAAGCTAGGTATATTTGTGCGGAAGAGGCCAGAAGATTGGCAAGAAAAGGTATTTTGGAATTGAGAAGACAGAGAGGATTGGATACTCGGCCGTTATAATTTTTATTAAATTTTCTGGCACAATAATCTATTTAAGCAGTATAATATTTATTTTTTGATGGATCGAAGAGAAGTGGACTCTCTTTTTAGAAGACTTGAAATTGCTTCATGGACTAGAGATATGGTTCGTGTACCTCGTCGAAGAGGGGGATTTCCTAGATTTAAAGACCGATTTCAAACAGGCAAGGTTTTTCTTCCAGAGTTGAAGCTTCAGGTTTCTTTGAAACCAGATCAAATGTACAGACTCGAAGAAGCAGATGATTTATTCTCTAGAGAAGTTGAAATACAGGAAACTTATTTGGGCCATGTTGACGTTAGGCATGCAGACAGATACAGTTTAAAGGGATTATTTATTCCGATGAGAAATCCTGAATTAACTCATGGTTGTTCTTTGAATTTTGTTCTTGTAAAAAAAGGTTTACGAGAACCAACTCAGACTTACGTTGTTGGTCATGAAAATGGACATTTTCTTTTTAATGTAGGTTTGCGTGATTCTGTTTATCGAGAGTATGGTGTGTCTCGACAGACACAAGAAGAGATAAAAGATACTGAGGATTTTGCAATGTTCTGTGGTAATTTGGCTATGGCTAATGCAGGATATAAATTACCTAGAATTAGATCTGTTTATGCAAATCCTGTTTTACTCGAAAAAGAAAATCGTGCTAGACAATTAGCTATTGATACTTTGCCAGACCAGTTTTATTTTCAAATGTTTGGCGGATCAACTTAAAATTCCTGTATCGTATGCTTTTCTTATAATATACTCTGAAGCGGGATTTTGTGTGATTAACCAATTTTTTAACTCTTGACCAACAAGTTGCACCCCATGAAATCTGTCATTTTTTCTGTTAGTTGCCGCGTCATATGAATCGCCAGTACTTACTAAGCTTGCCCAGGTATCTGCTAGAAGTTTTGTCGAAGGAGTTGCGTTAGGAATTGGGAATGGATATTTGCTTAATTCATAATTTTCGGGATAAAATCTTGGTTGGTAACGGTGGTGGGTTAGGGCAATCCACGCGCTGAATGGTAATTCTAAGCTCGATAAAATTTTGTATCCTTCTGAAACATGGCTTTTCATTCTTTGTCTGTCTTCTTCATTAAAACCTTCAGTTTTATTTAAAACATCTAAGTGAATATTTAGCTTGCCAATATCATGGAGCGCGCCATAGATTCCTGTTTTCGGATCATGATTTTGCATGCCTCCGAGTTTATGAGCAAGAATGCCTACTCGGATTGAATGATCAAATGTGGGCTGGTGATAGGCTCTCAAGCTCCCAAGTAGCGAAAATACTTTTTCTCTAGCTGCTGTGGATATCTCCGTAGTTTGGAAATAAGGGGCAATATCTGTTAGTTCCATAAATATTCCGATATAATTGCCGTTTTAAACTTTCTTAAAAACTAGATTATATCCTATATTACACATTTATTTTTAAATAGAATGTCTTATATCTCTCTTATTGAACTTTCTAGATAAGAATATTCTTGAATATATATTTGGGATATATTTAAAAATAAAGAACTCCTGTTAATGGCATGAAGGGTTTGGAGTTTATGAATAAAAAAATTAGGTTACATTTAGGCATTTTAGTTTCTGTTAGTTTCATCTTTTTTGTTTTGCTTTCTTTTGCAAGTGCTGCTGATTCTACTAATCTGAGTGTTGAAGATCAGGCTTCTAGTTGCTTGAATAATTCAAAAGTTTTGATGAATCAATTGGTTGCTGAAAATTTGACTGTTTCAAGAGTTAACGATACTATTTCTCAGGCTGAAGTTTTATATAATGCTCAAGAAGTTTTGAAGGCTAGAAAACAGAAAACAGATTTTTCCCTTGTTATTTCTTATTGTGATAGTGTTTCCAAGATTTATTCTTTAGCTCTAGATTCTAAGGATTCTTTGTCAACTCTTTTAAAATATTATAAGGAAAGCGTTACTCCTGAGATGAATACTACTACTATCGATGTAATTATTAATGAGACAATGTTTGAAATGCAAAGCGAGAGGTATGAAAAAGTGCAACCTCTAATAGACAATGCTTACCAAGAAATTACAAATGTAAGGGCGAGAAGTACTACTTTGAATTTGTTTGTTGATTCGACTACTCGTGGATTAAAATCATTTTTTTTGAAGAATTGGAAAATTATTGTTGCTGTTTTGGCAGTACTTACTCTTCTCTGGTTTATGTTTAAGACTCCTATAAGAGTCAAGCTGCTAAATAATCAGCTTGATAGATTGGCTAGGCGAAGAGAATCAATAAAACGTTTGATTATGGTAAGTCAGAAAGATTATTTTCAAACTGGAAAGATTGCCGATTCAGATTACAAGATCCGAGTTGGCAATTATGCAGAATTGGTTAGGGATATAGATCGACAGGTACCTTTAATAAAGGAAGAGCTTGCTAAGTTGAAGGGAGGAAAAGAATAATGTTATTTCCAATGTTTAGTAAAGATCCGAAGCAGGAAAAATTGGACGAATTGAAATCCATGAATAAGCGGGAGAGAAAAGAATTTTTGTCAAACGATTTGATTGCTCGTATGATTCGTTTAGAGCAGAGAGTTTCTGCATCTTTTGGTGAGGTTATTCCCTATACAAAAACAAAATATTATCAGAACTTGACTGCAGAAGAAAAAAAGAATTTTGAAAAATATTTGAAGACTAAACTTGGTTCAAAATTTGTTTTTGGCATTTTAGCTTCCTTTTTGGCTGCGGGTTTTTTTATGAGTGGTTCACTTACTGGAAATGTCGTCGGTGCAAACAATTCTGTTTCTTATGGTGGAATGGTTGTTGCTGGTCTCGCTGTTGTTGGCCTTATTATTTTTTTAATTTACCATATACATAAAAGAAGACAGGAAAATATGTTTAAGTCCGTTTTGAACTTATTCGACAATAGTATCAAAAGGAAAATTCGGTAGAAATGTTTTTAAATAGTATTCAATTTAAATGGTTATGAAAAAAGAGCGACGTGATGTGAAAGAGGATAGAATTAAGACTTTTATTCCTGGTTTTGATAAGCTTGTTCCCGAGGGTATTCCAAGAGGTAGTTCTATTCTAGTTGAGGGCGGTCCAGGTAGTGGAAAGACTATTCTTTGCTTAGAGGTTGCTAAACGAATGTGCCAGGCTGGAAAGAAAGTTCTTTATATGAGTTTTGAAGAAAGAGAAGACCGACTTAGAGGCCACATGAAATCTTTTGGCGCAGACCCCGAGGAGTATGAAAAGAAAGGACTTTTGTACATAAAAAGATTTAATGCATTAGATATTGCTAGAAGCGTAGAGGCTTTATTATCTGAGGCTAAGAAAGAATTACTGATTGATGTTCAACCGGTTTTAATCCCTGCAGATTTCAAGCCAGACTTTGTTTTAATGGACTCCTTGTCCTCTATTGCTTCTGCTTTCTCTGGAGAAGAGTCTAGATTTAGAATTTATATGGAACAACTTTTCAGATATCTTGAATCCTATAACATGACTTCATTCTTAATTAGAGAAGTTTCTAGTCCTTCTCACGTAGGTACTAGTTTTGTTGAAAGAGGAGAAGCAGTCTCATTCCTTTCCGATGGAATTGTTGCTATTTACAATGTTTTCTATCGAGATGCTCCAAGAAAGAGAGCTATTGAAGTCATTAAACTTCGAGGTAGCGATGTTGACAGACGACTTGTAGAGTACACTATTAAGAAGGGAGAAGGTGCTGCAGTTCACCCGGATAAGACTTTGAAAGGAAATTTTGTTTTGACTTAATTATTTTTGTTGATAGTATTTATATATTAATTAGACATGTTCTTTTTATGAAGAAAGTTCTTATTTATGAAAATCGGAAGTGCGATCCTTACATTTATGATATTTCGACGCCAGAATTGGAAGAAAAATCTTTTCTAGCTCTTTTTAATGTTTTAGACAATGAGTGGTCAGTTTATAATGATCTTGATAATTTGGAAACTCCTCCAAGACCTTCTTTAACACTCGAGCAGATTGCAGAACTACCTTCCGGAAATGTTAGATTGCTTGCTGAGAGAGAACATGCAGAGTATAATTCTTTAATGAAAGATTTTCGAAGGAGTTCTGAGCAGAAGAGATTATACGAATTGGCAAAAAAAGGAGATACAAAAAGTGCTAGAAAACTATTAAGACAGAGAGTAGACTATGAATATGAGCGCTGGAGTGTTTGTGATGTCATTGATGTTTAGACTTATTTAGAACTCTGATTTTTACTTAATTATTTTTTTGAAAAATTTATTCTCTAATCTCTTTGAGTTCTTTTTCTTTATCCTCAAAGGATGACCCTACTGGGCCTCAAAAGAAAAATTTCTCTAAACAAAAAGAAATATTTTTGGGGAACTTTATTCTCTAATCTCTTTTCTTAATTCTTCTACTGAAGAGATTTGTTTTTCAGAAGGTCTTCCTGGTTTTTCTATTGGAGCCATCATTTCTGGAAGATGTTCTTTTGCATAAGTTTGGATTATAAAACCGAGTGCCTGATTTTTGTTTTTCATTCCGGATTTTGCTTTTACTACATTTACAATTCTATTTTCTCTTTCGGATAATTTTATTATATTTTGTACCATTTTATTGTCTTAACCTTTCTCCGTCAACGTGATAATCATCGTCATGTAGATTTTCTGTTTTTAGATAGCCTCTGAACATTTCTTCTGTTTTTCTTAGGAATCTCATCGGACTTTCACTTCCAACTAGCTTGTATGCTCTTTGTGTTGCTTTTCTCCAAAGTTCTTCTTTTCTTTTTTCTTCTTCGGTAGGTTCTCTTCCTTCAAATAATAAATCAGTTATATCTTGATCTGTCATGCTAACTCCTCTTTCATTTTTTCATAACACTTTTTACAGATGTGAAATTTTCTCACTTCATTTTTTTCATTCGGTGGACTAAAAAGCAAGGCACCAAAGTCATTCAGTTCTCTTTTACATTTGTCACAAATTGGTTTTATCATTCTAGCTCCTTCTCGGCCCTCGCTATCATCTCTTTTTTCAAACCGATGAAAACTCCACCTTCTTTTCCTTGAACATAAGTTGCTTCCCCTGGCAAAACTATTTTATTTAATTCGTCGAGTTCTATGTCTACATGAGTAATCCTTGCTCCGCTCTTTCCTTTTTCATGAATGTAAACATTTGCTTTTCCTATCAGTTTTTTGCCTGGTCCTGGGCCACTCATCTTAATTCTCCAATTATTTCTTTTACAACCTTTATTGCAGTTTTGTCCTCGGTGTCTATTGGAGTTCCATACTCAAATTTCGAAACGAGTGCATAAACCTCTTTTGCAGCTTGTTCTCCATAAACTATTTTTCTTGATTTGTCTCTGGAAATGCATATTTCTAAAGGTGCTTTTAGATTGAATACTCGAGTATTTTTTATTTCTTTTTCTAAGTGTTCTATTGCTTCCTTAAAATAAAAATTTCCATCTATAATCACAGGTCTTTCTTTTAATGAATCCTTAATTTCTTTCAGGACTAGTTTATTTGCCTTGATAAAATCTTTCGCGGTGAAATTGTTATCTTCTCTATCAAGCTTATTTTCTTCCAGAATTTTGTCTACTGAAAAATATTTCGCATTTATTTTTTCTGCTAAAAGTCTGCTTATAGTTGATTTTCCTATTCCTAAAGGACCTCGAATTACAATTAGCGGTTTCATTTTATCCTCCAGATCTTTATCGGCTTCCATCTTTCATTATTTTCTTTTTTCATTAATGCAAGATTGTTAAAATATACCTCATATACTGGATTTCTATTACTCAAATAGTTTTTTATCTTATCAAACTTTTTTTCTATGTCATCTATGCAAAGTGTTGCATGAAAATGCATGTTTTTTCCTTCGAACTTTGGAACTTTTTTAATAAATGGAAGTTTGATAATGCGAGAGTATACTTCTTGGTAAGCATTTTGAAGAGCATCTATTTTTTTTACATCTATAAAAAGTACTCGTCTGTCAAAATTATTAAATCCCTCTAGAGTGAATTCAAATTTTCTTAAGTTGAAGCTTGTTTCATTAATTTTTCTTATTAATTCCTTAACTTGGTTTTTATTATTTAAATTTCCAATGAACTTTATGGTTATATGTGGAACAATTCTGTCAGAAGGGTTTTTAACATTAAATTTTTTAGAAATTTCTTTTGATAGAGCCTGATGATATCTTTTTGCTTTTCCTTCAATCAAATAAACTAATACATAGCTTGCCATTTTTATAACAATTTATTATAATTTGTTATATTTAAATCTTTGGGATAGATAAGCTTAAAAATGGGTTTTTGCATGATTTTCTAGCTTGAAAGAGCTAAAAATTAACTAAACTTATATAAAAAAATGGCTAAACAAAAACCAATTATGAATGTTGTCTTCGTTGGACACGTAGACGCTGGTAAGTCCACAACTATCGGAAGATTGTTCTGGGAAACAGGCGGCGTATCTCAACAGGAGATGGACAAGCTTAAAGAAGAAGCAGCTAAACATGGTAAAGCTGGTTTCGAATTTGCTTACGTTATGGACAACATCAAAGAGGAAAGAGAAAGAGGAGTTACAATCGACTTGTCTTACAAGAAGATCTTAACTCAAAACTACGAAATCACTGTTATTGACGCACCAGGTCACAAAGACTTCGTTAAGAACATGATTACAGGTGCATCACAAGCTGATGCAGCATTCCTCGTTGTCGACGCAGTAAATGGAGTACAGCCTCAGACAAAAGAACACTTATGGTTATTAAGAACTATGGGCGTAAAACATATCGCTATCTGGATTAACAAGATGGATATGGTTCAATATTCTGAGGAAAAGTTCAATAAGGCTAAGGCTGATGTCACAGCTTTATTGACACAAGTTGGTGGACCTAAATTAGTTGAAGCAACACCGTTCCTTGCAGGTGCAGGATTCCTTGGCGAAAATGTAGCTAAGAAATCTGATAAAATGCCTTGGTACAAAGGACCTACAGTGTTAGAACAACTTGATAGATTCCCAGCTCCAGAAAAACCAACAAACTTACCATTAAGAATGCCAATCCAGGATGTTTATGAAATTACAGGTATCGGAACTGTTCCAGTCGGAAAGATTGAAACAGGAGTTATGAAACCTGGTCAAAAGATCATAATCTTACCAGGAAGAAGTGGAGTTGGAGTTCCAGGTGAAATCAAGACTGTTGAAGCTCACCACGAACAATTACCACAAGGCGAAGCTGGAGATAATGTTGGTGTAAATATTAGAGGCATTGGAAAGAAAGATGTTGCTAGAGGCGACGTTATCTGCGATGCGGCTTCACCAATCAAGATAGTTGAAGAATTCACAGCGCAAGTTGCGGTTATCAACCATCCTACAGTTATTGCTAAAGGTTACACACCAGTTTTCCACGTTCACACTGCTCAAGTTCCATGTCAATTCATTGAACTTGTAAGTAAGTTGGACCCTAGAACTGGACAGGTAGCTCAGGCTAATCCTGACTTCTTAAAGAATGGCGATGTAGCAATTGTTAGATTGAAACCAATCGGAAATCTTGTATTAGAAACCGCTGACGTAAATCCATACATGGCTAGATTCGCTATCAGAGACGCTGGTGCAACAGTTGCAGCAGGTGTCTGTAAGTCTATTGTCGAAAAGAAGAAATAATTTCTTCAAATTTTATTTTTTTAATCCTTTTTTTATTTAGGATTGTTAGGGAAAGAGAGTTCTGTGATAATTTAGAAAAATGAATTCCGTAGATTTACCTCATGCCGATCAAAAAGTTATTGCAGTTGCTACAGCGATGGCTCAGAAGTTAGCTGCTAGAGAAGTTTTTGTGCCTCTCGGGGTGGATATCAAAAGTTCGGAAAAACCTTTAGTTTTGGTTCATCCTTTTTATTATGGCGAAGAAGAATCTCGAAGATCTTATTATGAAGTTTTCTTTGAAAATGACTACTGGTGGAATATGCCTCGAGAAAATTATTTGGAAAATGTTAAATCATTTTTATCGTCTTTTCAAGGGAATATTTATTTGTATGAATCCGATTTTAGATTGCCTACAACAAAAAGAATTCTTTTAGCTACTCGAAAATCTTTTGATGGTGTTTATTTTATTAAAACTCTTCGTGATGAATCAAATCCTTCTGACTTACTAATGCTGGGTAGAGATGCAGATTATTTGAAAGATATTTCTTCTCGTTTTCTTTTTGCGGGAGGAAGAGTTGTCAAGTACACTTCTAAACATAAGATGGATGGTTGTCTTGGAGGTCTTGTAGCAAGATTTAATGATTCGGGAATCAATGGAGATTTTGTGAAAGGTTGTTGTTTTACATAATAATATTAAGGCTCCCTTTCTTACAAAGAAAGGCTCCCTGGAACCTAAAGAACACTTTTGTTTTTCTTCAGGTATTCCTCAAAATAGTATAACAAACTTTAAAAATAGGATTTTTATTTAATGAGCATGGTGATTCAAGTAAAAGAGAGTACGTTGCAGGCTGTTAAAGCTAAGTTTGATTCTTTGATGACTGATTTGAACAAGATGGAATATCTTGAGTCTGTTGTTAGAGTTCCTGATGTTGCTATCGACATAAAGAAATTTTGTTTTGCTAATCTTGGAAGTTTATATGAGAAGAGATTAATGTTTGATAAAGCTGCTAAAGCATATTTCTTGAAATCAGGTTATGATGTTACTTACCGAGAAAAGGTTGATTCGCTTATTCTTGCTGGAGAATACAATGTTAAGGCAAATAATGTTATGGGTGCGGAGGATATGTTCGCTCGTGCTTCTAGAGAGGCTAATACTGAACAAAGAGTAAAAGTGGAGTTGGCTAAGAAAAATATCTATATGGCTGTTGCTTCTGATTTAGAAAAGAAAGGAAGAATGAATTATGCTGCTAAATTTTATGAACATTTATTGAGCTTGAAATTGGATCCTTTAGAAAAAGATTTAGTCAAGAAAAAGTTAATGGAGTATTACAAAAGAGTTGGTAGATTTGCTGACTTGAGAATGGTTGAACATAAATAATTTTAAGGAATTTTTTATATGGGCTAAGGGTGTTTTAGGAAGGAATTTTTGGGCAAATAATAAATAATAATTAAATAATAAATGACTAGGACTAATCGTTGTCCATGTCGTCATCTAGCTCGTCGAGATCGTCCTCTTCGAGTTCATCTACTTTGTTTTCTTCGTCAAATAATGGCATGTTATCTCTTTTTTTAGTTACTTTTGTATTATGGTTTTTATTTATAAATATTTCTATAATCGAGCATAATCTATCCTCTATGTGTCTATTACGCGAGCCGAAGGCGAGCGATGAATTGGTCGAAAATTTTTCCATTTCTATTTTCCCACTATATGCTCGCTATTGCTCACGACCCGCCCCCATTTATTATTTGAATTGCCCCTTTGTTTGGGAATGGAAAATTTTCTTCTTCTAATTAATATATTATTTAGTATTTTGGAGGATTTTGGTCATCATAACCTTTAAAAAGGTCTTTGGGTATGTGTAAGTATTAGAAGAAGTTAGGTTGGGATCATTAACATATCACAATCTCTGATTAAAATCACACTCATACATTACTGCTATTTGCAGAATAGTTAGGACTTTTTCTAATATAACTAAATTAAGGAGACAAAGAAAAAATGGCTAAAGTAAGTCCAGTATCAATAAAGTACACTATTAGTGCTGACTTTGAAGCTGAAGGTTTGCTTGAAAAACCAGATGTAATCGGAGCTCTTTTTGGTCAAACAGAAGGTTTGCTTGGTTCTGATTTAGAATTAAGAGAATTACAAAAAGAAGGTAAGATTGGTAGAATTGAAGTTGATTTGGTCACAGAAGAAGGTAAGACTAAGGGAGAAATTACTATTCCTTCTGCACTAGACAAAACTCAAACTACAATCATTGCTGCTGCTCTTGAAACTATTGACAAAATAGGTCCGACTGATGCTAAGATCAAGGTAAACGAAATCGAAGACGTTAGAGGAAGCAAGAGAGACTACATTATGGAAAGAGCAAAACAGTTGCTTTCGGGTATAAAGGGTTCTGATTTAGAATCTCAAGAACTTGGACAAGAATTGAAAGAATCTACAAGAACAATGAAGATAACTTCTTATGGCGAGGAACAATTACCTGCTGGAGATTTATCTGGAAATGAAATTGTTGTTGTTGAAGGAAGAGCTGACGTTGTCAATTTATTGAAACACAATGTTAACAATGTAATTGGTATGAACGGAGCGAGACTTCCAAAAGAAATTGCAAAACTTGGACAAGAGAAAGAAATTACTCTTTTTGTTGATGGAGACAGAGGCGGAAAACTTATTGCGACAAATGTTTGTGATAATGTTAAAGTAATGTATATCGCTCAAGCTCCAGACGGAAAAGAAGTAGAAGAACTTGCTGGGAAAGAAATATTGCTTGCTTTGAGAAAGAAAGTTACTCCTGCAGAATTTTTCAAGAAATTTGAAAGAAGTTCTGGTTTTTCCGGATCTGACAATAGATCTTTTGGAAGATATGAGCAGAGAGATAACAGATTCTCAAGAGATTCTAGAGATAGATATCCTCGAAGAGAATTTTCTGAACAAAGAGAAGAAACTTCCGCACCTAAGCAGAAAAGCGACAAAGTTTTGGGAACTGACGACAGAAAAAAGCTTAAGGATTTGATGTCTGAATTGAGAGGAAAAAACGTTCTCGTTTTAGGTGAGAATCTTGAAGTTTTAAGAAATCTTCCAATGTCAAAACTTTCTTTTTCAAGAGTTGAAGAACCAGTTTGGGTGTTATTAACTGAAACTGCTTCAAGTTCTGTAATTGAAGGAGCTCAAAATCTTGGAGCAAGATACGTTGCTGCTCAAAGTTTTGGGAAAATAGAAGATATTGAAGGTATTGAGTTAGTTTCAATCTAAAGAGAATTCTAAGTGGATTCTCTTTTTTATTTTTTTTTATTTATTGCGCGAGCAAATGAAAAAATTTCGCTTTTGCTTTAAAATTTTGAAAAGTAAAAATCGCAAATGCAAAATTTTTTGTGCGAGCGTATTTGGTTCTGGCTTGGTCGAAAAAGTTTATTGAGTATTTCCCCAATTATTTTGCTTACTGCAAAATTCCCTCTAAAAAATTTGCATTTCAAAATTAGTTATTTTAAAAAATTTGTTTTTCGAAGCGAAATTTTTTACCTCTATTTTCTAAATTTATCCGTTTGGTTAGTCAATAAACTTTTTCTTCTTGAGGACTTTAGTTTTATATTATTCTTTTAAATTCAGATGTAGATTATATTTTAATTTTTTTTGCTTGACTATCTGAAGGAAGTTTTATATAGTTATTTTTCATATTCTATATATGCTTAAAAAGGATGTGAGTGTTAAACGGTATATTCTTATTGCAGTTATACTTCTTGCAATTGTTGCTATCGGGGTTTTTGTCTATTACCGACTAAATGTTCCTGTTTGTAGCACGACCGAATGTTTTTTCAAGAATGTTGCTACTTGTACTCCTAGTAAATTTTTTTATGCAGGTAATATTAGTTTTGATTACTCTATCAATGGCAAGGATGATGATCATTGTAACATCGACGTAACTCTTGTCAGATCGTTTTGGAGAGGAACAAGTTTTGACAGTTTGAATGGTAAAAGTATGGTTTGTGATGTTCCGTTTGGTAAAATAACTTTTCCTGAAGAAGATTTAGACAAATGTCATGGGCCGTTGAAAGAAAATCTGCAGGAACTTATTCTTCAGAAACTTCATGGCTATATTATTGACAATCTTGATGGCGGTCAATCAAATTCAACACCTGTCCTGCATTGAAGACAAGCCATTCCCATGTGTCCTTCCCTCAAAAAATTTTGCATTTCTAATTTTTTATTTTCTTGCTTTGCAATATACTCTGAAAAGCGAAATTTTTTCACCTGCATACAGACATAGACTTCTCGGTGACATTCTTGCAGAACGCCCCTCACTTGCATACGAATAGCCAATTCTCGGTGACATTCTTGCAGAACGCCCATGCGGAAGGAACCTTTATAAATAACTGCGAGCTTGATTTTTCATGGAAAAGAAAAATAAGGTTTTGATTTTATTATTAGTTATTCTCTTTTTAGTTGGCGCAGCGGTTTATTTTTCTGATTTTTTCAAAGTCATGCTAGGCGTTACGGGGAATGCTGTAAAAGTTGTTGGATAAGTTTATAATTTAGAAATTTCTTTTATGATTATGGTAGAAATTAGGTTTGGTCCTTCTGGAATTGGTGGAAAAAGTGAGGCGATTACTAATTTAGGGCTGTATTCTAAAATGGGTTTGAGAGCTTGTGAGGTTGCTTTTACTTATGGCGTTTATTTTGATAAGGTTACTGCTGAAGAAGTTGGAAAGAAAGCTAAAGATTTGGATATTAAACTAAGTATTCACGCACCTTACTATGTTAATTTAAATTCTGATGAAAAGGCAAAAATTGAAGCAACGAAAAAAAGAATTTTAGATTGCTGTGAAATCGGACACTATTTTTCTTGCGGAGATTCAAAAAGAAAAACTAGCATTGTGTTTCATCCAGGTTACTATAGCGAAGATAGAAAAAAGGCTCTTGAGAATATCGAAAAAAGAATTTCTGAATTAATGGAGATTGTTAAAGAGAAAAAATGGAATGTTATTTTGTGCCCTGAGTTGATGGGAAAGATTAATGTTTTTGGTTCTATCGATGAAATTGCTGAAGTTGTAAATAGGACTGGATGCTCATGCTGTATTGATTTTGCGCATGTTTTAGCTCGTTATCAGGGAGAAGATAAGTTCGAAGAAATATTGGATGCTTTTTCTAAGTTAAAGGAATGGCATTGTCATTTTTCTGGGATCATTTATACTAATAAGGGGGAGAAACAGCACAGGCATGTTGAAGAAAGGGAATGGAAACATTTGTTGAATTTTTTGAAAAAGTTAGACAAGCAGCAAATTATAATTATTTGTGAAGCGCCAGATCCTGTTGCGGACTCTGAAGAGGGATTGAAAATTTTGGAAAAGCTTTAATCTTCGAAATCTTTTAAATCATATTTTAGATGTCCGAAGGGTTCTTGATAAATTTCTGAAGGGTCTGTGAGTTTTATCAGTTTTATTATTATTTCTTTTACTTGTTTTACTAAATGATCTTCTAAGTTTGTTTGGACCATAAGCGGTGTTGGAGAAGTAGGATCATAACTCATTAAAAGTTCTTGATAAAATTCCTCTCTTGACTTAATTACTCTCCCAGACCAAAATCTTATTGAAGGAGATGAAGCAACTTTCTCTGCCAGGCCCATTTCTTGCGCTAGTCTCTCTAAACTTGGTAGACATTCTCTTTCACATTTGTTAAAAAAATAATATGCCATTAGCTGAATTTTATTCTATTTTGCTGAGGAATGTAAATGTAATTTTTTACAAGAGGATAAGGTTTGTTTCCAATAACTATTCCTACGGGCATACTATCTAGCGGACCTATTCTTTTTAGCAGTATGTCTTCTCTGCAAGAAGGAAGAGTATAAGCAGTCTGGTTTTCAACTCTTACGGTCGCTTCAAGTTCTTTTTGTGTCCAAGGGTTTAATTTTATATATCCTGCCATTGACCTTTTTCTTTCTTTTTGAATCATCAATTCTACTAAATCAAAGCCATCTATTAGCTGCAAGAAGTATCCTCTTCTTCCCCAAAAAGGAGTTTTTGTTTCTACGTCCACCATTTTAAACATTTTCTCTACTTCTTCTGTAAATTCTCTGGCGGTTCTTTCTGATTGAAAATTATTGATTTGATCTAATTTTCCTCTTAACCCTCCAGTTATTGTTCCAACTGCTCTAACTAATCGTATTTTCATTTTTGGATAAACTCTCCTGGCATAATTACATTATTTAGCTTTGCATGTTCTGCAAATATTCTTTCTAATCTTTGCTTTAAATTTTCAGTTTTATCACTTTTTACTCTTTCTGATGGTCTTAAAGAATATGCATGTAACTCATCATCTAAAACCGACTCATGGTATCCTCCAAGTGAACGAAGTTTGTTTCTTAACTCTGAAAGATCTTCAGATTGCATTTCGGCGAGTACTTTTTTTCTATATTCTACATCTGTGTAAAATAAGCCATGGGCAATTTCATGATTAAGTACATCTATGATTGTGCTTATTTTATTTTGTCTATGAATTCCAATTGTGTAAAAGGGATATGCTTCTGGCCTCAATAATCTGACTATTTGTTCTTCTTTTTCTGATAATGGGTTAAAATCTCCTGCAAAGAAAGGCGTTAAAACATGAGAAGGAAAATTGAATCCATTCCAGTCATCATAATAGGTGAATTTGCCTGTTTTTTGTCCTTCTGGGGAATTTACTATGTACCATTTTTGATATTCTTCAAGCGTAAAGATTTTTCCTCTAAATTCTGGAGACTCATAATGTTCTTGAAACCTTAATAAGGAAGAGGTTAAATCAAATCTGCTCTGAAAGGTTAATAATACTATTCTATCTGCAACTTTTTTTCTCTCTATTTTCATTTTTTCTTTACCTGTTGTTTCGGTATACTCTTTTCGTCCTTTCGGGTTTGGGGTTGTTTTTGAGGTATACTTGCTCGAGGTTTTTGTTCTATTTTATCTTTGAATTCTACTTCGTTTATCCTCTTTCTTTTCTCATCTATGAACTCCAGTATACCTCTAGCTTTTTCAGGTTCCTCCCTTACTGTATTTAAAACATATAAGATCTTTCTAATAATATCGTCGTAAGTTTCTCGTTTATGCTCTCTTAGCTTTTCAAGTCTCTCTTTTGTTTCTTTTTCGAGTTTAAGCGTAGTTATTTTTTCTGTCATTGTGTGTTTGACCTACAAAGTATACTAGAGTATACTATTTATAAATTTTTGTAATTATATAGTTACAACAAAATAAGAAGATTTATAAAGGTCATTTGGGTCAGGATTTTAACTAAATTTATTATGAAAACCAAAATGAAAAAAACAGCATTTATGATTGCTCTTGTAGCAGTTTTAGCTGTATTTATGTTTGGCTTTAGTTCTGCAAGTGTTAGCAATGTTATCACAAGTGTTGATGGAATTGAATTAAATTCCGTTGCTACTAATAACACTGCTTCTCCAATCACTTTGGCAACTTTCGCTGGTGAAACAGTTCCTGTAAGAGTTTATTTTACAGCTGATTCTGATGCAAAAGATGTTAAGGTAGAGGTAGCACTTTCAAGCGGAAACTATGAATCTGACGGTTCCTATTTCTTTGGCAATGTTGTCGCTGACAGCAGAGTTTACAGATCTGGCGTTATGAACATAGAACTTCCAGCTGATTTGAGAGACGATTTAACTAAGAATCTTTCATTAAGAGTTACTATTCTTGCAGATGATTCTGAAGTATCTCACGTAGAGTATACTTTAGCAGTACAGAGAAATTCCTATCAAATGAATGTTCTTTCTCTTGATTATGATAATACAGTTGCTGCTGGACAAACTGTTCCAGTTTCTGTTGTTATCAAAAACATGGGTTTTGAAAATGCAAATGATGGATTCGTTACTGTAACTATCCCAGAACTTGGTGTCTCCGCTAAGAGTTACTTCGGTGACTTAGTAGCTGTTGAAAACTGTTCTGATGATTGTAACACAGACGATTCTGTAGTGAAGGTATTAAATTTAGTAATACCTGAGTCCGCTAAAGCTGGTTCTTATAGCCTTGTAGCTAAAGTTTACAACGCAGATTCTGTAACAACTGTTACAAAATCTATCTCTGTAGACGGTTCAACTACAAATCAGGTTATACCAACACAGACTAGCCAAGACATAAAAGCAGGCGAAACAAAGACATACGATTTGATCATACTTAATACTGGTTCAAAAGTAGCAGTATATAGATTAAGTGCAGTTTCTGGTTCAGCTTTGAGTGTTTCCGTACCTTCAGTAGTTACTGTTGATGCAGGATCCAGCAAGACTGTTCAAGTTTCTGTTACAGCTTCTAATGACGCTTCTAAGGGAGTTCAATCCTTTACAGTAAATGTTAATGGCCAATCCACAACTTTGAATGCAAATGTAGTTTCTGGTAATTCTTTACCGGTTGCAACTATTGCTTTGACAGTTGTTCTTGTAATTGTTTTCGTTGTTCTTCTTGTTGTGTTAGTTGTTCTTTTAACAAAGAAAGACAAACCAGCAGAAGAAGTAGAAACTAGTTACTACTAAACACATTATTAATTTTTTTTATTTTTTTATATCTTATTTGTCCGTGAATGCTTCCTCTGAGGAAGTTTTATAAATCGAATATTAATGAAAACAAAATGCTCACAATGAATCAAATCCTCAAAGGATCATCCTGCTGGAAGTTAAATTTGAATTTCGCAAGGAAGTTAGCGGTAACTCAGTTAATTCGTTACCTTGCGAAGGTAGCTTGATTCGCAAAATGACTTACAAAACCTTTCAAAAACAGAGAATTAGGAATGCTTATTCAGACTTGAGAAGAGATTCTGCTTTATCTGCTTCGTATTGCACAGGTAAGCTTGCAGTTATTGTGGGGGGAATTTGGTCAGGATTTAGTGCACTTTATGATCTTGCTGAAGGAAATTATGGCTCTGCTTTTGTTAAAGGTTTGATTACCTTTGGAACTTCTAAAGGATATCAATTTTTAGATAATAAAATGGTTGAAGTTTCTAGAAGAATTGGACGGAATAGACTTGTTTTGGATCAAAAACTTGCTGAGGATTATGGGAGTCAATCAGATAATCCTTTTGAGGATTTCGTTGAATAATATTTAAAATGAGACAAAATCAAATTTCGGGGAGAGAACATGTCGATTCTGAATTATTTGATTATTTTTTTGGAAAATCTCCATTAGGTTTTGAACCTGATGAAAAATACTCTCTAGTTGATTTCGATTCTCCTAAAAATCTTCTTGGACATATACCTCATGCTAATAATTTGCTTGTTCAGTTAGGTAATGAAATAGATGCAGAATTTGCTGATCCTGCTAAAAGAGTTCATGGTAGACATTACACTCAAAATGGCAGGATGTATCGATGGGACGCTCGGGAGCAAGAACTGATAAGAGTTTTAACTCAAAGTGAAATTGACTTTGCTAGAGAGCTATTTTCTTCACCCGTTTCTACAAAAGTTTCTTCTAGAAATCACCATACTTGTAGATTTAAGAGAGAATATTCTCAAGATTCTACTTGGTCTCTATGTGTTTATGGCGGAAAATGCAGCCATAAAGAAAATCTTACTTCAGTACACCATGGTATGTATGGGCGAGATGATTTTTGCGGGCCTACGACGAATTAATTATATTTTTAAAGAAATTACTTTTTGTATTCTATCTCGCGAAAATTTTTGTATAATCTCCCCAGTTATTTTGCCTACTGCAAAATTCCCGCCCCTATCTTTTGAAGTTATCCGTTTCAATTAATACAAAAATTTTCTAGTTTTGTTTTTCATAAGATACTTCTCCAAAACTATTTATTGCAAGAGTTGTTTTATATTTTTAGGCTTATGACCTTTGAGAGCCCCTCTTGCATTGAGACTCCGTAAAGATTTGTTGCTTCAGAGATTAATGCATCGTTGTGTGTGATAACAATATATTGGCCAGAAACCATGTATCTTTTAATTAAACCGGCTAAAAGTTCTGAGTTATGTTTATCTAATGCTGCATCGATTTCGTCGAATACATAGAAGCAGTATGGTTTGTGCTCTTGGATAGAGAATATTAATGAAAGTGCTACGAGTGTTTTTTCCCCTCCCGAAAGTGAAGTGATATCAAAATACTTTCCTTTTCCTACTTTTACAATTATGTTTAAACCGCCGGCAAAAGGGTCTTCTTTATTTTCCAAATCTAAAAATACTTCTCCTTTTTTACTTAGCTGAGTGAAATTTCTTGTAAATAAAACATTTATCGATTCAAGTGTTTTCATGAAAGTTTTTCTTTTTTTCTTGTCAATTTCTTCAATGATTTTTTTTACTTTTTCTTTTTCTTGTAAAATTGTATTCATCTTTTCTTCAATTTGTTCACAGGCTTGTTTTACTTGATCGTAAATTTCTAATGCTTTCAAATTTATACTTCCTAAACCACTTAATTTTAACTGGCATTCTTGTAACTTTTGTCTTGCTTGTTCTATCGGGATTTGGAGTATCTCTGTTCCTTCCAAATCTTTAAAATCGAATTTAAGAGACTCAATTTGTGCTTGGTGTTGTGCTTTTTGTATATTAAACTGGCTAACCTTATCTTCCATATTTCTTATGTCGTTCTGGATTCCAATTATTACTGTCTCGATTGCTTTTTGGTTGTCCTGAAGTTCGTTTCTATCTGCAAAAAGTTTTTTGAATTTTTCGTAAAGTATTCTTTCCTCTTCTTCTTTTTTCTCAGATATTTTTTCATTTTCTATGAGTTTTTCCATTATTTTTTTAAGCTCTTGATTTGATTCTTCGGAATCTCGCATAATTGTTTTGATATCTCCCCTTAATCTTTCTAATTCTCTATTTTTTATTACTATATTTGTGTCTACATCTATGTCCATTACTGAGATTTCCTGTAATTTCAATCTAGTTTCTTCATATTGCTCCTCTATATCTTTCATTGATTGGAATCTAGTTTGCAATTCAACTATTTTTTTGTTTATTTCTTCAAGCTGATTCTCCGTTTCTTTTCTATTTTCCATAATTCTCTTGATGCTTTCTTTTTTGTCTTCTGCGTTTCTTATTTTGTAGACATCTAATTCAATTTCTCTTGCTTTTTGCTCGAGGCTAGAAATTTTATTTGAACTTTCTAAGGAGGACTCATTTAATTTTACTTTATTTTCGAGATTCTTCTGTATATCTTGCTCTGCTTTTTGTATCCGGCTATTTGCAGTATCAATTACATGTTTTCTGTGTTCTTCGGTTACGGTACTTTTGCATGTTGGACAAACTTCTAAGCTAAGGATATCTTGTTTAAGCTTTCTTTCCCTGTCCATTATCCCATTCAGGACTGCATTTGCCTTTTCCATTTCTAGAATTTCTTTTTCGGTTATCACTTTTTTTTCTTTAAGATTTCTTATTTCTAAAATTATTTTATCTTTGAGATAGTTAGCTTTCTCAAGGGATTTTTCATGTTTTATTTCTTCAAATATTTGGTTTATGCTTCGGTCTATAAACTCCAGTTCCTTTTTGTACTCGTTTATTTTCCTATTTTTTTCTTCTCTTCTATTTTCTAGTGTGGAAAGTTCAGATTTTATTACATAAAATTCTCTTCTTCCTTTTTCAAGAAGATCAAATCTTTCTCTTGTTTCTTTCAATAAATCTTGCTGTTTTTTTATTTCTGGGCTGTTTACTTTTATTTTCCCAATTTCTTCTTCTAATTCTTTTACTTTTTGTTTTATTGAAAATTCTTTTGATTTATTTTGATCAAGCCTATTTTCAAAATTTTCTCTTTTTGCCAATAATCCTGCAATGAGAGCTTTCAGGTTTGCAATTTCATCGTGTAACTTTTCCTGTTCTTCTCCTGTTGAAGATTGGATGCTCCTATTTATTTTTATTATTTTCTCTTCCAATGCCACAACATCTTTATTTTCTTCTTCTATCTTCTTTTTTTGCTCTTGAATTTCTTTTCTTTGATTTTCAATAAGTTTTTCTATTCCCCAAATTTCTTTCTCTTTATCTTTTATGGACTTTGAAAGAATTGTAGCTTTACATTTCTTGATTGTTTGTTCTAATTTCTGATAGTTCAAAGCATCTTGTCTGTCCTTTTCTAAATTTTTCAAATACGCATTCTTTTCTCTTAAAACTGCAGAGACTTCTTTCAATTTTTCTTCTGATTTTTCTAATTCTGCTAAGGATTTTGCTTTTCTTGTCTCATAGATTGAAATTCCTGCAACGTCCTCTATGATCTTTCTTCTTTCTTCTGCACCCATTTTTACTAATGCAGTAATGTCTCCCTGAAGAACTATATTGAAACCGTTTGGGTCTATTCCTGCTTGGGCAAGAAGTTCAATTAATTCTTGTCTCGTTTTTGTTTCTTCATTTATTTTATAGATTGATAATCCATTTTTTCTTACGACTCTTTTGATTGAAACTTCTGGAGTATTTATTGAGAAGGCCATATCTCTATTGTCGAAAACCATCTCTACAGATGCCTCATTTGAGCCTTTGTAATCTTTATTTCCCGAGAATAACAAGTTTGCTGCCTTTGCGGCTCTTATTGACTTTATTGACATTCTACCAAGCACAAAACAAAGTGCATCTGCAACGTTCGACTTTCCAGATCCATTTGGTCCAACAATCACATTCATGGAGTTCTCAAAAGGTATTTCTGTTTTTCTTGCAAAAGATTTGAAACCTTGCATCACCAATTTTTTTATATAAGCCATCTGGTTTATTGAAGAATTAAAGGTTTTTAAGGATTTATTTCCAGAAAAATAAATATATTAACTTATAACTAAAACACTTATGCGAAGATTTTTAAACGATTTAGCCTTTTTTGAATTATGAGTGCTAAAGACAAGAAGTATCTTTTTAGGAAACCTATTTATTTTGCAGGTATTGCTGCTATCGTCTTAATATTTATTAGTTTTGCTGCAAACAGTTTATTTGTTCTTTTTAAGTCTTCATTTTTCAGTGCGATTTATTCTGCAGTCGTATTTTGTGCAAGCATTATTTTTTTATATGGATTTTACGTTATCGGAGATAAGTATAAAAGCAAACTTTTGAAGGTGCTTCCTATTATCGGGATTGTGGGGATTATAGTTTTTTCTTTAGGAGGAGTTGTATTTGGACCTTCATTGAATTCATATTTTGTTGGATTAAACCAGACTTTAGCGGATTATAATGATACTATTAGTTCTCTTAATCAAAGTGCAAATATCAGCTCTACTGCAATAGATCAACTGAGTACTGAAATTTCAAATAAAATTGTTGAAGATGTTTTTCCGTTACTTGCGACATTTGCTGTTTGTTTTTTCATATTTGTGATCTATGCTATTTTGTGGGGAGTTGCTTTGATTAAATTAAATGATAAGATAAAATACGTAAAAGTTACTGGAGTTTTAACTGTTGTTGGGGCATGCACTTTGATTGTTGGGGTTGGATTGTTTGCCTTTTTAGTGGCCTTTATCTTTATGATAGTGATTTTATTTGATCAATCTAAGAAATTTGAGAAATTTTAAAATAATTTTTTTTGATCTGTTTTCTTTTTTAGATTTTTTATTGTTGCCCAAGAATGTCTTATGAATTGTTGAGCTTTGGGATTGTCAAGATTTTTTTCTAGAAATTCTTTTGTATATGGGTCTGCAGGATAACCTGAGCCAATATTTCCTATTTCTTTTGTTATTTTTATAACTTCATCTTCTCTTGTTTCTTTAGCAATTATTGATGCTGCAGATACAACTGGATAATTAAAATCTGCTTTATGCTCTGCCTTTATTTTTATCTCGGGTTTTGATAAGTATTTTTCTACTTCCGCTTGCCAGGCTTTTGTGTTGACAGATGGGCAGTCAATTATTGCTTCGATTTTTTCATTAACTCCTTCAGAAAGTTTTCCGATTATCATTGCAGCCTTTATTGCTTCTAAGGTATTGAGATTCTCGCATTCATCTATTTCTTTTGGAGAGGTTATTTCGAAATGATATTTATACTTCTTCTTAAGTTCATCCCCTATTGCTTTTCTTTTTTTCGGAGTTAGAAGTTTTGAGTCCACTGCACCTATCTCTTTTAAATCTTTTTCCTGACTTTTTTCTATTAGAACTCCTGCTAGAATCATTGGCCCTATTGCTGGGCCCCTTCCTGCATCATCTATCCCTATTATGTAGTCCATATTTGTAGTAGTTTTTTTAGGTTAATAAAAGCTATGTTTATATAGGAGTCCTGCCTAGTTATTTTACACCTTTATTGTCAAAAGTGAGAGCATCAACAAGTTGATTCACTCAACTTTAAATTATTTCGTTTTGATGGATGAATGCTTTTGTTTAAAGTTGAAAGGAGGTCAATAAAAATATATGAAAACACAATTAATGTTTGGAATGCTTGCTTTGTTAGCTTTTGCTAGTTTTTCACTAGTTCTTGCTGAAAACAATACCAGTAATATTTCCGTAAGCGATAATACTAGTTTGATTTCTCCTGCTCCTACATTGTATTCAGATAATTCTTCTTTGAATGTTTCTGATGATGAACAAACTGTTGGTGCTTTTAGATACGGTTGGGAAAATTTCAAGTTGTTTTTTATGAGAAATGAAACTAATAGAATACAACAGGAATTAAGGCTTGCAAATTGGAAGTTGGCTGAAGCTAGAAGGGATGCTAGAAACAAGGATTTTAATGGAACAGACAATGCGCTCAGGGAACATGATGCACTTATTTCTCAAATTAGAGATGAGGTTCAAAAGTTAAAAGATTCTAATCAGTCTTTAACTCCTGGATTGGATCAGGCTATAAGCGTTCATGAGGAGAGATTGGCTAGACTAAATGCTAGTTTACAAAACTCTAATTTGACTGATGATCAAAGATCTAAGATTGAAGATAGAATTAGCAAATTAGAGAACAACACTGCTCATTTGGACGAAGTTAGAGCTCAAGTTAGAGAAAGGAGATCTGAGAATCTTTCTGAATTTGAAAATAAAACTCAGAACAGAATAGAGAATCAGACTGAACGAGCAGACCGAATTGTACAAAGAGTGCAAAATCGAACTCAAAATGAGTCTAGCGGAGATTAATCTCCAATTTTTTATTTTTTATTTTTTCGAATTTATTGACGTTGGTAGTTAAGTTTAAAAGCGTGTTAACTTTTCATTTTTTATAGCGGGGTGGAGCAGTCTGGTTAGCTCGTCAGGCCCATAACCTGAAGGTCGCGTGGTTCAAATCCCGCCCCCGCTATTATTCTATGATCTATCTTCCATTTTACATAAATCCTTATAAATTGAATTTTTATTTTGTTCTTATGGCTAATTCTTATGAGGGAATGGGTAGACTTTGCGAAGATTTAAAGAGATTGGGAGAGCTTGAAAAATTGTTTGCTACTGAGACTCAAGGTGTTCATGATCCTATTATTAACGATGTCATGTTGCCGATTTATCAGGCCGAGCACAATAAACTTGTTAGAAAGGTAATAGGTTATGTTTCTCAAAATTACTCGGGAGATACTCTCGCTTTTGCTTTAGATTTTTACCATCACATGATTGGTGAAAAGGAAGATGCAGTTGAGGAAGCTGTAGCAATTCAGGCTAGATTAGTGGAGGCTGAAAGGGAAGCTCAGAAGAAGAAACGAGAAGAGCTTATTTCTAGGATTAACGATCTTAGAAAGTTTCTTCATGAACATTATGAGATAAAAGATTCTGAGGGTTAGTGAGGAGAAGTTAACTATTAGAGTGAACCTTTATAAAGTTTTTAATGTTATTTTTCGAATGGATAAAAAAGGAGTTTTGAGAGATCTACGTAAACTACCAAGTGATGGATATGTTGTTTTTCCTCTGTCTATGAGTCGTATTTCAAATGCTCAAAATCCGGAGGAATGTTATAAATGGTTAGAGTTTCTTGAAAAGAAAATCGAAGTTCTTGGTCTTGATGCGATTTTTCTATATACTAATGGACTTTACTACAACGATGAAGATCCTGCTTTAGAGGTTCGTAAAAAAACTAATGGACAGATGATTAGTCACAGCAATGCAGTTAGAAAATTAGTTATCAAAAATAGAAAGTACATGCCCCAAGCGATTCATTTTGTTCCTTGGGATTATATAATTCTCAATTCTCCTAATTTTCAAACTTATTATGAGTTATTAAGAAAGTTAGACAGAGAAGATAAGGAATTTCACAAACTTGTTTTAGAAGTTTTAAAAGATCGCAAGGAAAGTGAGGCAAATGTTGCATTTATCTTGGAGGAAATTGTTGTTACGCATCTTATTCGTCAACGGGAAATAGAATTTCCAAAAGCACTTGTAAAAAAAGATAATTTTCGTTTGATTGCTTATCCAGGTCCGCCATTAAAAGCAGATATTTATCAATGGAAAAAGAAGGTTTTACCTAGAACTGAGAAAGACTTGAAAGAAAATCCTTTTTATGCTTCACATTACGATTTGGACAAGAAGGTTATTTATAATTTCGATGAATTGGGAGAATGAGGGTTTAAAACTTTTCTGAGGAGATGCCGGAGCTATTCGCAAAGAGCTCTTTCTTATTTTTTATTTTACAACTTATTTATTGAAAGCCTCTTTGCTCAGTCAAACGCACTGCTCGTTTTCCCATTCCTAAAGTTTTTTAAATAGCTGTTCTTCAAGAAATGTATCCGAGGAGATGCCGGAGCGGTCAAACGGGGCAGACTCAAGATCTGCTGGCTTTCGCCTTCAGGGGTTCGAATCCTCTTCTCCTCATTTGCTTTTTTAAATTTGTTTTCAAATCAAATGACTCGCTCCTCCTGGTCGTTCTCACCCCAGATAGCCATAACTACACTTCGTTTCGTTATGTATCCGAACTTTTGAATTTTGTTTTCGTTCGTCTAGGGGAATTCGAATCCTCTTCTCCTCATTTTGATTATTTTTTAGTGTTTAAACTATCTAAAAGATTTTGATTAGAAAAATTGAGCTGTTTGAAGTTAGAAATTAACTGTAAATATATCTTCTTTCCTTTCTGTCTCTTCTTGCTGCTCTTGCATTTCTCTGTCTATGTTTTCTTCTTGGTTTTGTCTTTGGCATAATTTATTTAGTATGTTTTCATTTTTAAATGTGATGTTGTTTTCGGTTTTAATGATTTTTTATTAAAAAAATGCGAAATCTATACTTTAGAAGAAAAAGATTTAAAAAGAGATTATATCATAAATTAGCAGGTGAAAAAAATAAGCAACGCTTTGCGTTTCATTTTTTTCTGAAGAAAAAATGGGGTCAAATATAGATTTAAGAAAATATCAAGACGTTTCGGCTATAGAAGATGCATTCGGTAAAATTCTTTCTGGAAAATCAGGTTATAAACCCATTATCGAAAGGAGAGTAGATCCAGTAAAGTGTGAGTGCGGAACTATTATTCCAGGAGACAAAAAATTCTGTCCAACTTGTGGTAAGAAGGCTGAAAGAAAGCCTACTTCTACTAAGTGTGTAAAATGTGGGAATTTCTTTGAAGAGAATGATGTTTTCTGTGGTGAATGTGGCGCGAAGAGAGAGTGATTAACTTTAAAACTCTTCAATTCTAGTATTTTTTATGCGTATCGCAATAGTAAACAGAGATAAATGTAAGCCAAACTTATGTGCGCATGAATGTGTTAAATGTTGTCCTGTAAATAAAAAAGGTATAGAATGTGTGACAATTGCCGAAGGAGAGACGCCGAAGGCAAAGATAGATGAGAAAACTTGTATTGGTTGTGCGATTTGCACTAAAAGATGTCCATTTGGGGCGATAGATATTATCAATTTGCCGACAATAAAAGAAGAAGATATTGTTACTCGTTTCGGTATGAATGGTTTTGCACTTTATGGATTGCCTTTGCCAAAACAAGGTTCTGTTTTAGGCTTACTTGGAAGAAACGGTATTGGAAAATCTACTGCTGTTCAAATTCTTGCTGGAAAAGTTATTCCAAACTTTGGAAATATTTCTGCTGATGCTAAATTAGTAAGTCCAAAAGAACATTACAAAGGAACAGAGTATGGAAAATATTTTGATTCGATTGAGAAAAATACCAAGATAGCTTATAAGCCCCAAAATCTCTCGAGTCTTGCAGTGAATATGGTTGCAACAGAATTATTGACTAAACTTGGAAGCGAGGAAAAAATTGAAAAAATCGCTAAAGAACTTGGAGCGACTCATTTACTTAAAAAAAATCTTTCAAAATTATCTGGCGGTGAATTACAGAAAATTGCCATACTTGCTGCATGTTTAAAGGAAGCGGATATTTATTTTTTCGACGAGCCTTTAGCTTATTTAGACATTCAAGAAAGATTGAATGTTTCTGATTTTATTAGAAAAGTTGCTGAGGGTAAAACAGTTATTGTTGTTGATCACGATTTATTAATTCTAGACTATTTGACTGAATATTTGAATATCTTTTTTGGTCAGGCTGGAGCTTACGGTTTAGTTTCTGGAATCAAATCTTCTACAAATGGTGTGAATTCTTATTTGGAAGGATTTTTGAGAGAAGACAATATGAGGATTAGAGACGCTCCATTGACTTTTAATTTTACTAAAAATAAATTGAGTGCGGGAAGATTAATTTCTGAATGGCCTGAATTTTCAAAAAGTTTTGGAGATAGTGAGGCTAAATTTAAAGTTGATGTTCAATCTGGAGAAATTAGAGAAAATCATGTTGTAGGAATTTTGGGAAAGAATGGAACTGGAAAAACTAGTTTCGTGAAATGTCTTGCAGGTCTTGAGGAAGTTGAGATTAAAGAAGATAGTACAACCCATAAAGGGTCAGCTCGAACTACGAGCAGAAAATTGGATTTGAAGATGAAGATTTCCTATAAGCCGCAATATTTATTTACAGACTCTGAAGAGATGGTGCGAGATGTTATGATAAAAGAAAAAATACCTAAACATATTTCTTCGATGTTTTCTTTAGAAGTTTTATATCATAAAAAGATTAAGACTCTTTCGGGTGGAGAGTTGCAGAGGTTTAATATTGCAAGATGTTTAGCTAAAGATGCGGATATTTATTTGCTTGATGAGCCTTCTGCTTATTTAGACGTTGAAGAGAGAATTTCTTGTGCTAAAGCGATAAAAGATTTGATGGTTGAGAAAGGAAAGACTGCTTTCGTTGTTGATCACGATTTACTTTTGGTTTCTTATCTGGCTGATTCAATTATCGTTTTCTCTGGTGAACCTGGCAAGCATGGAAAATCTTCTGAGATGTACGAATTTGAAGAGGGCATTTCTGAATTGTTAAGACAGTTGGATATTACTTTAAGAAAAGATAAAGATACTGGAAGACCTAGAATCAATAAGAAAGGCTCTGTTTTAGATAGAGAACAAAAAGAAGCAGATGATTGGGCCGAATTCTAATTTAATATTGTTTTTTATCCTTCTGAGAATCATTAATTAACTCTACATCACCATTTTCTTTTATTTTTTCTTCTTCATATGGGCCAATAACTTTTCGGTATAACTCTTGTTTGCAACATTCTAGCATGCCTATTGCTCGGTTATAATTAAAATACTTTTTTTCATAGTTGTTTAATATTATTGATGTAAAAAAATAGTTCAAATCTCCGTCTACACTTTCCTTTGGGACATTTTTCAAAATCTCGGTAACTTCTGCTATTATTTTTTCCCACTTTTTTCTATCTTCTTTTTTTATATATGGCATTCTAATGTTAAATATATCTAGATTATAAATATTGTTGTGCTTAATTGATCCTATTTGCCCAAGTTTTTCTAACTATCTCTAAATCTTTTTCTGTTTCAGTTATATCTTGAGTAACTTCCAATATTATCTCTGAATCTTCATGGAGAAATTCTAATGCTTTTTTTAAATCGATATTAGATCTTGAGAATGGTATATGTGTTATATCTTCTGGAAGCTTTTGTCCGCCGAGATGAATTTGTTTTGGGTTTAATTTTATGAACTCTTTGAGATATTCATATGGGTTTTTATTTTGTGATGTTGCTGACGAAATTGTGTGATTTATATCCAAACAAAATCCTGAGATATTTGTTTTTTGAATGTATTCTTTTAGTTCTTCTGGTGTTGAACATAAGAAATTTTTGTTTTTATAATTTCCCGGCATTGTTTCCGTAATTATTCTTTTGTCTTTGAATTTTTTCATAAGATTTATTGAATTTTTTAGAGAACAACTCTCGTTTTCTATGAATCCTGGGTGAACTATTATTCTATCCGAATTGCAGAAGTCGGCTATTTCTATTGCAGTTTGAATTGCTTCAATATTCTCTTTTTCCTTTAATTTATTTGCTAAATTTATCTTGAATCTTTCATGTTTACAGTGCACAATTATCTTTTTATTTTTAAGAAAGTCTTCTTTTGATATTCCTATTACTTCTATAAAATCTGTTTTGTTTGTAAAATGTTCTATATACTCCTTATCACAATATGTCTTTACACCTATTTTCATAAAACTCCCTGTATGGGTGAGTTTTTAAACATTATTTGTATGTACTTTTTATGAAAGATATAGTTGTCAATGTGCTTGAGAAAGTTCTGTCTGGAAAGTTGAAAAAGGGAGAAATTGAGAAGTTTTTAGAGGTTCCTCCCCAACAAGAAATGGGAGACTTTGCTTTTCCTTGTTTTGCTTTGGCTAAAATTGAGAAAAAGAATCCTTTGGCCATTGCGACAGATTTGTCTGAAAAAATTAGAAAAAATTTACCTAAGGAAATTTCAGGTGTTGAAGTAAAATCTGCTTATGTTAATTTCTTCATTGACAAGAAATTTTTGGCTGAGAAGGTTTTGAAGGAAGCGACAAAAAAAGGATATGGTTCAAGTAAGGAAGGTAATGGAAAGAAGATTGTTATTGATTTATCTTCTCCGAATATTGCGAAACCATTCGGTATTGGTCATTTGCGTTCTACAATTATTGGTGGTTCGATTTCAAATATTGCTAGTTATTTAGGATATAAAACGGTAAAGATAAATTATTTAGGTGACTGGGGAACTCAGTTTGGTAAGTTAATTGTTGGGTATAATAATTGGGGAGATGAAAAAAAACTGAAAGATAACCCTATTGCGCATTTGTTAGAATTATATGTTCGGGCAAATGATGAGCAGTATGAACAAGCAGCTAGAGATGAGTTTCGAAAGTTGGAAGAAGGGGATAAAAAGAATCTCGCTTTGTGGAAAAAATTTAGAGATTTAAGTTTGAAAGACTTTAATGAAATTTATGAATTTTTGGGTGTGAAGTTTGATGTAATTTCTGGAGAAAGTTTATATAATGATAAGATGGGGCCCGTTGTTAATAAATTGGAAAAGAAGGGTTTGTTGAAAGAGAGCGAGGGTGCAATGGTTGTTGATTTGGACAAGGAAGGTTTGGGGGTTGTTTTGATAAAGAAAAATGACGGAACTAGTTTATATGCAACTAGAGATTTGACTGCTGCTATTGATCGTTTTGAAAAATACAAATTCAATAGGATGATTTATGAAGTTGGACAAGAACAGAAACTTCATTTCAAACAAGTTTTTAGAGTTTTGAAATTATTGGGCTATGATTTTTCAGACGATTGTGTGCACGTCGCTCACGGTTTGTATCTTGGTGAAGATGGAAAAAAATTTGCGACAAGAAAAGGGAAGACTGTTATGATGAAAGAAGTAATTAAAGAGACCTATGAAATTGCTAAGAAGAATTTACTTTCGAGAGAAGCGAAGTTATCTGACTTGGATTTGGATCATCGAGCACATTCGATTGCTCTTTCCGCAATTATTTATGGTGACTTGAAGAATTATCGAGAGAACGATGTTGTTTTTGATATTGATAAATTTTTAGAATTCGAAGGAAATACGGGACCATACTTGCTTTATGCTTATGCTCGTGCATCTTCTATTTTGAGAAAAGTAAAAAGTAAGAAGCAAAAAGTAGAGATTTTTGACTTGTCTCCTCAAGAAACTGCTCTATTGACTAAGTTGCAGAATTTTCCAAATGTTGTGAAAAGTGCTTATGACCAATTAGCTCCAAATTTAATTGCAAATTATTCTTATGAGCTTGCACAAATTTTTAACGAATTCTATCATGCTCATCCTGTGATTGGAAGTAAAGAAGAAGCTTTTAGGTTAAAGTTAATTGATGCTTTCAGAAATGTTTTGAAGACAGGCTTAGGTTTACTTGGTATCGATGTTCTTGAAGAGATGTGATTTCAGATAAACATGAAAAAGATCATAAAAAAATTGGTTCTTGCAGCAGGACTAGTTTTAGCTCCGTTTGCTGCATTCTCTCAGGAAGATGAATCTATCAACTATATACCCTCTACTATGGAAACTTTGGTCAACGATCATGGCGGGCAAGGTGTTTCTTTAACGGAGATGGATAAAACTGAGAGACGTGCAAGGATAGCTAATAGTATTTTCTTATACGAGGGCTACTCGGATGCTTCTGTTTCCCAGGCTAGAACCCAGAGTTTTTTAGAGAGGTATGCTCACAATCTCGAGGACGAACTACAAGATGTGAATTCATTCAGATTTGTAAATAATAATGATTATGACAATCCAGATGATTTACGGTCGTTTCCTTTTGAAAGAGAGGCTTACTCTGCTTTTGGTAAAACCTTAATTGAGAAGTATAAATTCGCAAGAGACATTGATCGGGGTATACGGAAATTAAGGGATGCAACTACGATTAGTGCAGAGTCAAGTGCGGGAGTTAAATATCGTGCGGGTTTGTTTATTGGCGAGTCAGACCTTGGTGCTGTTGGTGTTTTTTTAAAAATAAAGAATCATTATTTCAATACTGTCTTTACTGTTTGTCAGAATGAATTTGAAACTTATGTAGAAAAAAAAATTGGCGTAGTTAGTTTGCGTGGCGGATATAAGTATGAAACTGGTGCAGACGGTGATCAGAAGGAAAGGAAGATCTATCTTTCTTTGCAGAGTAGGAGATTTTGATATATATTTTGTTTTTTGATAATGCTTAAATAGTTCTTTTTATCAGACTTTAAATGACTCTTGAGAGACAGTTTGTAAGTCGTGAATCGCGAGGTTTTGACAGTTTAGATTCAATTGTCGATGCAATAGAAGAATCTCCAGTTCTTGTTGAATCTCAAAGACCTATTGACGCTAAGGGTTTTCCTCCGACAAGGCCAGATTATTTTTCTCATAATGCGTATACTGAGCTTGCTGTCAAACGAGGAATACTTCCCATGATTGTTTCTTATACTCATAAGGAATTAATAGTTGGGGTTCATGTTAATAGTAGCCAAATTAGTGAGGCTGGAGATTCAATCAGACTTGTAGATTTTGATTGGCCATTTGAACAGCTTCTTCCAGCGAGTTATGCTGCAAAAAAAATTGGTTCACATAGTGTAGTTCCAATTCAGTTTGATGATAGTGACTATAAATTTTTATTTAAGATGGTTGGTTCTCCCGAGGCTAGAGAAAAATTTCTAAAAGATAAAGCACATGTTGAAGATGAATCTCGCTTTGAAATAGGTACTGATCTGGCAGCGAGAAATGTTCTTCGTCAGGTTTATAGAAGGGCTTTTTCTCTTTCTGCAAGCGATATTCATTTTGAATGGACTGAGAGAGGTCCTAGAGTAAGATATAGAGTTAATGACCTCCTACAAGATGATCCGGTTGTAAGTCCATTTTCAGAAAGAAAGGAACGGCCGGTTGGAAATGATTTGTTCACTCGAGTGATTGGTGCGATTAAAGTTGATTCTGCTGACAATGGAATTATCGTTCATGAACATAGAAAAACTCAGAGTGGTGCTTTTGATTTTGATAAGATAAGTTGGATAGGCATTTCTGAAAGAGAAGATTTGCCAAAAGGTTACACTGCGAGAGTTTCTGTTCTCCCAAGTATTTATGGCGAGAATGTTAATATTAGATTACTTAAGAAAGGAAAACTTTTGACTCTTGGGCAGTTAGGTTATTCTCCTGAAGTTGTTAGGCAGTTTGAGGACATTTCTACTGAACCACATGGGATTGTTATTGCCACAGGCCCAACAGGTTCTGGAAAAACGACAACCCTGAATGCACTTATTTCTCATAGCAATACTCCGGATCAGAAAATAATTACAATTGAAAATCCGGTTGAGTACACAATACATGGTGTGCATCAATGTCAGGTTAGCAGAGTAAACTCATTTGAAGAGATTCTTAGGGAGATTTTACGTCATGATCCTGACACAACTATGCTTGGAGAAATTCGAGACAAAACAACTGCTAATGTTGCTATTAATTTAGCGTTGACAGGACATTTAGCTTATGCGACTCTTCACACAAATGATGCTAATGGTGCTCTTTTACGTTTACAAAAAATGGGGGTTGAAGATTATGAACTACAAGATACTCTTAAGGCAGTATTTGCTCAAAGACTTGTAAGAGATTCTTGTCCTCACTGCAAGGTAATCGATTCTAATGCCAATGTTAACTCCTTATTTAAACAACCTTTATTTAGGGAAGATATTGTTCTTTACAGGCCTTCTCGAGAAGGGTGTGATCAGTGTAATCATTCGGGGATTGCTGGTAGATCGGCTATAACTGAGGTATGGCAAATTTCTGATACTACTAAAGATATGATTGGACAAGGAGTAAGGTCTGGGACTAAATATCTTGAACAAGCAATGTCGGAAGGAATGCGTCCATTGGCGATGGCTGCTTTGGACAAGCTTCTTCGAGGACAAATTTCTATAGACGAGGTTGTAAGAGTTGTTGGTAAGCCTGAGTTTAAGAATAAAGAAAGATTACTTAAGTCTCTTGTTAGTCCTGAGTTAGCAAGATAATTCGATTAATTTTTAAATCTCTTTTCAATTGATATTTTATGGCTGGCCAAATTTTTAAAATAAAATACAAGGATAAGAAAACTGATGCACGTGTTGGTGTAATTTCAACTAAGAAAGGAAAGATTGAGACTCCTTTTTTTATGCCAGTAGCTACGAAAACTTCTGTGAAGCATATTAGCTCTTTGGATTTGCATGAAATGAAGTGTCCGGCAGTTATTTCGAATACTTTAATCTTACATTTGAGACCGGGAGAACATTTAATAAAAAAAATGGGCGGAATTGGGAAGTTTATGAATTTTAAGGGAATTAATGTTACTGATTCTGGTGGATTTCAGATGTATTCTAGGGCACTTTATTTGGGAAGTAACGACGAAGGAGTTTGGTTTAGAAATCCATTTGATAACAGGAAAGTATTTATCACTCCTGAAAAAGATATGCAAATCCAACTTGATTTGGGAAGCGATATTGCAATGTGTTTAGATACAATGCCTTTGATTGAACACTCTAAAAAAGAAATCGAACTTGCTGTTGAGAGAACGACGATGTGGGCAAAGAGATGTAAAATCGAGCACGATCATCTTCAGGAAAAACTTCCTAAAAATAAAAAACAATTATTATGGGGAATTACACAGGGAGGAATTCATCCTGATTTGAGAAAAAAATCTTGCAAGGAATTAAGGGAAATTGATTTTGATGGATACTCTGTTGGGGGTTTGGCTTTGGGAGAAACAATTGAAGAGGAAATGAAAATGATTAAGATTCATAAATCAATTATTCCGGAAAATAAACCTTGTTATTTAATGGGTGCTGGAAATCCTATGGAAATTCTTGAAGCGATTTCTCATGGTGTTGATATGTTTGATTCTCGTTTTCCGACGCAAAATGCAAGAAGAGGAACTATTTTTACTAGCAATGGAAAATTAAGAATTACTCGAAGGGAACATGAGTTTGATGATAAGCCTTTGGACGAAAATTGTGACTGTTTTGTTTGTAAGAATTATACTAGATCTTATATTCGATACCATCTGAATCAGGAAGAAGCAGTAGGATATCGTTTGGCGACATTTCATAATTTGTATTATTTAACAAAGTTAATGGAACAAGCAAGAAAGGAAATTAAGAAAGGAACTTTCTTGGATTTCAAGAAAAAATTGAAAAAAATTTATGATAAAGCTGATGCTACTGTGAGAGTTGATAAGCCAAGAAGAATTAGAAAGAGTAAGAAAGCAGCATACCTTGATAGGATGCTTCATTAACTTGCAGTTAAAGAAAAGTGGTTGGAAAAGAAGTGATTGATTATTTAGGCAACCAAAATTTTTAAGGAAATTGTCAAATTTTTTCTTCGAAAAAATTTGTTTCTTATTTTGCGTGCTTTGCACGTGGTTGGTAGTTGCGGAAGATCTTGTAATAATTTTATCTTTTTTTAGAATTTTTGTTAATCAAAACTTATTTTAAATCTTAATAAATTATTTTCTCTTTTTCTTTTTGTCTCTAGAAATTATCAAATAAATAATTGGTAAAATTCCTATGCTATTAATTATTAATAAAAAGAAGAACCACCAAGGTTGTTGTTTCTTTCCAGCTCTATAAAGTGCTAGGCCTTTCCAGACTAATTCCCAAACTATTATACTTACTAATTTCCAACTTATATCCAAACTTGTTATCATTTTTTATCCTTCTTCTTCTGCCATATTTATCTCCTTAAACTTTTTTGAATTGATTCCAAGCGATTTCGAACAATTGTTCTAATGCTTGAGCAAAAAATTCAGTATTAATCCAGACACCTAAATCATAATTTGGATGTACTGTTTCATCATTAAGAAGCATGAATAATATTTGTTCGGAGTCAATTATACAGAATCTTCCTTTTAAGTTTTGGCAGTCTCTAACTTCTGCAACCTTTGAAAGTTCTTTAGCTACTTTTATATTTGCTTGAGTTATCGGTGCAACAATTCTAATTTTTACTCCCCTTTTCTTTGCTTTGTCCAAGCTAGGCATTAAGACTTCCATTTTTCTGCTTAATCCATCTGCGCTTGTTACGATTGTGATTGTTTCTTCTGCTTCTCTTACTAACATGTCTAAATGGTTGTAAAGATTTTGTCTTCCTCTTAATGCTCCTGATAAATCGGTTGGTTCAACGAATTTTACACCATCACTGAATAAAGAATTAAGTTCATCTAAAACTTCATCACCTTTCAAAGTCTCTAATCTCTTAGATTTTTCTTTTGCTTCAACTACTAAGTTCTTTTTTACTCTCTCAACTACTTCTTCAGGTTTTAATGCAACGAATTTGATTGGTTTTCCAAGTTTCATTACGATGAAACCTTTCTTTTCTAAAGATTCTAAGATATCATATGTTCTAGAGCGAGGTACATCACTAATGGAAGATAATTCTCCAGCTGTTGATTGTCTTCTAGAAAGTAAGGCTGTCCAAACTTTTACCTCATATAAGTTAAGATCGAATATCTTTCTTAATCTACTTAGGAACTCTTCTTTGACAATCATGAACTATTCAAGGTGGAGGAGTATTTAAATCTTTCTCAGAAATTTACTCAGGTTTAGGGGTGAAAAAATTATTTTCTCGACGAGGTTTTGCTAAAAAGGAGCTTGTAGGAAATCTCTTTTATTTTAGCCTCCTCGGAGTAGTCAAATTTTTGAGACTTATTTTTATGTTCAAATTGTATATTTTTTGCACCAATTCTTTTTTGCTCTTCAGTAACATATTTTTCTACTAATTTCTTATTTTTATGTTCAAATTCTAGAACTAACTCAATCAAATCTTCTTTTACCAGGCCTGCTTTTTTTCTTGCAGCTTGTACTAGTCTTGTTAATTCTCTTGCGAATCCCTCTGCTTCAAGTTCTGGAGTGATGGTTAAGTCCAATTCTAGTTTCTTTTCTTCAGATTTTTTGAATTCTAACTCTTTTACGTTGAGTTCTTCTTCGATTATCATGTGATATTCTGTAGGGATTTCATAACCCGAAATAGTTAATTTCAATAATGGCTGTTTCAATGGCATTTTTTGGATGTCTCTTTCTCTTAATGCAATGGAAACAATTTCTCTTACTTTTTTCATATCCTCTTCTAATTCTTTATTGAATAATTTATATTCGTATTTTGGCCAACTCTCTAGATGTACTGATTTTTTATTTCCTAATTCTTTCCAAATTATTTCAGAAGAAAAAGGCATTAATGGTGCGGAGACTTTGACAAAATTTTCTAAAATATACTTTAATGTTTCTTTTGCTTGTAGATCATTTTCATTAAATCTTTCTCTACATCTTCTGACGTACCATGTAGAAAGATCTTCTACAAATATCTTGATTTCATTTGCAGTAGTTATTGTGTCATATTTTTCTAATGAATCTTGAACTATATGTATCAAACTGTGCACTCTTGAAATTATCCATTTGTCGATGACATTTTTTGAATTTGGATTACTTTTTTCTTTTCCAGCATAAAGTTTGTAAAAATTATTTACGTTATAAAGAAGCATTAGAACTTTCTTGTAGACTTCCTCTACTCCTTTTTCTGAAAAGTTGAAGTTGTCTGCGTTCATTACACTTGATCCTAACAAGTAGCATCTCAGTGCATCAACTCCATATTTATCAATTAAATAACTTGGGTCTGGATAATTCTTTAGTTTTTTTGACATCTTTTTTCCGTCTTCTGCTAAAATTAATCCATTAACTAATACATTTTTGAAAGGAGATTTATTGAATAACGCTGTGCCGATAACTTGGAGAGTATAGAACCATCCTCGAGTTTGGTCTAATCCTTCTGCAATAAAATCTGCTGGATAATTTTTTTCAAATAATTCTTTATTTTCAAATGGATAATGGAATTGTGCGTATGGCATGCTTCCAGATTCGAACCAGCAGTCAAATACGTCCGGTATTCTTGTCATCTCTTCTCCAGATTCATCTTTTAATTTTATTTTGTCGACGAAATCTTTGTGGAGATCAATTTTTTCTTTAGGTAACTTGGTTGCATACTTTTTCAATTCTTCTATGCTTCCAATAACTTTTGTTTTTCCACTTTTTGATTTCCAAATTGGTATTGATGCTGCCCAGTATCTATTTCGTGAAAGATTCCAGTCTGGTGCTGTTTCAAATGTGTACTTAACTCTGCCTTCTTTTAAGAACTCTGGATTCCAGTTAACTGTTTTATTTGATGCCAGAAGATTTTGTTTTATCTTTTGTATGTTAACGAATACTGCTGGAAGAGATTTGTAGAATAGAGGGGTATCGCATCTGTGGCAGAATGGGTAGTCATGTTCTTTCTTTTCTATTTTTACAACTTTTCCTTGTTTCTTTAGGAAAATTATTATTTCTTTATTTGCATCGAAGATATATTGGCCTGCAAAATCTGTTACTGTTTTGTCAAATCTTCCTATTTCGTTTACTGGGCTAACAAAATCGATTCCATTTGCTTTGCATACATAATAGTCGTCTTCACCAAATGCCGGAGCAGTATGAACAATTCCTGTTCCATCTTCTGCTGTTACAAAATCTCCTAATACTATTCTGAATGAATTTGAGAAATTTGAGAAATAAGGGAAGAGCGGTTCGTATTTTTTGCCTTCGAGTTCTTCTCCCTTTATTGTTTTTATTAATTCATATTGGTCTTCAGATTTGAAAAATTTTCCGATAAGTGCTGTTGCTAAGATATAAACTGTTCCGTCGGATTTGTCTTTTAAGTAGGAGTAATCTAGGTTGGGGTTTACTGTTAGCGCTAAATTTGCAGGCAATGTCCAGGGAGTTGTTGTCCATGCAAGAGCATATGCATTTTCATTTTTTAATTTGAATTTTATTGTTAGAGTTTCATCTTTTACTTTTTTATACGAGTCTTCCATTGCAATTTCAGATTTCGCTAATGGAGTGGAGCATCTTGGACAATACATTAAGATTTTTTCTCCCTCATAGATTAAACCTTTTTCCCACATTTGTTTAAAGATCCACCAGACTGTTTCGATATATTCATTGTCCATTGTTTTATACGCATTTTTCATGTCGACCCATCTGCCTATTCTTTTGATTACTTTTTCCCAGTCTGATGCATAGGACATAACTTTGCTTCTGCAGAATTTGTTGAATTTTTCAACGCCCATTTTTTCTATTTCGTCTTTTGAGTTTATTCCAAGTTCTCTTTCTGCGATATTTTCTATAGGGAGTCCGTGGCAATCCCAGCCCCAAACTCGTCTAATATATTTTCCTCGCATTGTCCAGAACCTTGGAATTACGTCTTTCTCGATTGATGCTAGTAAATGACCATAATGAGGTAAGCCTGTTGCAAATGGAGGTCCATCATAGAATACAAACGGTTCGGATTTCTCATTTTGCTTTAGAGATTTCTCAAAGGTTTTGTCTTTTTCCCAGAATTCAACTATTTCTTCTTCTAATTCAGTTATTGTTTTCGGTTTTTGGCTCGCAATTTGCATTTCAGATTTCTCTGTTTTTTTTGTTTTGTTCTTCAAAGCGAATTGTTCGTATCCCATGTTTCTATTATAGTTGGTAGGTTTTTAAAGAATTACATTCTATTATTCTAATGGAAAACGTGAAAAATGTAGCGAAGGGCGTTGCGAAAGGTGCTGGTAAAGTTGGAAGCGCTTATGTTGATAGGTCGAAAAGATTGTATGATCATTATAATCGAGACTCGGTTACAGGGCAGCATTTAGACTCTAGGGAGATTTGGAAAAATCATAAGTATTTCTTATTGGGGCATGCTTCTTGGTATACTGGTGCTTCGCTTATTGGAAGTTCTTTTTTGCCAAAAATTTTAGGAAGGCCAGGATGTGATGAGCTTGAATCTGGATTACAGATTGCCGGTTTGAGTTTTATGTTCCTCGGAGGATTTTTATCTTCTGTTTTTTATTCTCGGACAAATGAGTTGCGAGATCTTAAAGATTCTTTTTTAGAAAGTCCTAGAAAGACAGTTAAAAAATTGGCCGGAGGTTTTGCTGATGCGCAGATTGTGGCACCGACTTATAAAGTAATGTTATTTAATCGGATGACTGAAGGACCAAGAAAAACCGCTAATTCTCTCGGAGGAAGTTTTAGTGAAAAATTTATTGATCCTGCTTCTTTAAACGTTCTCGATTATGTTGGTCGAAGTGGACGGATTGGAAGATGTTTGGAGAATTTAGCAGTTAGAGGTTCGGATATTTGTTATAGGGTTTATCATTGAGGGTGACATTTATCTAAAAATTCTTGCTCGTGGAAGTGTAGTCTGCTAGGAATTATGAAACAGTAAGGTTTTGTTATTTCTTTTGGTAGATTTTCTATTTTATCATAAATTATTGTTGCTTCATTTCCGAGATTTGAACATAAAACTATTTGTTCTATTTCTAAATTATGATTTTTCATCGCTTCTTTTAGTTGTTGTTTTGCTTTTTCTAAATCAAGCGCGATGTCTACTAAAAGAAGTGTGTGGGCTTGGATTGATTGGTTTTGTTTAACAATTTCCATGAATGAGTCTGGCTTCCAATTATTTTTCCAGGTTGGCATTGACGCTGTTTTTCCGAATTTGTAAAGTTGCAAACCTGTTTCTGCAATTGCAGTCATAACTGAAGCATTATGAAAAATTTTAAATGGGATCTCATTATTTTTACAAGTCAAAATTATTTCTGAGTGAGTTGTTGCAGAAAGCGAATCACCATAGACTAAAAGTGAAATGTCTTGTTTTGGCTCGCGTTTTGCATTTGTACTTTTTTTATTTTTGTCGTTTGCACGTTTATTTTTCAAAAGCGAAACGCTCGTAGCTTCCTTTAAAAATTCTAATGACTCTACTTGTTCTCGAGTTAATTCTGTTATTTTTCTCTTGATAACTTTTTCAAGTTTTGTCTTCGGATAAGGAAAATCAACGGTATAATTTTCAAGATAAACTTTTTTGGATTTCTTTATTGCTTCAAGAGCTTCTAAGGTAATCGATTTTTCATTAAGTCCTGTGCCGATTAAGTTGAGAGTCATTTTTCTTCTTTGAAAAATTTAGTTGAATACTTCCATGTTAGTAGCATGATTATCATAAATGTTGTGGTTAGTGCAATTTTTATGTTTAATGAATAGTATACTGCAGAGATAACTGCAAGAGTCCAGATGAGTGGTTGGAAGTATAAATTGTATATTTTTCTCTCGTAGTTTGTTAAGTATGCACCTAAAAGTCCACAGGGAATTGCAAGAAGTAAAAGTAGGATTTCGGTTATCATTATCTTTATAAGTAAGTATGGTATTTAAGGGTTATGCGTTTAATCGATGTTCATTGTCATTTGGAAGGTGAAAGATTTGCTAAGGATCTAGACGAAGTTCTACAAAATGCACACAAGGTTGGTGTAAAGGCTGCTTTTTGTTCTGGTGTTAATCCCGAGACCAATCGTAAGGTTATGAATTTGGCAAAAGAGCATTCTTTGATAAAAGCTTGTTTTGGTTTGTACCCGCTTGATGCTATTGTTTCTAAATTTCCTGAGATTCAAGATGATGACTTTAGAAAAATTGAATCTTTTGACTACAAAGAAGAATTAAACTGGATTGACAAAAACTTTCATTTGTGTGTTGCGATTGGAGAAGTTGGTCTGGATTTTAAGATGATTAAGGATTTGAAAAATTTTGAAGAAGTTAAGGAGGAGCAGAAAAAAGTTTTCGAGGAGGTTTTGGTCTTGGCAAAAAAATTGGATAAGCCAGTTATTGTCCATACAAGAGGAGCAGAATTAGAGTGCATTGAAATTTTAGAGAAACATAAAATGAGTAAAGTTGTTCTCCACTGTTTCGGGGGTAAAAAAAGCTTAATAAAAAGAGCTGCAGATAATGGTTGGTTTTTTTCTGTTCCTGCAGTTATTACTCGACTTCAACATTTTCAAACTCTTGTTGACATTGTTCCGATTGAACAATTATTGACGGAAACAGACGCGCCATATCTTGCACCTGTTGCTGGTGAGAGGTCAGAACCCAAGGATGTTGCTGTTACTGTTAAAGAAATTGCAAAAATTAAAAATATGGAAGTTGAAGAAGTTGCTGATCAAATTTGGAAAAATGCCGAAGGTTTATTTGGAAAGATTTAGTTTTTACTCAATAATTTCTTGCCGAAATAGTGTACTGCTCCAAAAACAACAACTCCAGGTAGAAGTGTAATTCCCAGACCTGGCGCAAGGATACTTGCTCCTATGGTTCCCAGTGTTCCGGCACCAATTGTTTCTAAAATATCTGCTGCGGGAGAAATTGAACTTTCAACATTTTTTTCTTTTGGATCAATTTGCATTATCATTTTTCCATTTTTGAAAATTCTTATTTTTTTGTCTTCTTCCGAAACTAAAATACAAATGTTTCCTTTTTCTTTTGAGGCTCCAAGTGCTGCGGCATGTCTTGTTCCGTGGTTCTTGAAAGTTGTACTCGACTTAATTCTTGCTCCATAAGCTTTTACAGTCCCATCTTTATCTAAAATCACTGCACCATCCATAAGTGCAAGAGATTCTAACAATTTTGGATTTTTTTGAGCTTTAAACTTGGGAACAGCTTGCTCGACAAGTGGAGAATATTTTGTTTTCCCAACTACGAACAAGGCACCCTCATTTCGTTTAGCTATTTTCAATCCTATTTTGATTAAACATTCTTCAAGTTCCTTTGCTTGATCATTCTGTTTCATAATATATTTTGGAGTAGTTAGTTTATAAAATTTATGAAGGTTTGAGTAACCTATTCAAATTATCTTATTTGGTCGAAAAAGTTTATTGAGTATCTCCCCAATTTTTCTGCTACGCAGAAAAGCCCGCCCCTATTTTCTAAAGTTATCCGTTTAGTTTGTCAATAAACTTTTTCTTCTTGACACAATTTAGGAATTTTACTTTATATTTTTATCTTTAATTTTTGGGAGAAAGGTTTATATTTGTTATTTTGTTTAATGGTTAATGGTAGAAAAGAAAAGTGAATTTACAGTAAATCCTTGGGAAGTTAAAGGGGACATCGATTATGATAAGCTTCTGAAGGAGTTTGGTGTTTCTAAACTAGATGACAAGATTTTGGAAAGAATAAAGAAACATACAGGAGATTTGCATTTTCTTTTAAGAAGGAGAATATTTTTTGCGCACAGGGATTTAAATTGGGTTTTAGATGAATATGAAAAAGGAAACAAATTCTTTTTATATACAGGTAGAGCTCCCTCAGGGCCTATCCATATTGGTCACATTATGGTTTGGCAATTTACAAAATGGTTGCAAGATAAATTTGGTGTTGAATTATGGTTCCAGTTCCCAGATGAAGAGAAATTTTTATTTAAGAAGGATTTGGACTTCAAGCAAATAGACGGTTATATGTATGAAAACATGTTAGATATAATTGCTCTTGGCTTTGATCCTAAGAAAACTAAGTTTTTAGTCGACTCAAAAAATGCCGATTTGATGTATCGTCCTGCCTGTGAGATTGCAAAGAGAATAACATTTAACACAGTTAAGGCAGGTTTTGGTTTGGACGATAGCGCAAATATTGGTTCTATTTTTTATACTAGCATGCAAGCAGTTCCCGCATTTTTGCCGAGCATTATCAAGGGAAAAAAGATTCCTTGTTTAATTCCTCATGCTGTTGATCAGGATCCGCATTTTAGGATTTCTCGAGATGTAATTCCGAAACTAGGTTTTGATAAACCTGCGTCTATTCAGTGTGTTTTTATGCCTCCTTTGACAGGTGTTGGCGGAAAAATGTCTTCTTCAGCTGAGGCTTCTATTTTTTTAACAGATACTCCTGAACAAGTTAAGAAAAAGATAAATAAGTATGCTTTTTCTGGCGGAAGAGATACTGTTGAAGAGCATAGAAAGTTAGGTGGGAATCCAGATGTTGATGTTTCTTTTCAATTTTTGAAATTTATGTTCGAGGAAGATGATAAGAAACTTGCACAAATCGAGAAAGATTATCGTTCTGGAAAATTATTATCTGGAGAATTGAAGGCAATTTTAATTGAAAAGATTAATGCTTTCTTGAAAGAACATCAGAAAAAACGAGAAGAAGCTAAAAAGATTGTTGATAAGTTTTTAATTAAGTAATTATGGCAAAAGAAAGATTTGCCTTTGTCGATCTTGTTCGAGTCATTGCGATTTTTCTTATTGTTTTATTTCATTTTTGGTATCAGATAACTTTTGATGAATCTTTAAGGACAATTGGTTTTGTTGGTGTTTCTCTTTTTTTTATTGCTAGCGGTTATACTCTAACTAAGCATTATTCTAATCATGTTTCTTTTTCTTTTAAATGGTTTTTTAGGAGAATTTTGAAGATAGCTTTGATTTATTATCTTGCTTTAGTTTTAGTTGCGTTGTTATTTGGAAGACAAGCATATTCGGGAAATTTATTTTTTAATTTACTTGCACATTTTAGCTTCACTGATTCTTTTTTTCCAGAGTATTCTTATGGTTTGATTAGCCCTGCTTGGTTTTTTGCTCCGCTTGTTGTTCTTTATTTGTTTTTTCCTTATATAAACAAGATAATAAAAAAGAATTGGTTTTTTATTTTGCCTGCTTTTGTGATAACTTTTTTGTTTAGGTTTTATAATCCTTTTTTTACTTCAACCAACTTTTTATTTTTCTTAGCAGAGTTTTGTTTTGGAATTGCTTTTGCATATAGAAGAAGTCTTTTACTTGTATTAGTTTCGCTGTTGATTATTTTTATTAGGCCAGTCATGGTTCTTCCGTTTGTTTTATTCTATATCTTATCTTTTACAGATCATGTTTCAGATTTCAACTTACTTAGAATTATCTCAAAATATTCTGTAGCTATCTTTCTTTTTCATGAGGCTTTGATGAATTTAATTTTTGACAAATGGCAGATTTTTTATTTTTCAAAGGTTTATTCAATTCTAATATTTGTAGGAGTCTCTATTTTTGTAACTTATTTGTCCAGTATACTTCAGCGAAAAATTTTAAGTGATTAATCCCATTCTTCTGGATGAGTTCTTATTCCTATGACTTTTTTATAAGCATAGTCTAAATCTCCGAAGGGAGTTCTAACTTTTCCGTCAGCATCTATGGAAATAGTTGTGGGCCCCAATTCTTTGCACATTTCCTTAAAAAGTTTTTTTCCGTATTTTGTGATTGCTTCTTCATCAGTAAGACCTCCGTAAAAATCTGAGATTGGGATTAATATTCTTGATGCTGTGACGCCTTCGTCCTGTCTTACATAATAAACTAAATTCTGAGGTTCTTTCGTTCTTAGTGCATGAGTTATTTCTGCTTCCCATGAAGAAAATCCACAAGAGTTAACTGGTTTAACTGGGCCACCAATATAGTCTGTATATCTTGTTTCTACAAATTGGTTGTCTGTTAAAAGTAAGTCAAATCTTTCTTCTAATTCTGGACTTCTTGAATAGGAGTAATGCCCAAATTCTTTTTGTCTAGGGAGAACTATTCCTCTTGTTACTCCAAATAAGCAATATGGTTTTCCATTTAGAACTTGTTTTTGTGTTTCTTTCACTAGTTTTGCTAAAGATACTTTTGTTAAACTCTTCATTTGTTTTGCAGCTATTTTAACTTTATAATTTCTTGTATACTTTAGAGTTAGTTAATTCTGTTAGAATTATTTCCTTGTGCAGCTCTTTCTTGTAATATTTTTAATTTGAGTTTTTTATATTCCTCAAGTTTTCTATCATAATCTGCATCTTTAAATTCAGGCATCCCCATTTTAATTTCCTCCTTGCTCTTTTCTGGAAGTTGTTATTTAAAAACTTTTATGTGGAAAATTGTAATATTACCTTTTAGATAATCCTGTTGATCCAAAACCACCCTCTCCTCGTTTTGTTTCTGTAAGTTCTTGTACTTCTTCCACTTCTGCAGTTACTATTGGTTGAATTAATGCTTGAGCTATTTTTTGACCCTTGGATATTTTGAAATCTTCTTTTGAAGTGTTTAACATGACTATTTTATATTCTCCACGATAGGTATGTTCTATAACTCCTCCCATCGTTTTTATTCCATTTTTTGCAGCGATACCTGATTTATCCCAAATTAAACAAACGTAGCCTGCTGGAAATTCCATGGAAAGTCCTGTTGAAATTAGTGCTCTTTCTCCTGGCTGAATGATTTTATCTTCTACAGAATAAATATCTAAACCTGCATCACCTGCATGAGCATAACTTGGTAGAATTGCGTTTGGGTGAAGTTTTTTTACGAAGAGTTTCATTTGATTACATCAAATCTTCTTCAGAAATATCAGAGAAAGATGGTTTTTTCTGGAAAGATTTTTGTCCACCGAGTGTTGATTGTGTTCTTTTGCTGTCTTTGAATGCTTGTGCTTTTGCGATTGCTTCTGGACTTGGTTGCAATCCTTCTAAAGAAATTGAATTAATCATATTTTTGAATTCTTGAAATTGGTCTGCAGTAATTCTTGTTCCAGCTTTTGTGAAACCTTTGTATCCTGTTCTTTGGTCATTTGTGAATTCTCTTATTGTAACTCCAATTTTTCCACCAAAATCATCCACTCTAATAATTATGTCTGTGTTATCATTCTTTTTTATTTTTCCAACATCTTTTTCCATATTTTGTTTTTAATTTGGTTTGTTTATAAATATTGTTGTGGCAGAATAATTTATATATTTATTATATTTTGATTTTAGAGGTGTTTATGGAAAAGAAACTTATTAAATGGACTAAGAAAGTAAGTGTTCACATCGATTTGATTGATGAACAGCATAAGCATCTTTTTCAACTTATTAACGAGACTTACAAGGTTGCAAATTCTAGGGGGAGAGACAGTTTAGATGTATTGAGGATTATTAATGAGCTTGTTGACTTATCTAAGGCACACTTTGATACTGAGGAGGGTTATTTTAAGAAGTGGAATTATCAGGGTGCAAGAGAGCATATACTTCAGCATGCGGGCTTGTTGATCGAAGTTCTAAAATTTAAAGATAGGATGACTGATGGAGAAGATGTTCTTGACGGGTTACTTACTTTTCTTAAAGGATGGTGGGAAGTTCATCTTAAAGTTTGGGACCATAATTATTATCTTTATTTTTTAGAGCATCATTATATTAAGTGATTTTCAAATAGATTTATATATGAGCCGGCTTTCATATATCAAAAGGGTGATAAATGGAAGAGGATTTTGAGGCTTTTTTGCATCTTGTTGCTGAAAAGTATGCACCCCTGGATAATGTTATCGAGGGTGCGCAGATTATTGATGGCGAATACAGGTATATTTATGCAAATAATTCTTTAGAAAAGCATGCAAGAAAAAAGCGTAGTGAATTAATAGGGAATACTATGGCGGAGTGTTATCCTGGAATAGAAAAGACCGAACTTTTTTCTAAAATTAAACAGGTTTTGAAGACTAGAAAATCTGTGAGTATGGAAAATGTTTTTGTCTATCCCGATGGTTCTAAGGGGACATTTCTTCTTTCGATAAATCCTGTTTCTGAAGGTGTTTTAATTTTTTCTCAAGATATAACTAAAACTAAGATGTCTGAAGATTTGTTAAAACGGAGTGAAAAAAGGTTTAGGGATATTGTTGAGTCAACTAGCGATATTATTTGGGAAGTTGATAAGGATGCAAAGTATACTTATTTGAGTTCTTCTGTTAAGGATATTTTGGGTTATCGTCCTGAAGAAATGATAGGAAAGACTCATTTTGATTTTATGCCTCCTGGCGAAGCTAAGAGGGTCAAAGCTATCTATGATTCTCTTGTTAAGAAAAGAGCTCCAATGAAAGATTTGGGTAATTGGACTTTGCATAAAAATGGATCTTTGGTTCTCTTGGAAGCAAGTGGCAATCCAATTATTGATGACTTTGGAAATTTTAGAGGTTACCGAGGAACTAATCGAGATATTACTGAAAAAGAAATTTTTTTAGAAAAACTACAGGAGAGCGAGGAGAAGTTTAAAGCTATTTTTAATAACGCTGTTGATGGAGTTGTTTTGGCTACCTTAAACTCTAAGAAATTCATTATGGCTAATGATGCCTTCTGTAATCTTTTAGGGTATACTCGCGAGGAAGTTCTTAGACTTGGTGTAAATGATATTCATCCAAAAAAAGATCTTTCATATGCTCTTAAACAATTTAAATTACAAGCTGAAGGAAAAATTAAAATAGTTTCAAATTTGCCTGTGGTCAGAAAAGATGGATCTATTTTTTATGCAGATATTTCTGCTACTTCTTTAAAATTGGGTGATGAAATTTTTCAGATAGGTATCTTCAGAGATGTAACTCAGTGGAGAAAGACTGAGAAAGATCTTGAAGAAGCACAACAGATTGCCCATATCGGGAGCTGGAATTGGGATATTCCTACAGATAGTATTGTCTGGTCTGCAGAATATCGTAGAATTTATAATATCGGACTAAATGATCCCACTCCTAATTATGTTAATCATCTAAAAGCTTATGCACCAAAGTATGCGAAGTTGCTGGATGCGGCTGTGAAAACGGCTATGGAAACTGGAAAGCCATACGAGCTTGAACTAATGTATCGAAAGCCAGATATTTATGGAAAGTGGATTCTCGCTAGAGGTGCTGTAAAACGTGATGTGCATGGAAAAATTGTTTGCCTTTACGGAACGGCTCAAGACATTACTGAAAGAAAAAAAACAGAGGAAAAGCTACAAGAAAGTGAGGAAAAGTACAAGCTTATTTCTGAAAGTTCAAATGCTGTAATGATGCTTACTTTGTCAAATAAAGTTGTTTCTTATTTAAGTCCGACCTCTTTGGAAGTTTTTGGCTGGCCGGCTAAAGATCTTGTAGGCACTGTTCCGGATATTTTTTATCCAGAGGACATACCGCTTGTTAAAAAATTTCTTTCTGAGGCTGTTAAGGGAATGCCTGGAAAGAATTTAAGATATAGAATTATTGGGAAAAACAAAAGAGTCTATTGGGTTTCTCACTCTTGGAACCCCATATATGAAAGAGGTAAATTAAAGGAAATTGTTAGTGTAATTATTAATATCGATGAAATAAAAAAAGCAGAAGATGAACTTATACGAGAGAAAGAGAATGTGGACAAAATTGTTATAGACAGAACTTCTGAACTTCAAAAGCAGACTGCTTTCTTGAATTCGGTTGTTGAGAATGTTCCAGACATGATCTTTGTAAAAGATGCTAAAGATTTGAGATTTGAACTGTTCAATAAAGCTGGAGAAGAATTACTCGGTCAAAAAAGAGAGAACTTTTACGGCAAGAATGATTATGACTTTTTTCCTAAAAAACAGGCAAATTTTTTTACTAAAAAAGATAGAGATGTGCTAGATAAGAAAAAACTTTTAGATATTCCTGAAGAACCAATTAAGACTCCGAGGGGAGAAAGACTTTTACATACTAAGAAAATTCCCATTCTCGATGAAAAGAAGAGTCCTAAATATCTTTTAGGTATTTCTGAAGATATTACTGACTTGAAGGCATCGGAAAGAAAAATTCTTGAAAGCGAAAAAAAATATCGGATTTTGTATGAAGGTTCGGCTGATGCTATCATGACTTTAGATACTGTTTCTTTTAAGTTTACTTCTGGAAATCCCATGACTCTGAAAATGTTTAATTGTAAGGATGAAAAAGAATTTATTTCTCTTGGCCCAATAGATGTTTCTCCTAAATATCAGTCTGACGGGGAATTGTCTTCTGTTAAAGCTAAGAAAATGATTAATTTGGCTGTTAAAAATGGGTCGAATTATTTTGAGTGGACTCATAAACGAATAGGGGATGGAGATTTTCCTGCAACAGTCCTATTAAGTTTAGTCGAGAAGGATGGGAAAAAATTTCTGCAGGCAACTGTAAGAGACATTAGTTCTGATGTAGAGGCTAAAAGGAAATTGGAGGATGCGTATGAAAAGTTAAAAGAACTTGATCAAATGAAAAATCAGTTCTTAGCATTTACCTCGCATGAATTGAAAACACCACTGACTCCAATTTTAATTCAGGCACAAATGTTACAAGAGGGATATATGGGTAATTTATCAGAACAACAAAAAAACAGTGTAGACCTTATTACTAGAAACATGAAAACCTTAAATCAATTGATTGGAGATGTTTTGGATGTTGCGACAATACAAAATAAAAGTTTGAAAGTTATTCCGGAAGATTCAGAAATGGATATTATTGCAAAAGATGCAATTTCTACTGTTTCTGCACTTGCTGAACAAAGTCACATAAAAATTAGCTTTAATAGTGTAAAGACGCCAATATTATTTGTGGATCCATTTAGAATAAAACAGGTTTTTACTAATTTGTTAAGTAATGCTATAAAATTTAGTCCTGAAAATAGCCATATTCATGTAGAAATTTCGAAAAGAGATAATCAGGTTGTTGTAAGTGTAAAAGATGAGGGTATCGGTATATCAAAAGAAAAGCAATCGGAAATATTTAAGCCATTTTCTCAAATTAGTCCCTCTTACAAACTTAAACATAAGGGTGTCGGATTAGGGCTTACTATCTGTAAGGGAATTGTCGAGACTCATGGTGGAAAAATTTGGGTTGAAAGTGAAAAAGGAAAAGGAAGTAAGTTTATTTTTACGTTGCCATTTAAATCTCCTCTGACGAAAAATTCGGAGAGTTTAAATACTTAAATTGTTTTATCGTGATATGGCTAAAAGGGTGTTGATAGTTGATGATGAGTCTGATATAGCTACTTCTATTAAAATGCTTTGCGACGGCGAAGGACTCGAATCTGTTGTTGCTGTCGATGGTAAGTCTGCTTTAAATTTGTTGAAAAAACAAAAATTTGATTTAGTTCTCCTCGATATTATGATGCCTGGAATGTCTGGCCGAGAAGTTCTTCAGATTATTAGAAAGGATCCTAAATTAAAAAATCAAAAAGTAGCTTTCCTCACTGTTGTTCAACTTGGTCAAGCTGGAAAAGAAATTATTAAGGCCTTGAAACCTGTAGAGTACTTTCAAAAACCTATTTTAGATATTGCTGATTTTAGAAAGCGATTGAAGAAGGTTTTGGAGGACTAATGAGTCTAAAGATTGCTAATATCGTTGGTGAATTGCCCAAAATAAAAAATTTGGTCGTTATTTCTCGAAATTCAGATCCCGTTGAGTCTATGCTAGAAATTGTTAAACTTGTTTCTCCGAGATATAGGCGGATTTGTTTTGTAAGTGTTGATAAACCATTTACTGTTCTAACCGAAAGATTTAGAAAAGAGGAAATTGATTACTCTAAGTTCAGTTTTATTGATTGTATCTCTTCTCTTACCTTGCAACAAGTTGTGTCCAAACAGTGTAAATATTTAGACTCTCCTCGTGCTTTGCAAAATTTGGCTCTTTTGTTAGGCGAGGAAATTCATAAATCAGATTGTATAATTTTTGATAACGTTTCCTCTTTACTTTTGTATAATGATACTGTTCCAGTTTTACAGTTTTTAAATAATTTAATGCACCAAATAAATTTCTCTAAGCTTCGAGGAGTTTTTTTACTTTCTCATGATACTGGTAAAGAAGTAATGGAAGATCTGTCTTTGTTTGCAGATAAGGTGGAGGTTATTTAAATGGAGGAACAAATTTTAGTTGTTGATGACGAGCCAGATATTGCTGATTCTGTTAAACTTCTTTTAACTAAGATGGGTTATGTTGTTAAGGCAGTTAACACTGGAAAAGATGCTCTAAATATTTTGAAAAAACAAAAATTTGACTTGGTTCTTCTAGATATTTTGATGCCTGAAATGTCTGGCCGAGAAGTTCTTCAGATTATTAGAAAGGATCCTAAATTAAAAAATCAAAAAGTAGCTTTTCTTACTGTTGTTGAATTGGGTCAGGCAGGTAGAGATCTGGTTAAAACTTTGAAACCTATAGAATATTTTCATAAACCTTTATTGGATTTGGATGCATTTAAAAAAAGAATAGGAGAAATATTAAAAGAATAATGGCGAGTAAAGAAATAGTTTCAAACTTGAATAAGAACTACAATGTTTTAGCTATTTGTGATAATCTCAATCCTGAGAAAAATATTCTTGAGACTTACAAATTGCTTTTAAAAAAATATAAGAAAGTTTGTGTAATAACTACAAATCGTTTATCTTCAACTTTGATGACTACTTTTGACGATAATAGAATAGACTATTCTAACTGTTTTTTTATTGACTGTGTCTCTTCTAAACTGATGAAAGCTGTTTCAAATGACAAAGTGTACTATCTTCCATCTCCGCACGCTTTAACTGAACTTTCTTTGAAATTTTCTTCTATTATTGGCAAGTATGATCTGGTGATATTTGATAATTTGGATAGTTTGCTTCTATACAATTCAGAGGTATTTGTGTTAAGATTTTTGAATAGTATTATGTCCAGAGTTCAGCAGAAAAAAATAAAAGCACTCTATTGGATCATGCTCGAAGGTAAAAAGAAGATTGTTTCCGATATTTCTCTCTTTGTTGACAGCACCGTGTTAGTTAAATGATTTATTTTAATTTTCATAAAATTTAAAAATCTCTTTTGTATACTTATTTTATGAAAGAGAGCAGTGTTGGTTCTAAAAAGGTGCTTGTTGCTATCGTAGATGATCACGTACAGACTGCTGTTGCCATTTCTCAGATTTTAGAATTTAATGGGTTCAGAACTTTTCAAGCATATAATATCGAAGAGGCTATCCAGAAAATTAAGTCAGAAAATCCTGATTTGGCAATTATAGAATTTATGTTAGATGGTGAGAGCGGAGTTGATCTTGCTAAGAAATTTCCGAAATTAAAAGTAATCTTTTTGACTGGTTCTGAATTGACTGAGTCTGATTTGAAGGGAGTAAGAAAATTAGTTGGTATTGTGAAAAAACCAATTTCGAATGACGAGATTTTGGAGTTGGTTCGGAAAGAATTCGAGATAAAGGGTTAGGGGTTGCTGAATCTATTTTTGCCGAGAATGTAACATTTAAATATATATTTTCTTTGAGATTATCATGAAAAAAGGTGTCAAAGTCAGTAGTTCTTATAGTAGCAGATTATTTTTTTGGATTTTGATTGCTGCAGTTGTTGTTTATGTCTTCCAAGCAATTTTTATTTTTGGGACTAGTTTTCAATATTATCGTCATGCTATTGCAAATATCTTTATCGTTATTCTTGCTCTTTTAGCGTTGTTTTCTACAATTTTTATTTATCGAAAAATTTCTCAAAATTTTCCTAGAGAAAAAGAAGGTAAGCTTTTTCTAATAATTTCTATTTTTTTATTCTTTTTAGGCGATCTTCTTTGGTTAATTGCTGAGGCCGTGTTTGACAAAGTTACTCCTTTGGGGAGCTATCCGGATCTGGCTTGGAGTTTGGCGTATGTCGCTTTGATTATTTCTTTAGTCTATTTTATTTCAGTAGGGTTTAGACCATCCAGTAGATTAATTTATCTTCTTGTTGTTACTGGCCTTGTTATTGGAGGAGTTATACTTTTTAATGATGTTTCTGAGGATATCCGAGAAGGAAATGTTGGTTTTAGTCATTTTATACAAGATTCATATATTCTGTATGATGTTATTGTTTTGCTACTAATTATTTATCTTGTTTGGCCAATTTTATTCGAAGGTAGTCAATATGGTTGGCATTGGGTTATTCTCGGCGGAGGAATGTTAACTCGACTGGTTTATGACCAGATATTCGCTAATATGAGCCAGAATAACACTTATTATGCTGGGCATCCTATCGACTTACTATATACTTTTTTTTATGTGTCTGTTGCACTTGCTTTTTATATAAAGTCTAAAGATTTCGTGAGGGGCGATGATGATTAAACTCGTTTTGAGTAGGCCGGAAAAATTAGAAAAAAACTTTATTGAATCTCTAAAAAAGTCTGCGGACAATACTGTTTTAGTCTTATCTTCAAAACCATATGATTTACTTAAGGATGATCTAGTGAAAGTTTCTAAGGGCAGACATTTTCTATTTATTGATACAATTGACAAGCCTTCTGAAAATGGTGTTATTTATTTGTCTGGTGAAAATCTAACTTCTCTCAGTATTGCTATAAATCAATCGCAACAGTCTTTTACTGGAAAAGTAACTATTTTATTTGATTCTATAACTAATCTTGCTATAAGAAATAATTTGGATGTCTTGGTAAAGTTCTTTTCATTTATTCTGTATAGATCTCATGAATGGGATGTAGACTTAGTTTTTGTTCTTCCGAAAGGAAGTACTGACGAGAAGTTGGTGGCTCTAATTAAACAATCTGCAGATAAAATTGAAGTTAGATGAAAAATAAAAAAGAGGTTATAGGCAAAATTAAGCAGGGGAGGTTAGTTATTGCTAAAGGCAAGCCAGTCGTTTGGATTCCCAAGATGAGCGTAGAAGAGGCTAACATCGATCATCAACATCAAGGATTACTTGGAATACTCAATCGATTGCTTGTTGAAACTAAGGAGGGGGAAGAAGTTGCAAGGATCCGAGAGATTATTGATTTGACTGATAAATATGCTCGAGAACATTTTTCTTATGAAGAAGGTTATATGAAAAGAATTGAGTACCCTAAATTGGAGATGCACCGAAAAATTCATTTGGCTTTTGTGGAGTATTTTTTAAATTTTAAAGATAAACTATATACTCAGTTATATCGTTCGGATAAGAGCACTATTACTTCTTTTAGTCTTTTGAATTTAATCGCTGAAGCGAGGACTTTTATGGCTAATTGGCTGAGAAACCATATTCTTGGTGATGATCAGGACTATCATGCATATGCTCGACAACATCTTTTGATTGGGAAATCCGGCAAGGTTGCATTAGGCGTTTCTAAAGAAATTCCTTCCAAGTCCGAAGAGTTGTTTTTCTTTAAGGGAGGCAAGAAGAAAGGGAAGAAAGAGGAAGAAGTAGATGAGTCAGAGGCTGAAAAGGAAATTGAAGAAGAGTTGAGTAAGGAAGAGGAGAAAAATCTGAAAAGGGAGAAGTCTAAACTTCAGAAAAAATATTCTGCAGAACTCAAGGAACAGTTGAAAAAAGCTTTGGATAATCAGAAAAAGAGTTTAGAATTAGAATTTCAGAAAAAAAGCGATTTGAGAGTCAAACGTATTAAAGAAAGTGTTGATAAGGAAAAACAAAAACTGAAATCTCAAGAGCAAAAGTTGAAAAATGATCTTGCGAACAAATCTGAATCTTTAAGAAAATTGAAGAACGGCTTGAATGGTCAGGCTGCAGAACTTAGTGCGAAAGGAGTTAGTGGAACTCAAGTTTCTCTTCTAAAAAATCTTAAATCAAGAATTGGGGATTTGAAAATTAAGGAAAATCAGCTCAGATTAGAAAGAGAAGCATATAGCAATTCTTTACAGAAAAGAGAATCTGATTTAGATAAGAAATTAGAAAATTTAATTAAGAAAGAAGAAAAGGAGCAGGAAAGGAAAAAGCGTGAACAAATTAGCGAGGCATTAAAAAATAAAATAAGACGAGAGATTGAATTAAAATTAAATCAGAAATTAAAATCTGAAGAACTTGCTTTGCAAAATCGTTTTAAAAGAAGAGAGGAAGAATTAGTGAGACAAGAAAAACAGGAAGAGAGAAAGTTTGAAGCTCAAGAAAGAAAAAAGTTGGAATTTGAAAATGAATCTGTAAGAAAAAATCTTCTTAATTCTCTTAGGGAGGAATCTAGAAAAACATTGGAATCTGAAGAGCTTAAGCTAGAAGAACAGTTTGGCAGAGAAGAAAAAGAGCTTGTGGAAAAAAATAGAAAAGAAGAACGCAATTTGGAAGAAAAATATAATAAATTATTCTCGGCTGAACAAAGTCAGAAGAAAGTTAATCAAGATCTTTTGCAGTCTTTGAAAAAAGAACGTGTCGAATTGGCTGAAAGATACAAATCTAGACGAGTTGAATTAGAGAACAAGTTTAAGCAGAAATTTGAAGAACACGAGAAATCTTTTGAGATTAATTTACAAAATAAATATAATTCTCAGATAAAAAATTTGAATTTGCAGGTAGCTGATGAAAAAAAGCAACTTTCGAGAGAAGAAGAACAGTTTAGAAAAGAGGTACTTACTCAGGCTGAGTCTTTGAATAAACTGAATGAAGAGCTAAAGAAAAAAATTTCTGAACTTAAGAATAATAAGGAAATTAGTGCTGCTCAAATGGCTCAACTGAAGGAGCTTAAAGAGAGTTTACATGATAAAATTATTGAGAAGAAAAATTTGGAAGTTGAAAAGAGCAAATTGGGTAAAGAGTTTATAGAAGAGAAAGTAGAATTTAATCGACAGGTTGAAGATCTTAAGAAAGAGGAATCTGCTGAGCTTGAAAAACAAAAAAATATGTTTGTTGCTACGATGGAATCTCAGAAGAGTGATTTTGAGAAACAAATAAAAAATGAAAAACTTGTAATGGAGAAAAAATTTGATGATGAATTAGCTAGAAAACAAAAGGAATTGCAAAGTCAGACTGAAAAACAAGAACGTGCTTTTGAGATGCATGAGAAACACAGATTGGAATCTGAAAATGATGAGGTTAGAAAGAAAATGCTTTTAGAAGCTAAAAAAGATTTGAAGAAGAAGGTCAATTCTGTAGAAAAGAATATTCTTGAAGAGCAGAAAAAGTTGAAGAAGTTGCTAGAGTGATTCTTAGGTGAGTTTATTTTTTTACGCGAGCATGTATGGCTCTGTTTTGGTCGAAACTTTTCAGCTCTCTAATCTCCCACTTTATCGAAGCTACGCTTCGAAACCCGCCCTCGAATTGTTTTATGTTTCCCAACTCTTTTGGAAAGCTGAAAAATTTCTTCAGCATCATCATCTTTTAAAATTATCCTTTTAATTTATCAATGAACTTTTCATTCTTTTAATCTATCATATATATCTATCATATTCGTATATGATATGCCTCTTCTAGTTCTTTTAATCTATTATATATGTATATCATATATATCTGTCACACATATCTTTTTACACGTAAAAATAATGAAATTTGTATCTTTTTAATATGTCACATATATCTATTATATATACTTGTCAAATTCATATGTTTTATTTATTAGGCATATACAACTGTCATATATCGCAACATTTATAAATAAATGTGTTTTAAAATTGATGGGAGAGGTTATGGTAATAGTTGAAAAAGATAAGGTGAAGACTACGATTTCTGATTTACTTAAAAGTCATCCTGAAGGACTTTCTATCGTCGATATTATGAAAATGACTGGTTTAGCGAGACATACTGTTCTTGCTAGACTTCACGGACTAATTGGAGCAAATCATGTTGGTGTTAGAAAAGTTAATATGGCCAAACTTCACAGTTGGAAAGCGGGTGAAGAGGAAGTTGTCGAGCAAGGGGATAAAGCAAAGATAGTTTCGTTAGAGGAAAAGCATATTAAGAAAAAATCTGATAAGAAAGTTGAAGTTTCTAAACAAAAAGAATTTGATGCTACTAAAGTTAAACAAGAAGTTGAAGAAAAATTACGCGGCGGAAAAATAAAAAAATCTGAGGCTGAAATTTTTGAAAAAAGAGCACCGTTAGTTCATGTTCTTGAGGGTTCTAAGGAAAAAACTGGAAAGCTAGGGAAAGATTATGTGAAAACTGGAATTAAAGGTTTTGATGATTTACTTGAACAAGGAATTCCCTCTGGTTCTTCTGTACTAGTTGCTGGTGGTGCTGGAAGTGGTAAAACTATTTTTTGTTTACAGACTTTAATTAACAAGGCAAGAGAAGGAAAAAAATGTTTCTATATGAGCTTTGAAGAGAATGAGGAAAGGTTGATTGAGCATATGGAAGGTTTTGGTTGGAATCCTAGGGAATTAATTAAAAAAGGAAAATTAAGATTGCAGAGAATGAATCCATTCGATATTACGAGAAATGTTGATGCGTTACTTGCACAACAGAAAGGAGAGTTATTGATTGATGTTGATCCAGTAATTATGCCTGAGGATTTTGCGCATCCTGATTTTGTAGTCATTGATTCTTTGACTGCGATAGCTTCTGCATTTACTGGGAAAGAAGATAGTTATCGTATTTATATTGAACAATTATTTAGATTCTTGGAAAAAACTGGTGCTACTTCATTTTTAGTTACTGAAACAGAACAAGTTCCTAAAATATTTTCACAAACAGGTGTAGAGGAGTTCTTGGCTGATGGGGTAATTGTTTTGTATGCATTGAAGCACGGAAATGTTAGAGAAAATGCCATCGAGTTATTAAAACTTCGAGGGGTTTCTCATCAAAAGAAAATAGTTGCCGCCCAAATAACTGCTGAAGGAATTGTTGTTTATCCTGAACAGGAAGTGTTTAGCGATACGGGTTAATTATTCTTAGATTTATGGTATTAAAATATTTCATAATACTATAATACTGTAAAGAAAGCTTTAAATAGTTGTTTTACAGTATATAATTATAAAAAGAGGATGATGAAAACTACTGAAAATTGTCTAGGGCGTTTTTCGAATGATTTCGAGCTGTTGGCTCGATCGAAAAAGAACTCACAAAATGCATTTCGTACCAATGAAAAAGAAATTTGTTTTACTCAAAGCGTTTTGTTCACCGTTAGCGGCAGTCAATGCTCCGCATTTTTAATTCACAAAAATGCATTTCACAAAAAATATAATGAACAGAGTCAATTTTGTTCGAAGCGTTTTTGTTCAGCCTTACCAACTCTCAAACTAAATTTTAATACTCGGAGAGTTTGGTAAAATGGTGAGAAAGACTACTAGTTTAAAGATTGATGAAGACTTGTGGAAAAAAGTAAAAATCCATTGTATCAACGAAGGTTTTGAGATTTCTGATTTTGTTGAAAAGACTTTGAGGGAGGAGTTAAGAAAATGATTATTGGAAAATTAGCTAATTTAAGAATTTCTTCTGTTTTTTTCTTATTTATTGTTCTCTTGAGTTTGGCTGGTGTATTAGCTGCTTTTGCTTTTCCTGGAGCAACTTCTCCCAATAGTGTTTTGGTTTCGCAGGCTTGTGCTGTAGAAAATAATAGTGGGATTAGTGAAGGGTTCGGTGGAGTTTGTAGTTCTACAACAAGTATTGATACTAATAATGCAGTTATTCAGAGTGCTTCTGTCAATGGGAATAATCAGTTTATGGGTATTCGAACTTCTAATTATAACTCTAGTGTTTCTAATTGCGGAGGGATTACTAATGTAAAAGTTTGTTATGAATGGTGGTCTAGCTCTTCTTCTATTGGTACTTGTAGTGTCAGTGTTGATGCACATGCCGGTGGTTCTTATCAAACTGCTTCTAGTGTTTGTCCGGGAACAACTGCAAATCCTGGAGAAATTTGTACTGATGTAACTTCTATTGAAAATTGGTCTTGTGATAGTTTTTTTACGGCTTCGGGATCAAGAGCGATTGCATATTTACAGGTTGCTTCAACAACCGGTGGTGCGAAGACACTTAGCGTAGATGATCTTTATTTTAATGTTACTTATACTCCTGATGCTATTCCTCCCTCAATAAATGTTGTTTATCCCCTGAACACTACTTATACTTCGAATGTTACAAGTCTTAATGTAACTGTTAGTGATAATAATTTGGCGTCTTGTTGGTATAATGGTAATGGGACAAATATAAGTTTTAGTTGCACTTCTGGAGTTCAGGTAAACATCACTTCGGGTTTGACAGATTCTGTTGGAAGCCACACATGGTATGTTTATGCAAACGATAGTTATGGAAATAATGCATCTAGCTCGTTAACTTTTTTTGTTAATCTACCTCCAACTATTTCTAATATTACTGTTTCTCCAAATCCTTCCGGAATTTCTACTAGTTTGAATATTACTGCCAACAGTGTTAATGATAGTAATCTTGATACTCTTCAATTTTATTGTTCAGATAGTTTTCCACTTTTTCCAGTAGACAACTCTATGTGTTCTTCAGGAAATGTTTCTAATTTATTAAGTCCTTACTCTCCTTATTGTACTTATACTCCTAATAAAGTCGCAGGAAATTATACTATTTATTGTAGGATGTACGATGGAGTTTCTTACTCTAATAAAGTAAATTATACTTACACAGTTCTCGGAAGTTCAATGTCTACTTCTGTTGTAAGTGTTGCTGGGAGAACTATTGCGCCCTACTATGATAATGTTAATGATTTATTTACTCTGATAAATATCTCAGGTCAATCTGGAATGAGTTGCAGATGGAGTAGTTCAGATAGTTCTTATTCTTCTATGTCTTCAGGTCATCAATGCAGCATTTCTGGAATATATGCTGCTTGTAATGTTAGTGATGTGGTTTCTCAGGGTGCAACAACGAGATACGTTTCTTGTAAAGATTCTTACGGAAATGAGCAGACTGCTTCTGATAATTTGAATGTAGATTTTACTTTAGATTATACTGCGCCAACAACTTCGGATAATTCGGTTTCTAGTGTTCAATTACCTGGGTATGCAGTAACTATTAGCGAGGCAGATAATGTTGACTCTGATCCTAAAACATATTATTGTACTGATTCAACAAATACTTGTACTCCTTCTGGTGCGATAGATAATCTTGGTCAGATAAATTTTTTAGTTAGAGGCACAAATTACTTGAGATATTTTTCTTCGGATTATTCAGGTAACAATCAAACACTAGTTAGTAAAACAATAAAAATAAATCAACTTCCGGTTTTTAGTTCTGCAACGGATAATGCTGCTACAATTTTGGGCGGGACGACAGTTAGCATTTCAACAGTTTCTTCTGATTCAGATTCTGGGCAGACGATTAAGTTGTATGTTTGTAATCAATCTGGAATATCGAACTCGGGATGTACCTATGGAACTTACTGCTTTGCAACTGCTATTGCGAATCTTAGTTGTGGGTTTGCTTCTGAAAGTGATTCTGCAACACATAATTGGTATGCATACATTTTAGATGCTTTGAATGAATCTGCTACTGCAAATCCTTTGACTGGAAGTTATACAACTGATTCAACAGGTCCAACTATAACAATTATTTCTCCGACTAATACTAGTTTTTCTTCTGTAAATATTAGTGCTGAAATTGCAACTTCAGAGGCTTCTGCTTCAGCAAGATATTCTTTAGACGGCACGGCAAATGTTTCGATGACTAATCTTTCATCAACTTCTTTTATTGCAAGTCTGAATAACTTAGCTTATGGTTTGCATAACATAACTTTTTATGCGAATGATAGTTTTGGAAACTTTGGATCTAGTGTTTTGAGATATTTTACTATTCAAACTCCAGTAGACATCACTGCTCCTTCTTTGACTTTTGTTTCTCCATCTAATGCTAGCTATACTAATCCTTCTGGAACATATGTTAATGTTAGTTCTGACGAAGATTTGGTTTGGGCAGGATATAGATTGAACGGTGGAAGTTTATTGAATTTGACGAGTGCTACTGCAAGAGTTTGGTATGTTAATTTAACTTCTCTGAGTCAAGAAACAAATTATACTATTACTGTGTACGGCAATGACAGTTCTGCAAATCAAGGTAACAGGACAATTGTTTTTTATGCTGATTCTTTGGCTCCAAGGTATTCTTCTGTTTCTGCACCTTCGACAAATCAGTCTTTGCCTGTAAATTGTTCTATTTACTGGAATGACACTTATAATATAAATTCAGTAATTATTTCTGAAAATTCTTTAGGTAGTTTTGAAAATCACACAATTTCATTTTCTGGAAATTCTGGATTAGCTAGTTATGTAATTGTTGGAAGTAAATTGGCTAACGCTGGAAATTATGTCTGTAGATTTTACGCAGCTGATGTAGCTGGGAATACTAATTTTACTTCTGCATCATTTAGTGTAAGTGATGTGACTGCTCCTTCTATTACTGTAACAAGTCCAACTAATGGTGGAGTTTATAATCAGGTAGATATATTATTCAGTTTTATTTCAAATGAGAATTTGTCTGCTGGTTGGTATCATCTCAATTCTACTGGATTCAATTATTCTATGGGAAATACTTCACCTACGAATTGGAATGCAACTTTTACTGGTGTAAGTGGCCAAGCATATTCTATTGTCTTTTATGGAAATGATTCTTCTGGAAATTTAGGAGTTTCTAGTGCGGTAGTATTCAGTATAAATACTGGTGCTGGAGATCTTATTTCTCCTGTTGTTACGATAAATTCTATTGCAAATGCTTCTTATAAATCTTTGAGCGGGGTTGCATTAAATGTAAGTGTTAATGAAAATGTTAGCTGGGTTAAATATTCTCTTAATGGAAGTGCAAATATTTCTTTGACCAATACTACTCTTTTGAACTGGAATGCAACTCTTCCGGACTTGGCTCAAGAATCTACAAATAGTTTAGTGGTTTATGCTAATGATAGTTCTGGGAATATTGGTAGTTCTTCAATTATTTTTTATGCGGACACTCTTGCTCCAAGATTCAGTTCTGTTTCGGCTACATCTGTAAATGAAACTCAGAATGCGAATTGTACAGCCTATATTAATGATAGTTTCGCATTATCAAGTGTTAAAATTAGTGAAGACGCTACTACTCCGATGGTTTTTATGAATCATACAATCGATTTAAGTTCTACAGGTTATGCTAATTATACTATTATAAATGTTCAAAAAGGAAGTGATTACACTTGTAGATTTTATGCAACTGATGCTGCAGGAAATACGGATTCAACTTCGACTACCTTCGATGTAAATGATGTGACTGCTCCAGTCTTAACAATTAATTCTCCCATTGCTCAGAATTATTCGACTAGTTCTATCTTATTTAGTCTAACGACAAACGAGGAAGTAGTTTCAGTAAATTATAGTTTAGATGGAGGCACAACAAATGTTTCTTTAACTGGAAGTGGTGTAAGCTGGAGTAAAACTTCGACTCTTGCTGATGGAAGTTATACTGTTATATTTTATGCAATTGATAGTTCTGGCAATTTAGGAATTGCAAATGTTAGTATTGTTGTAGATACGACTGTAAACGATTTGGTTGCACCAGTTATTACTGTTTTATCTCCATTAAATAATTCATATGACTTAGATGGTTCCGTATTATTGAATATAAGTACTAACGAAGATCTTTCTTGGGCTGGATATAATAATGGTTCTGGTATATTTAACTTGGGTAATACTAGTTTGAGAAATTGGAATGCAACTATTAGTTTAGCTGAAGGAGTACACAATATTATTTTTTATGCGAATGATACTTCTTCAAATAAAAATCAAGGAAATAGAACTGTGGTTGTGAGTGTGGATTTGAATAACCCTTCTGTAAACTCTTTTAATTGTGACAATACAGTTAATGATTCTAAAAATTTGACATGTAATGCCTCTTTTTCCGATGCTGTTGGATTAGATTATGCAATATTAAGTAATAATTTCTCCGGAAGTTTTGTAAATGGTTCTCAGATTGATTTGAGCGGAACAGCTGATTCAATTAATTACTTGTTTACTCAAGGAAATTATACTCCTGGAGTCTATTCTATTCAAGTTTATTTGTTTGATTTGGCTGGAAGAGTTAATGATAGTGTAAGTCGAACTGTGACAGTTTTGGATGACCGGGCTCCATCAGTTAGCGAAATAATTTATTCTCCAAATACTAGTGACGAACTTGATCCGGGGGTAGATGTTACAATAAATGCAACAGTTAGTGATAATTACTTGATGGGTAGCGCAATAGTTTATTATAAAAATATTTCAGATTCTTCTTGGTCAACTTCTCTGATGACAAATAATAGCTTAACGAATTATAATACTTCCATTGTTTTTGCCGAAGGTAACTGGACATTTTATGTTAATGCTAGTGATGCGCAAGGCAATACTAATATTTCTTCGAACTATACTCTTGGTGTCTATCCTGATGTTTCTCAGGCTATCAGTACAAATATAACTGTTGTGAAATCTTTTACTTATACCGAAAGAAGTTCTTCCAATGAGTTAGGTTACATTATTTTAAATACAACTTCGGATACTTCTTTGAATTATAATGTTTCAATTAGTGCGAGTGCTGATATTGTTGGCAGATTTAATTTGAATAACACTTTAAATCAAACTGAAAATTATTCTGCATCTTCTGGAGATGTTTTGTATCTTCCCCTGTATGTTAACTTAACTGGTTTAACTTCTGCTCTTTATCCTTATAACATAACTGTTAGATCTGAAGCTGGAACTGTTGTGATTGAAAGAAACTTAAATGTTCAAACTGCTTCTGGTCCTTATTTATCGGTTTCTATTGACACATACTCATCTTCAGTTACTCGAGGGCAAGGAGATCTAGACTTTGTTGTTTCAGTTACTAATCTTGGAACTGCTGACGCTCACGACGTTTATCTTAGCTGGAGTTTGCCTTCAGGTTTTGATTTAACTTCTGGAATACTGTCTAGATATCTAGGTACTGTTCCGGTAGGTGTTTCTGGAACAAATTCAATTAAGATAAATGTTTCTTCTTCAATATCGGGTTCAATTGTTAATGTTTCTGCTCTTGCTAATTCATCTAATGCTGATAGCGCCTCTGATTTAAGGAATATAAGAATTACAAATCCACTAACTATTACTCAAACTGTTGTTCAGGCCGGCGGTGGCGGAACAATTAGTAGCCAGGCCGGCGGTGGCGGGGGAGCTGAAATAGTTTATTCGAAAATAATTGATGTTGTTCGAGGTGAGGGGGGCAAGCTCGATCTTGTTGTTCAAAATAATCGTTCTGGGGCAAGCCTTCAAAATCTGTCTCTTAACTTAACAGGATATTTGTCTCAATACATGGACTTTTATCCTTCAATTATTAAATATCTTGGTCCAAACTCCAATGGATCTTTTACTGTTACCTTGAAGGTTCCTTCATACAAGGAAGCTTACGAAGAATATAATGTTACTGCACATATTAGAGGACAGATTGTTTATAATCAAACTGTCGGTGATTATACTGAAACACAATATATTAAATTAATCATTCAAGAAGTAAGTTATGAGGTTGCTAGTAATAAGTTATTTGATGCTGAGAAGGCACTTAAGAATATGACTGAGCACTTATTTAATGTGGTTAATGTTCAGAGTTTGTTTGACCAAGCAAAATCTAAATTGGATATAAGAAGAAATAAGGAGTCTTTCGATTTATCTTCACAAGTCATAGACATTAGCAAGATGGCGTTTACTGTGAATGATTTAATAGCCAGGTTGGTCACTGCTTTGAATGATCCTGCAAAGACAAATTTAATTGTCGGAAATGTTGCTCGGGAAGTTAATATCAACAATCAAAGTGTTTCTAGTTTTGATTACGTGACAGGTAAGGCAGTTTTTGCAAGTCAAGATGTTCAAGAGATTATTGATCTGGCTTCTGCAGCATTTGAGAGGGGAGACTATGAACTTGCACTCGAGAGAGCGAGACAGGCGCAAGTACTTCTTGTCTTAGAGAGAAAGGGTAATGTTGGGTTGTTCTTTTATCTGTACTGGCAATACGTTTTAGTTGCTTTGATTTTGTTGAGTTTTGTGTCTATTGTAGGCTTTAGAGCTTATAAGAAAAATTCTATTTCTCAAAAAATAGAGGATCTAAATAAGGAAGAGAAGACTATTGGAGAATTGAGAAAGCATTCTCAGAAATTGTATCTTTCTGGAAGAAAGTCTGCACATGATTATCATGATGAGATGAACAGATATCAGAAGAGAATTGCAAATATTAAGAAGTCTAGAGTTAATTTAAGGAATAATCGGATAAAACTTTTAAGTGCTCAACAAGTTTCTAAGGACTTAGAATTGGAAGCGAAGCAAGTTGAATCTGAAATAGTGAGATTGCAGGAAAATTATTTCAAAAAGAAATTAATTTCTAAGGCAGAGTATGACATTGAGTTTGAGATGTACACTGAGAGACTCGCTGAAATAGAAAATGAGAAAACCACCTTGCATTTGGTTAATAACCAAGATAAATATGAAGGCAAATATTTGCAGGTGGCTACAAAGTGAAAAAGTTAATTTTATTATCGCTATTTTTATTTTTTGGAAGTTTTGTTTTAGCGGCGGAAGCAAATCAGACATATTCTGCTCAAGATGCATTGATCGCAATAAATAATAGTGAAAAAATTTTGAATGAGTTTATCAATCTTAGTTTGCCTTACTCAGATATCAATGATACAATTGTCGAGGCGAAGAATGTTTACATACAAGTTCTTTATGCTCAAATTTTGCGTGGAGAAGTTAATTCTAGTTTGCAAGAAAGAATTGATGCAAGAAGTGCACTTCAGTTTATAAATTGGAAGAATTTGCAGTATTCAGATGTCGTTGCTTTGACAAACCGAGTTTCAGATATTCGCTCGCAAACTTTGGATTTGTATGATCTGTTAAATCTTGAGCAAAAAAAATTATCTGATCCTATTTCTAATGAAACTTCTAACTACTTTTTATTGGCGCGAGATTCTTTTTATAATGGTAGGCTAAATGAGTCTCAAACCTATTTAGAGAGTTTTAGAACTTCTTATGATTCTGAATATGGAAATAATTCTATTTTCAAAAGTTTGGCATTACAGGCGAGAAACTTTTTTTATCGATACTGGATACAGATAACTATTTTTATTGTTATATTAATTTTCTTTACTTATTTTGTTTATGTTAAATTAAGAATTAGATTTTTGAGGATGACAGTTAGAAAATTACATTCTGAGAAAAGCACACTTTCTGAACTTATTAAAAAGGCACAAACTGATCGATTTAAAGAGAATAAGATATCTGCTTTAACTTATAACGTTAGAACAAGTTCGTATCATGAGAGGCTTCAAAAAATTAATTCTAGTTTGCCTGTTTTAGAAAATAGACTAAAGAAACTTTCAAAAGTTTAATATTCTAAAAAGTTTATTTCTACATCAGACATCTTTTTGTAGAATTCATAATTTTCTGATTTTTCCTTTGCTGTTATGAAAACTTTTCCTAATCCTTCCCAGAATGAAAACCATCCTGCTGGTTCTAATATTGTTGACAAAATTGTTAAACCAAAATTGTTAATGCTTAATGTTTTTAGCCATGAGTCACTTAAAATAAATATTGTTCCAAGTCCGAACCAAGAAATTCCTTCCCAAACTATTTTTCTTATTTGTTTTTCTTCCAAAGAATAATGATGTTTGAAATGATCTAAAAGTCTTTTTTTTATTTTGGACTCATCTTTAAAATTTCTTATTGATTTTGGAACCATTATTCTTAACTCTATTCCGCTTAGTTTATCTCTTGCTGCTTTTTTACATTCTATCAAAAAGTCGTCGGAAAGAGCTCGCTGGTTAAAGTCTCTTGGATCGAAGTCTGAGAAAATATCATCGTAAGTATCAATTATTAGACTAATATTTGCTTGCTTTAATTTTTCAATATCCTCTTCTTTTAGATCCTCTTTTTCTTCCATAGTAACTATTTGTTTTTGTTATTTATAAGCTTTTTCAGAAAGTTTTTTGTAATCGAAATCAAGGCGCTTCATTCCCAGTAAAGGGCTCAGGTTAGCAACCTTTTTCAAAAAACACATCTCGACTTCGTTTTTTCTGCTCTTCATTTTTAGAAACGTTTGTGAAGCCAGAAAAAACGCCGACACAGGGAGGCTCACAAAATGTACCTCGAAAATAAATTTAGTTGACAGAAATATTTTCTCGGAGCGTTTTATTCGTCGAACCCAGGGTTCAATTCCATGTAGAATAATTGCTATCTCATTCTTCGATAGCATAAACGCCGACACAAAAAATTTTGCTCTTGTACTTTTCTCAACTTTAGTTGCTAACGCAAATATTTCTCAAGAGCGAAATTTTTTCAGGGAATACGAACCTAGGTTCGATTCCAGAATCAGATTTCAATAGATTTCACTTTGCTCAATCTATTCAACGCCGACACAGGGAATCGAACCCTGGGGCCCAGTAAAGGGCTCAGGTTAGCAACCTGATGCAATACCACTATGCGATGTCGGCTTATGAAATTAGGTTGATTTGATGTATTAAAAAGATTGTTATTTTACAATTTTGCGCTAATTTGGTTGTCTTCTGAAAAATATTCTTGAGTATTTGAAATTGTACTGAACTCTATCTCGGAAGTTGATCTTGAAGGAAGAATTTGGTTTTGAATAGTTATGCTCTTTGTCGTTCCCGGAGAGATATTTCCCATGTCAAAATTAGCTATTTCTTTTCCTTGCGAGTATAAAACAATTGTTACATTTTCTGCTTCTATTAAACCTCGATTTTCTACTGGCGTTTTGAAATCTAGATAAATGCCATGTTTGGATGCGCTAGCGTTTACAAAATGTAATTCTGCTTTTGGCGTTATTGAATAAATTCTTATTAACTCGTTTACAATTGAAGAATCTAGTTGTTGTCCACATGAATAGTAAGGATAAAGAACTGAACTTTTTTTATTTACGTGGTCAAATCCAAATACATGTAAGAGTTCATGTAATTCTACGAGGGGATAGTCGCACTTGTCCCTGTAGAGAGTATCGTAAAGATAAATTTCTCCAGAAACTATTAATGGATATAAACTTAGGTTAAGGAATTCATCTGGCCCGCCCTCTCCTGCAATGAACTGATTTGGTTTTACTTCCTTTTGAACTTCTGAGCAGAATATTTTTATGTCTGCTTCTTGTAAAGTTGTTTTTTCTGTGAAAGTTATTATTCCTGTCTGTGATGAAATAGTGCTAAATGCTTCCTTCATTCTTGTTTCTTTGTCTTGACTGCAGCCAGGATAGAAAAAATAACTCAAGTCGCTTTTTGCAAATCTCATGTTTGGAACAAATTGAGTAACTGTTGAAGACGCATTTACTTCTGGAAGTTTAGCTTCTGTTTGAATGTTAAGAATTTGTTTTTCTGCTGGAAGATACTGATATATTGTATATCCGACGTAAGCGAGTGCACCTAGTAAGATTATTGTGAGTATAAAATTTATTATTTTATTCATGGGTTTTGTTAGGGAAGTTTGTTTAAATATTTACCTAACCGAAACACTTAAAACTCTTCGAAAACTCTTATATTTGCAAACCTGGCAGCACGCTAGTCCCGTGCATTCCGCAAACGGACTTCATGGCGGGCCGATGGGGAGAGTAAGACTGACCACAAAATGTCATTTATCTGACGTTGAGGTTTTGTCCTTTTCGATCTCTCTATGGTGAATCGGGTGAGGCCTTGATCGGAGCAACCCTAAGTTATAGTTTAGATGCTTAAAGGGTAGCAAGACTGAGGACGATTTGTGACCTCTTTTTTGTGATGTTGCGCGAACCCCGGGGTTTGCACTTATTTTTTTCTGAGAAGGTTTTTTATTTTTCAAAAGTATCGGGCAAGTTGATTCATTCGTTTCGGAAATATAAATACTATTCTATTATCCCTCGCGAAACATTAATAAATGCTTATTATGTTTGTTATCTATGAAAAGTAAAAGGGGTTCCCAGAGGGATCATTTCAAATTTCAAATTCTAAATAGGAAAGGTCAGTTTTTTATTTTGGCGGCAGTTATTCTTGCTGTGATTATTATCGGTTTGGGCGTTGTTTACAATGTTGTTAATGTTCCTGAATCTTCTAAAAAATTTTATAGCTATAGTTCTCAATTAAATCAGGAGACTGGTGCAGTGGTAGACTACAGTCTTTATAGCGGAAATTCTCAAGTAGCTAATTTTGTAAATGATAGTGTTGCTGCGGTTTTGAATTCTTATCCAGAATTGGATATTTTTACGTGTTATACTACTTCTTCGAATGAATTAACTTGTGACAATTATGGTAATTATGATATTATTCTTTATTTGCCTTCTCAGTTGCCAGTTAGCATCGGGCCAGGAACAACGACTGTTGAAACTGGAATTAGTGGTGGCGCATCTACGAGTAGTGTTCATCATTCTCCAAAAAGTAGTAAGGTAAACATCAACTCATATCAGAATTTAACTGTTGAGTCTGGAGGAATAAATTACAGTATTGATTTGACTAAAGCACAGGCATCCAGCAATCAGTATTACTTTGTTTTTAGAGCTAATACTACTGCAGGAAATTTGTTGTCTGCTCAGGAAGGTGGTTGATGGTAGTTCAAGTCGCCGGTAAACGAGCAGTTAGCGAAATTGTTGCCTATGTTTTGCTTATTTCTATTTCGCTTTCTTTGGCAGGTATGGTTTATGTTTGGTTGAAGGATTACGTTCCTTCTGAAAATGGTCTTGCTGAGTGTGAAGAAAATGTGGGATTAGTTATTAGGGACTATAATTATTCTTGTGCTACAAAATCTCTCAATTTGACTATTGAGAATAAAGGGCTTTTTGATGTTGATGGATACATAATTCGTGTAAACAACTTGACTTTGGCAAAGCTCGGGCTTTATACCTTAAATAGGACTGGAAAACCTTTGGCTGCTGGTGAAGTTTATTCAGATTATTATTCTTTAGTTAATCAGACAGATGAAATTCCTCACAAAAATATTTCTGGTTATCTAACTTTTGTTGATGTTCAACCATTTTTGAAAAAAAATGGAAAAAATGTATATTGTAGTAATTACATTTCTAAACAGTCTTTATCTTGCTAGAAGACAATCTTTACCCCTCAACTGCATAAAGACAAACCAAAATTCGGGATGACTCTTGCAGAGCCATAACTAAATCAAACTCCGTTTAATTTTTATAAATTATACAATTATATCAACTACGTCGATAGTTTCGCGAAATGTTTATAAACATGTTTCATTTAGGATTTTTATGACTAATAACAAAGGGGTTTCACCGATTATTGCAACAGTTCTTTTAATTGGACTTGTTATTGTTCTTGCGATTATAATCTTTATGTGGTCTCGAGCTTTTATTTCTGAATCTGTTCAAAAAAATGGCGTATCTGCAAATAATGTTTGTAAATCGGTAAGTTTAGATATCTCCGCAAGCCCTTCACCGTCTGGAGTTCTTAATTTGCAAGTTGTTAACCGAGGAAGTATTCCTATTTATGGTTTTGAAATTAAATCTTCAAGTGGAGCTAGTTCAACTCAAAATGCTTTTAACATTCCTGTAGATGTTGGCAGTTCAGCTACTCAAGATATACCTATTCAATCTGGAACTAAAACTTTGGTAATCTATCCGATTATTTTAGGAACGGTTTCAGGAAATAATAAAGCTTATACTTGTCTTGAAAATGGCAGGGTAGTAAATCTTTAACTAAGTTTGAAAGGAGGTTATGAAATGAAAATAATGCAAAAAAAGAAAGGAGTCAGTGAAGTTGTTTCAGTTGTTTTAATTATTATGATAACTGTTGCGGCTATTGCTGTACTTTGGACTGTAGTTATTCCAATGATAAGGGACAATACTACTTCTGGGGCGGTTTGTTTCAAAGCAAGTAGTGCTTTATCTGTTGTTGATGATCAATACACTTGTTCTTATCAAAATGCTACTGGTAGCGTTTCTGTTAAGGTAGCTAAGGCTTCTTCTGAGGCAAATGTAAGTTACGCTCAAGTTATTGTTTATACTTCTGATGGAGGGTCTGCTTCGACTATTTTAGATGTTAGAAATATGGCTGCTAATACTGAGCAAACAACATTACTTAATGATCTAAAATATGCAGATACTAAAGCAGTAAGTGTTGCTGTAGCTTCTATAGTAACAACTGGAAAGACAAATACAACTTGTACAGTTGGGCCAAAGGTTGCACTAGTAAAGTGCTAAATATAATTTAATTTTATTTTTTTATTTTCCTTCCGCATGGAAGGACACTTTGAAATGGGTGGTCTTTCCCTCAACTGCGTAAAGACTTCTAAAATTCGGGATTTAAAATTTTTTATTCTTCGAGTCTATTTTAGTCATAAATAGGAACCATTTACTTTTCAAAGAAGAGTGAAAAATTTTCCTCTACACGGCCTCTCCTTTAGATAGGTTTTAAAAGATTGGAATATATTTGATTCTATGTTCGAGAAAAAGAGAGTTAGTTTAGGAAATTCACGAAGGGCGCAAATTTGGATTGAAACTGTAATTTACACTTTGATTGCTCTTGCTCTAATTGGTTTAGTTCTTGCTTTTGCAAAGCCTAAAATAGATAGTGTTCGAGATAGAATGTTGATTGAACAAACCATTGATTCTATGAACAAGATAAATGACCAAATAGCTGAGGTTCAGTTAGCTCCGGGGAATAGAAGAGTACTTTCTGTTAAAATTAATCAAGGGGAGATAAATGTGGATAGTACTAATAATTCTATATCGTGGGCTCTTAATTCTGTGTACAAATATAGCGAGATTGACCGTCCTGTAAAACTTGGGAGTATTTACATTTTGACGAGAGGAAATGGGCCTTATAATGTGTCTGTTTCTTCAAATTATGGATTTAATCTGACTTTGGATGGTGCTAAAAGTAACTACGCCTTTGAATCTGCTCCTACTCCCTATACAGTAACAGTTACTAGCAAGAATGTTGGCGGTTTACTCAATGTTGATCTGAGTTTTAAGTAATTTTTTGAGTGAATGCGAGTGGTCTGGTTTTGGTCGAAAACTTTGCGATTCTAAATTTCCCACTCATTTGCCTTCGGCAAGACCCACCCGTGAATTATTTTGTGTTAGCCATCTTTTTGGAATCGCAAAGTTTTCTTTAACTATTTTTATCTTCTAAAGTTATCTATTTTTAGATGAGAAAGTTTTGCTGTCGAGTCGCTTTGATTAAATATTTAAACTAGTTTTCTTTCTCGTAATTAGGTGAAAAAAGATGTCTAGATTAAACTATAATGTGCGAGTTCCTACGATTCAATTTAGTCCTGATAGAACTTTGATTGATATTCGTTATCCTTTAATTGCTCCTTATGCAAATGCTCATATTTATTGGGATCAAAAACAGGGAGAAGTTGTTTATGATTTAGAGGAGCCAATATTGGATCAATCTGAACTAGAGCTGTTAGACAAACTCGAATCTTCTCTTCGAGAAATGATTAATGTAAGCACCGTAATGAGTCAGGACGGCCAAGATTCTGAAACTTATTTAGACAAGCTACTTAGATTAGTTATTTCGGAGTCTGCATTAGAAGTTTCAGAAGAGTCTTATGATAAAATATTTTATTTTCTTTATCGTAACTTTTTTGGTTTGAATGAGATTGAAGGATTGATGCATGATTATTTTATAGAAGATATTCAATGTAATGGAATTGGTCAACCAGTCTTTATTGTTCATAGAATTTTTAGGAATATTAAAACAAAATTGCAGTTTAATGATATGGAAAAACTTGCGAGTTTTGTTGAGAAATTGGCTCAAAAATGTGGAAGATATATTTCTTATGCTTCTCCAGTTTTAGATGGTACTTTACCTGATGGTTCAAGAGTAAATGCAACTTATTCAAAAGACATTACCTCTAGAGGACCTACTTTTACAATTAGAAAATTTACTAAGACACCTTGGACTCCGATTCAACTTGTTGGTTTTGGAACTCTTTCTCCAGAGATGTTAGCTTATCTTTGGATGATGATGCAATACAAATTAAATGTTTTAATTGCAGGTGGAACTGGTTCGGGTAAAACTACTTTGTTAAATGCGATTGCATTTTTTATTCCTCCAGAAGCAAGAGTTGTTTCGATTGAAGATACTCGTGAATTGAATTTATCTCGGGAAAATTGGTTGCCTTCTGTAGTTAGAACTGGAATTACTGCTGGAGGTGTTGGCGAGGTTGATATGTTCAGTTTACTTCGGGCTTCTTTCAGACAGTTGCCGGATTATGTAATTGTCGGGGAAGTTAGAGGTCAGGAAGCTAGCGTTTTGTTTCAGGGTATGGCTTCAGGTCACGCTTCTATTAGCACTATACACGCAGATTCTGTTGAGACAGTTATTCGAAGACTTGAAACTCCCCCTATTGAATTGTCACCAACACTTGTAAATGAGCTAGACGCGGTAGCAATTATGGCTCATGCTGTTGTAAATGGGAAGGAGACAAGAAAGTTGAGAGAAATTGTCGAGGTAATCAATGTAAATCCTGATGGAACATTTCAGACAAATACTCCCTTTATTTGGGATCCTGCAAGAGATAAGTTCTTTTATAAAAGAGAAAATCATGTTTTTAAGAAAATTGAACAGAAAAACGGAATAGCTGTTCAGAAATTACAAGAGGATTTTGACTTAAGGGTTAAATTAATCTATGAAATATATAAGCGTGGAAAAGAGGTCGATTTTGATTCTCTTCAGAGGTTAATTAATGACTATTACAGAGATCCTAAAGAGGTTTTGAGCAGGTTCGGAATAGCTTAGTTATATTCGACAAAAGTAGTGGTTCCTCACTTCATTCGTTTCGAGTTGATTAGTTATTTTCTTGTCTCTCGACGAAAGCACTGCATGAAACAGTTCATTCGTCTCATTCTTCGACGAAACATTAATAAATGAATTTTGGTTCTGTGGAGTATGAGTAGGGATATTGAGGTGTTGTCGCATTTAGTTGGCTCTTTAGATGAATTAATTAGGAAGCTTGAGAAGAGCGTAAATGAAAATAAAATCGATGAGGCAAACTCAATTAAGGCGACAATTTTTGAAATAAATAAAAAAATAATTGAGGAGTCAGCATGAGTGTTGAGAAATTGAGAAATAATGTTCTTGAGATGCGGAAAATTATTTCTGACTTAAGAAAAGCAGACCAGGCTTTGAAGTACTCTGATCCGAAACAAAGGAAAGTTTATCTTTCTTCAGCTGACTCTCTTTTTTCCAGACTTTTGTTAGTAAGCAAGGCAATCCCTTCAATACTTGGAGAGATTTCTGCTGTTAAAAAATTAGATCCAGAAACTGGATCTACTAAAAATATAAAGACAGAAAGTTATCGTTATACTCAAGACGGGAAATCTAATTTGGTCACCTTGAATAAAGAAGACAGAGAAAAATTTCTTAAGGATTTGAATTTGGGCGAAGAAAGTATGAAGAAGATTTCTCCTAAGAGGGAAATTGCTGGTTCAGAAAAACCGAGTTTACTTGCCAAGTATTCTAATTCTATCTTTGGGAGTTTTACTGAGAGGCTCGCGATTCAAAATTTTTCTGAATTAAAAAAAGATCTGAAGGATTCTAATTCTCGTTTTATGTTGTCCACTTATCTTGCTATTGCTATCTTTGTTTCCTTAAGTGTTTTCTTTGGGAGTATGATCTTTTTTATTTTATTAGGCTTGGCTGTTCCTTCTGCTTTCGTATACTTATGGGTTCCTTTTTTACTTACTTTTTTATCTTTCACTTTTTACTATTTTTATCCTTCTTTGGAAAAGGGATCGATAGATCAGAAAATTAGAAACGAACTTCCGTTTGCGACGATATACATGTCTGCAATCGCAGGATCTAATATAGAACCGACAAGTATTTTTAAGATAATTTCTAACAATCCAGAATATAAGAATGTTGCAGTAGAAATGAGAAAAGTTGTAAATCAGGTCGAAGTTTATGGTTATGACTTAGTCACTGCATTAAGGAATATTGCGAAGACCACTCCTAGCGAAAAACTTTCTGAACTTCTTGGGGGAATGGCGACAAATATTGTTTCCGGTGGTTCTCTTAAAAATTATCTTGAGAAAAAATCTGAGAATTTGTTAACTGACTTTAAATTGGAACGAGAGAAATATAACAGTCTCGCTGCGACTTTCATGGATATCTATATCAGCGTCCTTATTACTGCTCCTCTAATTTTAGTTATGCTTATTGTAATCATGACTGCTACTGGATTCGATGTTGGACTTACACCAAACTTTTTATTAACTTCATCTATAGTGGTTGTGGCATTATTAAATATATTTTTCTTGATTTTTTTACAAATCAAACAGCCTAAATAACATGCTCACATTTAATCAAATAAACTTGAAGTTCGCAAGGAAGTTAGCGGTAACTCGACTAGCTCGTTACCTTGCGAAGATGAACTGATTCGCAAAATGAAAACTCGAAATTTTATCTATGCGGGAATCGGGACTGTTTTGATAGTTTTTATTTTTATATTTTTTAATACTCCTTCTCTTGCTAGGTTCAAATATTTCTTAGTTTCAGTTATTTTTGTATTAATGTTATTGCCATTTGTTTCTGAAAATGTGTTAGTTTCAAAAAAACAGAAAGAAAAAGATTCTAAATTTCTGGAATTTGTTAGGGACTTGGTCGAAAATGTAAAATCTGGTACTCCAATTGCAAAAGCAATCTTGAATGTTCAATCAAGAGATTATGGTGCACTTACGATTCATGTAAGAAAGTTAGGTAACCAAATTGCTTTGGGGATTCCCCTTACTACTGCATTGGTTAATTTTGCCAGCGATTCGAAAAGTCCTGTGATAAAAAGAGCTGTTGGTTTGATTTCCGAGGCTGAAAGATCTGGAGGACAGATTGATTCTATACTAAGTTCGGTTTCGGGTTCTGTTGATCAGACTGAAAAATTGAAAAAGGAACAGAGATCTGCAGTTTTTAATTTGGTTGTTCAAGGATATATTATTTTTGTTATTTTTATTTTGATTGTTCTAGTTTTACAATACTTAATTTTACCTTTGACAAAAGATATTGGTGGAGCAGGATTTAAAGATCTGAACTCGAATATTAAAGTTGGAGCCAATGTTAATTTTGAAGTTCCTTTACTTTCGCTTTTGATTGTTCAATCTTTTTTTGCTGGCTTGGTTATCGGAAAGATTTCTGAAGGCAGCTTGAAAGATGGTATAAAACATTCATTCATTCTTATTGGGTTAACGCTAGTTATTTCTTCATTGGCTGCATTAATATTCGGAGGTGTTAGTGCTTGAGCTCTTTAAAAAATAATTTAACCTACTTTGGTAAAAAAAAAGCTGCCTCTCATATTGAAATAATTTTTTCATTTATTCTCTTTGTAGGTTTTGTTTTTTTCTTGCTTTATTTTATTCAGCCATTTAGAACTCAAACTTTACAGGATAGCGTCTTAATTTCTTTAAAAGACAGTGTTTTTAATTCGGTTTCGGTTAATCTGACAAGTGTTTTAGTTAATTTTAGTGACGGTGCTCCTAAGAATAAGCCCTGCAGACTTAATTCAACTTTAGTTCCAGGTACAGAAAATATGGGCGTAATAAATATTTCTACTACCCGGCCAGAATTCTCTTACTTGTATTATTCTGACTCCCCTGACATTTTATTACAAAATCTTTCCGCTTGTAACAAGAATAGGGATTATCCTTTAGGAAACATAAATAACTTGGTTGTCTTGTCTGATTATGAGCTTCAGAATTTTACCGATAAATATACTAATAATTATTCTTTGCTCAAGGAAGAACTAGGTTTGTTGCCGAATACTGATTTTTCTATAAGATCTAGTAGATATTCTATGGAAAAGGAACCTCCCGAGCAGGTTAGTGTAATTGCAGGAGTTTATAGGAGACTTGTTTTGTATGGGAATGGAACATTAATAAATGAAGATTTTATAATTAGAGTATGGTAAGTTTAACTATTGGTACAAAAAGAGGTTGGATAAGAATTTTGGAAGCAGTTATTGCTATTCTTCTTTTGTCTGGTGTTTTGATTTATGTAACTGTTAAAAATCAAGTCAATGTTCAAAGTGAGGAATTAGCGAAAACGGTTTCAGATTTAGAAAATACTATTCTTGAAAGCATTGCTTCAAGTTCTTCTTTAAGAAATGCAACCTTGAATGAAAATTATACTGCTCTTGAAGAATTTGTTTCTTCGAATTTAGTGGATCCAGACTTCAATAAAGGTTACTCATTTAATTATAGTTTAGGTATTTGCGATGTTCAGGTTTCTGTATGCCCTCCGACAGCTCCATTTAGCGAATCTTCAATAACAACTACAAGCAGTGTTTTTGTTGAAGAGAGAATTATTAGTAGTACTCTGCAGAATTATAATCCGAAAATTCTTAGGTTATATCTCTGGACCTCTTAGTTTTGTCCTCGCAATATTTATCCCTCGTCAGCATTAAACAAGTCAATTCTCGATGACATTCTTGTAGAACGCCCCTAATTTGCATGAAAATAAACCTATCTTCGGGATGACTCTTGCAGAGCCTTAACTAAATCAAACAGAGTTTGATTTTTATAAATTATACAGTTTATGTCAACTACGCTGACAGAATCCTCAAAATGTTTATAATATCTTGTTTCTATGTTAGTTTATGCCATTTGATGTGATTATTGGGAGGAATGAGAGTGATAAAAAGTTATTCGGGAATAAAGGTTTGATTTTTTTAGGTAAGAGTTTTGTTAAGATGGGAGAATATACTTCTCTTTCAAATCCGATTTATATGGATGTTGCACGAAGTCATGTTGTTCTTGTTGCTGGAAAAAGAGGAAGCGGTAAGTCTTATACTATCGGGGGAATGGCTGAAGCTTTGTCTACTTTAAATTATGAGGAGGCACAAAATATTTCTTCTTTGATTTTTGACACGATGGGAATTTTCTGGACGATGAAATTTAAGAATCATAAGGATCGAGATTTACTTTCTGATTGGGGTTTGGAACCGAAAAATGTTGATGTAAAAGTTTTTGTTCCATTTGGTTATTTTGATGAGTATCATGATAAGGGTATTCCTGTTGACTTGGAGTTTGCAATAAAGATTTCGGATTTGGAGGCAGATGATTGGGTTTCTCTTTTTGAACTTAAGTTTACACAGCCGGAGGCTGTTTTGATTGAAAGCGTTGTCTCAGCATTAAAACAAAAAGGCTCTTTTAGTTTTGAAGATATTCGGGAGATGATTAAGACTGCTGAAAATATTTCTCAAGATGTTAAGAATGCTACTTCGGCACTTTTTGATGCTGCGGAGACTTGGAAAGTTTTTGATGAAGTTAGCGGAACTCCGATAAGAGATTTGGTTGAGCCTGGAAAAACTACTGTGATCGATTTGTCAATGTATGCTTCTACTGGAAGTTTTAATGTTAGGGGCTTGATTATTGGTTTAGTTTCTAAAAGATTGTTCAACGAGAGAATGTCTGCAAGAAGGGAGGAGGAAATTCAATCTGTTCAGCATGGGTATAATTATTTGGCATTTCAAATGAAAAGAAGTATGCCTTTGACTTGGATTTTTATCGACGAGGCTCATGAGTTTTTACCAAAAGAAGGAAAGACTCCTGCAACAGATGCGTTGATTCAACTTTTAAGAGAAGGAAGACAGCCCGGAATTTCTTTAGTTCTTGCAACTCAGCAGCCAGGAAAAATTCATACTGATGCGATGACTCAGTCAGATATTGTTTTGTCTCATAGAGTTACTGCTGAACAAGATGTTGGCGCTTTGAATGAAATTATGCAGAGTTATGTTTACGAAGGTATCAAACAAAAGATGAATGAGCTTCCGAGGTTAAAAGGTTCTGCAATTTTGCTTGATGATAATTCTGAAAGAATTTATCCGATAAGGGTTCGTCCGAGATTTACCTGGCATGGTGGAGAGGCCCCGACCGCGGTTAAAGTGGAAAGGAAAGAAGAGTGAGCTTGTTTTAATAGGTCGGTGAGCTGAAAATTAACGACAGTATAGCTAATTCTTCTTGTTCTTTTGGAGTCAGACCATAATATTCATTTGTTGTGGGTCCATCAGATATTTTTATTCTTCCATGTAAACCAGTATTTAGATAGATCGGACCAGGAGTAATCTGCCTAATTAATGGTCTTTCTTCTGCTCTCTTTTCAAGTTTACTAAATGTGGGATTTATTGGAGAAGAATAACTTGTTGGAGAATATGGAACCCATCCTTTTGGAGTTAATACTTTATCTTGAGTATTCTCTCCGCATCCGATTGTCAAAGATGTAATTGCTAATACTAGGGGAGCTGTTTTTGTTAAGTATCTTTTTATTTTTTCCATTTTAAGGTTTGATTACGGAATTCTCTAACTCACTTGTTTTTTCTTGTCGAATATTATTTATCTTAGTTGAAAGTGCTCTTCCTAGAGCATATGTTCCAAATGCTACAAGAAACTCTTTTCCAGATCTAGTGGTGTAGGCATCAATTGCTAACATTAACCCCATAAATTCTAAAGTATAGGTCCCTAATGAAACTGCACTTGAACCTTTTACCCATCTTCTTATACTCTGCGCATACTCTTGACTTATCGTTTTTTGTTCCATTTTATTCTATAGAATTCTTAGGCGATTCTGTTACCAACACCTCTATTTAGTTATTAATTTCTACTTTTTAAATTTATCGAGGTTATTTTATTGTCCTGGTTCGGACATCCTCTCTGCATGCGGAAGGAAAATTTATAAACTGCTTAATCTTAAAATAATTATGATAAACACTAAGGTTGTTTCCGAATGGAATAATTTTAGTGGTAACTCATTCTATTCTTATTCAAACTAATAAGATTCGGACTACAAAACCGGATCTGTATTAACTTTACTATACAATTCGGTTTCTGTTCTAGAATGATATCAACACAAAATGGATGCAAAATATCAAAAATTAACAAAATTACTGGAAAAAAATGATTACGAGGTTAGCTCGAGTAGACATATTTTGGATAGTGGAAAAATGGTTTTGGGAGAAGTTTCTTTAGATGGTGTTCCTAAAATAAGTTATCATTCAGATGCTGAACATTTGGCTAAACAAGTTAGGTTGCGGAGATTATTTCTTGACTCAGGAATAAAAATTTCAGAGGAAAATGTTTCCGAAGCAATTGAAAATATTCGTGTCAAGAAAACGTTGATAGAACAAATTTTGGGAGAACTTGAAAAATGACAAAAAAAATAGTAATAGTTGATGATTCGAAAGTTGGACCTTTGTTAGAAGAGATGCTCAAAAAAGAAAAAGGACATCAGACAGTTCGTTATACTCATGGGCGAGATGCAATTTCTAGTATCGGTGAATCTTCTTGCTTTGATCTTGCCGTTGTCGATGTTGGTTTGCCAGACATGAGCGGAGAAAGAGTTATAGAATATTTAGTCGAAAAATATCCTACTCGAACGGTGATTTGTATTACTTCTTACCGTGGACATCAATCACCTTCAGCATCTAGGACTATTCATAAAGGAAGTGCTAGTAGAATTAGACAATTGGTTGACATTCTTGAGGAATCCTGCAGAGAACATAATTATTCTGGATCTATTAAACAGTATGCTTATTGTAATCCTCTTTTGAGAGATGATCCTTAATTTTATTTAAATTATCCCTTCACTACTCCAATAGGTCTTAGTTTTACAACCAAATTTCCGATTCCTGCTTTTTGAGAAACTTCTGCAACTTCGTCAATGTCTTTGTAAACTTCTGGAGCTTCTTCAACTAGTCCTTTTTGACTTCCTACTTCTACTTCTATTCCTCTTTCTTTTAATTTTTCTAAGACTTGATTCGAGTCTATATTCTTTGTTGCAAAACTTCTGCTTGAGACTCTGCCTGCTCCATGTGCTGTGGAAGCAAATGAAACTTTTTCTGCTTGTTCTGTTCCAACTAAAACATAGCTTGAAGTTCCCATTGATCCTGGCAGAATTATTGGCTGACCTGTTTTCTGATAATCTTTTGGAAGCTCTTTTCTTCCAGGACCAAATGATCTTGTTGCTCCTTTTCTCATAATCAAAACTTCTTTCTCTTTACCATCGATTTCATGTTTCTCGAATTTTGCAATGTTGTGACAAATATCATAAACTAGTTCTGCTTCAAATTTTGGAAATATTTTTTTAAATTCTTCTCTGATTTGATGTGTTAAGATTTGTTTATTTGCAAATGCAAAATTAGCTGCAGCTGCCATTGCTGAAAGATATTTTTTTCCTAGATCTGATTTGATTGGAGCGTTAACCAATTCTCTATCTTGTTTTGGAAAGCCATATTCTTTTTCCATTAGTTTAATATAATCTGATGCGACTTGATGCCCCAAACCTCTCGAACCACAGTGAACCATAATTGTTATTTGATCTTTTTTTAATCCAAATATCTCTGCAGTTTTCTTATCAAATATTTCATTTACAACTTGCATTTCAACAAAATGATTTCCTGCTCCCAAAGTTCCTAGCTGATTTATTCCTCTTCCTCTTGCCTTGTCAGAAACATTTCTCGAGTTTGCTCCTTTTATGCATCCCTTTTCTTCGATGAATTCAATGTCTTCTTTTGTTGCGTAACCTTTTTCTTTGCACCATTCTGCTCCTTTTTCTAAAATTTCGTTTAATTCTTTGGGAGTTATTTTTAATTTTCCTTTTCCACCAACTCCGACTGGAACTGCTTTGAATAATGCTTTTGTTAGAATTTTTTCTTTTCCTTTTATCTGGTCTTTTGTTAGATTTGTTCTTAATAATCTTACTGAACAGTTTATGTCATATCCTACTCCTCCTGGCGAGATTACTCCTTTTTCAATGTCAAATGCTGCAACCCCTCCTATTGGAAATCCATAACCTTGGTGTGCATCTGGCATTGCAAAGCTTGCTTTGATGATTCCTGGAAGCATAGCTACATTTTTTACTTGTTGTAAAGTTTTATCTTCTTTTATTTTTTTAAATAGTTTTTCTGATGCAAATACTTTTCCAGGTACTAGCATTTCATTTTCTTTAGGGATCTCCCATTCAACTTCTGATATTTTTTTTATTTCTGCCATAATTAATTTACTCAAAAATAGTTTATAGACTTAACGAGAGGATTGCTTTGCCTTTTTTAATCTTGTTCTATATAAACTGGATTTTTGAGTAAACTCAAACTTAATTGCCCATTACTCGCTTGTTTAGTCTCAGTATCAAAAAAATTTGGATAGTCTTCTCCGCTTTGTTGAAGAATTAACCCATTTTCAAAATGGGGAACAGCCTGAGTTATTTTTACGTTGCCATTTAAAGAAATTGGGATAGTTACTTGTTTAGTTGTTAACTCTGGCTCATTCCAATAATCCCACCAAACAATGTAAGTTAAGTTTCCTGTTTGTTTATTTGTGAATTTGTAGGCGTAAACATTACTCGAGTTATAAATTTCTAAAACATTTTTCCAATCAGAACCTTCTAGTTTATTAGTCATTAACTTGTATGAATAATAAGATAGTTTTTTAACACCTTCACCGAGGTCATTTGAACCCTCTCCGTCATAAATCAGTTCTGTCTTGCTAAAGTAATCTTCTGGGTTGTCCCATGTTCCTTCTGTAAGACTTAAGATTCCAAACATTTTTTTTATTCCGTGAGATAAACCATAAATGTATCTCTTTACATAATCACTTGCTTGTTGTTCTTCTGTTTGTAATCCACAATTAGCATCAGTTGCTAGGCCGGAGTTGGTTCCCATTTCTGTCATCCAAATGGGTAAATTAGGAAAACCTGTTTCGGTAAGCTCTGCTCTTAGGTAGGACAAAACATCTTGTCCATTGCTTGTATCTAATATTTGATAATCTCCTTTAGCACAACCATACCAGTGCAGATCAAAAATGTCGGCGTATTTTCCATCTAATGTTTGCAATATTGGTTGCCATGGGTCTAAGGTTTGAGAAATGTATCCGTCCGGTCCACCTGAAGTACTACCAAGTAAGACTTTAGCTGCAGGATCAGCAGTTTTTATTGCTTCATAAGACAAACGTTGTAGCTGAGCAAAAGTTAAATCACTTGATGGGTCTGAACCTTCAAGTTTTTTATTGAGTGAAATTGGTTCATTTTCTACCTGCCAATATTTAATTGGGTTTTTCTTCAGACCATCAATAACTTCTTGGCTTGGATACATATTGTCTCCAGTCGAATAGCAATCTGGAGCAGCGATCTTGCAACCTAAATTATCGTCTCCGTCATATCTTTCAACTAAAACTTGGAGATATTTTTGGTAGGCTGTTATGTTAGTTGGTACCCAAGAATTTGTAGGGGTCCGAGAATTTTTCTCAATGAAAATAGTTATTATCTTTTTTAAATTTCCAGTTTCAACGCCAAAGTTCTGATCATAGTTAAAATTACCCTTTTTACCTCCGTCCACAAATTTAAACTGATACTCTTCCTTATTGATATCTGGCTGGACTAAAGACCAAATAAGATTATCTCTATGCCATCTAATGCCTAGATCAAAGGCGCTAGCATATGGATAAGCCGGATGCCAACCAAAAGGATTGTCTTCATATTCTGAAATATTAAAATTAGTATAATTTATTGCTGTTTGGTTTGTGATATTTACTCTAGGATTAATTTTTGTATTATTTTCCTTTATTGGTGTTTTTGGAGGAAGTGTTATGTCTTCTTTTGTAGTTAGATAAGCACATTTTCCCGTTTTTGGATCTATTTTTCCACCTACATTACATTTTTCTGTTGTTTGTTTATTGGGATTAATATATAGTAAAACAACTCCACTGATTAAAACAATTATTAGGATTATTAGTGTGATCGTTAATGCTTGTCCTCTTTTATTTCTTTTCATTTTATACATCTAAAACGACTTGGAGTCTCCACTTTCCTTTTTCGTTTTTTACGAACATTTCGTTGTATGTAACGGCTTTGACATCATTTGTAAATTTGTAATTATCTATCTTGTCTCCCGAAACTTTTGCTTTTAATATGAAATTTTTTTGATCAATTTTTATTTCTGTTATTTTTGAAATTAGAAAATCTTCTGACTCTAATAGGACAATAAACTCTTCGAGGAAGTTATACAAAAGGCTTTCAAGATTGTCTCCTTCGATTTCTATTTCTTTTGTTTGTTGCTCTAAGACTTTAATGTCTCCGCAGATTGCTTCTTTTAGTGCTTTTGATGCTTCGAGGAATGCTTCTTCAAGAGAGTTGCCTTCGGCTATAAATTTAACATCTGCGGTGTGTTCTAAGAATTTATACATGTAATTTATTGTTTTTTGAAGTATTTAAGGGTTATTTTAGTACTTTTCCGGTTTCGAGGTACCATAAGTAAAGGTCTAGTTCGCCTTGTGGGATTTTTGTTTTTTTACTTATTTCTTCAAGTTTATTTTCTATTTCTAGATATTTCTTTTTCGTGATTGTTTTTGGTTGTTCAATAATGTTTTCAGCTACTAACAAATCTACTATGTGAAAGTCGATAATTGCAAGATTTTTGTAACCGATATTTCTTAGGAAGTGAGAAGATTCTTTCATTCCAAGTCCACGGATATTTTCAGCGATCCATTCTCTGATTTTCTTTTCATCTTTTTCTTTTAATACAAGTTCATGAATTGTATTCTTGTGTTCTCTTGCTTTGATTATTGCTTCAGCTCTTTGTGGCCAGAATCGGTGTCCTTTTTCTTTAAGTTTTTTTGCTAAAGTTTCTTTATTTGCTTTGATGAAGTCTTGTGCAAGTTCTTTTTGAAGTTCGATTGCTTTTTGTGCTTGCCAATTTGCAGTCATTAGACAAAAACATAGCTCTGAAAAAATTTTTTCTTTGTCTTTTTCTTTTAAAATTTGTTCGAATTCTTTAACCCTATTTCGAATAGTTTTTTCGATAGGTTCTTTCTTTAAATTTTCAATCTTATTGACTAGTTTCATATTATTCTTTCTTAGAAGTTGTTTATTAAGCTAATTATTATGCAAAACCGATGTTGCCCAGAATATAGTCTTTTGTCTTTGCTAGCATATTTTTTTGTTCTGCAGGGTTCAAGTCTTTGTCCAATTTCGGATAGAATTCTTTATCTTCAAGCATAATATGTTCCTTCATTAATTTTTTATATTCTTCAACATTTTGTTTTAGGTTTTTCTCTATAATATTCATTTGATCTTCTAATTCTTCATGTTGTTCCATTATTGTTACTAAAACTGGGAATTTCTTTTTTTCTTTGTAGAATGTAAAAATTGCTTTTTCTTCAGCAAACATGTGATCTTCTTGCTTCTTTCTTAGCGCTTTGAAGTCTTCTGCGTTTTTCGATTTATCAAATTTGTTTAAAAGTGCTAGAATTTGTCCGTGTTCTTTTAACATGAAAACTGAAATTTTTTCTTCCTCTTTTGCCATTTTTATTTTAAGACTAACTTGTTTATAAGCTTTCAGTTTATCTAAAAAGATAGAGAAGTAATATTCCTAGGAAGATCATAACAATATGTATTAGTGACTTTTTCATGCTTACTTCTTTTCTTATTTCGGGGATCAAATCAGATACTGATATGTAAATAAATCCTCCCGCTGTTAGGGCTATAACGAATGGAATTATTGCGCTTATTTGACTAAGAAGAACGAATCCTATGATTCCTCCAATTATGCTAAAGAATGCTGTTAATAAGTTGAAGAAAATTGCTTTTTCTTTTTTGAAGCCTGCATACATTAAGACTCCGAAATCTCCAAGCTCGTGTGGGATTTCATGTAAAACTATTGCAAATGTTGTTGCGATACCTACGTTGAAGTTGATTAAGAATGCTGCAGCTATTGAAATACCATCAAAGAAATTGTGTACTGCACCTCCGACTAAATTGGAATAAGCAAATGAGTGTTCTTCGCAGTGTTGTTCATGGCAATGTCTCCAGTGGAAGTATTTCTCTATTGCAAAAAATATGAAAATTCCTATAATTAAGTAAATAAAAACAGTTTCTGACTTTAATTCGTTTAGTGACTCAGGTATTAAATCAAAGAATGCTCCGCCAATTAGTCCTCCGATGGAAAATGCTACAAGATATTCGATTATTTTTTTCAAGTTTTTCTCTTTGAGTAGGAAAGTGGCTATCCCTATTAATGAAATTAGACTTACCAAGATTGTGCTGACTAAAATTTCGATTAAGGTATTCATAGTTATAAATGCTTAAGAAGGTTTTTAAGGTTTCTTCTAGTTATAACTCTATGAGAATACCTTTAGATGTTGTCGGAGATATTGCTATTCTGAAGTTTGCTAGATGGCATCCTTGGATTCTTAAAAAATTCTATGCTCGGAGGTTTCTGAAGAATAATCGGCACATAAAAGTTATTCTGGAAAAAACTTCAGGTTTTTCTGGAGAACTAAGAGTTCAAGAGACTAAATGGGTTGCGGGAGAAAAAAGAAAAGATACTATTCACAAAGAAAATGATTGTTCTTTTTATTTGAATGTTGATGAGACTTACTTTTCTCCTCGTTTGAGTCAGGAAAGAAAGGTTGTTGCTGAGGAGATTTTTGCTAGTAAGTTAAGGTCTCCTAGCGTACTTGTTATGTTTGGAGGAGTTGCACCTCAGGCCATTGTACTGGCTAAGCTGTTTAAGAAAAATAAACTGTCTATTGAAATTATCTCTTCTGAGTTAAATAAAAAAGCATGTGAATTTGCTGAAAAAAATGTTGAGATGAATAAAGTCCAGGATTATGTGCAAGTAGTTTGTGGAGATTCTAGGAAGTTTTGTGTTAATTCTGCGAGCAGAAAAAAAGATAAATTTGATTTTATTTTAATGTTAAGGCCAAATTTAGAAGATACATTTTTAGATGCTGCTTTGAAAGTTGCTAAGAAAGGAACTCTGATTTATTATCATGGATTTGGTGAAGAAGAGAAGGTAAGAAATGAGATTGAAAGAGATTTGAAAAAATTTGGTAAGAAATATAAAATTACTGAATTTAGAAAGGCAGGTGATATTGGTGTAAAGAAGTTTAGGTGGAATGTTAAAATAAAAATTGATTAGTCTATTGTTGGGTGTTGAGATTTATATTTTTCTATTTTTTTTGTTAAGAGTTCGATCCTATTTGCAATCGGAGAGACAGTTTTTACTCCTGCTAAGGCTAAGAATAGAAAACAATTACTTTGAATGAAATGGTAGGTTTGGCCTGCTAGATACTGATTAGAAGGTTCTGAAAAATATTTTACTCCGTCAATTACACTTGAGATCATATTAGCTGCTCCTGCAATGCCAGAACATACTGCAAATCCACCCATTCCAAGCCCCATTAAAGCATATGCTCCTCTGAGCTTCTTTTGTCTGTTGTAATCTCCATCAGAATAGTTTTGTTGATTAGGATTTAATTCATCTGGACTAATTCTCCAAGATTTTTCTGCTACATAAAGAAGACTGTCTGCTGCTTCTTGTGTAAGTTTAGAAACAAGAGATTTCTTTTTCATTATGCGTATCTTGCTATTTCATCTCCAACTTGGTCTGCTAGTGCTGTTATTGAATCTACAAGTTGTGGTGCAGCTGTTTCTGCTTCTTCTTTTAGTTCTAAATATAACCTATAAGGGTGTTTTAACATTTCTACTCTAAGCTTCCTTTGTTCATTCAATTCATTTGCTATTTCTGAAACAGGTCTTCCTCGAGCATGATTTTGTACAAGCATAACCAACGCACAATCGAACTCTTGTCTTATTGCTGTTTCCGATCTTCTTATTTTAAAGAGTTTTGATAAAAAGTATTTTTCGTTTACCATTTAAGCCCCTGGCTGTATTTCCCACATTGCAGAAGGATGTTCTCGGTCTTCTTCAGTTGTTGGAGTTTCTCCAGAGTTTAGTCTAAGACTATCTGCAAGAAGTTCTAGTCTAGACCCTTTCTTACCAGTTAAATCTTCAATTTCTAAACGTGCTCCCGAATTATTTTGTTTTGCATAATATTCTGCAGTATTTTTTGCAAGTTTGTATGCTTTTGCTTCTGCATTTTCAAATGTTAATCCGTATGTTGCTCCTTTTCCTCCAATATATCTTCTAGAAGTAGGGACAATTGTTCCTTCCTTGTCTCTGTCAAAGAAGCAAGTTTGTTTCATTACTAAATATATAGCAGGGTCTCCCATTCCATCTGTCATCTCTCTTGTTATTGAGTATACTACTGATTTTGGAAATGTGTCATTTGTGACTTCGTATTCTAAGGCAAATCTAAATAATCTTGCAAATTTTTCTGAACTTATTGGTTCTGCTTCTAGTGCATCTAAAGAATCTTGCGGATTGTCTAGTTCTCTTCTCTTTATTGTTATTTTTGCCATTTTATTTTTCAAGTTCGGATAATTTATTTCTAAGATCGCTTATGTTTCTTCTTGAATGCACATAATTCCCAATCACCAATCCTGTTCCTGGACAAGCCATTCCTAATGTCCAGATAATTGTCCCGAGATTTTCGCAACCTGGAACATATGCCCCATGTTTTCTTAGTTCGTAGTCTATTATACTTCCTAGAAATGCTCCTGCTGAGGCAGTTAATCCTCCAATGAAGTTCAGCTCTTCATATCTTTTTTTCTCGGTTAAGATGTCTTGTCTAATTAAACGTTTTTTTAATTCTTTTTCTTCTTCGGGACTTAGGCTATGTAAACATCTTGGTCCATCTCTTTCTTCATCATAAGGTACTGGCGTGTATCCTTCTGCATCGCCATTTTCTTCTACTCCATCTGCGATTACGAGTGGATCTTTTTTCCGAGATAATCTTAATGTTTCTTGGTCTTCTTTCATAGCTTTCAAATCATAGGAATAATCGTCTACCATTATTGTTTTCCCTCCAAGTATTTTCTAACCTCGTTTGCAACGTCTTCTGGCATTATCATAACTTCAACTTTTCTATATTTGTTTGCAGGATTTTCATAAAATGTATTGATAGTTATACTTGCTGCAGATTCTAGTCCTAGCGTTAAATTCTTTACAGGTTTTCCAGTTGGATTTCTTACTTCGAAAAATGTAATCATATCTTTATCCATTACTGTTTTCCTCCACTTACTTTTTGAACTAGATTAGATTCTGCGGCATGTTGCTGAACTTGAGCAACTTTCATATCTTTTCTTGGGTTTTCTTTTGAGAAATATTTTCCAATTCCACCCATACAAATAACCAATCCCATAAGAACTACATATCCCATTAAAGAATCATAATTTCCATATCTATTATTATAATATTCTCTCATTTTTTCTCCTAAATTAATTAGAATTCCAAGCTAATTCAAACATATAAGCTAAGGAATTTGTAAAATATTCAGAATTTATCCAGAAGGCATAATCATAATCTTCATGAACGTTTGTTGGTTTTAATGTAAAGATTAATTCTTTTCTGTCTGCCATCAAGAATCTAGAATTGATATGTTTAGACTTGATTGGAACATTGAATTTTTTTACAAGTTTTTTTACTTCAGATTCATCATCAGAGACTATAATTTTTATGTCTACATTTCTTTTCTTTAGTTTAGCGAAAACTTCAGAAAACATTTTTTGTTTTGACATTAATTCATATGCAGATGTTGCAAGGTAAACAGAAGTGTCTGCTGATTCCATAGTGTCTCTTAATTGAGAATATAAGTTTGATCTTCCTTTGATAGAACTTGATAATTCATGGTTTTTCATAGGTTCGATACCTGTTGTATGAAGTGTTTGTAATTCCTCGTATTCTTTGGTATCTTTTAATTTTGAAAGGACTTCTACTTTTTCTTCAGCATACTTCATTGTGTTATTTTTCAATTTTTCAATAACTACTGAAGGTTTTACTGCAAGATATTTTACAGGTTTTCCCAATTTTTCAATTGCGAATCCTCTTTTTTCAAGAGATTCTAAAACATCATATGTTCTTGATCTTGGAACTCCGGAAACTTCTGCGATTTCACCTGCAGATGAGATTCCTCTTGTTAAAAGAGCAAGCCAAACTTTGGTTTCGTAAATATTTAAATCAAAATAGTCTTTTACTTTCTTTATTAGTTCTGGTTTTGCTATCATTGTTTTTCTCCTCTTGGAAAATAGTTAGTTGCTGGTTTTCCATCAACTAAATTATAAACCTTTTGCCCGGAGATATTAAAATAAGTATTTGTTCTTCCTGAAACAACTTCTGTTTGAGGAGTTAGTTTTTGTTCTAAATCGCTTACTCTGTTTGAAAGAATAGAGAGTCCTATAGCTCCTGCAACCAAAAGACCTGTAAGTACTGGATAATCTTGTGCGAAACTCATTTTATTTCTTTCCTTTCTTCAATTTATTTGTTAAACTTGATTCTATTGCCATTTTTACTACTCAGACTCAATAAAAAACTCCTTTATAAATGTTTCCATTTTGTTGTAATTGCTTAGTGACACTATAATAATATTTAAATAGGCTTTAGGCTCGAACTAGTTATGGCAGAAAGATCTCCTATTGATGAGTTTATTGGACGAGAAGTATTTATTACATTTGAGAATGGAGATTACATGGGCCGAGTTGCTAAGCCAAATTATGACTTAGGTTATGTCGATCTGTTGCCTTCAATAGTTTTTTGTCCTGAAGGTAAATTAGCTATGCTTGAAACTGAATCTCCTACTCGGCTTTCTTTGGCACTTTTTACTCTGGGTGTTCGTTATTCAATTACTCCTCAGAAAGATGGATTTCTAGAAAAGAAAGTGGAGCATATCAACAGTAGACATAAAAGAGCTGGGGCTCACATGGGTTTTAAGCAAGACTAAAGTATCTTAATAAAAACCAAATTGCTAATCCTATTAATATTCCAGGAGTTATATAAACCATTGCTGGATAGAATTTCTTTTTATGTGAAACCATAAGCAAATAAGTTAATCCTGCGAAAGCTCCGAGAATTATTGCTATTGCTGGTGCGATGCTGTTGAATGCATTCATGAATACGCCCGCAGTTATTATCGGGAAAACAATGTCTCCTCCACCTAAAATTGCGATTGGAACTTTTATTCCTATTTTCTTGTTTATCTTTTTACCTCTGAATTTTATTTTCATTTTTTGTATTTTTTCTCGTAGTTCTTTTGTTAAATATGGAATATAAAATCCTCCAAACACTTTCATTTCATTCATTTGGAATTTTGCCATTCTTTGCATTAGTCCTGAATGCCAAACTGCCCAGAAGTCATAAATCGAAATTAATAATAAAAATAAAATCGCATATAGTGGAGAAAGTATTTGGGCGAAAACCGCTGCTAGGCCGGGATAAATTAAAAGTTCTGTTCCGTTGTGAATTATTATCGAGGGTCGGACAAGTTTAAGTATTCCTAGTGGAATTGCGATTATCAAAGCTATCCAGTACGAATTTAATCCAAATAACTTTATTATCGCTGAAAGTGAAATGGAAAGTGCAATTGTTAAGACGACTAAAAACCAGATTCTCATGAAGGCAACAAGTTTGTATTTTGTTATCAAAACAAAAATAAGAACTGCCATCGCTAAAGAAACTATAATATTAAAAAAATAATATCCATAACTTAATTGTTCCTGATCTGAAACCTGTGCGTCAAGATAGTTTGGAACAACGTGAGACGAAATTACAAATAACCCAATGAACTGAGTTAATAAGAACATTGTCAGAATTATTATTGTTATTAATGGTTTGTGCTTGATAGTTTCGTCACCTTTTATATCATTAAATGTGAAATGGTGTTTTTAAGGGTTATGAATAAAGAATTTTCCAAAAAATTTTGCATTTCATGAAGGCCATAATATTTTCGAATAAACTTTAGTTCATTCAAAGCGAAATTTTTTACGCGAGCGGTTAGGTTTTGGCTTTAAGGATAAAATGGATTTTAAGGGAAATTGTCAAATTTTTTCGAAGAAAAAATTTGTTTCTGAACTTGCGTGCAAAGCACGCGGTTATTAGTTTTTTTAGACTTTTTAATTTTCAAATTTTTCTTTATGATTATTGTTATCTTTTGAAATTATCCTTTTTATTTTTCTAGAAAAAAAGTTCCCTCGCCTGCATGTAACCAAGATAATCCTCGGTGACATTCTTGCAGAACGCCCCTCGCCTGCATGGAAAAACCAAAATTCGGGATCATCCTTGCAGGAAGTTATCTTAACCTTATTGCTTCAAGATTTCTTGGGACAACTGTTTCAACCTTGTGCATTTTGTAAATTGAAGATGCGAGATCTAAAGAACGAGAAACTTCTCCATGATTTACAATAATTCTTTTTGGTGATGGGCTTAAATTGTTTACGAATGCAATAAGTTCGCTTCTTGATGAGTGTCCTGAAAATCCTTCGATGCTTATGATCTGCATTTTAATCGGCGAAGTTTCTTCTTTCCCTTCATTTTGGAAAGTAACTTCTTTTAGTGTTCCTTCTTGCAATTGTCTACCTAATCCTCCTGGCGGCTGGTAACAAGATAAGCACATTCCATCTTTAGGGTTGTCTACAAAATTTCTGAAATACTCTAAAGATGCTCCTCCAACAAGCATACCTGATGTTGCTAAAATTATACATGGGCCTCCTTCGATTACGGCTTTTCTTTCTTGAGCTGAACCAACTTGTTTGAAAATTTCAGATGTGAATGGGTTCTTGTCTTGGAAAACTTGTGAACGAACATTTCTTGATAAAAAGTCTGGATATGCTGTGTGAACTGCATTGATATCCCAAATCATACCATCAATATACACTGGAACTTGCGGTATTTTTCCTTCTCTCATTGCTTCTTCAACCATAAGCATTTTTTCCTGAGCGTGGCCTGTTCCTAACTCTGGAAGTAAAACTTTTCCACCATTAGTTAAAACATTATTCATAAAATTAATTAATTCTTCTTCAGCTTCTCTCTTTGGTTGAGGATTATTTTCTCTTCCGCCATATGTAGATTCTATCTGTATTGTTTCCAATCTTGGAAAATATGTTGCTGCAGGGTCAAGTAATCTTGTTTTTGCGAATTTTGTGTCGCCAGTATACAAGAAATTGTGAAGTCCATTTCCAATGTTAAAGTGGATCATTGCTGAACCTAAGGTATGTCCTGCGTTGTACATAGTAATTCTAATATCATTGGTTATATCTGTAACTTCATTGAAATTTAGACAGACAGAGTGCTTTACCATTTCAGCTACATCGCTTGAAGAGTAAAGTGGTGTTGCTGCTTGCTTATATGCTACTCCAATTAAATCTAAGGTCATTAATGCCGACAAGTCTCTTGTGGGTGTTGTCATGTAAACTGGGCCTTCATAACCTATTTTATACAAATAGGGAAGTAAACCGCAGTGATCTAGGTGTGCGTGCGAAAGAACTACTGCGTCGATAGAACTTATATCAAATTCTGGTGCGTCGAAATAGGGGAATTTATCTTGACCTTGTGCTGAAACATCTAGACCACAGTCAATTAAAATTTTGGATTGGGGTGTTTGTAAAAGAAAACAACTTCTTCCTACATGTCTTCCTGAACCAAGAACAGAAATCCTTACCCATTCATCCATTTTTGAAGGGTCCCATTCTTTGTAAATTTTTTTACCAATATCATTAAGGAATTTTTTTCTTTGGTTGTTATTTAAATATAAAACTGAACGAATATTTTCTGTAATTTTTGAACGGATTGCTGGGCTTCTTTGAACTTCTGCAGTCCAGAATGTTGTAGCTTTTACGTCTTTTAATAATGAACCTGCTTTACCAATTACTAATCCTGGTTTTTTTGCTTCGATAACAACAATACTTCTTTGTTGGTCGAATAAAATTTGAGTTATTTCTGCTTCTTCTGGAATTATTTTTCTAATTTCTTTTTCTGTTTGTTCTTTGTCTGCTAATAGATCTGTTTCCGCTCTTAATTCAACTCTCTTTTTGATTTTATTTACTAATGCTCTTATGTATTCCTCGCCTTCCATCAAGAATTTTTTATTTTCTGTATAGACTACAATGTTTGCGCCTTCGAAATTTATCGAGCTCACGCTACCTTTAGGTAATTCTGTTTTAATTGTTTCTAAAATGTCTGCCATTGTGAATTATTATGATAAAATTACTAGTCTCTTTCTTTGTAGACTGCTTCTGCTTTAAGGTTAGAAACTTGTTTTATTCCTTCTTTAGTAATTGTTATAACATCTACTCCGAAACCTGATCCTGTGTCTCTTTCTGAAGAAGATTTTATTGCTTCAATTGCTAATTTTACTCCTTCTGCTACTGTCATGTCTTTTTTATATTGTCTTTCCAATAAACCTAAGATGTAAGGCATACCTGAAGAGAAATTTGCGTCGTAATCTTTGACTTTCATAACTCCTCCTGCTGGTTCTACTGAATATAACTCTGTTGTTCCGTCTTCGTTTAGACCGCCAACCATTGTTCCTGCAATGAATGGGATCATAGAAGGTTGTCGGATATTGTTATAAGCAATCATCCCAATTAAATGTGCTGCTTCTTTTACTGTTGGTCTTTTTTTGTCTTTTAGTTCTTTAAGTTTAAGTTGTGCTGCTGCGAGTCTTTGAAGCATGTCAATATCTGCGGAACCGCCTGTTCCAGAAACTACAATATAATTGTTAATCTTGATAACTTTGTCGGCATTTTTCTGCATTACTATTCCGCCAGCTGTTGCTTTCTTGTCTCCACCCATAACAACACCGTCTTTACATACTAATCCAACTAAGCTTGTTCCTGAATGCATGATATTTTTTTTCAAGTCTTCTTCCATGTCTCTTATTAATTTTTTTAGAAGTTAAAACCTCTAGAACTTATGATTATGTTAGATTTGTGAGATTTATAAATATTTCTATAGGGTTTTTATGTGTAAGTCTGAGTTTGATTGGTATGTTCTATTCTCAACTCCTCGGATATTTTTTGTTTGATTATACTCATTATTTGTTTTGTTTCGGTGGTGTTGGTAGATTTTTACTCCTGTTGGGATAGTTAGAGCAAATACAAGTCCTACTAATCCTGCCTTTATTATATTCTTAAGCCCAATATCCATTCCATCATATTGATCTCTATATATACTCATTTCTTGTTTTCTCCTTATTTTTCTAATCAGGGTCACTTTTTAAGTTTTTCTTTTCGTTTTGATATAAGAAACCCTTAAAAAGCCCTTGAATTTGGATAGTTTGGGGGAATTGATTGTGGAAGACTATGAATCTATGTTGGGAGAAGCTTACAAGAGCATTAAGCCTACTGAGTTCTGTGATAGATTTGAGGTAAAGAAAGTTGAGGGGATGCATGAGGGAAATAAGACTGTTATAACTAACTTCGCGCAGGTTGTTCAGTGTTTGAGAAGAAATCCGGATCATGTTGCAAGATATTTGTTTAAAGAGTTAGCTTCTCCAGGAAATATTGATGGTGACCGGCTGATTTTAACTAGAAAACTTCCTTCAGCTATGATAAATGAGAAAATTGGAAAATATGTTGAGAATTTTGTGAAATGCGCCAATTGTGGCAAACCTGATACTGAAATTTTAAGCGAAGCTGGAAAGAGTTTCCTTAAATGTATGGCGTGTGGAACTAAAAAAGAGATTCATAATTTATAACTAAATCAAAATGGAGGTAAAATAATGGACGCAAGATGTATGAAATGTAAGGCGCAGAAGCCAATGGCAGGTGCTGAAATGACAAAGACTGCTAGAGGCGGATTCATGGCTAAAGGTAAATGTAAGGACTGTGGTTGCGGTATGTGTAAAATAATGTCTGAAGCAGATGCTGAAAAGGCAATGAAATCTGGTGAAGCTAAAAAAGCTTTCTAATTTTATATTGATTTTACTTATTTTCCTCTTTTTTTCTTGAGAGGAATTTTTTCCTTTAGCAGAAAGGACACTTTGAAATGGGTGAGGAAAAGTGTAGGTTTGGGAATGTTTTTAAATTATGTTATTATCCTCTTTTTATGAAGAGGATTTTAGGTGGTGTTTTAGGTTTGATTATAGTATTGTTTTTAATTCAATTTAGTTTTGCGCTCAATGATTCAAATATTTCGATACCTTCCGGTTCTGTAAACTTTTCTGAAATTAATTATACTCAGCCTGAAAATATTTTGTCTCATACTGAAAGAGTTGTTTGGATTGCGATTATCGTTTTGATTGTAATTTTATTTATAGCATTGTTTGTACTTGCATACCTTTTGAGCAATCTTAATCCTAATCGAATAGTCTCTCGAAATTTGTCTGGTGCTGAAGAAGCAATTACAAAAAAAAGTATTGAAAGAGCCAAGCGTCTTAGTTAATTTCGAGAGTGAATGTGGTTTGGTCGAGACCTTTGCGATTCTAATTTTAGGCAACCAAAAGTTTTAAGGAAATTGTCAAATTTTTTCTTCGAAAAAATTTGTTTATTATCTTGCGTGCTTCGCACGCGGTTGTTAGTCCCGGAAGGCCTCGTTCAACTATTTATTATCTTTCTGCTCGCAATTTGCATCTCGCAAAATTGCTTTATTTTGGTTTGTTTTGCTCAAAGCGAATTGCTCGTTCCCATTTGTTTTAGGAGATAAAAGTTTTCTTCAACTATTTTTATTTTTGAAAGTTATCCTTTTTGTTAGGCAAGAAAGTTTCTAGTTTGGAGTTTTTCTTCCAATTCTTTTGGAAAGTTGAAAAATTTATAATTTTAATTTTCTTTTAAAAATCTCAAAACATTTTTATATCTAAAATCTATCTTCTTTTATGGCAAATTATGTTTCAACTTTCGTATCGGGTTTGCAAGAACCTATTAAAGCTCTTATTTTAAAATATATAAAAGGTGTAAAAATAATTCAGATTTTAGATGGGCTTGTTGTTTATGAAAGTTCTGCAGATGTAAATAGAATTAGACAGCTTGGTTTTTTTAATAATAGTTTTATTTTGTTGAAACAATTTGATAAGAAAATAAATTTTGAAGAGATGATTAAAGAGTCTGCGGATTCTGCTAAGGAATTTTCTGAGGTAATTAAAAGAAGTTTAGGAAAAAAGGACAAATATTTTAGAATTGTTTGCAGTGATGAGAATGAATTTGTTTCCGTCGATAAAAAACAGCTTTCTATTTTGGAGAAAGTGATCTCTACTCAGAATTTTTTGAGGCTGGACATTTATTCACCCGACCTAGAGTTTTGGTTTTTGAGGCGAAGTGAAGGCAAGGGATTTTTTATGTTGAGGTTGACTAAGAATATCTCTAATAAAGAATTACATCGTGGAGAGTTGAGACCTGAATTATCTTTCATTATGAATTTTCTTTCTGAGCCAAGTTCGAGCGATGTTTTTTTAGACTGTTTTTGTGGTTACGGTTCTGTTCCATACTCAAGAACAAAAAATTTTCCATTTAAGGCAGTGATTTGTTCAGATATTGATTCTAAATGTGTTGAAGTTACGCAGAAGAAAATGAGGGAAATCCAGTCTAGTGCGAAGATTGTTGTAAAGAAGGCGGATTTCTTTGAACATGCTGAAGCAGAAAACTCTGTCGACAAAATTGTTACAGATCCTCCCTGGGGAGAGTTTACCAAAATTGAGGATATTGAGCAGTTTTATTTCAAAATTTTGGGAGAGTTTTATAGGGTTTTAAGAAAGAACGGAATTGTCGTTTTTGTGAGTTCAAGAAAAGATGAAGTTGAAAATGCAATCAAACGATTTGGAAATTTTAAGCTGGATAAAAAATATGATGTTCTTGTCAATGGAAAAAAAGCTGGAATTTATAGGTTATTGAAATAACTTTTACATCTTTTTCAAAATTTCAATTCTCTTTTCTAAAGGAGGGTGAGTTGCAAATAATTCTGCTGCTGAAAGGTTTGGTTTTGTGAAAAATAATGGTGCCATTGAGCCAGAAACTTTTATTTCTGAGGAATCATTTTTTATTTTGCTTAGTGCTCCGATTAATCCTGTTGGCGTTCTTGTGAATTTGACGGCTGTTGCGTCTGCGGTATACTCTCGTTTTCTAGAAACTGCAAGTTGAACAAGTGTTGTCACAATTGGTGCAAGGATTGCGAGGACAATTCCTATTAAAACAAAAATTCCTCCATTTTTACCTTCATTATTCCTATTATCTGATAACCATAAACTTCTCAAGAACATTTGGGCCATTATTGAGATAATTCCAACTAAAACTGAAACGAGTGTCATGAATCTTATGTCGTAGTTTGCAACGTGGGACATTTCGTGTGCTAGGACTCCTTCTAATTCTTGTTTGGTTAATTTAATTAAAGCTCCTTCAGTTACGCAGACTACTGCGCTTTGTGGATCCTTTCCTGAAGCGAATGCGTTAATTTGCTGTCCTTTCATGATATAAAGTTTAGGCATTGGAAGTCCAGATGCTAAAGTAAGTCCTTCAACTATGTCATAATATTGTTTGAATTGAGTTCTATTTGCTGGAACTGCACCGACGGACCAGATAGCTATTTTTCCAGAATTATTATAACTGATTATTGGCCAGAAAACTCCCAGAATTATAGAAATTGAGAGTATTAAGAAAACATATTCTGTTGGGAATACTAAAGATATTGCATAACCTATTGCAATTATTATTGCTCCAACAAATAATGTAAGTAGAATAGAGTTTCTTTTGTTTCTTGCAATTTGGTCATAGAATGAAATTCTTTCCATTGTCTTTAGACGTAGCTACGCTTTTTAAGAGTTATGCAATCGATTCTATAACTTTAAAAATACTTCTTTGATGGGCATTTTATGGGACTGAAAGCAGCGATATTTGATTTGGATGGTACAATAGTAGATACTAAACAGGAACATATTTATGATTCTGTTGGGAGAACACTCCATGAATTAGGAGTTACTTCTTCTAATGCTATTGGTGCTTACGGAGATTTTGCAAATCAGTTTTGGAAGGGATTTAAAAGTAGGGGTGAACTGATTCGTTCTTTAGGCTTAGATGAAGATCTATTTTGGAATACTTTTAGAAAATACGATTCTCCTACAGTTCGTGTCTCGAACACTTTTGTTTATTCTGATTTTGTGGTTTTAGATGAATTGAGAAGAAGAGGTATAAAAACTGGAATAGTCACGGATGCACCTGATTATGTTGCTACTGGAGAGCTCGGGTTAGTAGACCACTGTTTCGATTATGTTGTTTGTGCAGGCGAGAAAATTTTGTCTAAACCGCACACTGGAGGTTTAATGCATTGTTTAAAGAATGTGGGCGTTAGAGTTGAAGACGCTGTTTATTTGGGCAATGCAAATGTTGATGTCGAGCTTGGAAAAAATGCACGAATACTCAGTGGAATAGTAGTTCGGGAAGAAGGTTATCAGTTGCGTTCAACTCCGGACTTTTTTGTTAGAGACTTGTTTGAGTTCCAGGAGAGGTTTTTCCCTAGATAACTATTTAATCTTCTTTATTTGATTACTGTTTATGGATAAATTTATTTGTCAAGGTTGTGGAAAATGCTGTAAGAAGTTCGGACCAAAAGGTTTGCCCTTGTTTGATTTTGAAGTTGAGAGATTAAAGAAACTTGCAGCTGAGCGAGGTTTGGATTTAGACATAAGAACTACAGAAGTTGTTGATGGAAAAACGGTTTTGTATGGAATGTTTAATGAGCCGTGTCCTTTTTTGGGTGAGAAGGGTTGTACTATTTATGATAAGAGATTTTTGATTTGTAAATCTTTTCCGCTATTTTCAACGGCGAAATTTAATTTTGCGAAGGTTAAAGGAATTCCTGAATTTATGGAATGTCCTAATTTTGATTGTAGAAAAAAATTTGAAGAATTTTTAGGAAATGAAACTAAAACTATCCAAGAGGTTGAAGATTATCTGAAAGAGACTTATGGAGAATGTTTTGATGCTTGTGTTTTATCTAATAAAGAAACTGAAAAGATAATGGATGAGTTGATGAGGGAATAATTAGTTTTTTCTTAATTCATAGTCTGTTTTTGCTGCATTAAAATAAAATGTTTCTTGGGATTTTTTTAATTCTGTTGCAGAATCTTGTAGTTCTTTTGGCATAGGTTTTGCGTAACTGAATAAATAAAAATCTCTAATTGCCATTTCATTTGTTTTGAATTCTGGAGAGACGTAAATTAGTTGGTATCTTTCTCCTTTGCTAGTTATTGCATCAACTGTGCCATTTCCATCCAAGTCGTGAAGAAGGATATTCTCTAGGGCAGTTATTCTATTCTGATATTGTTCTGGTTTCGGAGGTTCAGGTCTATGAAGCAGATATGGTTTTGATAGGATTAAAGCACCAGCCGCTGTCAAGGTAGCAGCAAGATAAATAACAGTTTTTTTCATTTTCTTAACTTCCTTATCCATGTTTGCTCTTATTTCTTCAAATGTTTTTCCGTTTGTCATTTTAATTTTCCCCTCTCTTTAAACAATAGCCTATGCTAGCTTCATGTCCAGAATTTTTCCAGATCTCCTGATTCCCAATATAGCTACTTAACCTTTCTTTTGTGACTTCTACTGCGTGTTGTTCTTCATTAGTTCTAGAAGTAATTCTATGTTCTGCTCTAGTCCTATATCTGAAACAAGCAGAGTTTTCTTTGAATTCTCTTTGTATAAAATCAGTTAAATCCAAGGCATTAACATCTTTAAAATGTCCTTCTCCCTCTAAGGGAAGTTCATATGAAACTTGAATTTTTACTTTCAGATCAACTTTGTCAAGTAAATTAATTAACCCTTCATAATCTAAATTTTCTACTATTACTTCAGGTAATGTTTCTACTTTTCTAGGCTTTTCTTCTCTTCGGAATAACTTTTGTATTAAGTTTATCATTTTACTCCTCTTTTTAACTCTCTTTTTAATTGAGAAATAATATTTTCTTCTTTCCATAGTTCTATATTTTGAGAAAGTTCTGCTAATCCTGATTTTCTAGTTCTTTCAGCTTCTCTTTTTAATCTTTCAATTTCTTCTTCTTGTTTTTCTGTTAAGTATTCTCTTCTTGGACTTTTTCCTTGCTGTAGTTCGTATAGTTTGTTTTCTGCTTTCCAAAGTTTAGCTAGTTTTCTAGCCTGTTCTATAGAACTTTCGTATCTTTTGACTAATTCTTGTTTTTTTTCTTTAACAGTTTCTGCTTGAGATTCATCTAGATGGCTCATTGGGCAGTCTTCTACATCTTTTGGATCCATATACGTTGAGTACCAACTAATGTACATTGGATGTCCGCCCTCTCCATCAAATTGTTGATGGCTTCCGACACAAGGTTGGTTCGTAATCGAACAAATATGATTTTCACAATTGCTTGGGCTGTTCTGAGCAAAAATGTATTCTGTAGGGATAACTGACTTGCACAAAGATTTTGCGTACTTTGCTGCTTTAGCGCCAGATGTTTCTTCGTTTGTCATTTTGTTTTTCCCGTAAACTTTGTTGTTTACACTATTCAGTAGTATTTTGCCTTTTATATAATGTTTTATTATATTTTTTAATAAAAACACAAAATTTATATACTAAATGTATCTTTTATAGATATGCAAAGATATGAAGAATTCCGATTAGATTTGAAAGATAGAAAGATTCTTTATGAGTTAGACAAAGATTGTCGGCAAACGTGTTCGCAGATTGGAAAGAAAGTGGGTTTATCTTCGGAGGTTGTAAATTATAGAATAAAAAAGTTTGAAGAAGAAAAAATTATCACTCATTATCAGGTTGTAATTAATTTGTCTTGTCTTGGGCAAATTGAGTTTAAGGTCGCATTATCTTTACAAAATATTGATTCCAATAAGTTTGGGAGTTTGTTAAAAAAAGTCGAAAAAATCGAAGGCGTAAAATGGATTGTTTCTTGTCGTGGAAACTGGGATATGATTGTTTCTGGTGTTGGAAAATCGTTGACAGAAATAAACAAAATTGAAGATGAAGTTTTGAGTATTTTCTCAGGATATGTTTTAGATAAATCTTTAGCTGTTTGTTTTAAAGCAGAAGTTTTTGATAGAGATTTTTTAATTAAAGATAGGGCTAGTTCTGACAGAGAAAGAGTTTTGGTCGATGAATCTCAAGAAATTAACTTGGATGAGTTGGATGTGAATATTCTAAAAGAGTTGGCTGAAAATGGAAGGAAGCCCATAGTTGATATTGCTTTCAAATTAAAAGAAAGTGAAAGAGTTATTAATTACCGAATTAAAAGATTAGTTGACAGAAAAATTATAACTGGTTTCAGAATTGCCGTTGATTATAATAAGTTAGGAATAAAATTTTACAAAACTTTTGTTTATCTAGACAATCCTAAAAAGGAAAGAGTTAGAGATTTAATTGATTATTTTAATTCAAATAAAAATATTATTCACAATGTCGAGGTAATTGGGAATTGGGATTTAGAACCGGAATTTGAAGTTTTCTCAGAAGAGGAATTTGATAAACTTTTGGGAGAAATGAAAGATGAGTTCTCGGATATTATAAAGAAAGTAGATGTACTAACGATTTCACAAGAACATAAATTTGTTTATTTGTAATTATCCTAACTTATCATGTTTTAATGATGGTCTATAGGTTCGTATGTATTCTAACGCTGCTTGGGGTGTCTGTGCTACGCTCCATAATTTTGCATTGTCTATCGGTGCAAATTTTTCTTGGACAATTTTCTCGAGAAATGTATTCAGTTCATCATAAAATCGATTTGTATTTATTAGAACAATTGGTTTGGAGTGCTCATTAAACTGGCCTGCTTGGATGACGTCAGCTAATTCATACAATGTTCCGAATCCTCCAGCTAATCCTATGAATGCATCCGAGAGTTCTTTCATTTTTGTTACTCTTTCTGGAAAGTCTGGAACAAGAATAAGTTCATCTTCTCCTCCCGCGATAGCTTCAAATCTCACTGGTAAAATTCCGATTGTTTTTCCGCCTGCTTGTTGATGGGCTGTAGAAGCAAGTCCCATGAGTCCTCTTTTTGCTCCGCCGTAAACCAACCTATGGCCTTGAGAGCCTGTTAATTGTCCCAATTCTATTGCTGCATTTTGATAAATATGATCTACTTCTGAGGACGATGCAAATACACATATTTTCATAGAAGCGATTAAAATCGGATATTTAAAAGAATTTATATTGTGAATTTAATCGGACTTCAATTATCGTGATGTTCTTATGCGTGTTGGTTTTTGTTCTCTTGATTTTAAAATTTCATTAATCTTGTATAATGCTGCTCTCCCATAAGTAATATATCCTGCATCTAATTCAGATTGAGTATTAGAATCTGGCAGAGCCTCTACCATACCTGTGACGTGCCCATTGTTTGTTCTTTCAAATGAATGTAAACTAAATCTGTACAATCCTTGAGGTCTTAAAATAATTTGATAGTTTTGTGTCCAGAATTTACCATCATCATAAATCAATATACCTGGAAGATCTTCTGCTGGTTGAGCAGTCTCTCTTATCCATAGCCCCATTTGCATAGTTGGAAAAGGATTAAGTTTTCTTGCTTCTTCTAAAATTATCTTTTTTGCTTTCAAATAGGATTCTTGGACTAATTCTTCAAATTGTTGTTTTGCTTCCATAAAATTTGAGATTACTTGTTGTTTTTAAATATTTATAGTCTCGAGAATGTGCTGAATTTTAATCAAACTTAACTTTCGGTGTTACTCTCTCACTTGCAGAAATCTCTAAGTATTTTCTATCTCCAAAACCATATAATGCTGCAAACCATCTTCCTGGAATTGTTTGTCTTGATGTGTTATAAGAAAGAATTCCATCGTTGTAATACTGTCTTGCATATGCAATTTTGTCCTCTGTTGATGAAAGTTCTTGTTGGAATTGGACGAAATTTTCATTTGCTTTCAAATTTGGATAATTTTCAGCGATTGCAAATAATCTTCCAAGAGCGCCTTCAAGTTTTTCGTCTGCTTTTACTTTATTGTTCAATCCCTTTGCGCTTACAAGTGCTTTTCTTGCATTTGTTACTTCAGTGATTATTGATTTTTCGTGTTTCATGTATCCCTTTACGGACTCCATTAGGTTAGGGATTAAGTCTGCTCTTCTTTTTAATTGGACATCAATCTGGGCTAAAGAATTTTCAATCTGATTGGTTAATCTTATAAATCTATTGTAATAGGCAAAGAACATTCCGCCCACAACAACTACTGCGCCACCGATAATCCACCAATTTGTCATAATTGTACTTGGTTTACTTCTTTATAAACTTTATTAAGGATAATAACTAATTTTAAAAAGTCCAAGTTTATTCTAATAATATGCGTAATATTAATTTCAAATTGTTTTTATGGGCATTGATTGCTGCTTTAGTTATTGTGGGAATTTTTTTAATATCTAGAAATATACTTGTCTCTGAGGAAGGGAAAGGTACTAGCGATATGAACTCTTTTGTTGAATGTTTAAATAAAAAAAATATCTTGTTATACGGAAGTCCTCAAGATAATAATGTTCAGGCGCAGTTAAGTCTTTTTGGAAATTATTCTCACCAAGTGAGGGTTGTCGATTGTACTGCGAATGTAAGCGCATGTGAGGGAGTTATTATTTTTCCAACTTGGAAGGTTAATGGAGTAATTATTCATGGAAGTTTATCCCTGAATGTTTTGTCAAAATTTTCTGGTTGTTGATTTTATCTGCATAACTTTTATAAAGTAAACTATTGTTAACTTTTTATCTAAACTGCATAACCTAAACAACGTGTACTTATTACCTCAAGAAGTTGAAGTTTGGTATATTTTACCAAAGATTCGGAAGGAGTTGGCTCTTTTGCTCGTCAAAGAGTATAGTTGGACTTACGATTCGTGGGAGATTGTCTAGGTATAAGCAAAGCTGCAGTTTCTCAGTACCTTTCTAATAAAAGAGCTAACAAAATAAAAATTTCTAAAGATGTTTCTGACGAAATTAAGAAGTCCGCTAAGCTATTATCTGAAAAAAAGTCAAATGGTATGGCCGAAATATTGAGAATTTTAGCGGTTATGAAAAGCTCGAAGGAGTCTTGTCAGGTTTGTAAGAGATACAATAAAGATGTGCTAAAATATTGTAATGCAAGTCCGAAATATTGACGGTGGTTTTGGTCGAAAAAGTTTATTGATTATTTCCCCAATTATTCCTGTTTTGCAGGAATTCCCTCCCCTATTTTCTAAAGTTATCCGTTTAGTTTGTCAATAAAATTTTTCTTTTTGACATGATTGGGAATTAAGTTCACACTCTAAACAAATATATATAAACTTTTGAGACTCCTTAATTAAATGGTAAACGATTTTAAAAAACATCTTTGTGCTTTTAGGAATGAAATCGAGTGCGAAGAGGAACTAGAGGAAGAGGGGAAAACCTTAGAAGAGGCCGAGGACGAATTTTTTGGAGATTAATATGGCAAAAAAATCAACTTCTAAAAAAACTAGTCCCTCATCTGCACAAAGGTCTCGTCAACTTTCGGGATCATCTCTGCGGGAAGTAAAGAATTCTAAAATAACTGCGGATATGACTATTGCAGAAATTATTCGAAAAAAACCTGAGGCTATTCAAAAATTAATGTTTATGGGGATGGGTTGTGTTGGATGTCATATGTCTCAGTTTGAAACTTTGAGGCATGGTGCTGAGGCACATGGGATTGACGTTAAGGAATTATTGGCTGAAATTAATAACGACTAACTTGAGAATATAAATGGATTTAAAGGCTTGATTTGTGGGTTTTTGATGGGAGATTTCAGGCTCTTAAGGGCATTTTTTCCAGAAATGGATGATAATACTTGGCGAACTCTATCCGATGACCCTGATTTTTTAGAGCATGTTCCTTCACTCGTAAAAGCTCGTTTAGATTCTAGAGACCGAGTTACTCCAATTGATCAAAATTATATGATGTTGTTAATGGCTGCTGCAGATTTTGCTAGTAGTGAGGAGCAAGTTTATATTTCTTCAAAATTAGAAAAATATTTTCATCATGAGCAAAGTTTACTTCCTGTTTATTCAGATTATGTTCGTGATTTTTCTCTAGCTAGTGAAAGAAGATACAAAAGAGAGATGCTTAGAGTAAGTGAAGACTTTGCCTCAAAGTGTTTATTCGGGTTGGCTTTTTTTAGGCCTGCTTTGTTAAGAAGATGTGATCGTCATGCTGCTCCGTCTCCAGAGTTTTATCAAGAGATGGGTAAGAGAGCTTATCAGACAATCGGTCGTGAAAGAGTCGCGAGTAACTTTGATTCTTGGGGAGAATTTTTACATAACGAATTTGGAAGCCGATAGAAATTTAAACTTTTTTTGCTTTTATTTTGAATGTCCATAAAGAAAAATTTACTCGGTTTAATTGCTGCTTCGTGTCTGGCATTTTCTTCGGGTTGTGCAAGTTATAAAGTTTCTACTCCGGATTATATTCGACCAGATTTTCAAGAGTATTTAACTGATTATCAAAATGATTCTTTACGAGATAAAGCGAAGGAACATTTTTTGTATAGGGTTGTTCCCTTGAGTAGTGAACAAATTAAACCATATGATGTTGGACACTGGATAACTTGGAATTTATTTGGTAATGAGAATAATGGGATATTTGGGGAAGATTGTAAAAAACCATATTCGTCTAATATAAACACTTGGACTTTCTTGAGATGGCAAGCGAGAAATCCTGCTTCAAATTTATGTAAGTATACTCTTGGAAAAAGGACTGAGGAAAGAAATGGTTTTGCTATTTTGAGAGCTAATGATAAATTTTTGGTTTTACATAAAGATAAAGATCCTTGTATTTTTTCTAGTACAAAAGCTTCATTTAATCTTTCATTGAATCATTGCAAGCCATTTTTAGCTTTTAAGTTTCCTGTGTTTCCAAATAGAAGATTTGACTTTTATTTTGGGTGGAGACCGGATAATACTTTTGGAATGAAACTTCGGCCTTTTACTGATGATGGGCTGTGGTGAAGGCTTACTTTTCTTAGAAAAAAAAGTTTTCCTTAAAATCAAAAGAAAGATTTTGTTTTTCTGCGGAAAAATTTGTCTTATTTGTCTTTTATTTACTCTCGATTTTTGATGCGACATCAAAAATCCATTCTTCATAATTTATTGTCTCTATTTATCTTCTGAAATTTTGGTTTTGATTTCCAATCTCCCACTCATTTGCCTTCGGCAAGACCCGCCCGTTTATTATCTTGAGTTTGCCAAAACGTTAGGAAATCAAAACAGACTTTATTTTTTCTTTTAGCTAGTCAATAAATATTCAGATTTTTTATTCCAATTTTTTTCCCACGTCGAATAAAAAATCTTCATGTCCGTGAGGTGCTAGAATTTGAAGGCCGATTGGTTTTTTATCAATCATTCCTGCAGGGATAGAAATTCCAGGAATTCCTGCTGGATTTACTGGGCAAGTGAAAATGTCATAAGCATACATTTCTTCTACTGTTATATCTTCTCCGATTTTGTGTGCTGTTCTTGGAACTGTTGGGAGAATTATTAAATCGACTTCTTCGAAAAGATTTTCAAATTGCTGTCTAAGGAATTCTCTTGCTTTCAATGCTTCTCGGTAATATTTTCCGTGATATTCTGCTTTGGAAATTTCGCTTCCTCCTAAAATTCTTCTTAAAACTTCATGACCTGCAAAGTTCTCAATTTTTTTTCCGAATCTTCTACCATCATACTTTCTTGTTGCTGAGAAAAATTCTACATAAACTAAAAGATAGTATGTTTCAAGTGCAATGTCTAGCGGAAGTGAAACTTTTTTGATTTCATATCCATGTTTTTTTGCAAGTTGTTCTGTTTTTTCATAAATTATTTTTTTGACTTCTGGTTTTGCATATTTTTCTACATCTACTAAACCAATTTTGTATTTTTTCTTTAATTTGATTTCTGGATAGTCTTTTGTTGTTGTGTCAAAATTATCTTGGCCTTTTATTATGTCGAAAATGAATTGACTATCTTCAACTGTTTTTGTCATTGGTCCGATTGTATCAAAAGACATACATAAATCAAGTAATCCATAACGAGAAACTGCTCCATAGGTTGGTTTTAGTCCTACAATTCCGCAATGTGAAGCTGGATTTCTTATTGAACCGCCAGTGTCTGAACCTAATGAGAAGTCACACAGGTCTGCAGCAACTGCTGCTCCTGGTCCAGAAGAACTTCCCCCAGGTATTAACTCTGGATTGACTGGATTTTTTGTTGGTCCGAATGCAGATGTTTCTCCTGAACCGCCACAAGCAAATTCGTCCATGTTTACCATTCCTAAAATTATTGCGTCTTCATCTTTGAGTTTTTTTATTACTGTTGCATCATATGGGGAAACATAATCTTCGAGAACTTTTGATGCGCAGTTTGTTATTAATCCTTGAACGGAGATGTTTGATTTTATTGCAACGCAAAGGCCTGCAAGTTTTCCTGTTTCTTTTTTCTGTTTAATTTTCAAATCGATTTCTTCGGCTTGTTTCATTGCTTCGGAATTTAAATGAAGGTAAATGTTAAGGTCTTTATTCTTTTTGTCTATTGCAGTTAAAAAATTATTCACATTTTGCATAGCTGTTAGCTTTCCAGATTTTATTTGTGAGACTTTTTGAGAGAGAGAAGTCATTTTATATCTCCTTTTTCTATTAAGAATTCAATATTTGGTGCTACTTTGTATTTTCTTGCTTTTATCTCTGAGATAGAAATCCATTTGACCTTTTTTATTTCTCCGCACGGTTTTATTTCTTCTTCATTTAATAGTTTAGCAAGATAGTGAATCAGAGTTATTGCCATTCTTTCTTTTGTTTGAGGATTTTTCCAGATCATTACTGGGTTTAACGGCCGGATTATTTCAATTTCCCCATTTATCTCCTCTTTAACTTCTCTTTTACATGCTTCTTCAAGATTTTCAATTCCTTCTTCAATTGTTCCTCCAGGTATTTTCCAAAAGTCGTCCTTCTCGTCATGATTTAATAAAATTTTTCCTTCTTTCAAGATTACTGGTCCAGATGCAATGATAAATTTTCCTTCAAACATTTTATTTTTTCCAGCCCCCTTTTTCTGCGATAATTAAATTGTCATCAACTTCTGGAGCATTGTCAAACATAAATTCTTTGAAATCTTGATTTGTTTCCCAGCCTTTTCCTTCTGGTCTAAGGTTTTCTCCGACTTCTTTCTTTTCTTCTTTAATAGAAACTTTTGTAAGTTTTGAAGAAAATTCATCAAGAAGTTTTTTTGCATTTGTTTTGATTTCTTCTTTTTCTTGTTCACTTACTGGATGCCATTTGTAGTTGCTCATAAAATAAAGCAGTATCGGGAGTTTTTAAGTTTAGTTATTGTTTTTCATTACCTATTTATTTAAAAATATGTGGAATTCATTAAAAAAATGGGAAAGAATCAATTTCAATCTGGAGAGGAAAAATCGATGGATGAGTTCATGAAAGAGCTCAAAGTTAGTGGTAGATATTTTGTTGGAAACCCGCAGAGACAGAGATATATTACTGCACATCGTGCTGAAATTAATTCCTATCTTGATTCTTTAGGCGAGAGTGATTCTCGAGAGGCTGACAGATTGGCGTCTTTGGTGTTACTTAACTCTAAATCTCAACCAAAAAGACAGATAAATTTGGATGAACTCATGGAAACTCGCGAGAGACTATTGTCAAAGTCTTCAACTCCTCTAAGGAGAATTATAACTCCTTATAGTTCTAGACTAAGAAAATTTGCCGAGAGATTAATTTTACCTGTTGTGGTTGTTGGGGCAATTGCTGGCGCAGCTTACTTGGGGAATAAATACGTTAGCCAAATAGAGAAAATGGTTTTGCCTTATACTGAAAAATTATTTAAGATGTATGACGATATAGATCACAGAAGGTAAATTATTGTTTTTTCTGAAACCAATCTTTATGTGCTAAGACTGTAAATGCTCTACATTTTTTCGAGTGAGAGCCGCCCTTCTTCAAAATTTCTTCCATGAGTGCTTCTTCAATTTCTGGTTCCGTTGGCGGTCGATTATATTTTATTCCAAGATTCCAAGCAAGTAAATTTCTTTCCATTTGTGTCCATTCTCTGGTTATTGTGTGAATGTCTTTGCTATGCTCGCCTCGAGGCTCATATTCTGTTGAGTAGGCTAGCAATTCTTGTAGATCCATATTTCTTATTCTGGCGACGTAAACATATTCTGTTGGGGCAATTAATGGTGTTTTCATAGCTACTTCTAATTCCTCTTTTGTTAGAAATCTAGAAATGTATCCTATATGGGATCTTCTCACTCCGCATTCTCTCAAACAACTTACTAATGGATAGGATAAAATTTCTTCAGGAGTGCCAGTTGTATTTGTTAGATGATGCTGTCCTGGTTTTTTGTAATTTGCATGAGTATCTTTTGCATGTTTTGTTTCAAGAACATAGTCTACTACCGTTTGGTCCTGTCTTAGGGATGGAGGAAGCTGTCTAAGAATTTCTTCATCAGTTGGAATTTGTGTTTCTAATGTATCTGCCATAATAATGGTCAGGCCCGATGTCTCTTATTTTTTTGGGCATATAGGTCTTGTTTTTTACTATTGTTTTATGTCTCTTAGCTATTTAAATGTTCTCAAATGTTCGGGTATTTAGTGACAAGAATTAGATTTATGGGGTTAATCTGTACAAGCTGATTCGACTAACCTAAATGTTTTATTTTTACAGTCTATCTCTGCTTTAATTCCCAGGGGTAAAATAAACTGAGGGTCTGTGTGTCCAAAATCCATATTTGTTATTATCGGAATTTCATGGTGGCCGAATTCATTAGAAACTACTTCTGTAATATTTACTTCCAATTGTTTTTTCTCTTCTTCTGTATAATCTCTTGCTCTGCCGATGATAATTGCCTCTATCTTGTCAAAAATTCCTTGAATACCATAATTTCTGAAGGCATATTTTATATAATCTGGAGAAGGTTTATCTTCTGAAGTTTCAAGAAATAATATTTTGCCTTTCCAAAAGTCTTTTTTAGGCCAATATTCTGTTCCTTTCATCATCTCAAGAACTTCAATGCACCCTCCAAATATTTCTCCCCTTACAACGGACTCTCCCTGAACCCAATTCCATCCCTTACTTTTTTGGATTTCTCCGACTTGTCCTACGTTTTCTTTTTTAGACCAGTCTTTGTAGTTATTGGTCCAAATAGAATAGGGTTTATATTCATAAGTTAAAGGATTATTAAATAATATTTCTTGGATATGCTTTTCAGACTCTGGGAAATTATTCATCTGAGAAAATCCTCCCATTATTGAGGGCCCATTAAAACTAATTAGTCCTATTTGATTAAAAAAAGTATTTAGTGTAGTTGTATCTGAGTATCCCATAAAAATCTTAGGATTATTTTTAATTATCTTTTTGTTAATGTATTTTAAGATTCTTATAGAATCATCTCCTCCAATTGAGGCTATTATTGCCTTTACGTCTTTATCTAAAAAAGCATCATTAATGTCTTTTGCTCTTATTTTGGGATTCTCATGTAATTCTTTGAGATTCATTCTTGCTGTTGGAAACTCTTTAATTTTTAATCCAAATTTCTCTCTGAGAACTTTTAGTCCATTATCAAATACATGGGGGAATACAGATGGTAATCCTTTTGAAGGAGATAAGACTGCAACTGTGTCTCCCTTAGAAAGTTTTTTTGGCTTTATGAATTTCATTATAATATTTATTGAATTAGATTTATAAATTTGCTTAAAATTTTCTTCAGGCCCCATTAAATCGATGATAATCAAACCATCGGTAATTATCCTGGAATTTTTTAAATTCTTGGAGAGTTATTTGGGAAAGGCGAGGAAACCTTAATGGATAACAAGCCCTATACCTTTGAGTACTTTTCCAAACTAGGTCTATATTGGTAAAATTTGTTTCTTGGTTAAAAATTTCTTCTAGTTCTCCTGCGAGAGCGAAGATAGTTTTTCTAAATCTATACATTGAGGGAATTTCATTTAAAAATAATTCTGCTAAATATCCTTTTAATGCATCATTTTTTTCTCTAACTTGATGTAATTCAACTACTAACTTGTTCTTGTTCATTTTCTAAGCGTCCCAGGAAGGACTCGAACCTCCGACCTCATGATTAACAGTCATGCGCTCTACCTGCTAAGCTACCAGGACTTACTCTAGAGAATATTTTCTGATTATTTCATCTAGATCTTTATCTTTCCAAGGGTTAAGCTTTTCTTCTTTGTCTGGATTTATTTTTCGGTCAGGGTATCTTGGCCATGGTTTGGTTAATCTTATGTGGTTTAATCCTAGCAAACCATATATAATTCTTTCAGGGGCAGCACCTATTCCTCCATGTGGCGGGAGTCCACATTTTCTCATAAGAACATATTTCCAATAATGTTTTATGTATTCTTTTTTACCTTTTTTTATTAAATTATCAATTATTTCTTCGATATCTGTTGTTTTTTCTGCAACACCTACCATTTCTCCGGCACCATGGGGGGCAATTAAATCACAGGTCATGGATAAGTGGGGGGATCCTGGTTTCTTTTTATATGGGAAACCTTCTGAGGCAAATGGTAAGAATTTTACCCAGAGATATTTGTTGTTCACATATTCTGTAAGAATAATTTCGTCACTTCTCGCAAGACCCTCTCCGTATATTATTTTTGATCCTTTAGAGTGTAATATCTCAACTGCTTCATCATATGTCATACTGACATAATTGTCAGGGTTTAAAGAATCTAAATCAATTTTTACTCCAAGTAACTCCAATTCTTTTTTACTTTTTTCAACTGTAATTTTCATTGCGCTATATATTGAATCTCCTGCAAGACTCATTAAGTCATTTATATCAACAAATAGTGCTTCTGCTTTTGCATGGCTGTATTCTGCAAGGTGTCTTCTTGATCCTCCTTTTTCATTTCTGAATGCTGGAGAAATTGTATAAACTTTACCAAAGACCATTGCTAGGGGTTCTAGTTCAAAAGTCGCACATTGAGATAAGAAAACATTTTCTCCATGAACTTCTGCTTTAATTGCTTTTTCGGGCTCGTATAAAATTTTATCTGTTATTATCGGAGGTTCAACTAAGGTGAATTTGTTATTCTCAAAATATTCATGCAATGCTTTTACAAAATTAGTTTTTATTTTCAAAATTGCTGCTCTTTGAGGGTTAGCTAGATAATACTCTGTAAAATTAAATATCTGATCAACATGTTCTAAATTTAATCCATTTATTTCCCAAGGTGTTGGAGAAATGGGCAATTCTTGTTTTGAGATTATTTCTATAGACTCTGCTTTTAATTCTGGAGGAATTCTAGAAGATGAGAAGATTCCTTCAACGTAAATATAGGATCCACAGGGGATAGAAGTTATTGTCTTGTAATCTTGAAATTTGGCTGCTTCAATAACTATCTGCAATGTTCCTGTATGGTCCATTATATCAAAGAAAGTTCTTTTTGAGTGGGTTCTTTTTGATGAAATTCTTCCCCTAAATGAGTATCGTCCCTCGTCTTTTGCTCTTTTTACAAAATCCTCTATAAATTCAGGCCCTATGCTTCTCATATGGAATATATCTGATTTAGCTATATAAAATATATCTTTAATTTTTTTGACTTTTTGCTAGAAAGATATATAAACTTAATATTATTGACAAAAATATGGTGGATAAAATAGACAGAGAAATATTGTCTCTTCTTGATTTAGATTCGAATCAATCATACAATAGTCTTGGAAAAAAGATAAGCAGGTCGAAGCAGTTTGTTGCTTATCGAATAAACAATTTAATTCGTGAAGGAGTTATTAGAGGTTTTTATACTGACTTGAATTTGAGAAAAATGGGATATTCTCTATTTAACATTCTTTTACAATTACACAAAGCGGATAAAAATGGGGAGGAAAAGTTATTAGACTACTTAAAAAAATCAAAGCAAGTTGGATTTTGTTTTCGTACTCTAGGAAATTGGGATTTTTTTATATCTGTCAAAACTGAGGGGATTAAGGAGTTTTATAACTTTCTAGGAGAATTTCATAATCTATTTGGGAGATTTTTAAAAAAAGAATCTATAAACTTTGAAACCAATAGTATTTCTACTAATCTTAGATTTTTGAGTATTGGAGGTAATAAGGTTCGGAACCGTATTTCTGTAAACTCTCTTATTGATGAAAAAAGAAAATTTTCTGATTTTGAGAAGAGGTTAATTCTTAAATTGCGAGAAAGACCCTCTATAAAACTTTTTGATCTCGCTCTTGAACTAAATAAGTCTCCACAGGTAACCAATCGAATTATGAAAAATTTGATGGATGAAGAAATATTAATAAGGAATAGAGTATCAATTTCCACTGAAAAATTAGGTTTTGAAAGATATCTTTTTTTGATTGAGTTACATTATTTGAATAAGCAGCAAAAGGAGAGATTGTTTGCTTCTTTGCAAGATCAAAATAATATTACCTATACTATGGAGTGTGTTGGTTCTTGGAATTTAGTTTGCAATGTTTACTCGAAGAATATCACTGAATTAACTTCTATGATCGAAAAATTGAAATATGAATGTCCAGCAATAAGTTCTATAGAATTTTTAAGAGTAATCGAATCTAAAAAAGAGACATTTAACTTATAGTCTTAGGGGGTTAATCTGTTTGGTCCTCTATAAACATATGTAACTTCTCTAACATTTTTTAGACCTGTCAAGTTCATTAACATTCTAGTTAATCCAAATCCGCATCCCCCATGTGGTGGGACTCCATATTTGAAAAAATCAACATAAGATTGTATTGATCCCAAGTCAACTCCTTTTTCTTTTCCCTGAGCTATTAATTTGTCTATTCTATGCTCTCTTTGAGCGCCAGTTGTGACTTCAAGACCATTCCATAAAAGATCGAAACTTTTTGTGGTTTCGGGCCTATCATCGAATCTCATGTGATAAAATGCTCTTGATTTTGCTGGATAATCTGTAACAAAGACAAAATCATGGCCAAATCTTTCTTTTATATACGCTCCAAGCCTTCTTTCTCCTTCTGGATCCAAATCGCCCTTTGCTTCTCTAGGTACAATGTAGCCCTGTCCTTCTAGTATCTGGTAAGCTTGATCCATTGTAACTCTTGGAAAAGGCACTGTTGGTACAGTAACTTCTACTCCGAATGCATTTTTTACTTTTTCTCCATGTTTTTGTTTTATTTTTGAGACGAAATAGTTAATCCAGTTTTCTTCAAATTCCATTACTTCTTCGTGAGAATTTATCCATGAAAGCTCCATATCTACTGACGTAAATTCAGTGTCATGTCGAGATGTAAAAGAGGGGTTTGCTCTGAAAACTGGACCTATCTCAAATACTCTGTCAAATCCTGCGGCCATTGCCATTTGTTTGTAGAATTGTGGTGATTGTGCTAATGAGGCTTTTTTACCAAAGTAATCTAATTGAAAAAGTTCTGCTCCAGATTCGCTGGCACCTTCAACAAGTTTTGGAGAATGCATTTCGGTAAATCCATTTTCTAGCCAATATTCTCTCATGGCATGTTCAGCAGTTGTTTGTATTTGAAAAATTAGGTATTTTTTTGGATCTCGTAAGTCTAAGTATCTCCAATCTAGTCTTAAATCTTGGCTTGATTCTGAAGTTATGGGCAATACGCCTTGCGGGGAACTTTGTATTGACAAATCATTTAAAACAAGTTCATAACCATTTAATCTTGCTTTTGGATTTTCTACTAATCTTCCTTGAGCTGTGACTGTTGATTCTGGTGAAACTGAAGAGACGATTTCATCTAATTTTTTCCCATTTTTTTCATTTATAGCCTGGACATAACCTGTGTGATCTCTCAATACTAGAAATTGCATTCTTTTTTGGTCTCTAACTTTGTCTACCCATCCTGCAACTTGTACATCTTGACCCAAGTTATTTCCTAATAAGCCTATTAAATTCCGATTTTTCATGTATTTTGTATTTATACCGTATTTATAAATGTTACTATTTAATAGTTATAAATTAACTTAAGAATTTCTCAAAGTTTTTAAAGGCTAAATGTTCTTTAATATCTGTGTCTACATTCAGTTTAAGAAGAATTTTTATTTCTTCAGCGTATCCTTTGCCAAAATAATTGCACCAAGGAATATCCGTACCGAATAACAATTTTTGATAACTCACATTTTCTAGTAAATATGTGTACAAATCTTGCGGTGATTTAATTTTTTGAAAAGATTCTTTATTTTCCAGGATTGTTGAAAAGTCTTGATTAATAATCCTGTTATAAAATGAAGTGAGTGGAGTGATATCTACAAATAAATTTTCTATAAAATTAATTTCCTGCAAATATTTTTTGGAAAGTCTTGCAGAGTGAGCCATAAGAACTTTTCCAGGATATTGTTTTGCAAATTCAATTACATTTTTAGGGTCTGTAAATTTTTCTGGACCAGTATGGATTAATATTGGAACTTTTAATTTATTTATATATGGCAAGATGTCTAGTACTGATCTTTTAGATGCGTATGTATGGAATTTTATACCGAAGTTTTTATAATTCTTTAGATAAAAATCTATTTCTTCTTTAAAAAATGGATTTTGTAAATGTATCACAAAGAAAGGTATTATTTTCCCATTTAAGTTTTGTTTTTCAATTTCTTTTATCAATCTTAAATTATATTTTCTATATGGATCTACTTTTGATACTGAGACAATTCGATTACACTTGGGGCAAGTACTTTCGATGTATTTTCCTTTTTTTATTAGATCTGTTGGCGAGCAACAAGTTATTTCTTTTATAGAAGGACATTGAGATACTATTGTTTTTTCTACGCCATTAGATTTCATCAACTTAACTAATTTTTTTAAAGGCATGTTAAAAACTCGATTATTTCTTATTTTATAGTAAAAATAGTCTTTTCCTATGTGTGCATGTGCATCAAAAACTTTCATTTCTTTAAGGATTTAATCTGTCTGTGTCTCTTGGTAAGAAAGTTGCTTCTCGTACATTAGACAACTCTAACATAAGCATCATTACTCTTGATGGACTTAATCCATATCCCCCGTGAGGCGGACAACCATATTTGAAAAATTCTAAGTATGTTTTTATTCCTTCAATAGGTACATTTTTTTCTTCGGCTTGTTTTTTAAGAATTTCATATCGATGTTCTCTCTGTGCTCCAGTCGTAATCTCCATTCCCTTCCAAAGTAAATCAAAACTTTTAGAAAGACCATTTTCTCTCATGTGATAGAAAGGCCTAACATCTAATGGCCAGTCGTGAACGAAAACAAATTCATGCCCTGTTGTTTTTTTGAAATGTTCAAATAGCAGTTTTTCTCCTTGAGGATCCAAATCTCCGACGCAAGTGTGTTTATATTCTTTTTTTAATAATGCTAATGCGTCTGCCATAGTTATTCTTGGGAAAGGAGTTTTAGGAACAACTATTTCTACTCCGAATGTTTCTTTTATTTCTTTTCCGTATTTTTCTTTTACTCGTGTCAGGATATGAGTCATCCAGTCTTCCTCTATTTTCATTATGTCTTGATGAGAATTTATATATGAGACTTCTATGTCTACAGAAGTGAATTCAGTATCATGTCTTATTGTGTGTGATTTGTTTGCTCTGAAAACTGGTCCAACTTCGAAAATTTTTTCAAAGCCTGCAGCCATTGCCATTTGTTTGTAAAATTGAGGTGATTGCGCCAAAGATGCTTTTTTACCGAAATAATCTAAGGAGAATAGTTCTGCTCCTGATTCTGTTGCGCCAGCTACAAATTTAGGAGTATTTATTTCCATAAATCCATTTTTTAACCAGTATTCTCTCATTGCTGCTTCCATTTCAGTCCAAATTTTAAAGATTAATGCATTTTTTGGTTTTCTTAAATCAAGCCATCTCCAATCTAGTCTAATTGAAAGGTCTGGTTGCTGTTCTCCTATCTTTTCTGCAACAGATATTGGCAAAGGACTTGCAGCCTCGGAGAGTACTTTATAACTTTCAACGTCAACTTCAACTCCTCCAGGGGCATTTTTGAATTCTTTTACTAATCCAGTTATTTGAAGTACTGACTCTCGGGATATTTTGGTTATTTTATCAAAAATTTCTTTATTTTCTTTTTGGATAACTAATTGTACTAGTCCACTTATGTCTCGCAAAATTATAAATTTAACTTTACTTTGATCTCGAATTTCATGAACAAATCCTTTCAGAAGAACTTTTGTATTTATTTTCTCTTTCAAGCTAGAAATTAATGCTCTTTCCATATTACTTTTAGTTTTTTTGGCTTTTTAAGTATTGTTATCTTTCTAGCAATATTTATTAACTCTTTTTTTGTTTTGGATTTATGATAGAAGATAAAAAACTTGAAGAATCTTTGAGATCGCTTGTAAAAGAAGATAAGCCTAAACAGGTTGAAATGTCTCGTGAGGAAGAGATTGGTTTCCATAAGGGTGCGTTGAATACTCTTTTAGCTGAAAGAAATGAGCTTGTAAAAATGATTGGAAATGTAGAAGCTATTTTGCAGATGCATTTGAAGAGGCTTGAAGAACTAGGCATTAAAATCAAGTAATCAAAAGTGTTAAAAATGCATATTTATTCAATTTTTTGAGGTGATTCTAAAATGGTTTGGAATTACCTAAAATTCTAGAAAAATGCAATTGAAGAAAGAATCCAAAAGGCTTGTAGAGCTTGTAGCTACTGGTTGTCTTAGACCTGTCCTTAAAAGAACTTTTGCTAGCCATTTAGATATCCAAAGGATTGGAACTGAGAATTTGCCCGAAGGTCCTGCTGTTCTTGTATACAACCATGTTAGTAATTTTGATGGTATTTTGAACTCAGCTTTTTTAGATAGACTCGCTCATTTTGTTGTTCAAAGGGAAGGAGTGTATAATACTGCCTTGCTTCCATTTTTCTGGGCTACCGGAAATATTCCTATAAGTGTAAATTCTGGTTCTCTTGAAAGAAATGTTTTAAGACGAAGTACTGAGTATTTAGAGTATGGGGATTGTATTGGTGTTTTTCCAGAAGGTCCGGCAGTTAGGCTGAAGAATGACGGAGTAATTACGCCTGTCGAAGATAGAAAGCATTATCCGGTTGCGTCTCTTATTGCGGTGCAAAACGAAGTGCCTATTGTTCCGGTTGGACTTTTTATCGATGAGGAGGTATCTCGGGATCTTTGGGAGTTTAAAGGGCTAGGTCATGGAGCTAAAAGACTTGGAAGTTACAGACAAGAAACAGGTTCTAAGCCAAAGTATATTATTTCTTACGGAAAGAGTATTCTTGTTTCCAGACGAGGAGAAAAGAAAGCTTCCCTTTCTGCATTAACTGAGGAAGTTAGAAAAAGAATCATTGAACAGTATCAGTCTGCAAGAGATTATGCTAAGTAGTTGTTATTTTAAAGAGGTAACAAATAAGAAGGTTTAAAAATTGCTTTTTTCTGGGTAAATTATGGGAAAATTATCCAACTTAGAAGACGAAGTAAGTAGGCAGTTAGACGAAAAACTTTCTAGGGGGAATTCTGATCAGCCAGCTAATGGTGGAGATGTTTTGTTTTTTCCGAGGTCACTTGTTCAAGTTTACAAGCAGGACTTGCCTTATGAATATGCCCATGCTATGTTTATTGATCGGTTTTTAGCTAAAACTGCTACTGGACTTGCTAAGCCTAGTGTTGAATCGGGCATTGCCTTGGCTTCCGGTTTAAGGTCTGTAATTATTTTGACTCCCCAAGGAGTTTATCAAAAATTAAAAGGTGTAAATTTTAAAATTAATTCCGGGAATCCTCATAATAACTATTTACATCAGGGTTATTATGGTCTTTGTTCTCCTAGAGAAGCTATTAAGGAAAATATTTACTTTGCTCGATTATCTCGAGATCATAATTTTGTTGCAGCTCATTCTGGTTTTGTAGAATTGCATTCTCATCCAAACAAGGATTCTTCAGGTTTGACAGAGTCTGGTAAGTTAGCTTACGAAAAAGATACAAAACATGATTTGAAGGGCATTGACAAAAAAATTTTAAGACTTAAGGATTACTCTGCTGTTTCAGGTATAGAGATTGTAGCTGACACAAGGTTAGATGAGGCTTTATATCACTTAACTCGCAACGGACTAACTGGAAGAAAAGCAAAAACTCGAGATGAGATTTTGAAGTATCTTTGTTTTAGTGCCGGAGTCTCCAAAGCCTGTTTATTTCTTTCAGGTTACAATTGGAGCGAATATATAGAGAATACTAACTGTCACGTTGGAAATTTTGTTTTAACTCCCTCTAGATCTGGGTTGATGGATGTTGGGCTTGTTGACTTATATGCCTTGCAATCTAAGAGGAGATATTCTTCAAGACAGGATTTTACAGATTTTTCCAAGAAAGAAGTTGAATGTTTTAAATGGGACTTTGACGAAGAAGTTACAGCAAGTTTTCCTAAACCACTAAAGTACAGACATTTTTCAAAAAAATTACGTGGAGATTGTTTTAATGCTTTGAGAACAGGATACTATTTGAGTCTTTTTAGTTGGTCAGGAATTAACTCATCGATGATAGACTTTCCTAATACTTTTATTGCTCCCGAAGTTCTTAGATTAGGTGTTGATGAATTTAAACATGAAGTTGCGAGGTTGGCTAAATAAGATGGGAAAAGTTCAAAAGGCATTGGATAATTTAGCAGGCCAGAGGGCCAATTTGCAAATTTGTGGTACTGATGGTATAAGTAAGTCTGATAGAATTCGACATTCTTCAAGTTCAGAAGAAATATTATTTTTCCCTAGAAAGAAACTAAAAATGCAAAAACTTCGGAACGGGGATGTAGTGCCTAGGTCATGGTTTATTGATGAACGATTGTCTGAAAGAGCAACAACTTTGGATTTACCTACAGATATGGCTCGATATGGTTTAACTTCTGGTTTGAGGAGTGCAATTATTCGAGAGGGAAATGATTATTACAGATTAAAGGGCGTTGCTTTGAAAGTTTTTGATGCACAAAAGATGATGGGTGGATTGTTTCCTAATTCTTTCGGATATGAAAGAGGTTTATGTTCGTTTGATGAGGCTGCTGATGAGCAACTTGCAGTTATGCAATTAGATTATTGGAAGTTTGGTGACCGTTTGGCTATGCAACCAGGGTTCATAGAAAGTTTTATGCCTCTTGTAGGCAAAGCTAATGATCTGCAGGTCAGAACTTTAGCTTCTAATCACACTGTTCGTTTTAGTTTCGAATCTCCTAGAAATTTTGAAGAATTACGTGATGGGGCAAGGTTATTAGCAAGATATAGAAGTAGATTTCTAGATACTCCATTTTACTTTAGGAATTCTTTTGTTTCTGCCTTTAAGATAAATGGAGACACAAGAGTAGATGAAGTATTTTATGAATTGACTAAGAGAAAATTAACTGGAGGGAAAAGGAGAGAAAGAGATGAGTTGATGAAATATTTATCTTTTCGTTCAGGAGCTGTCCTTTCCTCGTTTAACCGATCTGGGATTTCCTTGAGCCAGAAATTAGATTTGACTAATAGTCATCTGGGCAATTTTGTTGTTGGTTCTTCTCAAGGTCTGGTAAATGTGGGCGTGGTTGATTTGGGTGCGATTATGCATCAGGAAGCTTTTTCTAGAGCTCAAATAGATCCAAGCAGTTCTGGTTCCGAGTTTTATAATTATTTGTCTACAGACTTGGCGAATTTTGAACAAGATTTTCAAGCAGAGTATACGACAAGTCATCCAGTCAGTTTACGTTTTAGAGAATTTCCCGATTATCTCCGAAGAGATTGTTGGGATGCTTTTAGATCGGGTTATGCTGTTGATTCGCATGCTCCAAGATCTAGGGACAAATATGATTTGGGTGTTTCTGTTCTGGACTCTTCAAAAATCAGATTAAAAGTTCCTCATCAATTTTTAATTAGTGATTCAGAATTTAGAGAACGAATAGCTCATGTTAGCGAATAATTACTTTACTAATTTCCCCAAAACTTCCATAACTTCTTTACCGTTGACTTTTCCTTTGAATTTTGCCATGACTAAACCCATATAAGCATTTGAAGAAAGTCCTGGTTTCTCTTTTATCAAGGATTTTATTTCTGATTCTAAATCTATTTGTTCTTTTTTCATTGCTTCTTCGACTTTTTGTCCTTCGTAAATTTTTTGCATTATCATTTTGATATCATTTTCAGAAATTTTTCCTGATTCAAGTGCTTGTAAAATTGTTTCAAGTCTATCAAGCGTTAATATTTTATTTATTTGTTCAAGAGTTTTCTTTTCTTTTGATGCAAGTTCTTTTTGGTATGAAATTAAAACCTTTGAAATTATTTGTGCATTCTTTGTTGTGTTCAATAAGAACTTGAAATCTTCTAGTTTATTTTCATCTAAAATTTCTTTTATCATGCTGTCATTTAATCCGAATTTTTCTAAGTAACTCTTGTTTTCAGATAAAAGTTTTGGAAGAGTTGTTTTTGCTTCATTTAGTATCTCTCTTGAGATTTTAATTAATTTCAAATCTGTTTCTGGATACATTCTTGCGGAGCCAGGCATTGGTCTTAGGAAAGTGCTTTTGCCGTTAGCTTCTGCTCTTCTAACTTCTTTTTTACATGAGTTCTCCTTTAAACATTCTTTTTGTCTTTTGATTTCTTCATTTACTGTTGTGATCATCATCTTTGGATCCTGGAATCCTTTGATCTCAACTCTCTGACTTCCTTTTATAGAAATATTAACATCTTGTCTAATTGTTCCTATCCCTCTTTTTACCTTACATGCTCGAAGTATCTCTCCAATTTTCAATGCAGCTTCTTTGATTTGCTCTGGTGTGTGCATGTGTGGGCCTGTTGCAATTTCTACTAATGGAATTCCGAGTCTATCGAGTTTGTAGGATTTATTATTTTCTGAACTTTCTTCATCTTCTCCTTCTTTTGTTGAGCTAGGTCTTGCCGAATCTTCTTCTAAAAATAAATAGTCTATTGCGACTTTTCCAAATGAAGTGTCTACGTAACCATCGTGTGCTAGGAGCATTGTTCTTTGAAATCCAGAGGTATTACTTCCATCAACTACTGTTTTTCTCATGACTTGGGTTACTGGGAAAATCTCGCAGTTTAATAAAATTCCAATTTGGATTGCTACTTTGAGCGCTTCTTGGTTAATTTCATGAGGAGGTTCTTCATCGAGTTCTACTAAGCAGTTTGTATCAAAGACTTCGTATGCGAATGTCTTGTCTTTTGCTTTTTCATGTAATGCTGCAATGTCCACTTCTCCAGTTTCTCCTACTACGGGATTAAGTTTTCTTTGAACCTTTAACTTTGGAGAGTCATTTCTTAGAATTGAGGGACATTCGCAAAATAGCTTGTGGGTATCAAGTTGTTGATGAATCTCTAAACCTGCTGTAAGGCCGATTTCTTTATAATCTATGTTCTCCATACTTCATTCAGAAAAAAATGATTAATAAATGTTTTTGAGGGGATTAATTTTAAAAATAGGGGTTGAATGATATTTTTATGGTAAAAAAGGATGAGGTGGTTATTGGTTCAAAAGAAGAGAGAGTTCTCATAGAAAAAACTAAAAAAATTTCGATTAAAGAGGCTAGTGCGTATAGTTTTATGGATGGTTTTGGTTTGCGTTATGTTACTCCTTATGCGCTTGCTACTGGTGCTTCGAATACTCAGATTGCATTACTCAGTTCTGTGCCGGGTTTGGTTGGTAGTCTCTCTCAACTTTTTACTTTTCGTGCAATGAAAAAATGGCCTAGGAAGAATATTATTCGTTGGAGTGTTTTTCTTCAGGCTTTAATGTGGATCTTTATGATTGCTGCAGGTATTCCATTTTTTTTATGGGGGATGAAGACAAGTTTTTCTTCAAATGCAATTGTAGTGATATACATTTTACTTATCCTAGCAGGAGCATTTGCAGGTCCTGCGTGGTCTTCTTTGATGCGAGATCTTGTTTCTAAAAATCGTGGAGAGTATTTTGGATTGCGGAATAGAATCGCGGGCACAGTTGCGTTAGTGTGCATGTTTGTTGCTGGTTTCTTGCTAGATTACTTCAAAAAAACACATGTATTCCTGGGATTTGCAGTTTTATTTTTTGTAGCTTTTGTTGGTAGATTTATTTCGTCATATCTTTTTACTAAACATTACGATCCGAAGTTTACTCCAGATGATAAGAAGTATTTTACAATTTTTGATTTTATTAAAAAAATGAGGTATAACAATTTTGGAAGGTTTGTTCTTTATTTTTCAACATTTTCTTTAGCGGTTGCTGTTGCTTCTCCGTTCTTTTCAGTTTTTTATTTGAAGAATTTAGGATTTTCTTATACTCAGTATATGATAACAGCTATTGCAAATTCAGTTTCGGCGATTATTTTTATGCCTCTTTGGGGGAAGTTCGCTGATAGATACGGCAATCTTAAAGTTATGAAAATAAATGGATTTTTGATTCCATTTTTACCTCTTTTTTATTTACCGATTATTTTTATTCATACTAGTTTCTGGATTTTATTTGTTGTTTTGCTTGTAGAAATTTATTCAGGTTTTATATGGGCTGGATTTAATTTGGCTGCTGGAAACTTTATTTACGATGCTGTTTCACGAGAAAGACTTTCAATATGCACTTCTTATTTTAATATTCTTAATGCATTTGGTTCTTTGTTTGGTGCTCTTCTTGGAGGATATTTGGCTTCTCAAAATTTCCAGTTCTTTGGATTAACGGGGCTGCTTTTTGTATTCTTAATCGGAGGTATTGCAAGATTTGCTGTGCATTTTATTTTCTTTGATGGTATTGAAGAGGTAAGAGAAGTTAGAGGATTTAGTGTGAGAAGACATCTGAAAGAAAGGACCATAAGACTTTATCTGGAGACAAAGAGACTGTTTAGAAGTGCTTTAAGAAGTGTTTCTATGAACAAGTTTTTCGATGCAATGGTTTCAGAATCAGAACATCTTTATTCCTCAAATCCAAATAATTTACTGAATAACAATTGATTCATAAGTTTTAAATAAGTGTTTTATTTTTACTAACTAGGAGGTAATATGAAGACTGAATTAAGAGAGGTTAAGAAGCTTAGAATTTTAAGTATTGCAAAAATTGCTTTGATCTTTGGAATTGTTTTTGGACTTTTTCAGGGAATTGGTGCAGGTCTTGCTGCGAAACAAACTCTAGTAACATATCCAGATTTAGCAAATTTGAGTTTTTCTGATCCATCCGTTGTAGGTAATCCTCAGATGGTTTTCTCGCTTATTGTAATTAAGATGGGATGGTGGAATATTTTGGCTATGCCAATTGTTTTAGCTTTCGTCTGGTGGTTAGCTGCTTTGATTTCTGCATGGATCTATAATCTAATTGCGAAGAAATTTGGCGGAATAAAATTAGAGTTAGCTTAAATATAATTTATTTTTTTATAATTTTTATTTGATTATTTGAATGGATAACTTCCGCCGATACAGAAACTGCAGAGGTTTTCACGTTTCATACCGCATCTTTCGAATGCTCTGAACATTCCAGATGGGGAGAGAAAATATACCTGCATTCCAAGAGTTTTTGAAATCTCTTCATCGGTTCGATTGTTCTTTTTGTCTTCAGTTCTTACTACGAAATCATCTTCTGGAGGCATATCTACTCCGAATAGACAACCTCTTGGAATTCCATCGTGTCCTATTGCTCCGATTCTTGGGGTATAATTCAGAAGATAAACTTTTTTTGCTCCTGCTTTTTCTAATAATTCTCTTGCATGTTTCGAATTTGTTCCTCTTATTGTTGAATCATCTATCACCGCAATGGTTTTATTATTTAGAAAATTTTCAGTTCCTGGTAAAAGATGTAGATTTGACTTTATTGATTTTTTTCGGTCTTCTTGTGTTGTTCCTTGAAACGATCTCTCCCCTCTAAGTTTATAGAAAACTGGTTTGAACTTAGATTCTTTTCCTATGGCTTTGGAATAGCTTCTAGCAGCACTCTCCGGACATCTTGGTAGGAATGTGACTATGTCGATATCTTTTGGGCTGAATTCTTCTGCTAATACCTTTCCCAATTCTTGTCTTACTTTAAGGACGCTTATTCCATTTATCATAGAATGTGCATTTGCAATATAATTCCATTCAAAGAAGCAATGTTTTTTCTCATGATTTGCAATTATTGGTGTTTTTGCATATCCTCCTTTACTTGATAAATCGTATATTGTTCCGGCATCTAAGTCTTCTACATATAAAGCTCCATTTTCAATCAAAGCAATATCTTCTGAAGCTACGCAGTATTTTCCATCTTTTAGTCCCAAGCATGCTGGTTTTACTGCAAATTTGTCTCTTAACATTATTACCTTATCTTTTTTCTTATCAGCTATTGCCAATATGAATGAACCTGGGATGTTCTTTATGAGATTCTTTTCTCCATTTTTTAGATAGTACTTTAATAGGATTTTAGTATCGCATTCAGAGTTTGGATTTAATGATTTTGAGAAATTGACTTGGCCGTTATGAATTGCTACTGCTTCGCAATCTCTTATTATAATATGGTCGCCCCGATTATCTAGTTTCCCACCAATAAAATGCGGGTGTGCATCTTCAAGAATTTTGTCTTCTCTACCTTTTGTTGCATATCTTACATGTGCTCCATAAGTGTGGTATTGTGAAGCTGGGAAAATCTTGTGCAGGTCGATTAAGTCTAGTTTTGTTACTGATCCGCTCCATTTTATTACATCTAGTTTGTTTTTCCCAAGGGCGAATATTCCGCAAGCTTCCCTGCCCCTATGTTGAAGAGATTTTATAAAAGAATAGGCATCGTGCAACGTGTGTGTTACGCAGATACCGCATTTGCTTTGAATAGCCTCTTCCATAAAAAGGTCAGTTTTAGGGGTTTTATAAGTGTTTTTATTAGAATAATGAGGTTTAGGCTCTATTTGCAAAAAATTTTACATTTCACAAATGCTCTTCTTGTTTTATTTTGTTTGCTCAAAGCGAAATTTTTTTATTAAACTCTCCAAAAAAGTTCTCAAGCATTTTTTCTTGAACCTTCTTTTCTTTTACCCAGGAAGAGTGGCCAAGAACCCATCCCATTTTCGTGAAAGCTGTTTCTGGTAGCATATCTTCTAAGAAAATTAATCCTGTTTTTTGAAGGTCTCTTCCAGTTGAATAAACATTAGGATTTAGTCTTCCTGAAATTGTTTGAGGAGCTCCGCAGACCAATATTCCTTTTTCAACTGTTTTTTTTATTGTCGGGAGCCAATTATTTTCAGAGTCTTGTGCCGGTGCTTGTCCAAGTCCAAAAAGTTCTAAAATTATTCCTTTATATCCTTCAGAGGCAAGGAAATCTAAAATCTTTGGGTCTTGTCCTGGAGTGATTTTCACTAAAGCAATTTTTGATTCAAATTTTATGTCGGCTTTTATTTTTCTAGAATTATCTCTTGCATTGAATTCTCTTAATATTTTAAATTCTGTCTTGGAAATTTCTGCAAGAGGTTCTGAGTTTATTATTTGGAATGCATCTCTTCTAGAAGTATGCATCTTTCTTACCTTTGTAGCAGGCATTGCAAGACAGTATTCATCATTCAGATCTTTATGTCCAACTAGTGCTACTTCTGCAATATCTGAAACTGCATATTTTGCTGCACAGATCAAATTTAATGAAGCATCTGTTGAACCCCTGTCAATACTTCTTTGAGAGTAGGTTAATGCAACTGGTTTGTTTAGTTTTCCAAGCATGAATGATAATGCAGAAGCAGTAAAATGAAGAGTATCTGTTCCGTGTGTAATTATTACTCCTGAAATTGTTTCATCATCGAGGAGAGTTTCGCATGTTTCTGCAAGTTTTTTCCAGTCTTTAGGGCCCATATTTTCAGAGAATTTCATGAATGGTTTTTCTATTTTGCTTATGTTTGCAATAGCTTTTATTTCTGGAGCCATGTTTATAATTTCTTCTGCGTCTGTTGAGATTACTGCTCCTGATTTTGGGTCAAGTCTTGAAGAGATTGTTCCGCCAGTTATTATCATTGCGATGTTCGGAAGTTTCTTGTTTATGACTTGTTCTATTTTCTTTTTTTCTGTACTTGTTTGTTTTTCTAAAACTTTTGCCTCAAGGATTTCTCTTTCTCTTATTCCTATATTATAACCAGAACTTAACTTTAATAAGACTATTTCAGGATCGTAGCTTTCTAGAACTATTCCTTCCCAGGTTTTACTAGAAGTTCTAAGTGAGACTTTTTCTCCTACAGTGAGTTCTTTTATTTCTACCATCGTTTTGTCTTAGACACCAAACGGTTTCTAGGGACGCCATTTCCCTTGAAATAGTCCACTGCGTTCCGCATAGTTAAACCTTCGGTTTAAATAAAGAATAATAATGCTTATAAAAATCTATTTGTTCTAGTTTTAATGAAAGAAAACGTTTCTGCAAATTGGGTGAGAAAGAGAGAAAGATTGATAGTTGCTAGAGTTCTTGAAGCGGGTTTAGAGTTTACTTTTTCTGATGTGAGGAAAATTGTTTATGAAATGAGTTACAGTGTTCAAAAAGAAAAACATCCGGAGGACTGTCCTTGTTATGGTTCTAAGCCGTGTCATTCTGACGTTCGAGATTTTAACTGCTTTGTTTGTGGTTGTCCCAATTACGATCCTAATGTGCGAGACAAGACTGGTTTTACTGGTGGATGTGTTGTTTCTAATCGCGGTGGAGAATATCTTCCAAATCCAAATCCTGGAAAAGATGGCTTGGGAGAAAAAATTTGGGATTGTTCTGATTGTTCTTCTTATCACTTGCCTCTTTCTTCAGAACTTTTTTTAATAGTGCGATTAGAGTATTATGCCGACTTGGCTAGTCGTCTTAAAAAAGAACGTGTTCAGAAGGGTTTTGTGGACTTCAAGAGTTTTGCTGATTTTTTAAGTCGAGATGTTTTAGGTCATAAGTCATAAGTTATATATAGTTGGTTTCTCTTCAATAATTATGTCTCAAGAATTGGCTAATCTCTATGCGTCAAGAACTGTTAATTTTGAGTTTGCCTGTGATCTTCTTTCTAAAGCTCAGACTGATTCGAGAAAATTAGATCTAGGAGAAAAAGTTTTTATTGTTGGCGCAGTTCGTGATGCTTTATTAATTCCCGCTAAACGCAGATCAGAGGGTTTTGATATTTTACTTAAACAAATGTTGGCGATCGGAGTTTGTGAATATACTCATATACCTCCTGGATCGGATAAAGTTGTAGATTATTTTTATGAGAATCCTCAAGATGCTACTGATGATTTTAAAAGAATCTATTAATTATTGTGGTTTTCTAGAAGCGTATTTTTCTAATATTCTCTTATATTCTGTCATACCAAATGGTTTTAGTAAAACTTCTCTTACATTTGCAGGGTAAGATTCTCTAGGTCTTCCAGTCATTAATACTACTGGAGTATCTTTAGCTAATCTTGTACATTCTTCTGCGAAAGCAATTCCATCCATTTTAGGCATGTCAATATCGCTTAGAATCATTCTGTACCTATTTGGGCTTGCTTTAGCTAACTCTGCATGCGCAATTAATCCATGAGCATAATCTTCCACAGCATAACCCTCTCTTTCTATGATTCTTCTAGCCATTAGTCTGATGGTGTCATCATCTTCCACTAGCATTACCAATTTGTTTACCATATTTTTTTTACTTATTCTTTGTTTATAAACCTTTGTATTGTTGTATCTGTGCGGGAGTAACAAAATGGGAAAAGGTATAAATTCTTGATCAGGGTTGCTTACTAATGGTAGATATAACTGGACAGAAATATTTGTTTGTATGTTTCGAGAATATTAATCGTAGTCCTATGGGGGCGGAAATTTTTAGTTTAATGTTAAGATATAGGGGATACAAAGTTGGGGATCTCAATAGTAGAGAATCATGTGATTATTATGTCGGTTCTGCAGGTGTTTGCGTAAATAAGGAGAAGACTCCATTTGGTGTTCAACTTGAAGAATCTATGCTAGAAGGTTTAGATACTGTTTTTATTGCAAATGACTTAGAGGAATGGTTTATGGTTGAGAAAATGGGAATTTCTAAGAGAGCTAATTGGGTGGTTTTGGGAATAAAAGATAATTATGATATTGGCGTTGATTCGCAGGCTAGGGAACTTGAAGCAATTTTGAGAACAAAACTAGTTGAGCATTTACCCAGAAGAAGAATACCTCGCTCCACAAATTCTTAAAAACCCTATTTATTTAGGTAAAGTATGGAAAAAACATTTCCGCTTAAAATTGGTTTAGAAATTCATGGTTATTTAGATACGAAAGAAAAGTTATTTTGTATGTGTAAGACTGATTTTTTGAACTCTGAAGCTAATAGTGTGGTTTGTCCTATTTGTACTGGTCAGCCTGGTTCGAAGCCGATGTTGCCGAATAAGGTTGCGATGGATAAGGTTATCGAAATTGCACTTGTTCTTGGATGTAAGATAAATCATGATAAGAATTTAGTTTTTCAGAGAAAACATTATGACTGGGCGGACAATCCCAAAGGGTACCAGACTACAATTTCTGGAGCTTATTCTTTGCCTTGTGCTGAAAATGGAAAATTTGATGGAATAAGAATTACTGAATGTCATCTTGAAGAAGATCCAGCTCAATGGAATCCTGAAACTGGTGGAATAAACTATAATCGTTCTGGTTTGCCTCTTGTTGAAATTGTTACCGAGCCAGATTTTAGGACGGCAGAACAAGTTGTTTCTTGGTTGAAAAATTTAGTTCATTCACTTTCTTATATTCATGCTTTGAGGAAAAATGGAGGGATAAAATGTGATGTTAATATTTCTACTTATGGGGACAGAGTTGAGATTAAGAATTTGAATTCACTTGAGAAAATTTCTAAGGCTATTGAATATGAAATTGCTCGACAGTTAGAAAATCATGAGAAAGGAATTGTGCAGGCTAGAGAAACTTTGGCTTTTGATGAGGCTAAAGGAAAGACGATAAAAATGAGAGAAAAAGAATCTGGTGCCGACTATAGATTTATTCCTGATCCTGATTTGCCTCCTATGAAATTAGATGAGAAACAAATTAATGCGGTTAAGAAAACTTTGCCTGAAATGCCTTCGGAAAAACTAGATAAATTGATTAAGAAATATAAAGTTGATAAAGCAAATGCAGATATTTTAATCAAGAATCTCGAATTGGTGGACTTTGCGGAAGAGTTAGGAAAGTCGACTGATGTTGCTAAGAGTATATCATGGATTACAATTGAGCTTTTGAGGGTTTTGAATTACAATAAAAAGAGTTTGGATGATGAAGGTGTTGAGATTAAACCAGCTCATCTTGCAGAATTAATTTCTTTTGTTGATAAAGGCGAGATAACTGTTTTGAAGGCAAAACAAATTATGAACGAGTTTGTTCCGAAATCTTTTTCAGTGAAAGAAAAGATGGCTGGAAGTATCGGAAAGTTAAGTGAAGAAGATACTAAGAAATTTGTTGAGCAAGCGATTTCCGAGAATAAAAAAGTATTTGAGGAATATAAGAGTGGAAAGAAAGAGTCATTAAATTTTTTAATAGGTTGTGTAATGAAGTTATCGAATAGGAGAGCGGACTTTGCGAAGGTTAGAGAGATTTTTGAGGGACGATAAATGGGAAATAAGATGTATGATGTTAAAGATATAATAGCATATTTTGAAAAGTATTCTTTGTATCTAGATGGTGAATATTCTAAGTACATGGACAAGTCAATTTACAAATCAAATAAACGAATGACACAGTTGAGTATTGTTATTTCTTTAGTCATGATTTTTTTGACAGTATTCAGTTTTTTTATTAGTTTTATTAACACTTCTGCAAGTAGTGTAAACTCAGTAGATTCTATGTGTGGTAGTTATTACTTAGACTATTTTAATAGTTCTAATTTTACTGAACATTGTTTTAATCTTAGTTCTATGAAAGCAAGTTTTGGTTCTACGGTAGTAAATGTCTCAACTGACATTTTTAATACTTTGAAGTGGCTGTTCCTAATTATTACAATTATTATTGTAGGGTTATTAGTATTTGATGTTTGGGTAGATCAAGGTTATCAAGATCGGCTTGAGAATATTAATAATGGGATTGTTTTAATGAGGACCATAATCGCCGGGCTTCATTCCTTAAAAATAAATTATTCAGATAAACTTAAATCTAAGGAAGTTCAAAGTCTTCTGAGTTCGTTTGATAAAATCCCTATACAACTGGGAGCACAAAAAAGTTTGGAGTTATTTTCAACTAACTTACTTCATATACTGAATAGATATCTTCATGAGACTAAAAAATGACAAAAAATGATAAAGAAAATACAAAAAACTGATGCGGAATGGAAAAAGATTCTTACACCTGAGCAGTATAATATCTTGAGGAAAAAAGGAACAGAGGCGCCAGGTTCTTGTAGTTTGCTTAGGAATAAAGAGAAAGGAGTCTATGCTTGTGTGGGTTGTGGTAATAAATTATTTAAGTCCTCGGAAAAATTTGACTCAGGTACTGGCTGGCCAAGTTTTTTTGAACCTTATTCTGATGAGGCTTTAGAATATCATGAAGACAACTCTTGGGGAATGAAAAGGGTGGAAGTTTTATGTGCAAAATGTGGCGGGCATCTAGGTCATGTTTTTGACGATGGTTCTGCCCCGACTTTTAAACGATTTTGTATAAATGGTATTGTGCTGAAGTTTAAGGAATTATAAAAATTAATTATATTCCTTCACCAAGTCCAGAGTAATCATTAGTTGCTCTTTGTGGTCTGTAAGTAAAAGCATTTCTGCACGAAGTGTATCCGAACATAAATCTCTCTCCAAAAGTATTTCCCCAGTCAAATTTTTCCAAGTCTGGTCTTATTGCTCTTCTTACTTTGTCTACGGGAGAAGAACCTATAACTCCCAGGACTAGTCCAAATAGAGGTCCTGCGCCATAAATATATGGTGTGTTAGTTAGTGTGTCAATTATTCTTATAGCTCTATCGGATAATTTTCTTTCTTTTGTTAGGATTTCTTTAAGGCCCATATAATTTTTAAGTTTATTTGCCTTTTTAATAATTATTATATTAAATTTTTTAATTAGTTTTTGCAAAATATTTTTATAGTTTAATTCTATTATAAATTATGGGGGAAAAAAGACAAACAACGCACTTTGTTCCGGGCGATAAGGTTTTGTATTTGCCTGATAGGCAAGTATATGACTTCGGTTATATCGGCGGGACAGGACTTGCTGTGATCTACGAAGAGGGCGAATGCAATATGCAAGATGCTCATGCTGTGGATCCTGGCAAATTAGTTAAGATAGTTCAAGATTAACTAACTTAGAAATATTTTTTTTTGCAAAATTTTTGAAATTAATTTGCAGTTATGATTTGAATTTTGCGATAACCTGTTTTGCGGTGACTAAATCTTGAGGATTGACTTGAAATCCTGCGCTAACTCTATTAGCTGCTTCTTGTTTGTTTCTTGGAAGAATAAATTGAGCAGAGGATGGTGGGCAGACTATCAAGTTAGAAATGACATATATCCTCTTGTTTTCTGTTTGTCTTGATATAGCTCCTCCAGCACTTCTTAGGCAACGATCACTATATCCTCCTCCTAAGTAGACTTGTCTTGTCCTGTGAGGTTGAAAATCGATTTCATCTTTTGGTCTTCCTGAGTCATCTTCCGTAAACAATACATCATCAATTTTTCCTTGTTCTAATAATGCACTTGTTAATGCTGTGTAGTGATATGCTGTCTCAAATGCTAGAAGACCTACTTTTTCTCGATCTAAATTTGCATCAAGAAGATTTAACAAATTTTCAGTATATACTTCTAGTCCTCTTCTATTTTTAGGAGTTACGTAATCAAAATGATTCAACCATGTGTAAAAGGGATGTACTAGAACAATTAGGTTTGGTGCATCTATTGCTTTTTTGAATTCTCGTCGGTGCTCTTGACATTCTCTTTGGAGATTTTTACTTTCAGGAGAGTTTCCTATTCCAAAATTATTTAGTCCATCTAGAACAAGTTTTTGTCGATGACTAAATCTACCATTGAATACTGGGCCAGGGTTAGTTAATCCTACTCTTTGACCTATATCAGGGCTATATGTTTTTTCCATGTGCTTTTGTGAGCGAGTTAATTTTTAAATCTTTCTAGTTGTAACTACTAAATGACAACAAATAGAAAGATTTAAATAGCCCTGTTTAGTGACAAATTTATGGGAAACAACAATAAAAGAATTGTAATTTCTGGAACATACGGTACTGGTAAAAGTACATTGACTGCGGAGCTTTCCAAGAGAACTGGAATTCCGACTGCGGTTGCTAGAGGCATGAGAGATATTTTGCCAGAGACATTTCCTGGAAAAAAATTAGAGGAATGCAATGGTCAAGAATTAATGCAATTAGGTATTATTCGTTATGGTGAAAGAGTTGCTCTTGAGAAATCTGTTTATAGCGGTTTTATCTCTGATGGTTCTGCTTTACATGAATGGGCTTATGGTTATGGTCGTGAAATTGAAGGAGCTATGGGAAGAGGAACTGAATTAACTTCTCCTGAATACAAATTTGCAATGGATACTTTTGGAGAAATTGTTAAAAGACACGCTAAACAAAATTATACTCACGTTGTTCATTTACCTGTAGAATTTCCTTTACCTCGTGATGGTCATAGACCTGTATCTGAAGCTTTCAGAAGTAAAGCAGATGAAATTTTAATGAGTGCTTGGAGATCTTTGGGATTTGAACCCATAATTGTTAGAGGCAATGTTCAGCAAAGAATGAAACAAATAGTTTCTTCTTTAGACCTTGAGGAAAGTCTTACTTCTGAATATAGCATTGCAGACGAAGGTACTATCTATTTTGATCGTGTTGAAGATATCCTGGGAGATCCAAGAAAAAGATTTTTCTCTAATGGGTACAGAAATGTTCAGCATAATATAAGAAATGTTTTGGTTAATCCTGCTGAGACTGCTGTCTCTGCAAAAGTAAACCTTGCTCCAAGAGGCGCATGGGCAGTCAAAGACGGAAAACCTTGCAGACCGCACTTTTCTTCTATCGATGCAATTCTGGTTTGTGGTCAGCTCGCTCAAGCATATATGTATACTATAGACAATGTTGTTAGAGACGAGACTAGCAATTTATGGTTAAGAGACTTATCTATTAAAACAGGTTCTAAACCTATTGAAGATTGCGAGGGTGTTGATATTTCTGCAAAATTAGATTCAAAGTATATTTCTAGGGCTGGAAAGAAGTGGCATCTTGCAACTTTTACAGGCCAAATCGGACAAAATGGATTTAAGATAGACGCAAGAGTAGGTTATCAACTTCCAGACAGGCTTTGCTAAAATGGGATTTTTTCTTTCTAGGATTTCGCATTCTTTATTAAGGAGGTATTTTGGTTAACAATATGGTAAAACAAAATAGTTTGTTGGAATATTTGGAAGTATTCACTTCTAATCCTCAAGTTAGTTACAAAATTGCTTCTCAGTTTGATTTCGATAGGCTTTTTGTATTGGCTGCCAATATGGGTTTTAGGACTTTTGTTTCTTCTAGACGGAAAAGAGCAGATTTTGAAAAAAGATTTGGTTTTAAGGTGCCTACAAGAACTAGCTTAGATATTGGAGATTATTGTAACCTTCATTGTAAAACTTGTTATGTTAACAGGAGTAATGAAGTATTAGCAGAAGATGTTCTTGAAAAAATTGTTAGTGAAGGGTTGGAGATTGGAATACATGCTATGCCGATATTCGGTGGAGAACCATTTCATCCTCGAACAAGAAACACCCTATTCTCTAGCGCTCAAAGGCATCCAAATGTAGAATATTTGGTTTGTACTAATGGTACTTTTGTTTCGCAACCCGATGTTATAGGAGGAATTAGAGAATGTAAGAATATTTTTCCATATGTAAGTTTGGATGGATTAAGGGAAAAAAATGATTTCAATAGGGGCAAAGGAGTTTTTGATATGGTCTCTGAAGCGATGGAAGTTTTTAAGAGAGAAAGAATTTTTTATGGGGTTTCTAGTGTCGTTACAAATGAAAATATTGAGGAGTTATCTAGTGATAGTTTTTTTAGTTTTTTAGATTCTAAAAATGCTCGAGTTCTTTATGTTAGGAAATGCTTGGCTTCTTCAGAGGGAAGTCAGATTAATGTAGACTCTGGACAAGAAACAGCATTTTTTTCTAATTTAGCTATCATGGCAAAACGGTATGGGGTTCACACTCTCGGCGGGGAAGTGAGAAATCCTACAAGACAGGAACTCGGATTAAGGGAGCATCATCTTTTACACTTCAAAACAAATGGGGTTGCTAGATATGGTAGATTTGGTCCCGAGGTTGGAGACATAACTGCGCAGCATCTTACTGATATTTTTAATAGTGAAAGAATGCGTGGGGCAGTTGCACAGAATTTTGCTAGACTCTATCAAAACTAATTAGAAATTATTTAAAAAAACCTTCAAGACCTTTTTCTCTGATTTCTTCTGCAGTGGCTGCAGTTTCTCTTCTTGAATATGTGGGATCTGTTGTTTCTGCTGCTCTATAGTTTGCCAATTCTACTCCATATTCTGCTAATAATTGTCTAGTTTGTTTTCTCTTTTCTGTTTCATACTGGCTCTGTGCTTGGTACATATTTCTAAATGCTTGAATTGCTGCACGTAGACCATTCAAGATTTTTGGAGTCCTAAATGTTCTAATTGCTGTTGATTCTCCTCGGCCAGTTGAATAAGATATTGAATTAACTGTTTGTGAAACTTGTGTGTCTAATTCTGTAGAATCACTTAAATCTGCAACGAGCTCAGGTTCATTTTCTGGAATTAGTCTTGTAGAAACTTCTTGAACTACTCTAAATCTTCCTGGAATAATTCTTGCTGCCATGTTATTTTGGTGATTTTTCTTTTTTTAAAGATTTAGATTATTTAATCTATATTTTTGTTTATGTAATTATTGGGATTTTAGTTGAAATTTGCAAATACTATATGTTTAAATAGTTCTTTTATTTTAATTTAATATGGCAAAGAAAAAAGAAGTAGAAGCTTGTTGCTGTGAACATTCTCATTGGAAACATCATTCTAAATGTGGTGGAGTTTATGGTTTAGGTTTTATCGGAGCTGCAATTTATTATATTTCTCAGGCAACAGGATTTTGGATGGGTGTTCTTGGAATTCTTAAGGCATTGGTCTGGCCTGCTTTTGTAGTTTATAGTTTCTTAAAATCAGTCGGTGCTTAATTTAGTTTTATATTCTAAATCCCCACATAGATTTCATTGCTCTTTTGAAATAGTGAGGTTCTCTCTTAATTTTATTTTCTCTTACAAATTCTTTTACCTTTACTATTTCTTTTCTAAATGCAACATCTCCTTTTTCTTTTTTGAAAAATAAATAGCTTAGTGAACCTATTGCTCCCCACATCAAATCAATCATAGTGTCATCAATCGGACTTTGAATAAACATTCCGTTGAGTATGACTCCCTGAGCTTGAAATCCAAAAAAGCTATCTAGGGCGTATTCATATATTTCCCAAACTGCTAAGAATCCCATTACTGTGAAGAATACTGCATCTTTTTTCAGCGTAGATTTTTGGGAGTAGTAGCCAAAGACTATACTGGATAATACTGCTCCGAGAAAAAAGTGGAGAACTTTATCATAAAAAATTAAATTTCCATAATAGAAAATAACTTCTCCCAAGAGATTGGCCCATAATGCTATGTTTACATAGAGCATATATTTGCTGTCTATTTTTTTAAAATTTAGTACCCACGCGATTATCACCGAGGCTATGAATGAAATAAAAGCTGTGAGCATAGTACTTATTCTACCTGTTCCCCAAAAAAGAAGCGATATTCCATAGACAAACAGCCCGTATACTAGAATACGATTAATTATCGTTCTCACCCTTTTCATGTTAAATTAATGATTTAGGTATTTAAAACGCTTTTGTTTGGCATTACTCACCAATAATATCTTTTTCTATTCTATGCGCATCATTGATTATTTCTTTGAAAATTTTTTCAATTAGGTCTGGATTTATTCCGGATTCTTCGGCAAGCTTTCTTTTTGTTTCAATTACTTGTTTTTCTCTTTCCGGTTGATATCTTGCTACGTTGTTTTGTTTTTTATAATTGGCAACTTCAGGTATTAATGCCATTCTTTTAGACAAAATTGAGACTAATTCCGCATCGAGTTTGTCTAACTCTTCTCTTATTTCAGTTAATTCCATGGACTTTTTATATTTCTTGATTATTTAAGCTGTTCTATTGGTAATACTTAGTGTAAAATATACATATACTAAATCACCACAATGTTTAAATAGTGTTATTATTACAATATGTTAGTGTATTAACTACACTAAATGAAGCAAAATGGTAAACACTAAACTCACTTCGTTCGCAGTTGCCAATTTAGATAGCGTTTGCTTTGAAAAAATAAATCGCAAACTTGCGAAAGGAGACAGATTCGCAAAATGGTAATTACACCTCAACAAGTGCATGAAAAAGCTTTAGTGGAAGCTCGGGCAAGCTTTAAGGCTTTGGAGAAAAAAATAGACCGTGCTCTAATGGATGATTATGTGGTTGGAGATTCTTGTGGTGTTTGCATAGATTTAGATGTTTCTTCTAGTGATCCTGTTTATCAGTTAATTCAAAGAAAATATGAGGAAGCTGGTTGGACTGTTAAATATGAATGTGATCAGCGTGATGGAGACTTTGTAAGATTTACTCAGAGGAGGGTTGGATGGAATTCAAGATAGTAACTAAATTTCAACAGGAGGAAAAAATGAATAAAGAAGTAGCTTTGTACGAGACTGACATCCAGAATGATTTCAGTTTGAGAAGTGGTGCATTATTTGTTAGAGCAAATAAGCCAAAAAGAGCTTTGCCATATGGTGCTGAGGAAAGACTCCCAAATATCTTCGCATTACATGGTCATGCAGAAAATAATGGCTGGGCTGTTCTTGGTTCTGTGGACAGGCATTTCTACGAAGATGCTGAGTTGATCCGAAATCAAGGCGGAGTATTCGAAGATCATTGTATGAATGGAACAAAAGGACAATTAAGATTGCCTGAATTAGAGCCTCAAAAAGATGTTTACATCAGATCTAAGGATGGTCCTTTGATGGGTGTTAAGATCTACAATACTGCAGAGATGACTGCTTATTTAGATGCAATTGATCAAGGAATGCAATTAGTTTTTGAAAAACAATCTTACGATGTAGCTACAAATCCAAACTTTGATACTGCATTCAGAAGAATGATGGCTATGGGTTTGAAAAAAGTAGTCGTGGATGGATTTGCAACTGATTATTGTGTTAAGGCAGCAGTGTTGGCAATGGTTGCAGGCAGAGACAGATACAAGAAACAACTTGAGATTTATGTTGTTGCCGATGCTATCGAAGCTGTAAACATTGATTTTCAGGGCCAAATCGATAATGAATTTGGTAATAAGGCTCTTGAAGAAATGGTAAAGTCTGGTGCAAAACTTGTAACAACTAAAGATGTACTGGAGGGCAAACTAAATTAAATTTTTTAATCTCTGGCTTTGATTTTTCAGCCAGAAAAAAAACAAAATAAAAAAACAAAACAGAAAATGAGAACAAAACAATTTGAAACGAGAAGAGAAGAACCAATAATTCAATCTTTTTTGGATTTGGATCATTACAAACTTACTATGGGGCAGTTTGCATTTCACCGATATGCAACTGTTCCAGTAAAATATGCCTTTACTAATAGAACTAAAAAAGTTAGAATGGCAGATGTAGTCGATGAAAGAGATTTACGAAGAGAGTTGGATCACATTCAAACTTTGAGACCTAATGAAACAGAGCTAGCTTATCTTGGAACTTTACAAAATAACGGTGCTCCTTTGTTCAAACAAGATTATTTGGAATTCTTAAAAAATTTTCAAATGACCGGATACAAACTTGAAAAACAAAACGGACAGTTTAATTTAGAATTTGAAGGTCCATGGGCCAGATCAATTTATTGGGAAACTCTTGCGCTTTCTGTTATGAATGAACTTTATTATCAAGCATTAACTAACAAGATGACTCCTGCACAAAGAGATGAGGTTTACAACGAAGGTCAGAGAAGACTTGAAGAAAAACTTGTTTTGTTCAATGCAAATCCTGGACTAAGATTTATGGAATTCGGAACAAGAAGAAGATTTAGCCGAGACTGGCAAGATCATGAAGTTTCTGAGTTGAAAAATAAATTGGAATTTAATCAGATGATAGGAACTTCTAATGTTCATTTGGCGATGAAGTATGGTCTTCAACCAAAAGGAACTATGGCACATGAAACTTTTATGATCATGTCTGGAATAATGCATGAAAATGATGATGCGATCAGAGCTTCGCACAATCAAGTTTTGCAAGAATGGTGGGATGAATATGGAAAGGGCTTGTCTGTCGCACTTACTGATACGTACGGGTCTGATTTCTTTTTTAGAGATATGACGGATCAACAGGCAAGAGACTGGGTTGGACTTAGACAGGACTCGGGAAATCCTGGAAATTTTGCTACTAAGCAAATTAATTTTTATGAGGAAAAACAAATTGATCCTAAAACAAAATTATTCGTTCCAAGTGATGGATTAGATGTTCCAAGAATGGTTGGTTTGCATAATAGATTTTATTGGAGAATACCTACTGTTCCTGGATGGGGAACAAACGGATCTAACGATCTTGGGCTTGATCCTTTATCTTTAGTTGTGAAAGCTGTTGAGGCTAATGGTCACGGCACTGTCAAGCTTAGCGATAATCCTGCGAAGAGTATCGGAAAACCAGAAGATGTTGTAAGATTCAAGATGATATTTGAGTATGATGAAACTAAATATGCTGCGGAGGAATGTAAATATTAAGATGAAAATACAAACATTCAATATACTGGCAGGAAATACTAGTTGTAATGCAAATTGTCCTTTCTGCATATCTAAAATGACTCCGAAGAATGGGATAAATTCAGATATGCCCAAAATTAATTGGGTAAATTTTAAGAAAGCATGTTTACTTGCAAAAGTTAGTTTAGTTAATACTGTTTTAATAACTGGAAAAGGAGAGCCATTGCTTTATCCTGAAGAAATAACTCAGTTTTTAGAAGTTTTACAAAAATACAATTTTCCTTTGATCGAGCTCCAGACCAATGCATTAGTGTTAGGAAACGATTTTGAATCGAATATCAAAAGATTAAAATTATGGAGAGAGCTTGGGCTGAATACTTTTGTAATTTCCATAGTTCATTACAGAGATGAAAGGAACAGAGAAATTTATACTCCCTTTGGAAAATATTTTGATTTAGTTAAATTGATAGAAAATCTTCATACTATCGGATTTTCGGTAAGATTAAATTGTATTATGCTTAAAAACTACATTGATTCGATAGTTGAGGTCAAAAAAATGATAAAATTTTGCAAAAGAAATAAAGTGGAGCAGTTAACTCTTAAACCTGTAGAGATTATTGATAATCCTGAAAATAAATCTATTGCCGAAAACACAAAAAATTTACTTCTTCCGAAAAAAACTGAAAAGGACATTCAAAGAAATTTAGAGAAAAATGCAGTAAGACTTAGAACTTTAGATTTTGGAGGAGTAGTTTATGACTTTGATGGTCAAAATGTGTGCATGACTGATTGTATGGCTCATAAACCATTTTCTGAGGATTTAAGGCAACTAATCTTTTTCCCAGACGGGCATCTAAGATACGATTGGCGTTATGCGGGGGCGGTATTGGTATGAGAGTAGCACTTGCTCAAATGAAGGTTGTTCCTGGAATGCCAAAAAGGAATGTAGAAAATATGCTTAGTATGATTAGCGAAGCAAAGAATAATGGAGTTCAGTTAATTGTTTTTCCAGAAATGTGTGTTGGTGGTTATTTGCTGGGGGATAAATGGCTTGATGATGAATACTGTGAATACTTGATGAGTTTTAATGAAATGCTTAGAAAGGCTAGCGAAGGAATTGCAATTGCTTATGGGAATATTTTTGTCGATAATGAAATCAATTTACGAAATGGAGACAAGGAAATTCATCCTAATAAGGATGGAAGAAGTAGAAAGTATAATGCTGTCTATGTTTTTGAAAATGGGAAACCTGCAAAAAGAAAAGTGGAAAATAAAATCTTACCTGAAGGAATCCAACCAAAATTACTTTTACCAAATTATAGAATTTTTGATGATGAAAGATACTTTTTCTCATTGAAAGATATTGCACGAGACTTTAATGTTGATTTGAAAGAAATTGTTCAACCATTTTTATTGAACTTAGATGGAAAAGAGGAATATGTTGGTGTTGAACTTTGTGAAGATCTTTGGTGTGAAGAATACAGAGAAAACTTGAATGCACTTAATATAACTAAGATTTTAATTGAGAATGGTGCTGAAACTATTTGTAATCTTTCTTCTTCTCCTTGGACTTTTGGTAAAAATAAAGCTCGAGATAAACGAGTTTTATTTTTGAAGAAAGAAACTGGAGAAAGTTTTGTGCCGTTCTTTTATGTGAATTGTACCGGTGTTCAAAATAATGGGAAAAATATAGTTACATTTGATGGAGGTTCAACTATTTATGATAATAATGGTCAGCCAATATTATTTGCGAAAGAAGCATACAAACAAGAATTAATTTTATTTGAAACTAATCAGAAATTCGAGAACAAATTCCGAAATGAAAATACAAAAATTGCGCAAAAATATTTAGCGATTATAGAAGGTCTCAAATATTTGAAAGATATAACTGGTGCTGTTGCAGATCCGAAAGTAGTTATTGGTCTTTCTGGAGGAATCGATAGTGCGTTGGTTGCTTCTCTTTGTGTAATTGCGTTTGGAAAGCAGAATGTATTTAGTGTGAATATGCCTACAAAATATAATTCTGACAAAACAAAAAGTGCTGCGAAATTTGTTGCAGATAAACTTGGAATAAAATATAGCGTTGTACCTATTCAATCGATGGCAGAGCTGAACGAAGAAGTTTTAGATAGTGCAGATTTAGACGGGACTGGGAAAAAACTTTCTGTTTTGAATATAGAAAATGTTCAGGCGAAAATAAGAGGCACTTCTCTACTGTCTAATTTGGCTAGTAAGTATGGGGCTATTTTTACTAATAATGGAAATAAATTGGAAACTGCTTTAGGTTACGCTACTCTTTACGGGGATGTTGGTGGAGCAATTGCACCGATAGCTGATTTGACTAAAATTGAAGTGGTTGAACTTGCAAAATTCTTAAATAAAGAAATATTTCAAAAAGAAGTTATTCCAAATGTTCTACTTCCAGACAAACTTTGGAGATTTGGAGAAGAACAAATACAGCCTAGCGCAGAATTGAAAGAGAAACAGATTGATCCTATGAAATTCGTTTATCACTGTGCTCTTCTTGATGCTGTTACAGATTATCAAAAGAAATCTCCTTCTGTTGTAATGCAATGGTTTATTGATGGAGTTTTACATAAAAAATTAGATGAATATCTCTTTCCAATTACTGGAGAAAATGTGGGTCTTGATTTAATGAAACGTTGGGGAGTTACAAATTCTGAAGAATTTCTAAAGGATTTGGGATGGTTTTTTCCTCTTGTTCAGAAAAATGTTTTCAAGAGAGTTCAGGCTCCGCCGATTATAATTACTAGTAAGTCTAGCTATGGCTATGATATAAGAGAAAGCATGCTACCTTTTGAGAAAACTACAAAAGAAGAAGAACTAAAAAGATTCATTCTAGAAAACATAAAGGAGTACACACCACGATGTTAGAAAATATTCCTTTTAAAAGACCGCTAGTACTTGGTACTGGTGGGGGAAATGATATTGTTAGTGCGACTCTTGTTTTGGATGATTTGCGAAGACAAGGAGTTTATGCAGATTTAGCAGGAATGTGCAGTCCAGGAGCTTTTCATGTTTATAATGGGAAACTGGAGGATTCGGTAAATATTGTTTCAGAAGACACGCACAGATTTATTGAATCAAAAGATCCAAAAGAAATTTCCTTTGTAGATTCTAAATTACCTTCAATTTTGCAAGCTAGAGGATTTTCTTTAAATGTTTATAATCTGAGTGGGAGATATGGGACTTCAAGGTTAATTAGTCAACTTAATTCTTTGATTGCGCAAAATAATTACGACGGAGTTGTTGCGGTTGATGTAGGCGGAGACATTTTGGCAAGAGGAAATAAGGATCTAACAATTTTGTCTCCTTTAATGGATTTTACTGCTCTTTATGCCATTAGTCAGTTGAATATACCTTCAGTTTTAGTGGAATTTGGACTTCAAACCGATGGGGAATTAAGACCAGAAGGATGCAAAGAAATCTTGGAAGAAATAAAATCTGGCGGAGTTCTTTTGGATGAAACTAAAATGTATAAAGAAAACTCAGCAGTTAGAACCTTTAGAGAAATATATGATCTTGTTAAATCTGTTCGCTATGGGCATACTGCAAATATGACTTTGAGAACTCTTGATGAATTTGAAGATATACATACTGAGTATAGATTTGGAGTTCGTGTTTTGGACAAAAAAGTTAGTCACGAATTTCCGTTAACTCTTGAGTCTAAATACTTTGGGAGAGTTTTTACAATGGATTTGCCAAAGTTGTTAGAGGCAAGACCTCATGCCTTCTCGTATCGTAACAATTTGGAAATGTATTTAAGAACTAAATTGATTGCTGACACAAAAACTGAAATGGACACTCTTTACTATTCAGATAATCGTAACCTTTTTTGGCTTGGATTGGTTTGTCCTCAAATAACTGGAAATGAGAGAACAGAATTACTTAATGAAGGATTGGATAATTTATCAGTTCATGCAGATAGTGCATTAGTTTGGAAAAAAGATGCGGGCCATGTTAGGATTAAAAAATATTCTGATGATATCGGAGAGTTTGTAATTACTGGAGATTCCAACGAGGTTGTTAGCAGATCAAAACAAATTGTACAGGGGGCAATAGAAAATGACTAAAGAAATAATCGGACAAACTGGAAGAGTAAGAAAAACTGACGAAGTAGTTTACAAAGGACACTTGACTTTAGTTAAACGACCTTATCGTGGTAAGAATTATGATGTTGTTGTCTCAAAAGATGCGGCAGTTATGCTTTATATCGATGAGAATGATATGACTTATCTTACTCAACAGTATAGGCCTGCAGTTGCTGAAAAAGTTTTGGCTTTGCCTGCTGAAACTTTGGACAAGCCAGGAAAGACTCCACTTGAAGTAATGGTCGAAGGTTTGGAAGAAGAGTGTGGAATAAGAATTAAAAAAAATCAAGTGACTTCATTAGGAAGACTTATTTCTACTGATGGCCATGATACTGAAAAAGTTTACTTATTTTTAGCACATGGAAAAGGTAAGCAAGTTGGACAGAGACTAGAAGATACTGAAAGAATTAATGTTGTGAAAATGTCTTTTGACGATTTGTATCAAAAAGTAATGAGTAATGAAATAGAGGGCTCTAAAACTGCTTATTTAGTTATGTATGAAAAGTTGAGAAGACTTGGGGAGGCAAAATGAGGAAAAAAATACTTGTGGTAAGAAAGATGTCTGCAAATGAATTTTATTATAAAGGTAAACATCCAAGTCAGTTAATACAAGAAAGTTCTGCGGTTCATGATAATACTGTTTTAGAGATTGGAAAGTCATTACGTAAATCTAAACAAGATTTTGCTGTTGTAACTCGAGATGAGCTTTCTGAAGATTTGGTTTCTCAATATGATTGTGTTATTTCTGCGGGGGGTGATGGGACTGTAATTGCAACTGCATTCTATAACAAAGATACTCCTCAATTGAATTTAAAAACTGATCAAAGAAGTTTGGGTGCTTTGTGTAGACCTGACTTTGGGCAAGCTTTAAATGAATTTTTAAATGATGAGTATGCTCTTGAATTTTGGGATAGACAAAATGTATTTCTTGATGGAAAATTTATTGGTCGAGCATTAAATGAGGTTTGTGTTGGAGAGCAGTTAAAGTTTTCTAAGCTCGCAAAATATGCCCTTAATTATTTTGATTGGGTTAGTGGTAATCGAAAAGAGGAAGACCAAAGTGCTTCTGGTTTGATAATTGCGACTGGTACTGGTTCAAGTGGTTGGCCTTCGGCATTTAAACAGTTTTCAAGAGATGCTGGTTATTTCGAATTCAGGACTTTGCTTCAGAATAAAGGAGTTTTAAATCATGGCTTGTGTAGCGATATAGAAGTTATTTACAAAGGACATGAAGGAAAGTTTTCGATTGATACGGTTGAATTTGATTTTCCAAGAGATTCTCGTTTGAAGATACAAAGAAGTGAATATCCTTTGCGAGTTGTGGTTTCTGCCAGAAAATGAGAGTCGGAATTTTTGGAGGAAGTTTTAATCCAATTCAGAATGCTCATGTAAAGATGGCACAAAAATTGGTTGATGACAGGGTTGTCGATGAAGTTTGGATTATGCCTTGTAAAGTTCATCCGCTAAGCAAAAATGTTATTGATGAAAAATATAGGGTAGGCATGATAAATTTAGCAATTGCAAATTTTCCGAAAATAAAAATTTGTGATATTGAATTGAAGAAAGAAGGAACTAGTTATACTTATCAGACTCTAAGAGATTTAAGAGAAATGTATTCTCATGATTTTTACTTAGTTGTTGGAGCAGATTTATTTTTGCAAATGGAAAAATGGCATGGTGTTGATTACTTGAAAAAAGAAGCAAAGTTTATTGTTTTTCAGAGGCCGGGTTATGTTTTGCAAAATCCCGGGTTAGTTGTTGAGAAAGTTATTTCTGATTTTTCCGAAGGAGTTTCTTCTACGGAAGTTAGGCAAAGAATTGCTGAAGGAAAGATTCTTTCTGATTTAGTTCCTGTGGAAGTTGAAAGGTATATTCGGGAAAATAAATTGTATGTTGATTTAAAATGAGATACATTGAATGTCCTCAAGAATATTCTGGGAAAGAAAAATCTTTATTTTTAGCAGGTGGAATAACTGGTTGTGTTGATTGGCAATTAGAACTTCTTGATCTGTTAAAGGATACTGATCTAGTTATTTTAAATCCTAGAAGAAAGAATTTTGATTTAAGTATAAGCAATATTGAAGAAGAACAGATTGCTTGGGAGTTCAATCATTTGAATAAAGCAGATGCAGTTTCTTTTTGGTTTCCAAAAGAGACTTTGTGTCCCATAACTCTATATGAACTTGGAAAAATTTCTATGGGAAATAAAAAATTATTTATCGGTCTTGATCCGAGTTATGCTAGAAAAAATGATGTGTTAACTCAAACAAAATTAATTCGTCCAGATGTTAAGATAATTTATTCTTTAAGAGACTTGGCTGAACAGATAATTAGTTGGTCTGGTTTTCAATAGGAATTTCAAAATTAGTTTTTCAATATATTGTCTATTTTTTCTAAAAATCTCCAGGTGATTAAAAGTTGTGTTAGGTCTGTAGCAGTGTTACATTCTGAACTGAATATACTTCCCGAGGAGTTTCCAATAAATTCAAGTATTCTTTCTTGTAGTTCTTCTAAGACTTCTTCAGGTATCGTTCCATCAATAGTTATTTTGCTGACGTCATAACCATAGTAGTCTCCGCCTTCAAAATCGAGTGAGAAGCTTGTTTTTGTTTTTCCTAAAAGTTTTGCTAGATCTATTCCTAGTGGAAGATTTTCAAGAGGGATGTCAAGCAATCTTTGTATAAGTCTTATTGAAACATTATCTGATTCACCAAGAACATCTGCGAACTTTGTCGGTCTTATCTTTATGACAACTTCAGCATATATTTTTTCAAAGTCGATAAACTTTTTGTAGTCTGGTTCTCTTGCGATAATTTCTTTCATTACTTCTTCCATTTTGTGTCCTCTATCTTTTACGTCTCTTTTTATTTTCCATTTTCTTTTGACACTTCGTTCTGGATCTACAAAAATTTTGAAATCAACAACTTCTCTTAATTTGTCAGTATAAAATGGCATTAAGCCTTCGATAATTATAATTGGTTTTGGATCAAACTTTACTGGTTTTCCAAATGTTCCTGTTGCATGTTCGTAAACTGGTTTCATTATTGATTCTCTTTTTTTTAGTTTGACTAGATCTTGGTATAGCTGTTCTAAATTATTTGCTTCTGGATTTAATGCAGTTATACCTCTTTTTGCTCTACCGTCTCTGTCTAAACTATGATAATCGTCTAAAGAAAAATTACAAACCATATCGCTGCCGAACATATTTTGAATTCCTTTAACGAATGTTGTTTTTCCACTTCCTGAGTCTCCCGCAACACCTATGATAAATATTTTTTTAGATTTCAAAATTCTATCTTTAAATCCTATGTGTTTTTTTAAAGAGCCCATTAGAATTAATTTTTTTCTGCTTCTTCTGCTTCTTTAACTTCTTTGGATTCCTTTTTACTTGAGAAGAATGCGATTGCTTCTTTTAATTCTTTATTTGTTTTGGCATATTCTTCGATAGAGATTCCTTTTTTGTAAGCTTCGCATGCTTGAACTAATGCTTTTGCTCCTTCTTTTGTTCCTTTTGGATGAGCATGAACTCCAGCACCCATAGTGGTTATAAAATCCATACTTTTCATCAAGTCAATAAATGGTTTAAGCAATGTGGGATTTAATCCTCCAGAGATTATTGGACAACATTTTTTCATTCCTCTCCATGGGTCGTCTACAAGGATTTCTTTATTCTCCATATCATTCTTAGCAAGTTCTTCGGCATTTTCATCTTCTTCTTGTATTGTTCCCCATTCTTGTTTAAAGTAATGGCCATAATCTTTGAAGTGGAGAATATTGTGTGCTGCAATTACATCTTCTTCAGGACTTCCTGCCATTTTTCCAACGCCGGCTGTTCCAGTGTGTATTCCAGAAGTTCCAGCAAGTCTTGCAAATTTAGACAGAACTAAAACTGAAAAACCAAACGGACTTTCTTTTCTTGTATATGCTCCATGTGATGCTCTGTGGAAATGTATAAACACATCTGGATATTTTCTTCTTAATGTCTGTACTGCCATCCAACCTGCTGTGATTCCGTCGATTAAAAATGCGTAGCTTCCTTTTTCAAATCCTGCATTTCTGATCATCTCACATCTTTTTATCATTGTGTCGTAATCCGATGCAGATACATTGAATGAGTGTACTTTTTTCTTGCCTGTTTCTTTTACTGCTTTGTCCATTGCTTTCTTTACGTTTTCAACCATTTTATCATAAGGACAAAAATCTTGATCTGCTTGAGGTTCATCATTTTTAACGAAGTCTCCTCCGCCTGACCAGAAGTTGTAGCATACTTCGGCATATTCGGAAGCAGTTAGGCCCATTTTTGGTTTGACAATTGTTCCTAAAATCGGTCTGTCATATACATTCAAGTATTTTCTCATATCATCAATAGTATAACTTGGACCGTCATATTGCTCTAACATTGCTGGCGGGAACCACACATCCATTAATTTTAGTGCACTTACTTCTTTCATTCCAAGAACATTTCCGACGACATATGTTAAAATATTTTGAACGTTTCCTCTTCTGTCAAATAATCTCCAGGGATAAGCAATCCAAACGAGTTCTCTTTTTATGTCTAGATCATATACAATAGCGTTCATTTCTCTTGAGAAAGCTGTTTCTGTTTTTACTGCAAAATTTGTTCCTGTGGAAGATTCTGCTGCAATTTCACATGCTGCCTGAAGTGTGTTAAGATTTTTTCCTGGAACAAAATGAAATACACATAAGAGATATTCGCCATTTTTTGGATTTTTTAATTCAAGGTCACAATAAGCTTTTTGATGAGGATTAAGTGTCTTAATCATCTTTTCTACTGCAGGGTCTTTTGCTTCTTTTTTTTCCATATTTCTTTTTCTCTGTTTTAGTTTATAAATTATTCTTTTACTAGCTTAACAACCTTTATATACCTTATTGTTCTAAATACAATATGGAATTCAAGGACTATCCTAAGCCTGCAGTTACTGTAGACATTGTTATTTTTAGTGTCAGAGATAATGATCTTCAGGTTTTACTTGTAAAGAGGGGAGTTGAACCTGCAAAAGGAATGTGGGCCTTGCCAGGTGGTTTCGTTAAAATGGATGAGTCTTTAGAAGATGCTGCTAAAAGAGAACTTGAAGAAGAGACTGGTTTGAAGGATGTTTATTTGGAACAGCTTTATACATTCGGAGATCCTAAACGAGATTCGCGAGGTAGGGTTGTTACTGTTTCATATATGGCTTTAGTTAATTCTGAAGAAGTTAATCTTCATGCTTCGACTGACACGACAGATGTGAAATTTTTTTCTGTTAAGAAATTGGCAAATGTTGCTTTTGATCACAAAAAAATTATTGAATATGGAATTAAGAGACTAAGATGGAAATTTGAGTACACTGCTGTTGCATTTTCTATGTTGCCAGAAAAATTTACTATGGCTCAAATTCAGGATTTATATGAGCTTGTTTTTGATAAGAAGTTTGACAAGAGGAATTTTGCAAAAAAAATTCTGTCTTTAGATATTTTGAAAGAGGAAGGCATCAAAGTTGATGTTTCACATAGGCCGCCTAAACTTTACTCTTTAAAAACAAAAGTGAGTGATGTTGTTGAGATTCTTTAAACGTTATTGCTCCGTGAGACTCTTTTTCTACATGCTATCTTTTTACGCTCTCCTTTCAAAGAGTTATCTTCTGCAAGACAAACCTTTTTAAGTCATGAAGTCCTATTCATTTAAAGGAGGATATATGGAAAAGAACGTAGGCAAAGTAGATGCTTGGGTCAGAGTTATTGTAGGTCTTGTGGCTCTTTATTTGGCTTTTGCAGTTAGTGCATGGTGGTTAATAGTTGCTGCTCTTGCTTTTGTAACTGCATTGAAAAGGAGTTGTTGGCTTTATCAGCTGTTTGGAATGAGCACTGCTGGTAAAAAACAAGTAGTTAAGTCTGTAAAGAAGGCTAAGAGACGAAAATAATAATCTTTTATTTTTTATTTTAATTTATTTTATAATTTAGTTTGGGAAGGTTGAATAAATCTAATTTTTGAATTGTTTGCTAGGTCAAAGTACATAAATCTTTAAGTATCTCTGTTTATTTCATATATCATGGAAAATTGGACTATTCCTCTTATTGAACTTGGTGATTTGAAAGTTAAACTTCTTCAGGGAGGCATGGGTGTTGGAATTTCTGGTGCTGGACTTGCTTCTGCGGTTGCAAACGAGGGTGGTTTGGGTGTTATTGCTGCCGTTGGATTAATGGAAGCTAGAGGTTATCAAGGAAATTATGTGCGTGAGAGTAATCGTGCTCTTCGTGATGAGATTCGTACTGCAAGAAGTAAGATGAATGGTTCTGGAGGTTTGGGTGTAAATGTAATGCATGTTCTTACTAATTATTCTGATCTGGTTCGGGTTGCTTTGGAAGAAAATGTTGATGTGATTGTTTCTGGAGCAGGAATTCCGAGGGATTTGCCAGCTTATGCGAGAGAGGTTGGAAATACTCATACAAAACTTGTTCCTATTGTTTCGTCCGCTAAACTTGCTGGAATGATGTGCAAGTCTTGGTCAAAGTATAATCATCTTCCCGATGCAATTGTTGTTGAAGGTCCAAAAGCGGGCGGACATTTAGGTTATTCTTCGGAACAACTTTCTGATCCAAATTTTGTAGAACATGGTTTAGAGACAATTGTTCAAGAAGTTGTTGAAGCTGTAAAACCCTTTGAAGCAGAAAGGAAAATTCCAATTATTGCTGGAGGTGGGATATTTTACGGCGGAGATATAAAGAGATTTTTAGATTTGGGTGCTTCGGGAGTTCAGATGGCAACAAGGTTTGTGACTACGGATGAATGTGATGCGGATATTGGTTTTAAGCAAGAATATTTGAAAGCAAAAAAAGAAGACATTGTTATAATTCAAAGTCCTGTCGGAATGCCTGGCAGAGCTTTGAAAAGTGATTTCTTGAGAGAGGTTGAACAAGGAATGAGAAAGCCTGTTCAGTGTCCGTATCATTGTCTTAAAAGTTGTTCGCCAAAAGATTCTCCTTATTGCATTGCAAAAGTTATGGTTGATGCACAGAAAGGTAAATTTGAAAATGGATACACTTTTGTTGGGCAAAATGCTTGGAGATGCAATGAAATAGTTCCTGTAAAAATCGTTTTTGAACAACTTAATCAAGAATATCTCAATGGAAAAGTTAGTGATTGAACTTTTGAAATTATCACGATAATCCTTAAAAACTAATTCTTATTTTTTTCTTTATGGAGAAGGAAGAGGGAATAACTATTAATGAGAATTTTTTTAACGAAGATAGTATTTTTGATGACAAACAAGATTTGAACTTTGAGGCTCCTGGATTGTTGGAATTGAAGAAGGAGATGCAAGAGGTTCAGAGTGAGAAAGAAGAAAAAATTGATGATTTGCTTTCTTATGAGTTAATCAAGAAAAATTTATCTTATAAGCTTCCGCATCAAGCGAATGGGGCATTAAGTATAATTCGAGATATGAATACTCACGCTCTACTTGCAGATGAGGTAGGCTTGGGAAAGACGATTACTACTGGTATGGTTATCAAGGAAAGCATTGTGCGAGGTTTTGTTAAAAAAATTTTGATTTTGACTCCTCCTTCTCTTGTTGATCAATGGGTAGCAGAATTAAAAGAAAAATTTGAACTTGATTTTAAGATTGTAGAATCTGCTGATGATTGGGTTGATTCTAAATTTATGATTGCTTCTCTAGATCGAGTTAAGATTTTTGACAATCAAAAAGGTGAGTTTAAACATAAACTGGCTCATGAAGTGAATTGGGATTTAGTTATTGTTGACGAAGCGCATAAGTTGAAGGAAAGAAATACTGTTCGTTGGAAATTTGTCGATATGTTAAAGAAAAAAAGATTTTTGTTGTTGACTGCTACTCCTTTTCAAAATGACTTGCTTGAATTGTATAATTTGTTGAATTTGTTAAAGAAAGGACATTTAGGAACTGTTAAGGAATTTAGAAATAAATTTTTGTATAAGGGAAATAAAAGATATCCGCTGAACCCTCTTGAGTTAAGAAAAAAACTTGGTGAGTTAATGATAAGAAGAAAGAGGACTGAAATTGGAATTGACTACAAACCACGAGTTCCAAAAATTATCCCCGTTGAATTGACAAAAGAGGAAAAAGTAATTTACGACAATATTTGTGATTTAATAAAATCAAAATATTTTCTTGCTTCTGGAAGTCAGATTAATGGGTTGCTTGCAGTTTATGCAATTTTGCCTAAAATCACTAGCTCTTCTAAATCTGCTATAGAGAGTTTGACAAAGATTTGGCAATCTGATGAATATCATGAGGAAACACGAGCATTTGCAAAAGGAATTTTAGATGACTATGCTAAATTAAGAGTTGACTCAAAAATTGAAACACTTTTTAATTTGGTTAAGGAGATTCGTGCGAGAAGTGATGATGAGAAGATCCTGATTTATACTAGACACCCGACAACTTTAAGATATATTGTTGAGAAACTTGCTCCATTGAATTTGAAGATTGTGGAATTTATGGGAGGATTAGACAGAGAAGAAAAGACGAGAAGAATTAATGAATTTAAATCCGGAAATGCGGATATTTTAATTTCTACTGATACTGGAGCAGAGGGTTTGAATTTTCAATTTTGTAGAAATTTGATTAATTATGATTTACCTTGGAATCCTATGTCTGTTGAGCAGAGAATTGGGAGACTTGACAGGATTGGACAAAAGAGAGAGATGTATATTTATTCGCTTGCGACTAAAGAGACTATGGAAGAATATGTAGTTGATTTAATTATTAACAAGATGTGTTGCGTTGGTTTGGTTATTGGAGAATTACCTATTATTTTGTTTAATCTTGGTTTGGATGGTGAGGGAGAATATGGCCGAAATAAAATTGAAGAAAAGTTGATGATGTCTTTTATTGACTCAAAGCATAATTTGGATATCTTTGCAAGTGAGGTTTCTCAAATTGCAAAGATTGTGGATACGGGTATAAGAGAATATAGAGAAATGGAAAAGGCGAATAAAGAAATCCTCGATGTGAAATAATTCTAGTTCAATAATCCTTAAAAACTACTTTTTGTAAATTTTCTTATGGAAATAAAGGGAGCGGTGCTAAACTTTTTTAGAAGTTTAAAATGCGTTATTGAAGAAAAGGATGGAACTTTTATTATAAAACATATTTCTGAAAAGATAGAAAGTTATTTTGGAATTAAGTCGGGTGTAAAAATCTCTTTTGATAGGGACAAGTCGCCTATCGAGGCCTTATTTATTGATGAGAATTCTGATTTACTAAGAAAAATAAAAGATTATCTGAAAAATTCCTCTAGTAAGACTTTGATTAAGCTTGATTTCGATCTCCCAAAAGATATCATGAGTAAGATTCGATTACGAAATTGTTCTTTATCTAAAATAGAAAAGAAACATGAAAATAATTATTTTTCTCGTTTTAGTTTTTTAACTAGTTTGAGAGCATTAAATAAAACTGATCAGATTTCTAATGAAATTTATGTGCATGAGGGAAAAGTTGTGAAAGGTGATTTAAGTAATTATAAAGTTAGTGAGGGAAATGTTAAGGAAGCTTCTACAGAACATTTGGAAAGAGATTATGCTGTTGCTAGAGACACTTTGAAAAATATGTTGAAAGATAAGATTTCAGAATTTGGTGCAGAGCTTAACGAAAAATTAAATAAAGAAACCGAGAGAATTGATTTACATTATAATCAAGTTTTGAAAGAATTTAATACGAATAAAAATAAACTTCTTGAGAGAATCAAAGAAGCTGAAGCAAATAATGAACAAGAAAAATTAAAAAAATTAAAAGAGAGCTTTTCTCAGATGTTTTCTGAAAAAGAAGAAAAGAAAATTACAAATGAGAGGGATGTTGTTGTTGGAAATGAAAAATCAAAATATTCGTTGGATATTGATAATAAATTGATTAATACTACTGTTATATACTATCCTATTTTTAAAATTCAAGTTACTTTAAATGAGGCAGGATTTTCAAAAGATTTTGAATTAGTTTACAACCCTTTAACTGAAGAAATGAGTCAGATTCAGTGCGATTCTTGTAAAACTCAGTTGGATCAAATCAATGTTTGTCGAGGAGGACATATTTGTTGCAGTTCTTGTTTGCATTTATGTAACGAGTGTGGAAAAAGATATTGTCGACAGTGTTTTTCTGGAATTTGTGATAGTTGTGGAAAACTTGTTTGTAAAAATTGTGCGAGAAAATGTTCTGATTGTGGAAAGTTGAATTGTAAAAATTGTATGAGAAAAGTTGGAAAGACAGGAATTGAAAAATGTTCTTCTTGTGTTGTTTATTGTCCGATTTGCTCTAGTATTGTGGACAAAAAACAGTTGGTTCGTGCAGGAGACGGAAGAATGGTTTGTAGAAATTGCTCTTTTAATTCAAAAAGTAAATAGATATTTGAGTATAACAATCATTTTTAAGTAGGTTTTTCTTTATTTTTTATGCGTTTCGCAGATCGCCAGAAAAGAGTTGAGGAGCATGTTTATGAGACGATTGAGGAAATTGCTGATGAATTTGATTTAGAGATTCCGTTTTATCCTGAAGTCTATTATGTTGGGAGAAATTTTGATTTTAATTCTGTGGGAGTAGATAGTTTTCGTTTGGAACTTACTTCTTCTGAGGATGATGAAAAAGAAGAAGAGGAAGAGAGTTTTCATGGTTTGGCTTCGGCAGGGGTTTGTTTGGTAAGGCCCTCAATAATTCTCATAAAAGATACAGATAGAATAACTATTTCTGAGGAGGCAGCTCATTTTTTGCACTTTAGTAGATCCAGGCTACTTCATCAGAAATTTGGTAAAAATGATACTCTTTGTTTAAGAATTTTTGCAGAGACACTTGGTTATTTGGGCTCGAAGGTAGCTTGCCCAGAAAGATGTAATACTTTTAATCTTGGCCCAGATTTATATTACTCTTCTGAACAAGAGTTTTCAAGATATTTTGATTTATTAACTAAGAAACTTAAGTCTCCTGTAGCTTCTTCGGAATATTACATTTATCAGCAGGCTCGTGGTTTGGGCGAAAGAATGTTTGAGAAATATTCCTCTGGAAAAATCACTAAAGGGCACATCCGAAGATTATTTGAAGAAGATTTTGATCTTATTCCTTCACATGTTGTTGCGAGTATGAAAATAGATCATTGGAGAAAAGGAGATAAGAGAAAATTTGATGCGATGATTCATGAAGTTGTAAAATAAATTTCTTTTTTGATTAGCGTTTAGCTTAGTAATACTTATATATTCATTATTCTCAAAATTACTATCTTATGGACCCATAGTTTAAAGGTCGTCTATACATATAAAAAGATAGTCTCTCAATAAACTAGGGTTAATCATACACATACTGGACCCATAGTTTAATGGATAGAATGCTAGGTTTCGGCCCTGGCGATGGGGGTTCGATTCCTCCTGGGTCCGTACAGTTTGGGAATCTCACCCATCGGGTTCTGCCTCTCAATTTACACCTCGCAAAATTTTCTTAAAAATTAGTTTGTGTTGCTCGGAGCGAATTGTTCGTTCCTCCTGGAAAAAATTTCGCTTTTCTAATCAATTAACTTTAGTTGCAAAAATAACTGAAAAGTAAAATTTTTTGGGTCCGTACAGTCTGGGAATCTAAAGGCATATTTATAAATTATGTACTCTTTAGTTTTTTATGCGATTAAAGACTTTGTCTGCTTTGGTTGGCGCAGTTGTATATTTTTCTACTGGATGTGCTTCTGTTGACTCTCCTCCTGATCAATATAACTCATCAAAGGAAATACGTACCGTCAGACACTGGAATCCCTTATATAGAATAGGAGATCCAGATTATTGGTTTTTTGGCGAAGTTGAAGAAATGAAGTAGTTAGTAGGATTTTTAAATAGTTAAAATATTATTTTGATATGGTAAAGAAAGAAGAAGTAAAACAAGAAAAAGATCAAAAAGGAATTACTGCAGATAAAGAACTGAGCAAGTCAGTCCATCAATCTGCTAAGGATCAAAAAGGAATTACTGCAGATAAAGATGATTTCTCAGAATGGTTCGCGGAATTAATGATCAAAGCCGATTTGGCAGATTATACTGACGTTTCTGGTTGCATTGTTTTTAAACCGAGCTCTTACGAGATCTGGCAGAAGATTCAGGTTTTGGTCGATGAGAGATTTAAGAAACTCGGAGTTAGGAATTCTTATTTTCCTTTGTTTATACCTGAGAAATATTTGAATAAAGAAAAAGAACATGTTGAGGGTTTTTCTCCAGAGGTTGCTTGGGTTGAGAAAGCCGGAGATACTAAGTTGGGTGAGAGGCTTGCGGTTAGACCTACTTCTGAAACTATTATGTATCCTTCTTATTCTAAATGGATTAGAAGTTGGAGAGATTTGCCGTTGAGATATAATCAGTGGAATAATGTTGTTAGATGGGAATTCAAACATCCTGTTCCATTTTTTAGGACGAGGGAATTTTTATGGAATGAATTACATACTGTTTGTGCAACTGAAAAAGAATCTATAGCTGAGGGTAAAATGGTTATCGATGCTTATAATGATGTAACTGAGAATTACATGGGTTTGTATGGTGTTTATGGTAGGAAAACTGATAGGGAGAAATTTGCTGGCGGAGTTTTCTCTGAGAAAGTTCATTATATCATGGCGAACGGAAAAGTTTTGGAAGGATGTCCATTCCATCATGATGGCCAGAATTTTGCGAAGGCCTATGATATTAAATTTTTAGATGAAAATGGAAAAGAACAATATGGCTGGCAGAACACTTATGCGATTTCGACGAGGATGTTGGGAGTTATGTTTGCTATTCACTCAGATGAAAAGGGTTTGATAATTCCTCCAAAGATGGCTTTGAATTCTGTAGTTATTGTTCCTATTTTATTTGAAAATACTAAAGATAAAGTTTTGAAAGTTTGCGATGAGCTTGTAAAAGAATTGAAATCATTTAATGCTTTTGTAGACAAGAGAGAAAATATTAGTGTTGGATTTAAATTCAACGAATGGGAATTAAAAGGAATGCCAATAAGAATTGAGATTGGGCCAAAAGATTTAGAGAAAAATCAAGTTGTTGTTGTTCGAAGAGATACTTTCAAGAAGGAATTTGTTAAAATCAGTGACGTGAAGAAGTTTGTTGAAAAATCTTTAGATGAAATTCAGAGGGGTTTGTTTGTAAAGTCGAAAGAAATTTTCTTGTCTAAATTAGCAGATGCTAATTCTCTTGAAGAGTTGAAGAAAGTTATTGAGAATAAAAAAGTTGGACTTGTTCCATTATGTAAACAAGAATCTTGCGAAGAAGTATTAAAAGCAGAAACAAAAGGCGCGAAAGCACTTTGGATAGATAATAAGAAAGTTAAATCTGAAAAGTGTATCATTTGTGGTAAAAAGGCAGATTATTTTGTTTATGCAGGTAAGAGCTATTAATCTATCAAAATCCTTTTAAAAGAGTTCTTTCTTTTTATCCCCAGGATGACTCTGCCGAGCCTCAAAAAAGAAATTTCTCTCGCGAAAAAGAATGCGTCAGCTCTGATGAGCAGAAAACAAAGAAAAACACTCTTGTCTTTCTTCATTTCATTCAGAACGTTTATAAATGAATTTTTCTTTTTCTTGATTATGGTTAAGATAACAAAACAATCTAAGCCTATTTCACAGATAAAAAAAGGTGATAAGGTGAAGGTAGACGGGCATGAATTGGAAGTGGATGATCACTATTTATTTTTAGATCACAAGACAACTAAAGAGATGATCATTGAATTATTTAATCCTAAAACTGACAAAGATTATCAGATAAGATATTTTGATGATCAGGTTGCTACGAGTATAGAGTTTTATTTTCTTCAGGACGAGTTTGAATATAAAAAAGTGGAAATAAAAGAAGTTGAATGGTAAAATGATCGATAATGATTTTATTTGGCAAGAGGGAAAATATTTAGATTTTTGGTCGACTACTCACACAATTATTGGTGCGATATTTGTTTGGTTGTTTATGTTTTTAGGAATGAATATTTATTTGGGTTTTTTAATTTCTTTTTTAATTATCTTTGGATGGGAATTTTTTGAATTGTATTTTCTTAATGTTCATGAGTACTTTTGGAATAAAGTTTGGGATGTTTTGACTGGAATTATCGGTTTTTGGGTTATGTATTATTTTATTCTTAAATATGGCTTGATGAATTTAGTTAATTATGAAATTTGGTTTATTGTTGTTTATTTGCTATTGTGCGGTTGGGGATTTTGGCACCATTACACTAGAAAAAAGAAGAATATTGTTAGTTAATTTTTAAAGATTTCTTCCTACAGAAATATATAAAAAGCCGAAATAAGTTGAGTTATTATGAAGAGAGGTTGGTTGATAGGTGTCGGAATAATTTTAATTTTAGTTCTTTTAGTTGGAGGATTTTATTTGTATAAGCCAAAGGAAATTCCTGCTCAGAATTTAACTGGGGCGTTTTCTCCTAATGTTCCGAGTATTCCTAGTCCTCCAAGTGTCCCTAGTTCGCCAACGACTTCTCACGTAGAGATTAGTAATTTTGCTTTTAGTCCTCAAACAGTTAATGTTCATGTTGGAGACACAGTATCTTGGTTGAATAAAGATTCCGTTATGCATTCAATAATTTGGGATTCTCAAGGCCCGACAAATTCTTCAACTTTCTCAAACGGGCAGATTTATAGCTATACATTTAACGTTGCTGGAACTTACTCATATCATTGCGGAATCCATACCTCTATGAAAGGAGTTGTTGTAGTTTCATAACAAAATGATCTTCTTTGGAATGCCAATATTCGCTTGGATTGGTGGACTGACTTTTTTATTGCTCGTCACTCAAATTATTTTAGGAGTTATGCTTGCAGGTGGAAAGAAAGTGTTAAAGTATCACAGAATGAATGCGGTTGCGATTATTTCTCTTACTCTTATTCATTTAGTGTTTGCTTTATTATTTTTATGGGGGTGGTACGTTTTTTAAATGGCTCCAATAAAACTTATTTCATTCGTATTCGCCGATTATGTTAGCGCTAACTCGACAAGCTCGTTACCTTGCCATTTTTCAAAATTAATTTCCCTCAACTGCATTGGGAAACCAAAATTCGGGATCATTCTTGCAGGAAGTAAATTTGGTGAAAATATGTCAAAATGACAACAAAAAGTAATTCTGAATTAATGAAAGAGCTAGAAATTGATGCAGAGACTCTTAAGAGATTTAAAACTATACAAAATGAAACAATTCTTGAGGCAAAAAAACTTGGAAAATCGAAAAATAAGAAAATAAAAATTATTGGTATTTCTGGAAGTGCGAGGGACGAACTGGATATGGCTCAACAAAGTTCCAATTCAGAAGAACTTCTTAAAAAATGTTTGAAAGTTTGTGAGGCGATGGGTGCTGAGACAGAATTAATTCCTTTAAGAAAATATAAGATCCTGCCATGCAAGGCTTGTTATTCTAGTTGTAATACTCAGTGTCATTTCTATTGCTCTTGTTATCCTAAAGGAGAGAAAACTGGAGATGATATGACGAATATTCTTTATGATAAAGTTCTTGAAGCGGATGGAATAATTTTTGCAACTCCTGTGAACAATTTTGCTATGTCGAGTCTTATGAAGTTATTTTTAGACAGATGCATTAGTTTAGATGGAAGTTTAAGTCCTGCCGATAAAAAATCTCCGAAGAATCTTAAGTTGAATATCAAACATATGAAATTTGTAGAAAAGACTGCGGATAACAATGTTCCTGGTAGCGGTATGTTGAAAAGATTTACAGGAAAAACTGCGGGAGTTATTGTAACTGGACATGAAGAGGGAGCAAGTATGGTTATTTCTAGTTTGTTCATGACTTTGAATCACTTTGGGATGGTTTTCCCCCCATTCAGTAATGTTTATGCAATGGCTTCAGTTTGTAATTCCACTTTTGTTGACAAGGGAATAGTTGAAAATTCATGTCATGTTGATTGGGTAGAGGATCTTGGAAAAAATGTTTTTAATATGTGTAAACTGATGAAAAATGAGGACAAGAATACTTGGAAGTATGAGTATTCTGAAAATTAAAATGAAAAAAGAAGATAAAAAGTTTGCTGAGGAGATGTGTGTTTGCAGGAACTGTCCAAGTTTCAAAGAATGTAAAGAGAAAATTGCATATTGTGTTATTGGAAAAAGTAAATGTATCAAAGAAAGAAATGGATGTATTTGCGGTGGATGTCCGGTTCATGCTAAATTGAATTTGAGTTCCGGTTATTATTGTTTTTCTGGAAAAGAAGCGTAAATGAAAAATAAGCTAGTTATTGTTAATGATTCTATGCAAAAGAATTATCGATATTATTTGACTGAACCAATTGGAAGAAATTTTGATCCGGAATTTAAACCTGAATTGACTCCTAAAGAAATGTTGGAGCTTGGAATTTTTGGAGGAGTTTACATGAGAGACTGTACAAAAGAGTTTCCTAAAGATTGGTTTACAAAAGCAAAGTTTTCAAAAAAATTTGGACGAGATGAATCTCTAAATTTTTTTGGAGTTAATGCTTCTCAACCTTTGTGGGTTTGGAAGGAAAAGGGTTGGATTTACGATGAGGATCCTCGAGGATGGTTTCAATGGTATTGTCGATATTTTATGGGCAGAAGATGCAAAGATGATGCAAGACAGATAAAAAGATGGAAGGCAATAAAAAGACATATTTCTCAGTTAAAGAAACATTGTAAGAAAGGAGATTTTAGTTGTAGGCCGAAGCAAAGACAAGCGGTTTTGCATTGGGCTTATGATTCTAGGAAGATATAGTTAAATTTTACCATCTGCAGCTAATTCTCTGTAAGTATAAATTGCTATTTGTAAAATATCTGCATTAACATAATCAATTCTTCTTTCTTCGCACCAATGTCTATCTTCTGCTCTAGCAATTATTTCTCGGTTCATTACTAATACTTTCTCTCTAGGAAGAGATTCAAGAATTTCAAAAGTTGCTCTGTCTTCTGGAGATAATTTTTTTACTTTCTCTTCTAATTCTTCAACCATACTCTTTAATGGTTTGTCAATGTTTTAAATATTGTTATGATCTTACACCTGTCCTGCATTTTATCTTTCTACGCTTTCCATTTTCATGTGTCCTCTCCTGCGAGAGGAACATTTATAAACCTGGTTACTAATTGTATACAAATGGTAACTAATGAAGAGACAACGGTGAAGGTGAGTAAGTGGTTAATTGGAGAGGTGGAGAAGTTCGTTGAATTGAATTTGCGAAATAAAACTGAATTTCCTTCGAAAAGGAATTTTGTGGACAAGGCGATAATTGAATATCTGGAGAAAAGGAGGTTTAATATACTAAATGTTTAAATTAACTAATTTAGGAAAACATTTTGGAAGAGGACTAATTTTATCTAATTTCGAACTTTCAGTTCGAACAAAATTGAACTCACAAAATGCATTTCGTAACAATGGAAAAAGAAGTTGTGTTACTCGAAGCATTTTGTTCACCGATAGCGGTTGCGCCATAAAGTTGCAACCTTCCGATTTTTCTAATCAATTAAACTTTAGTGAAAATATCGGAAAATGATTAGCCAAGAAAGAATTAATCTTGCTTTAGAGATGTTTGAAAGACTTGAAAGAATGAATCGGCAGGAATTTTCTATTGAAGATGCTCGAAGAAGATTAAGAATTTTAGAAGTTTTGAGTAAATAATTTTTAAGAGATAGATTTAAAAGCCAAGACATTTGTATAGAATTTGTAATGAAAAAGATTAGGTTCATAATTGTGGCGTTTGCATTGATGTTTTTCTTTGCTAGCGTTTATGCTTTGGAGAATGATAGTATTGTTATGAATAATACTTCTAATTCCACTGTTAACGATTCTATTTCTGCTAATCAGACTAATCAAACAACTCCTATTGTAACTGCTGTTCAGCAAAGAACTGTAGATATAAAAGGATTTTTCCCTTCTAATGTTAAGATCGGAGATGCTCAGTTAAATATTAATGTCCAGAATTTGGGAGATACGGAATTAACTTCTCTCGGTGCTTTTGTTTCTGGAGAGGGATTTTCTACTTATGACATGATTCCTATCGATTCTTTGAAATCACAGGAAAAGTCTTATATTCTTGTTAGTGGAAATTTTAGAAAAGCTGGAGAAATTAATTTAACAATCAGAATCAATCAAGAAGTCTTTTACAGAACTGTAAATGCTACTGATTCTTCTGCTGTCTTAGTTCAGATGAATAAAGAACTTGAAGACAGAGTGAATAGGCAATATGCTGACTTGAAAGAAAATTATACTACTCTAGAATCTGCTGTTTCTTCAAAGAAGGGAGAAGGTTATGATGTTTCCGGAATTAGTTTATCTGATTTAAAATCTTTAATAAGATCTGCTCAGGAAAATATTTTATCTAGCAATTTTAACGAAGCTGCTGTGAAACTTGGTCTTGCTCAGGATGAGTATGAAACACAAAGTGCTAAACTTCTAACTTTAAACAAGATTTCTTTAGGTCAAAAATTAAAGGACAATGCTGTTTTATTTTCTACTCTTGCTGGAGCAATTATTACTTTCTTTACTTTGTATGAGTTATTAAAGAAAAAGAAAGAAAATATTAAACAGACTATTAAGAGTATAAAAATAAAAGATGAAAAAGGAAATAGTTTTGATATAAAGACTAAGTGATTAATACTTTCTAAAAATTGGCTGATTTGTTAAGAAGTCTCTACCTACAAAGTGTCCGTTTCTAGATGTTGCGTTAAACTTTGGGTGTGTTTTTCTATACATGACTGGATTTGAATCATAGTAGTCTTCTGGGTTGAGTTTTCTTCCTTTTCGCCAGTTGATTGCCATTTCTATCATTACATCCCACATCATTAGATTATAAAATGAAACATTTTCCTTTGCTAAGAAGTCTCCAGTTTCTAATGAGCTTCCCTGGGCAATTGCTCTAATGGTTTCACTGTAAGCGTGAGGATCTAATTTTAATGTTCTTCTTATTTGTGCTAATTCTGTTGGAATCATATCTTTTAGGAATAAGTATAATATTTAATAGTTTGTGATTGACATGTTGTATCTTTTAAGTAGTTACAAGAGAAAGGTTTAAAAAGCAGATTGGTTCTGATTTTTTATGATAAAGGTTGATAGTTTTGGAGGAATGGAATAAGATGGGAAATTCTGATGGATCTAGACAGATAAGGCAATCTTTAGGTAGCCAATCAAAGGTAACTCTTGCTGATAGGTTAAGGAATGTTAGAAAAAATTTTGTTAAAAATCCTTGGCAGTTTTCTCTTCCTGTTTCTGCTGCCTTCTTAATTTATTCTTCTATTAATTCTGGTTTGACAGCTTCAAAGATCAGTCGATACACTGAGGGATACAAGCAAGCATATTCTCAAGTCCAAAATGTAACCTCTGCATTGACTAACGATCTTTCTTGGGCAAAACCTGCGATTAATCCTAATATTTTTGAACCTATCAAGAAGTCTATAGGTGAGAGTATTCCAAAGTATGGCGGGGAGGCTGGCAGCAATGCAATGACTATGGCAAAAGCTGCGCAAGCAAGTTTTTATGACTCTTCTACAAATACTGCTCAGATGGTTTCGAGAAGAAAGGATTTAATGGGCAAACTAGAAGGTGCTCTGAAGCCTTTACCCGACAGCAATGCTGGTTCTATTCTTGGATCAATTATTTATGGTGCTCTTGCAACTATTGCTGGTGTTGTTGGTTTAAAATTAATTATTGAAGATGGGAATTTCGAAGATTATAATGAAGAGAAAAAGAGACTGAAAAGAAGTTACCAGTCTTTGCTTAAGGAAGTGGATAAAGCGTTAAAAGATGGGAGAATTGACGAGGTTAGTGTTAACAGATTAGGTGAATTTTTTACAGGTTTGGATTATTCACGTTTTGGCAAGTATGATCTTGGCAGTGTGGTTGATGCTATACGGAGCGGATTGGATAATAAGAAAAATCTGGGAGCACTTGAAGTTTTGGCTAAAAGACCAACATATTATGCTGAAAGAGGCATAGGTTCTGTTTTTAATATCTATGAGACTTTTAGAAAAGCAGATAAGCGTAATCCTTTGCCAGAAGGTGGAAAAGTAAAGAGTCGTAAGGATCTTGTTGTGAGGTTGATGTCTGAGGAAGATATAACTGATTTTAGTAGCTTGAGGGCCGTAATTGAACACAGCTTGGATTATGCGTCTGATCAACCTGAGTATCTTGAAGCAATTTTAACTAAAACAAGATCAGTACAAGAATTGTCAGCAGCTATTAATTTCTCATCATATTTATCTAGTGATTTAATCAATACATTAAGGGGTTTCTACTTAACTCATAAAGAAAGTCCTGCTCTTCCAAGCGGAGATATTTATGTTTTGGGAGATTATGCTGGAAGAAGAATATCTGCACAAGGAATGTCTCCTGAAGATTCTATAAGATTTTTACAATCTGTAGATGTACTGGATGCAATGGTTCAGAAGGACAGAATATTTGACAGATATTACGTTAGTGATTCAAACAAATATGATTTTGTTCTTGATATGGCTGTAAATGCTTTGGCAAAGAATCGTGCTTTGAGTAAACATGTTCTTCTTTCAATAGATTCATTACATGATCTTCCTGCTGAGCAAAGAGAAATACATTCTTCAATTTACTCTAGAGGATTTTTACCAACAGATTATTTAGTAGATACTTTGACTAAATCTGAAGATAGACAAAAGGAATTAGATAGATGGGAAACTGTACAACGAGAAAATGCTCATGGAAAATTTGATCCTAAAGACAAGCTTAGAATGAATTTAGAATATACTCATTATTTTTTAGAAAATGTAAAGATAGGCAAGAATCGTGGTTTTTCTAGCTACCAAAATCTTATTGCTTACGGGAGTGAACATGGATACTGAAATTGGATATCTTTGTGTCGAAGCTCATGAATGTTATGGCTTCTTGAAAAAATTGAGAGCAAAGGGCGAGGTAGGTATTGTTCCAAATTTAAGTTATGGGCTTATGGCGGTTAGCCCTATTTTGCCTAGATTAAGAAATGATCAGTATCCTATTTATTTAAGCAAGGTAGGGTCTAGTGAGGCTCACAATGATCCACTTGTGATGGGAACACAGGCTTCATTACCTCTAGATTTACTAGGAACAGGCCAGCCTCATTTTGTAGTTTTTGATGGAACTAGAAATACTGGAGGAAGTTCTAGAGATAATGATAAGTATCCTGATTCTCAACAAGGTTATCTTAATTATGCTATTGCTTTGAATGACTTTATTACTTCGAACAATGCGGAAGCTTACAGAAAAATGATGGGTGTTTCTACAAGTCATATCCAACGTCTGAGAGGGACTACTCAATATCGTATGCACAGAACTCAAATTGAGCAAGGATTGGGAGTACGGACATTTGAATCTCCTTATAGCTTTAAGTATTGGAATCCTGCAGATTTAACTTTGGCTTTATTGAATCACGGGGACGGTTGTGATAGATCAACAAGTTCTTTGAGAGATATTCCTGAACGACCTACAATTGTTTTTGTTAATTCTGTTATGCCTTCAAATTATCATTCAAGAGAGCATAGAGCTCAGTGGGGTGAACATGCTCCTGCTTATTTTGATGATAATAATCGTGCTAAGGAATTCCAGTTCAGTTTTGACAGTTGTGGAGTTTATCTCACTTCCGGTTTAGGAAAATCTCCTGTCGATGTTTATGAAGAATTATATGGTAAAGCGGAGGTAGCTAAGTCATGACTGGAGTAGGTAAAATTTTGTATGTTCCTCCTAGAGGAATTGGAGATTTAGTTTTCTCATTACCTTTGTTACATAGTCTTCACGATGCTATGCCTCTTGCTGATATCGAAATTCCTATTCCTGATAGAGTTTCTGTAAAACAAATGATTGATTTAATTGGATTTGTAAAACCTTGCGGAGTGTTTTTACCAAAACCTTCTGAAGATCCGTTAGCTGATGAAAGATGGGTTGCAGCAAAAGCAGGGGATAGTAAAAAAAGATATGCTGCTGAGAAAAAAATATTTGAAAAATATCTTTCTGGATCTTATGACTTAGCAGTTGTTGCAAAACCATTCAAGATTGATTCTATCCAGGCTACGCAAGTTTCTAGAAATGAACTGCGTGCTATGGGTTTTGATTGGAAGAAAGCACATATGGTCGACGGATTTTCAGCATTTGCTACATATTTAGGTATTCCTTCTTCAAATAGTTTTAATTTAGTATTTGACAGATCTACCGATGTGAAATTAAGTGATGGAAGTATTCCTCGAGTTGGTTCAAGGTATGTAATTTTTAATCTGGGTGCAAGTGATAGTGCTAAGAAGTGGGGCTGTGAAAAATACGCTAAAGTTTCTGAATGGTTAAATAATCAAGGGGTTAATTCTGTGCTTGTTGGAACTCCCGATGAATATCAAGATTCTCAGGTAATTGCTAGAGACGGCAAGGGAATTGTAAATCTTGTTTCTTCTAATGGTTATTCTTTGGATTTGAGAAACTATGCAGTTCTAGCTTCTAGGGCTTCAGTAGCTGTTAGTGGAGATACTGGTCTTTTGCATATTGCTGATGCAGTTGGTACAAAAGTTGTTGGATTATATGGTACAACATCTCCAGACAAAACTGGTCCATATAATAATCGACAAAATGTTGTTTCAAGATATAACTCTGATAAAGACTTATCTAAAATTACGGAGGCAGAAGTTATTAAAACTCTTGAAGGATTATTATGAGCATGAAAGATTTATTTGCTGGAAGTTTTGGTGCTAGAAATAACCCTGATGATGAATATCTTGAACCGATAACTATATACAAGGATTCTCCTCGAATCGGAATAATTGGTGCAACCTCTCCTTCTCGACCTTACAAGACCAGACATGGATTTGAAGCAGGTTATGGGATTAGAAAATATTTAGAAAATCATCCTGGAACTGTTTTTACTGGCGGAGTGGAAGGTATTGGTTCTGATGCATATGCTGGTGTTGTTAAATTTTGTATGGATGTCGGAATACAAACTGGAAATGTTCCTGATGATAAATTTTTTGTAGTGATTCCAAACAATTTGGAATATCCAGACAGACTTAACAAGGAAAAGATTGTTCGTATTCCATATTCGCCTCCGCATATGTATAGCTTACTGGCTAGATTTTTACCTAAAGGAAAAGTTGAGGAAGTTAGGGCAGGAAAGAATATGTATGAGAGAAGACTTTATCTTGCAGCGATATCAGATATTTTAGTAGTAGTTAATGGTGGCCCGGGTACTGATCATGAAGCTTATACTGGCTTAGAGGCTGGTAAAAGAGTTATCACTTTACCTTATACTGGTGGAACTGCTTCGATTTTAGAATCTGTTAAAAAGGGAGAGTACGATCCTACTCCTAAATTTCCTAAGAGTGGACTTTTTTCAAAGTTTTCAACATTAGACACGGGAGATTTTATAAAAAGTTTAGATCCAGATCCATTGAATTTTAAGTTGGTTAATCCAGACTTAATAACTGTCGCAAATTCTAAGGAAGAATTAGTTGGAGAGTTAGAAAGACTTTTGGCTCAATAACTTAAAATATAAAATTATTTTCTGAATTTTTTTTTATAAAAAAGCTTGAGAAACAATTAAAGGAAACACTATCGTCGCATCTGCATAAACTTTAACTGATTCTGATTTTTGTGCGATTTTCCCCCAGGAAACTGCTTCATCTGGACGAGCTCCCGAGTCTGAACCATCAAATTCTTGTGCCGTGTTAATGTAAACTGCGAAGTTTGCGCCATTTCTATAAAGATTACAATTACATATAGCGTGTTTTACGATTCCTCCGCCGAGAACTATCATTCCTGTTTTTTCTTTTCCTATTGAGCTGTTGTTGAAGTTTTCTGTGTCTTCTACTATGTCTAATTTGAAATCTTTATTTTTATAGTTCTTGTAGAAATAAATCATATCTCCTAATGAACCATCCATGATTGCTGGACAAAAAACGGGAATGTTATTTTTGTAAGCCCAGTAATAGATTGAGTTCTCATTGTTTATTTCCTTTCCTAGGAACTTTATTACATCAGATGGTAGTTTGATTTGTTCCCTATACTTCTCTAGCACCGGTAAGACAAACTTTTCGAATTCGAGGTATCTGGAGTTTGGGATTAGGATGTTTCCTGCACGATTTACTCCTTTATCTCTTAACTCACTTCCATTTAATTCAAAACTTCCAAGTTTGAAATCGCCCATACATTTAATGAAGTCTTCTTCAATTCCTCCAGCTGTCGTTACAAGATAATCAATTAATTTGTGTTGGGTTAGATATCTAATTATTTCTCTATTTCCAGTTGTGACCATGTTTGAAGTATATCCTAAGTAGATGAATGCTTTTTCTTTCTTCATTTTTTTTATTATTTCGATTGCTTTTGCAAGATTGGATGCTTGGGCTCCAGTTGTTGCAAAACTTCTTACCATTTCATTGAAATCGAATTTTTTGTTGAAGTCGTAACCTTTTATAGAAACTCCTTCTGGTTCTTGACTTTCTACTAATAATGCATTTTCGGCGGATTTTAGTTTATTTTTGGAGACGTTCTGCTGTAGATAATCCCATACAATACTTTTCTTGTTTGGTAAAACCGATAACATTTTACATCTGTTTAGATATTTGTAACCCTCTTTGATTTTTTTATCTGATTCGGCTTTATTTTCTGCCACATATCTTTTCGCATTTTTTTCCAAAATATGTTCATCAATAATGAAATTTCTTTCTTTGCAACTAAATTTATTTTCAAATAACCCAATTCCTTCCGCTGTTACGCATAATCCTGAAATTCCAATTACTTCTAACTCTTTGTTGCTCTTTCTTAGGTTTGATATTATTTTATTTAAATCTGTTAAGGCAATTTTATTAAATTCTTTTATTTTTTTGTCTAATTTTTCTATGTGATAAATATGCAGTCCTACTTTTTTGTTCTTCAAATTGTTAAAAATAGTTTCAGAAGTCATTTCGGACTCTTTCAATTTTCCATTAATTAAATCTTGCCAAGAGTTTTCATTTAAGGGGATTATCGTCATAAGTCCGACAACTTTTTTATTTTTCTCGTATATCATTCCGAACTCTGGATTTCGTATATACCAACTGGCTATTGCTTCCTTTGTGACTGGAGAGTTTGTTGGATAAACTTTTTTGTCAATATCTAAAATTAAATCAAAGTCTTTTGGAGCTATTACTCGCAATTTCATTTCAGTTTCGATATTTTTGTTAGATTTATTAGTTTTTACCATTAGAAGTAAGAAAGTTGCAACTAGAATTAATATTTTGGAATTGCCAAAGTATCTAGTGCGTCTATCATGTTATTGCTAGCTGGAGATGGTTTTTAAAATTATCTTTCTAAGAATTCTTTAAGTATTTCAGTTGAAACGGGTTTTGGCAGATAGATTACTCCTTTTAATTTTACTTCCGTTATCATTTTATCAAATGTTTCTCTGTCTGATCCATCTGAAGAAGTATGTAGTGCAATTCTAACTTCAGGATGATGCCTCTTTAAGGTCATTGCTATTGATGAGCCTACATTTACTTCTGGAAATTCTCCGTCGTATCTTGGAACATTATTATCCAGAATTATTGCATAAGGCAAGTCTAAATCATCAAAACTATGTAAAAATTTTTGTCTACTTGCTGTGAAGTTTGATTGATATCCTAAATGATCTAGTTGTTCTTTCAGAGGAAGACCATACATTTCTAGATCTTCCATGACCAAAACTAGTTTACTTTCTCCCATAATTTTTCATAGAATTTTAGTTATTAAATCTATTTGCTCGTTAATTCTCTTATCACTTTTTCTTTAAACTCTTCCCATTTATCTGTCGGAATTCTTGCGCCACATGCTTCTTCGTGTCCTCCACCAGATGCTCCTTCTATTCCTTTTATTGCTTTTGCTAAAATTTCTTTTGATCTTTTTCCTCTTATAGATACATTACAATTTCCTTGTCCCATATATGAAACTAAAATGAATTTATCTTTGTTTTTTGAAAGTAAATAGTTTGAAATTTCTGAAGACATACTATTTTCTCCCGAATATTCTAAAAGAAGCATTTTGTCATCGATCTTTCTTACTTTCTTTGACATTTTTTCTATGTACTCATTTACTTTTCTAAATTTCTTATGTAAGTTTATTGTTTCCTTGTTTTCAACCAGAATGTCTGATGGATTGTTTGCTTTTTCCATGTACTTCATTAATTTGACTACATTTGTTGTAGTATCTTTTAGACCATAATTTAGCATCATGGCTATTTTTCCGAGTTCTGTTTTATATAAAGTTTCGAAAGGAGTTAAGCTTGAGTTATATATTTCAGGATTTTCTTCTGCAAACTCTTCTGCAAAATCTGGTTTGAATACATCGCTGATACATCCGATTAATGCAATCCATTGGCTCGCTTTTCTTTCGTATATTTTTTGGCAGATATACGTTGTGGGCTCGCTTGAAGGGAATGTGCTAAAAATTTCTGCATTTTCTTTTAAATATTTTTGATCTGAAGACTCATGATGGTCAATTATTACTAACGGAATATTTTTTTCTTGTAGTCCTTCTATAAACTCTCTGCTGATCTCCGAGCAGTCTAATACAAAAACATAATCAGAATTAAACTCTTCTACTCTTGCAAGATATTGTATTGAGAGATTTGGAAAAGATTTTATTGCAACTCCTTTTCCTCTTTGAAGCTCTCTTTTTAGAATTAAATATGAGCATAGTCCGTCTGCATCATTGTCGTAAAGGAAAAGAGGATTCTGAGCTCTTTCTAAATGCTCTCTTATTTCTTTGAGTTGGTCTTTGCTTAGCATTATACAACCACTCTTCCTTCAATTATCTTTTCTTTAAGTTTTATTATTTCTTCTTTGATGTTTATGGTTTTTGCATCAAGTACTTGTTCTAGTTTGTTACTATCATCATTGATTATTTCAGATAGGTTTTCAGTTATATTTACTATGTTAGACACTTCCTTTTCGCTTAAATTTAGTTCTGACAAGAATCTAAATCCTCTTGGCGAAACACTATCTTCTAATTCTTTTTCAAATACTAATCTTGCGATCGACTCTAATTCCAGTATTCCTTCGTAACTTAAGTTTCCTAAAAGTGTTTTTGTTTTTTTCAATGAAGTTTTAGAATAATCTCTAATTATATCTTCCTGTTTTTTTTCTACGCCCTTGGTTAGTTCTTTGTATCTAAGATTCATAAGTATACCTTCTTTTCCTAATTCTATGAAATCTTTTTTTAGCATCTCAGAATTTCTTAGTACTATTTCTGTTTTTTGTAATATTTTACAGACATCTCCTACGGCTGCTAAATTTGAAATTTCTAAAATATTTATTTTACTAACTAGTTCATCTAAAAGTTCTCTTTGTTTTTCTAGGATTGTAAGTGTATTGGTAATTTCTCTTGAAACTTCTTCAGATGTTCTGAGAGTATATTTTATATTTCCATAGTAAAGTGTTGTTTTCTTTTTTCTTTCAGATACTGCAATTACAAAAGTGTTTAGTTGTTTTGCTATTCTTTCTGCTGCTTTGTGTCTTGTTCCCGTTTCATTTGTTGTTATTGTTGGATCAGGTGTTAAAAGTACATTTGCATAAAGAATTCTCCTTAGGTCTTGAGATATAATTATTCCTCCATCCATTTTACATAATTCAAATAATCTTTGAGGAGTAAATCTGCAATTGACTCTGAACCCGCCTTCGATGTATTTTTCTATGTCTGGTGCTTCAATTACAATTAATGCTCCGAGTTCTGATCTAATTAGGTCATTTGTTACCGTTCTTAATGATGTTCCTGGTGAAACTTTTTTCAAATATTCCAGCATCAACTTCTCTTTTTCTTCCATTGTAGTTCCCTAGCAATGATTTTAAATAAAAGAACTATTTATATATTTTGGGGATGAAGTTTTTAAGGAAATTGTCAAATTTTTTGTCTTGGCCTAAAAAGTTTATTGAGTATTTCCCCAAATTTTCTGCTACGCAGAAAAGCCTGTCCCTATTTTCTAAAGTTATCCTTTTAGTTTGTCAATAAACTTTTTCTTCTCAAGGGTATGGTGGAGTTTTAATTAAAAAATTTTCTGGTTAAGTATCTTCACTCTATTTTTAAAAAGAATGTCTGTGGGAATGTGAAGGTCCTCTTCTGAAGTCTCTCGAAGGTCTTCTGTCACCGTATGAATGTCTTCTGCCTTCTTCATTCCTTTCTTCTCTTGATCCTCTGGAATATCCGCCTTCTCTTCTATGAGGTCTATAGCTGCCTCTAGAAGGTCTGTTTCTGCCTCCGAAATGTCTTCCTCTGTCAAAACCTGAACCATAATTTGTTTCTATTTGAACTTGTTCGAATGCAGGTAGGTCTTCTGGTTTTACGTGAACATTTTCTCTGTTAAGAACATTCTTGAAACTTTCATAATCTCTATCTGAAATAATGTTAATTGCTTTGCCTTCTTGCCCTGCTCTTGCTGTTCTTCCGATTCTGTGAATGTAGTCACTGCTTACTGAGGGGATGTCATAATTATAGACGTGGCTTACTCCTTTAATGTCTAATCCTCTTCCAGCTACATCTGTGCAAATCAATATTTTTGTTCCCTTCCCGTGGAATTCTTCTAATACTCTGCTTCTTCTGTTTTGAGTTAATCCTCCGTGGATTGCTATAGAGTTTAATCCAACTCTTCTTAAATTTCTTTCAACAAAATCAACTATTCTTCTAGTGTTACAGAAGACCATTACTAGATCTCCTTGTTCATTCTTGAGCAAGTGTACTAATAGAGAAAATTTCATATTTGCTGGCACATCGTAGTAGACTTGAGTTAATTTGGACGGGTCTACTTGATTTTTTACTGCGATTTCTACCGCATTTCTTGTATGTTTTCTTGCTAAATAGTCTATATCTCTTGAGATTGTAGCAGAGAATAACATTGTTTGTCTTTCTGGAGAACATTGTCTAAGTATTTTTTCTACATCATCTCTGAATCCCATATCAAACATTCTGTCTACTTCGTCTAAAACAAGAAATTTAATATTTCTTAATGAAAGTGTGTGTCTCTCCAAATGATCTAAGATTCTTCCAGGGGTTCCGACAACAACGTCCGTATGTCTTAATCTCTTTATTTGAGGTTCTATTCCTACTCCTCCAAATACGGAAGTTATTGTAAGATGTTTATTTTTTGAAAATTCTTCAAGAGTTTCTGCAACTTGTTCTGCTAATTCTCTTGTTGGTGTTAAAATTAGTGCTTGTACATTTCCATTTGATTGTAAGTTTTCTATAATCGCTGCTCCGAATGCTAATGTTTTTCCGCTTCCTGTTGCTGATCCTCCGATGATATCTTTTCCAGACAAAGCTAATGGGATTGCTTTCTCTTGTATCTCTGTTGGTTCTGTAAAACCTTTTTGATGGATTACATCAAGAAGTTCCTTAGTCAAACCAAGTTCTTCGAATGTTTTCATTTTTCTTACTTACTTAAATTTCATTAATTTTCGTTACTCAAGAAATATTTCTTGAAACACAAGCCCTTAAAGCGTGTGCTCAAGGACTTAACAACTAACTAATCTAATTATGTTATAATTTGATATTTTTGAGGGTATATAAAGTTATGTAAATGGAAAATTTTCTGACAACAAACCTTTTTAAACATTTGATTTGACATAGTTGTATTGCCCACATCGCATAGTGGTATTGCACGGGACTGGAAATCCCGGCCCGCAAGGGCTCGCCGGTCCGATTCCGGCTGTGGGCGTTTGAGAATGACGCGAGAATTTTGTGTTAGGTTGAAAAAAGAATTTGATTGTGAAGGCGAGAATCGAGAATATCATTTTTGGCAATTTAATTACGAACAGTTTAGGTTGACTAAACTTGGCAAGGGTTTTGTTAAACCAACGCTCGAAGAAGTTAGTGAGATAGCTAAAAAAACTTTGAAGAGAGTTGAGAATATTTATGTAGTTCAAATGGAGACTTTACAAGCTACTGAAAAAGGAGACATAGTAATTATTCCAGGTTATCAAGTAAGAAGCAGTCATGCTTTGGCGATAAATGATATGGACTCTCTCGGAGATGGCAGGGCAATTTTGTTTAGTACTTCTTGGCATGCTACATATCACATGACTTCCGGACAAATGAGTCGGTACATAGATTTTGCTAAGCAATTTTTTGACAGGTTTGGAAGAAATTGCCGTATTGAGAATAATAAGAAATAAAAAGTGTTTTTGTTTTAATAATTGATGTTATTATTTGATTTAAGAAAAGAGTTGAGAGAATTGGCTGATCCTGAAAAAGCGAAACTTCTTCAGGGATTTTTTAAGACGGGTAAAGGCGAGTATGGCGAGGGAGATATTTTTTCTGGAATAACTGTTCCAGAATCTAGAAAAATAGCCAAAAGATTTTTGGATTTGTCTTTTTCAGATTTACAAATTTTACTAAACTCTAAAAAGCACGAGGAAAGATTTATTGCACTCTTAATTTTGTCATATAACTTTGAGATAGCAGAGAAAAAAGGAAATGATTTGTTTATGAAGCAGATTTATGGATTTTTTATGAAAAACACTGAGATGGGAAATATTAATAATTGGGATTTGGTTGATGTGATTACTCCCAAAATTGTTGGAAAGTATCTTCTAGAAAAAGATAGGCTGGTTCTTTATGAGTTGGTAAGGTCTAATAGTCTTTGGAAAAAGAGAATTGCTATTCTTGCTACTTTTTGGTTTATTAAAAATAATGACTTTAAGGACTCTTTAAATTTTGCTAAAGAATTACTAGATGATGAGCATGACTTGATTCACAAGGCTGTTGGTTGGATGCTTAGGGAAGTTGGGAAGAGAGATGAAAAGGTTTTGAAAGAATTTTTAAAAAAGTATTATAAGAAGATGCCTCGGACTATGTTAAGATATTCAATTGAAAAGTTCGACGAGAAAACTCGGCAAAAATTTTTGGCTGGAAAAATTTAATTTTGAAAAAATAAAGCGATACTTTTCCTGCATTAAAGATTATCCATTTTAAAGTGTCCCTTTATGCAAGGGGAACATTTTTAAATACTTATTTTATTTATTTTTTATTCTTCTAGTAAGAAATAGTTTGGAGTTACCTTAAATTCCTTTACGTAAAAAATGCCTATAGATTTGGAAAGTTTCAGAGAAGGTTATAGAGTAAGGACAAAAATGAATGAATTGCAGGAATTATGTAGCCAGAGTGCTGTTGATAGGCTTTTTAGAACTTTGGAGAGGAATGTGGATATTATGGCTCTTGATCGTCATAATACTTCTCAGATTAATTTCGAGTCTAGTTTGAAACAAGCTGTTAATATTGTTACTATGTTCACTGATTTTGATAAATATCTTGCTGAACATCACTATCTTCTTTCTGATGCTACTTTATCTAGAGATTTGGCTTTTCTTAAGGGATCGAAAGATTCTTTTCGTAAGGAATTGAGAAGACTCTACGTTCTTCGAGATGGACTTCTTTCTGCTTTAGACCATGGTAATGTGTTAAGGGATTTTGTTTATCCAAACGAAGCTTGATTTTATAGCATAACCCATCTAGGTTTGTCTCGATATAGGTGGCTGTATGCAAAACCTTCTACTTCTAGTTTTTCCCATACTTTTTTTGCTGGTCTCTCAACATAATTTTTTTCTTTCCAATTATAAACTGGAGAATGGCAGAAAGTTGTATCTGAAGAGATTGAGCAGCCAAATTTTACTTTAGCCATAGTATTTACTAATTTTAGAAGTTCTCCGCTTACTCCTTGCCCTCTAAAACTTTCTTCCGTGTCTTGGAAAACTGCAACTACTCTTGGGGTTTTTATTTTTCCTTTTTTTTCGAACCAGAAATCGTCATTGTCATAATCGATAGCAGAATAGCAACATCGTGAGAGAGTAATATGGCCAACTTCTTCTGCTTTGCCTTCTTTATTAATTACATATCCGTGGACCCGGTAGTCATGAAAAACTTTTTGAGGAGAATTATCCCAGATCCTATAGGGTTGATCAGAAATATTTTGAATTAAAATGTCTTGTAGGTTTATTGGTTTAAATGTCATTTTCTTTTCTCAGAATCTCTGAGTAGAATCACCTCTAGAATTATTAATCCAACATTTCGATCTTAATAGAAACTGTTCTTGGAATTTGGATTCTCATGATATTGTGAAGAACTTTGTCATTTGAAGGCAAATCAAGAACTCTCTTATGGATTCTCATTTCAAAATTGTCGAATGTAGCTGTTCCGTTTCCACATGGGGATTTTCTTGTAGTAACTTTTAATCTTTTTGTAGGTAATGGTATTGGGCCAGAAACAACTGTACCGGAACTAGATGCAATTGATTTTATATTCTCAATTACTCCGTTAAGTTTTTCAATGTCTACGCTTTGTAATTTTATTCTAACTTTTGTCATTTTTACCTACTCATACTAAACTTTTTATTTAGTAGTAAGTTTAAGATAAAAAGTAGCTTTTTAAAGATTACTATGTCAGTAGTTTGTTGTTTTTGTTAGATGATGTTTGCCAGGTTGTTTTCTAAATTCTGCCCAAATTGCATAATCTAAATGGAGTGTATTTATTGGCGTCTGTCTTTGAGTATTTATCTGTCTTAAAAGTCTATCAAATGCATGGATTGAAGCAGCCCTTATTTCTAATTCTTCTCGACTTTCTCTCGGGATTAATTGTCCAGCGTCTACTCTTTGTGCTAGTTCTGGAGAGTATTCTAGAATCCCTACTGTGCGCATACCTTTTGGAAGAACATAATCAGCAAATGCAGTTAATTCATCTACATCTTCAAAGGCAGTTATTCCCTCTGGAAGTAATCTTCCTTGAATTTCTGCTGGAGCTAGTTGAGCTCTTTTGTAAAATAATATTTTTCTGCCATCAATTGTTGTTGAATCATCAAACGATGGGAAAGTATCTACAAGTCGCTCAACAAATCCTCTTCCTTGATTGTATAATCTCCCTGCAGATTGTTTATACATTTCGGTGAAACTTGTTCCTCTTGCTGAAAGAATTTGTCCAACTTCATTAAAAACTTGTCTTCTTTCTTCTGCGAGTGGGATTTGAGCGTCTTCTGAAAATACTTTGTTTACATCCTCTAGACTCATTGTAGCTAAATATTTTGGATCTGTTAATGGAATTCCTCTTTCAAGTGCTTTGTTTACTGAGGCATACATTCCATATGCTCCAGACCAATCTTTTCCTTGCCATCGTGTAAAATACTTTTCTCCTGTTTCAAAATTGGTAAATGCAAAATTTGTGGTATTTGCTAGACAAAATAATTCTACTTGATTAGCTAATGGCTGGGTTGGAAAACATTCTTTCCATTCGGGAATTACAAAATTTCTTTGTGCAAATGACTCTGCTTGTCTTCTTATCGCATCATCATTAATTTTTACATGTCTTGAAGAATCGACTAAATATGCTGTCGTGTCTATTATCTCTTTTTTTCCCATGAAATGGTTGAGCTTGGATTGTTTAAAAGTATTTATTAATCTTAAAATATATATTCGATTATGAAAAAAGGAAATTTAATTTTATTGTTCTTGTTTATTTTAAGCGGAGTTTTATATTATCTATACTTTTCTCCCGAGATCTCTGGAAATGCAGTCTTTGAAAAAAGGGAGGTCAATATAACTCGTATTGTCGATGGAGATACGATTGTTGTTAATGGTGATGAAAAAATTCGTTTGTTAGGCATAAATACTCCAGAAAAAGGAGAGTTTAATGCAGAGGCAGATGTTGTTTTTATAAAACAGTTAGAAAATAAATCGGTGGTTGTTGAGAGCTCTGAGAAAGATAAATATGGTAGGACTTTGGGATATGTTTTTTATAATGGACAACTATTTAATGAATTGATTTTGAAAAATGGTTTGGCACATTTTTATTCTTATGCGGAAGATAAGTATTCTGACAAGTTGAGAGCTGCTGAAAAAGCTGCAAGGGAAAAAGAATTAGGCATATGGAAGAAATCTTCTAATTATGGTTGTATTTCTTTGAAAGAGTTGAAGTATGAAGAGGACGGACAGAGATGTACAAATAAAGAACAGTTGGTTTTAGAGAATAGTTGTGCGAAGCTTTCAGTCTATTTAAAAGACGATACTAGTCAAGGTTATCATTATAATATTTCTTCAGGAGTTTTTGTTAAGAATTATTCGTGTAAGTTTAATGATGCGGGAGATTCTTTATATATTTGGGGAAATGATGGATTGATTTTGTTTTATAGGTATCCTTAATCTTTTTTATAGAAATAGATGAATGTAGTTAATATTGTTGCACCAAGTAAATAACCTCCGATTACATCTGTTAACCAGTGGACATTGAGGTAAATTCGTGTTAATCCCGCGATTAGAATTAAAACTAATGAGGTTATTAATGAAAGAATTTTTTGTTTTTTACTCTTCATGTGTTTGAATGCGAATAGAGTTAGTAATCCGAAGAAGACTATTGAAATTGTTGCGTGTCCGCTTGGGAATGCGAAACTTGTTTCTTGCACTGCTTGTAAAACTGGTCGAGGTCTTGCGATCAAATCTTTTAATACATATATTAGTGCTCCGGTGATTATTGAGGCAGATGCAAAATATAATGCTTCTTTTGGTTTTGATTTTATAAAAAGAAATACTGAGATTATCAAAGACAGAACTATCATAGGAATCGTGTCAAAAATTATTCCTATTATTTTTGAAAAATTCAGTAAGTAATTATTCTGGTGACTTAAAATAAAGTTGCTTACTGAATTGTCTATCGAAAGTGTTGGAGAGACTTTTACGATTAATGCCAAAACTATAAATATGATTAGAAGAACGCTTGGAAGAATTAAATACTTCTTTTTCATTTTTTTATTAAAGAATTTGAATTATTAAAGGTTGTGAATCTGAGCGGCCAGAATCCGCCGCAGGATTCTGGCCAATCATCGCAGCCTTAGCGCGATGAATATTAGTTGTGATTTGTGATAGAAATTTGAAAAATTGAGTATACTTAAACTTATCCAAACTTTAATTTTGCTTGGCAGGTGTTTTCTTGTCGTTTGAATTCGTCTTCTTCTTTTTTCTTTTTATCGTTTATTTTTTTCCTTTCAATTTGATTAAGTTTCTTAAATTCTGCAGCATTTTTTGTTGCCATGCATTTAGAAATAAGAATCAGGTTATAAATGTTGTAGGACTACTTAGAAGTATTAATTTATTTTTTTCTTCTAATTACTCTGTAAGCTAAAATTCCAAAGATTATAAGAATTCCTAAAAGAGCCATAAAGACAATTTTTTTATCTTGCCAGTTTTGGACAATTCCTTCGAATACTAGTATACATCCTGTTGCTAATCCTGTTATCTGGATTAGATTTTCGGAGATAAATAATCCAATTAGAAGTAAAATAAATCCCAATCCCGCAAATATATAGAATCTTTGTTGATTGTATGGTTTTTGTGCTTCTGAGTAGGCCTGGCTGCATTTTGCATAGTAGTCACAATATCCTTGTGGGCAAGGTGCCTTTACACATTGAACGTTTTGAGGAACCCATGTACCATTGTATTGCTCGCATACATCTTTGGTTATATTGTCATAAGTATCTACTGGGAAAGACTTTGTCGTGTTACAATATTTTTCATACTGTGGTTCATTTAGGAAAAGACTTACTCCTACGTTAACTGTGGAGACAATAATTATCGTGAGAATTATACTGATCAAAATTGAAAGACCTAATTTGTTTACCATTTTGCGAATCTGCCTCCTTCGCAAGTTAAAGAGCTTGTCGAGTTAACGCTATTTAATTTGACAACTGCGAACGAAGTGAGTTTAACGTTTGTCATCTTTTATTAAATATTAATGCTTTGAAGATATATAAATGTTTATTTTATTTTAATCAAATAAACTTCGTCACCTTCGTTGCATTTTGGAACTTTTATTCCTATTTTGTCTCCCTTGTTGGCTTTTTCTAGTGATTTATGTTCCATTTGTATGCTTTCTATTTTTGTTCGCACTATTCCGGTCTTATCGCTTGTGATGTAAATTTCGTCGCCTAACTTTAAACCGTTATTGCTAATTTGGATTTCTGCGACGGAAATTTTTGGCCAGTATTTGAAAATTTTTCCAATAAAAATTTTTGTCTCTGTTTGTTCTCCTGTTTCTGCTTTTGAGATGTCATCCGATGTTGGTAGGCCCAGATAGAATCCATTCGAGAAACCCCTATTGTAAACTTTTTTTAATTCTTCAAGAGATTGTGTTATCTCCTCTTTAGATAAATTTTTATCAAGTGCTTTTCTATATTCTTTTACTGTTGTGTAGACATATTCTGGATTTCTGTTTCTTCCTTCAATTTTGAAAGAAGTAATTCCTGCTTTTTTCATTTGTTCGATAAAGGGTAGCGTGCACATATCTTTTGCAGACATAACTCTATTGTTATCTAGAACTAACTCATTCTCTGGATGGCCTTCCTCAGTTATCTTATATGCACGTCTGCATGGTTGAGCACATTCTCCTCTATTAGCGCTTAATCCGTGTAAATGTTGGGACATAAAACATCTTCCAGAGATTGAGACACACATTGCCCCGTGGCAGAAACATTCTATTTCTGGTTTTCCTTTAAAGGTTTTTGAAATTTCTTTTATTTGTTTAAGATTTAGTTCTCGTGCTAAAACAATTTTTTTTGCTCCAAGTTTTTTGAAGAATAGTGCGGATTCAGGATTTGAAATGCTTGCTTGTGTTGAAATGTGGAAAGGAATTTTGTGTTTTTTACATAGGTTGATAACTGAGAAGTCCCAACAGATTATTGCATCAACTTTATTTTTTATTTTTTTTAATAAGGCATCAACTTTCTTTACTTCTTCTGGATAAATGATTATGTTTAGAGTTAGATATTTTTTTACACCTTTAGGTTTGCAGATTTTGTTTATCTCGTCTAAATCTTTAACTTCAAAGTTTTTTGCTCCTGCACGCATGTTAAAATTCTTTAATCCAAAGAAAATTGCGTCTGCTCCTGCGTCGACTGCTGCTCTAAGCATGGCAAAGTTTCCAACTGGTGCTAATAGTTCATATTTAGGTTTCATATTTTAGAAAGCGTATGCTTTGTTTTAAATCTAACTAAATTGTTTTACTTGTTGTAATTATAAAGTTACACAAAAGAAAAGATTTATAAAGAAAAAAGGAGTGAAAAGGATATGGTAGACAAATCAGTTGATCAAGTTGAAAAGAATGTTTCTGCAAGTTTTGGATACGTTAAGAAAGATATGTTGATGGTAAATGATGCTATATCTAATTTGCATGATAAAATTCAGCATTTGAGTATGAATCAGGCTATGTTGGTTGAGAAAGTTATGCAATTAGAAAAATCTTTATCTGAGAAAAGTTCTAAATCTAAGGCTAAAGCAAAGACGAGCGCTTCTAATTCTGAATTGGAATTTTACGATGTTAAATCGAAAGAAAGTTTCAAAACTTCCGATTACAAAATCAAAACCATAAAGGGAAGAAAGTTTGCTGTTGCATTTTCACCTGCGGGAAATAAGTCATTCAGAATAATGGGCGGTCCCTCATCTGCATCTCGCCAACGTTCGAGATCATCCTCTGCAGGAAGTAAAGTTGCTAAGAAAGTAAAATCTAAGAAAACTTCTAGAACTCCGAAGAAAGTGATTAAGGAAACAGTTCTTTACGAATAATTCTAAATAATAATCTTTGTAAAATATTCTCTACTTGCAAAATATATTTCAAAATTTTTTTAGGGAATCGCGCGATTCACGGAAAAATAAAAGTCCTCACTGCGTTTTTTCTGCTCTTCGAATTGAAAAAAATTTAGCGAAGCCAGAAAAAACGCCCAAACCTACTCGCAAAATGCTCTTGTAAAAATTTTATTTTAGATGCTTTGCATAAATCAATCAAGAGCGTTTTGCTCAAATCGCACCGTGCGATTCCAAATTAGAATTAAATCATATTTCACTTCGTTCAATATGATAGAACGCCCAAACCGCGCTGTCGGAAGATGTGTCTAATTTGCGTGGGCTTTTGATTAAACCAAGACTTATAATCTGTATACTAGAGCATATGTTTACTTATAAAAGAAAAAAATGTTTCTTTTTTATGGCAACTAGATACGCAATAGTCCTAGATACAAACCCACTTTACATCCAAGACAGAGATAATCTCGGCCACTTATTTCATAAATGGCTTTGGGATTTAAAAAAATTCGTAGAAGAAAATCGTATTTCCAATGTAGAAATATGTCTACCTCAGATAGTGATTGAAGAAAGAATTGCTCAAAGAATTACAGATACATTAGAAACTTCTGAGTCTACAAATTTAAAAGTCAAAAGCCTAAGCAGTATAGACCCGAGTATGAAAGAATTTGTTTGGGAAAGTAAAAAAATTAAAGAATTTTTTCAAGCCAAAGCCTCAAAGATCCTGAGTGAATTAAAAATTAAGACATTACCCCTGCCTAAGTTAGACAGTTCAAACATCATAACTCGTGCAATAGACAAGATCCCGCCATTTTCAAGAGAAGATTGCGGGTTTAAAGATAGTTTAATTTGGTTATCGTTATTAGAAGATGCAAAGAAAAACACTAATAGTAATTACATATTCCTCACAAAAAATACTCGAGATTTTCCAGAAGAAATTCTCTTGAAAGAATTCAGAACAATATCAAAAAATAATTTTAAAATATGCGAAAATCTTGAGGACTTAAAAGAATATTTAGACAGTGAATTCAAGCTAAATTTAAAATTAGATGAAAAAATAAAACATTTAGGAAAAATATTGGAAAACCATTGGGGGGAAATTAGTTCAAAGATTCTTAAAAAAAATATAGGTCTTTCAGAAAACATGTTTTATGGGAGCTCTCTTCAGAATACAAAAAAAGTTATTGGGCTAACCCTAAGAAAAATAGAATTTGAAAACGTAATTCCTTCAATAGGAGGCATATTCAACTTAGAAATAAGACTCATAGTAAAACCAGAAACCCAGGGATTGGTGTTAAATAATATTAACTTTAACCTAGCTTCTTCCGAATCAAGTTTAACACAACCACTACTCTCAAATATAACTCCGGTGTCATATGAAGGTTGTGATTTAAATTTGAAAGACGATTTTCCCCAATATTTGGATTTTCTTAAAAAAGAAAAGTCAGAAAATACTGTCTTATTCTCATTTCAGCCAGATTGCGAAATAAAACTTAAACTGATATATAATGAACAAACAGACAAAGTTATTTCCATAAATGAAATAAGTGTTAAAGAGCCATTAAGGAAAAGAGAAAACAGTATATTATCTTTTATGCCAGGCAATAGCTGGGAAAAAATTTAGTCTGCTCCAAATTCCAACTAGAGAGAATATACAAAACCTGTTTGGACTAAGTAAAATTACTTTGAGGGATTGCTCTTCCCTAAAAAGAAGTAAATTTGATCTAAGATTAAAATAGCTTGTAATGCTCTGGCTCTATTGTAATTCTCTGATTTGGCAATTCCATGGGCTACTGAATGCCTGCTTGTAGGAATTTCGTTTTCTTTAATATTAAAACTAGAAAAGACAACCTGAGTCAAATATTCATAAAATTCTTTTGGAAAACCTAATGAGTCAATAGAGGAAAACTTCTCAAGACCTTTCTTGACTACATAATCTTTAACTTGATTTTGTTTTGAAGGATCCTTTCCATCTTCATTGAAAGAAGAATATCTAACTATTCCCTCGATTTCTGTTAATAAAGTTTTTACACAACAAATGTCTCCATATTTTGTGTTCTCCAAAAATGCAGCGATTCCAGCTTCAATTATCTCTTTTTTTGCATTAAATACTGGATTTTGCCACCAGTATTTCACAAAAGAACCTATTTTTTCTTTTGTGAATTCTTCGATTAACTGATTTAGATATAGGCTGTATTTTTGGTCTTGAGAATAATACTCTATTAGTTTATCGAATCTCTCATCCAAAATTTGAACAAATGGGAACCACCCATCCAGCAAAAGCATATTAAAATTAGTTTTATCATGTAAAAAATTGTAAAGATCACAATAAAGAAGTCTCCTATAATTTTCCCCCATTTGTTTAAATGTTTCAGAAGGAATCATTTTTCCAGTAAAATCAAAATAGGACCCAAACCTCCATCCAACTCTGAATAGCCATAAAATTTTGTCTCCCTCTTCTATACTTACTCCATAAACAGAATCAAAAAAACCAATGGCACCGATATCTACCAAATTAGTTTTAGTTACAGCAGTACCTTTTTTTATAACCTGTCTGGCCCTTACTTCCAAAATTAAAGGAAATTTAGTATAGATTTTAGCTTTGTTATCTTTCTTAATTATCACTAGAAGATTATTCATAGAATTCAAATCTTGAGGACCGACAAAAAACTTAACTAGATTTGTGATATATCTAAAATCATCACTGTCTGAAGTAATAAATGCTCTCTGTAGCATTTTACCTACTTTTCCACTCTCGACAGTTTCTGCTGCAATTCCATCTATTTTTACATCCTCTTTAATTAGAGGTTTATAAAACTCATCAGCATCCTTTAACATACTCTAAAGATGAAATTTGAATTTATAAATAATTATGCACTAAATTTCAATAAAACCTTTTTGAAAAACTATCCTTAATTAGGAACGCAAGCCATAGTATAACCTGAATTACAAGAAGCAGTCACCTTGGGAGTATCATAACAATAAGCTGTTGAATCATAACACTTAACCGTACCTCTTTCATAACAATCATGAGATGCAAGATAACTATCTAGCTCTCCACTGGCTCCGTTCAACTGAGAAGAAAGAGAATTTATTCGATTGTCATAATAATCTGCATCAGCTTTTAAGACATTATATTGCCAACAAAAAAAGATTAAAGCAATTAACAGAACTACAATCACTAACCACTTCCAGTCTAATTTGAAACTTGATGATTCTTTTTTCATGATACCTATTAGTGACATGTATCTTTTAAACCTTGCTATTTATTGATATCATGAGGCGAAGTTCTTTAGACATAAAGAAAGCAATATTGACAGTTTTAAAAAAAGAAGGCGAAGTTTCATTAAGAGAATTAGACATCAAAGTAAACACAAACTACAAAACAATTAGGGAGCAAGTAAAAGAATTAGAATTCTTTAAGCAAGTTGAAATAATCAAACATGAAAAGAGTGAAAAGACAGGAAGACCATTTACTAGTGTGAAGTTAACTGAATAGAAATCTTCAAAAAGGTAATCAAGTATTAATGAAGATGGTCAAGAAAAACTTTTTAGAGGATTTAAAAAAAGAAATTATGAATCTTGTAACAGTTTATCTTTTATTTATCACAGCCATATATTACTTTTTTGTTAAGTATAAACCAGAAGATGCTCCCACAATTTTTATTACATACTCTGTAGGCATAGCCATCCTCCTAATTCTTTACTGGGCAATTGATAACAGTTTTGTAAGATTAAGGATATCTCAAGATTTTGTACACCAATTTAAGAATTCTTTTATTTTTATCAGTCTTGCATTGATAGTTATCTCAGTTGTCGTTAAAGGATGGATTTTTTTTAAATGGCAAATGACAGTTTCTATATGGTTACTAGGTTTAGCAATTTTTTACCCAGCACTCCTCATCATCTATCGAATCTTCATGCGCCCGTTAGCAAGATTAATAAATCTAAACATGCCTACAGTTAACATGAATTCGAGAAGAGCCTGGACACTAATTTTGCTATTCTTAACAGTTTTAGTTGCAATAAGTTTTCTTGTATTTGGCTTTAATTTGATTCTTGGAATTATATTTATGTTATTAAGCATAATAGTATTCTTCGTAAACAATAAAAAATGGGGAGATCGAATGAGAGAAAGCCTAGGAATTGCAATTTTTTCAGGCCTGATAATTTCATTAATTAGAGATATTTCTTTGGCACCACTTAGCCCCGCATTACAAACCATGTACTTTTTAGGTTTAGGAGCTTCAGCAATATTATTGATGAAGAGCGCATCAGAAGGAGAAGACCTCTAAAAGTCATACGCAGGATTCTTATAATTTGTTTTTATTCTAATAGGTTTTGGTCTATCGGATTCATTAACAGTAATTCTTTTTATAGAACTGTTCCAATTATGTCCGCAACCCCTACAGCTAAAATGATCCTTAACCACCCTCACAATTTCTGTCCAAGTTTTCTTTTTCTTCCCAGATTGAGTATCCTTAACATTGCCATCAGTATACAAGTATAAAATTTTATCGTAGTATGTATGTGGAATTCTCTCTTCACTTATAATCTCTCTTCTTACATGCTCTTTTTTGAATATCTTTTTACATTTAGGACATTGGTCATTATAAATCCAGATAGTACCCATCCAGACCAGTATAGCTATAGTAACCAGATAAGGCATATTTTCCCACTGAAAATAAAAACTAAAACCACTAAGTACGACAAAAAAAGAAGTAACAATAACGCCAAAAGAAAATGGTGTAAAATTACTAAATTCGAATCCAGTTTTATTTGGGTCTTTTAGCAAAGTCGATTTTTTGCCAGTTTTGTAAATTAAGAATCCTACTAAGGAGGTAACGCCCGTTGCAAGAAGACTCGCAAGAGTACCTTCCATAATGTTCTGCCAGTTCATTTAGTTTCAAGATATTTATTCTTTTTAATCCTTCTCATTCAACCGAATAAGAAGTTATTTACTTATAGGTAAGTAATCGCCTCATTCCTCGCAGTAGTTATTTACTCATAGGTAAATAACAACATCTTTTCTTATTCCTAAGACTAAGAATATCAATTTCAATCTATATTGACATTACTTTTACGTAAAAGTAACCAAATAATATTAATTTTACGTGTATTTTCATATGAATATATATTTTCATATTCAAATGAAAATGAAAATACCATCACCATGGTAAAAATTACATTTACGTAAATGTAAAAATTGATAGTTACTTGAAAATGACTTTCCACGAATAAACTCAGTTAGTTACTTCCAAATAACAATCTAGTTCATTTTGTTCATTCTATTTGTTTTATTAATCCTATCTATCTTAAAGTGTTAAAAGTGATCAATCTGTTAAAAGTGTTTAATTTGTTTAATTCTTTTAATTTCTTTAAAACCTTTGATACCTTTATTTTCTTATTTTTCTAAACTTTCTTTAATTTTTCAATTTTCTTACTTTCTTAAGAAACTTCCGCATAAAAGGAAATTCTCGCTCAATAACAAATTTATTTTCCTTAACTTGAGACCAACGAGCATCAACTACTTTAAAACTTCCATCATCCGTCTTCTCTAACCAACTACCACGAACAAGAGCCTCGCAAGCCTTTTGATAATTAGAATAGCTTGCACTAACATAAGCTCGCGCAATTTCAATATAAGTAGATGGTCGATTGTTATTTTTCGCAAAGAAAGCCAGAACAGATATTTGAGTTTTGGTCCACATCGTGCCTTCAGTTATAACAATTTTCCTTTCACTTTTTCTCGATCTTTTTATTCCTCTTGCCATTGTAATTATTTCGATATAAATGCACGCCAGCTTATATACTTTTTTGATCTTTTCTAATTATGAAAACAGTAGAAGAAAAAATAGACGAAGCTCAACTAATGCTCGAAAAACTCGAACTGAAAATATTGAGAACAGTCTGGGAGAAAGAGAATGAAGAAAAACGCTCATTTGCACATACTAATTGAAACAGCCTTGCTAAACAAACTAAAAGAGGAGGCTAATCAAAGAGGCATGTCTCTAGGCCAGTTTTGTAGAACGCGATTAAGAAAGCAAGATCAGTTGGACAGAATTGAAGGGAAACTGGATAAGTTGGTGAAGGGGAAGAGTTGACTTGCTACTGCCAAAATACAATTATGGATCTAGGCGTTTTGAAAAGACGCTTGAAAATACTCTCTTTCTTATCTCCCAGTTTAATGGCGCTTACATACAAAAGCCTATAGTCTCCATTATCAATTCTAGCTAAACCTGTTTGTAAATCTGTAACGTAATCTTCAGGATCATAAGTATACACATCCATATATCTAAATGCATTAATTAACATTATCCAAAAACAAATAAAAGTAATACCAACTACGGAGTAATACATCCAAGTCGCTTTAAAGAATTCGTCATAAATAGTTGTTAATGTTAAAGAAGCGATATTTAAAATCATTAGAGCTCTAAAAGAAAGAATCATATTAGTAAGTTTTTTATCTATTTTATCAGCTCGGGCGTTTAATTGAGTATTTATTTCATCTTTTTTTGGTTGAGCAATATTTTTTAAAATCTCTTTTGATTCATTCGTTTTCTTTTTTATGTGCTCTCTTGCTTCTAGAAAACTAAAGAAAAGAATAGATACTGCCAAGAGAGCAAGATGAATAACTTGGTAATTTACGCAGCTTGTCACAACAACCGGCGCTATAGTGTTCGAAGTCTGATTTAAAATTTCTAGAGAAGACAGTGCCGACTCCATATTAATTTATCTCAGTTCATTAAATGCAGAAACTAAGCCGTCAGAAATATTTGTTTTCTTGAACATTGCAATTGCTTGAACTTCATTTGGGAAACCGCTCGTGTGAACTTTTTCCATCCTAAAAAATGAGTCATCTGCTAGAATAAAATGGTTCTTATTAGATTTTAGTTTTGTTTGCCTAATCGTTAAATTTGGCGAATTAATATTAAAAAGAGGATTTGTACGCTCTTTCTTTTCGACAACAATCTCAATAGTTACATTATCTTCTAATTTTTTATTAAATAAATCTAAAATATTTTTATCAGCATAGAAAGACTCATTCAAACTTCCACTGAAAATCTTTAAACTTTTCTTAGCAGTCAAGAAAAGAGAATAAATTAAAAATTTAGCATGCTCTTTAGAACTATTTTCAATCAAGTATCCTTCATTATTAGTTATAGCCTTTGTAACAAGATCTACGTAGTTCTCGCTAACTCCGAAAGCAAAACCGGCCTTTGCTAAATCTTCTTTCATGATAATTTCCAGGGAATCTAGTATATAAATATTCTCTTTCATTTAGGAATGAATAATAAGATCATATTAAATAACTCAAAAAGATTCTTTATTTCCCAATCATCCTATCCAACTTAACTAAAACCTCCATAAACTTATCAACTTTTTGTTCAATCGCAACCATCCGATCATCTAATATTTGTTTTTCTCTTTTGGTTTGTTGTAAATTTTTCTCTAATTCTGTTTTTTCTTCCGATAGAACTAAATCCTCTTTAGTGATTGTATCTTCCATTCCTAACAACTCTGAATAATAATGAATCTTATCTGACTTCTTCCAACCAAATCTATATTTCAAAGCAGACTCAGACTTATATCTAGGCAACCAATAACAGCAAGAACAGTGCCTAAAATCGTACATCGTCAGCTCAGAGTACTTTTGTCCTGCCAGACTCTTTTCTTCCCCAAAAACTCTTTGAGCAAGTCTCTGGAGATATTTATTCACTGTACCAGGCTTTAATCCGAAAATATAATCTTCTGACTTCAATTCCTCTTCCAAAACATATTCTTTAACTAAGGAAGAACAGAGCATCAGTTTTATTTTTCTTCCAAATGTCTTACTTACCTCATCACGAATAACTAACTCCTTAAAGTCATTATAAAAATCTGAAACTCTAATATTAACCAGTTCAGTAGGCGAACGAATTCCAGTGTCAAACAAAAACATTATGAGAACCTTATAATTCCATCTTGCATTGTTACATAACTTTTTTACTTGTTCTTCTGTAAGATAAACCCAAGAGGGCTTTTCCCCTCGCGAATCTAAATCTACTGTAATGTCTAAAATTTCTTTTCCTTGCTTTCGATTTATGACTTGCCACCAATGCCAAAACGCCTTGAAAACTTTTACAAAATAATTTATTGATTGAAAAGTTTTCCCGTCATTTCTTACAATTTCTCCTTTTCTCATTTTAGAGAAGAATAAAATAAGTTGATCCTCAGTTATATCCGTCACGCAACTAATATTGTAAATCTCCTCAAACTTTCTAGAAAAATAAAACATTTTTTCACGAATAGTATTCAAGCGAATATAACTTCTTGCTCCTTTCGGACTCTTCATTGAAACATTTAATCCATGCTCCATATCTTCAACATATTTTAAAATCAAATCAGAATTTTGTTTAGAAATATCTGGTATTCCACTAATTAACACTCGAGCTTTCCAATCTTTGTATCTTTTCTCATGATTATACGGATCAACTTTCATGAAAGGAATAAATTAATTTCCTTTATAAAAAACCACAACAATTTCACAACATGTTGCGAAGATTAACATTTATCTCCCAAAAAGTTTATTCCAAATTTCAGGTATTAGCTTCCATATCTCTTTTAGTTCCCTCCACAAGCCCCAAGTTTCATAATCCTTGCCTCTTGAATATAATGCTAAACCTGTAAAAAGAAAAAAAGAAATGAACATTAATATTAGTAACATGTTCAACCAAATATGGCCAAATGTTCCACTAAGAAGGATCCTAGCCGTTATAAATAGAGAAACGCCTGATGCCATAAAACAATTTTGTGTTCTTTTAGAGATTTTTTTATCAGAAAATAAAAAACCCATTACTAAAGAAAGTGCAAAAGAAATAGTAATAATTATTTGATCTCGTTTAGTTTTTTCCATTTGTTCTTTATCCCAGTCTATGTAAACTAACGAAGAGCTTCCAATGTTTTCTGTCAGAACAACTCTCCTCCCGTCACTTAAAATAGCCATAATTTTAAAATTGTACAAGCTACCTGCATCAACAACTGAGTTTTTTGGCAAAATAATGGTTCGATAGATTTTTGTTTGATTATAAGGCCCATTAATATTAATATTAATATTAAAAAAAAGAGTATTGTACAATGGGTCAAAGGTAACAAAATTTTTATTTGTATAGTTAAAAAGAAGATAATACCTGTCCAATTCTAATTTTGATGAGTTTAATCTGATAGTTAAATCCTGCAAATTGGTTACATTAGACTTGAACCCTTCCTTAAGAGATTCACAATCAAAATTAAAGTTTAAATAATCTCCTGGCGAGCTACCTCTTTCTCCAAGTTTACACAACCTCACATTCCCGCTAGAAAAAACTGGATTGCCGAGATTTTTATCCGAGATTTCTAAGACTAGAGGATCGCTAGTTCTATTAAAGGAAATATCTAAAAGAGTATTGCAATAGAGATCTTCTTTATTTTGGATTTCGCATAATTGCTCTATGGAGTTAATGATAATAGTTTCTTTTCCATAAGAGCTTATGATCATAGAAGAAACCAGACAAGTATTTAAAATAATTACTAAAACAATAAACATTCCTATTTTTTTCATATTAGTAACGTTCTCCGCTTTTTAGGACAGTTGTCCCACTTTTATCAATTCTAACAAAATAAGTTTCATAAACATTATAATTTATATCTAAGAGAGATTCATATGAAAGATAAACCAGCAACTTAAACTCTAACTCATCAATTTGGGATTTACCTTTAATCGAAATATCTCCCCACTCGCTAACTTTCTCTTCAAAAGGAAGTATTTCTGCCAAATATTTTCCAATATTCACACTTTGATCTCCTTCTAAGAATTCAAAGTCATGTCTAACGCTCTTAAAATAATCCCTCAACAGATTCCATGCTCTCCCAAATAAATACATTTGTTTTAACATCGCAAATTTTGACATAATCGTACCTTTCTTGAGAGATACTGCTCTAATTCTTAACTTAACATTTTTTGCCACATTTTGTTTTATCTTATTTGAAATATGGAGCCTCATTTCCTCGTCCAGAGTAGTAATCAATAATGGCCGAGTTTGAGCCTCGGAAGAAGACTTCATGTTCCAGAACATAAAAAAAGTAAATATAGCATAAACAATTGTCCCAATTGCAATAATACTATTTGAGTCTGAAATTCCATTTATTTTTATCCAATTATAAGAAATCAGACCAAACCACCCTAACAAAATTATTAAACTTAATTCAAATAGAGATTTAAATCCCATAAACAATAAGAGTTTTCAAACTTTTTAACCCTTTTTACTCAAAAAGCCCACAAGAATTGGACAGAACTTACCAACGCCCAAACCG
>CABMGO010000004.1 GCA_902385655.1 uncultured archaeon | reverse complement strand
CTTCATCAGATGAAGTTTGATTAAAATCAATTGACGAATTTACATTGTAAGTACCTGCACTTAACGGATTTAAAATTGTAGCAACTGGCATTGAGTCTTGACTACTTGTTGAAACAGTTAAATTATCGGAAACATTAGATTGCCCAGTTGAAGTAACTGTCGCATTAAATCTATACGGAGACGAAATGGAAACTAGTAAAGGTTCATAAACAGTACCGTTGATCACTTGACCAATATTCCAACTCTTGCTAAACCAGCTAAAAGGATTATACCAAACTGAACTTAAATTATAAACACTAACTGTATAATTAATATTTACAGAACCTAAATTAGTTCCGGGAAATCTCATTAAAACTGTATCTCCCAAATCTGTAGCCGAAATACTCGTATTTGGATCTGAAAGAGAAGCAAAATAAGGTTTGCTTAATGAAGAATAAACACAAGAAGTAGAAACATCTTTCCAATACCATGTTTGACCAACAGAGGTCTGCCAAGGAGTACAAGTATCTCCCGACGGACAAGTATAAAGAGACTCTGAAGGAACTGTTGTACAACCAGATTGAGATGGCTTAGCATAAACAGCATAAAGAATCTTAGTATTTGATGGTTGACAAGAAGTCGCAGCACCATAATTCGGATTGTATCCTGAATCAGTTACTATAGACCAAGTACAAGTAGTAGATCCGCCACCAGAAGAACAAGTCTGTCCATTATCACACATTTCGGCCCACCATACTCCTCCGCCACTAGACCCATAACCGCAACCTAAAACAGTGTAACCATTTAAACAACCAGGATCTGCTGAAGGACAACCCCCACTAGGATAAAATGTGTGATATCCAGAAAAACCCATGGCGTCACAATGATGATTTTGAACAGTATATGCACTAACTTCCCCAATTAAAAAAATTCCCAAAACCAAAATCAGAAATAAATTTTTCACTTTCTTTTCACCTTTTTCTTACTTCTTTTTACTAACCAATAAACAGTTGCAAAAATAATAGCTAAAATTAAAATACTCAAACCAAGATTAGAATTACTCGAAACAAAACCAGATGTTTGATTAGATGAATTAACAGAAACAGTATTTACATAAGTCTCACCGCTTCCAACCAAACTTTCAGCAAATACAAATCCAGATAAAACTAAAACACCTAATACAAATAACAAGCCTCTTTTCATACCTACGTTAATAATATTCTATATTTAAATCTTCTCAAATTATTATTTTTTTGGTGCAAATTCTGTAACAACATCTAAATAACTAGCATGAGTCAGTTCTCTCAGTTTTCTAGCTTGAGCAATTCTATTTCCAGAAAAAGAGTTTACAATATTAAATGCCGTCAAACAACCAAAGTCATATGCAGCCCGGTCATAAAGATTATTTATCACAACAAAATTAGTATAACTCATTTTTCTTAGATCACCAAGACCTAAAGGAGTACCATTTAGTACAGCCAAAGAAATATCTCGAACATCTAAACGTCTTTTAGCACAGTCAAAAGCAATTCCATCATTCAATCCCTTAGCCTCAAGAAAATTTTCAGTGTCATAGCCTAAAATAAAACTGGCGAGATTGGCAACGGTTTCACTAGCAAAGAGGCCAGAAACATAATCAGTAAAAGATTTTTCATATTTCTGAGGGTTAGCTCTAAATTTTTTAAAACCGCCCTTCTCAAAAAGTCTGTCGATAACATCGCTTCCTCTATCAAACTTTCTCCTCTCATGATAATTATAAGTGTCATGATATCTATGAGCCAGATCATGAGCAACAATTCCTCGCGATTCAGCGTATTCAAACGATAATAACTCTGGAGAAAGATAAATTTTTCCACTATCAGAATAACATACTCCTAAAGAGTCTTCAGCATGCTCTCTTTTCCAAACTTTCTCGCTCCTACATTGAACAACTTCAACTCTCTTTAAAATACCTAAACCAAATAATATAGCCAACTCTTCATTTATCCCCGAAGTAATTCTTTCCAAACTTCTGTTGCTAGCAATAATTTTAACCATAAAAAAACCACAAAAAATCCCTTTTAATTCATTGCTATACTCTATTTCTTTAGGTCTTTCCAACTAATATTCTTCTTAATCAAATTATTAAGTTGGGGCCATTCCTCTTCCAGAGTTTTTCTTTCCGTTTTATAAAAAATTCCTATCGGAATTTTTCCATCTTTTAGATTATAATCAAACTCTTTAGCCAAATTCATCGCCTCATCAAAAGTCCTTTTCTTATCAGTCAATTTGTAAATCATTTTGTCCCTTTTCAAAGCCTCGGGATTGAAAATCAAACAATCCTGAATTATTTCAACATAAGAAAAACCATTGTGTTTTACTGCCTCTTCAATTATTTTTTGAGTATGTTCAATATCTCTTGCATTACATCTTGCAACAAATGTCGCTCCAGCAGAAAGTGCAAGCATAAGCGGATTAAGAGGTTTATTGAAATCTCCAAGAGGTTCTGTCTTCGTTTTCCATCCCTGCTGACTTGTAGGTGTCGCCTGTCCTGTTGTCAAAGAAAAAGATTGATTATCATTTACAAGAAGAGTCATGTTAGGATTAAACCTGCAAGCATGGATAAAATGTTCCATTCCCTCGCTATATGTATCTCCATCTCCAGTAAACGCAATAACCTTCAAATTGGGATTTCCGATTTTCATTCCAATTGCAGTAGGAATAGCTCTCCCATGCAATCCATAAATTCCGGACAAATTCAAATAATCAAAAATTTTGCCATGACAACCAATTCCGGAAACCATCGCGAAATTTTCTCTTTTATATCCTTGTTTCATTAAAGACAAAACAGCCCTCCTAGCAGACTCAAAAATCATATGATCGGGGCATCCAGGACACCAAGTAGGATTCACATCGGTAGCTAAGGGCTGTCCCTTTCTCTCTCTTTTCATTGCATTTTTCATTTTTTCTCCCAAGGAAAAACAAGCCAGTCTTCCTTACTTTTTTTCTTCTCAACAAACCAATCAGGTTTAGTTATTGTCCAATCTGTTGAATACAGGGTAGCTATCTTTTTATTTTTCATTCTTTGAAGTGTAAAACCATTATCACTAATATCATCAACAACTAAAGTATTTTTTGTAGGATAAAGCAAAACAGGAATTTCTAACTGATGACTTAAGATAACCGCCAAAGGCAATCCCCCTCTCGGAATTCCGAAAACCCCATCAAAAACAATTTTTGATTTTTTTATTTCACTAGCAAGTTTATCAATCATCTTTCCAACCTCGTCCCAGCTAATATTTATTTTTTTCATTTTATTTTTTTAGTCATCATAATTCCATGTTGATGATCTTTGTACCCCCATTTTTTATAAATTTTATATGCCTTTGCTTTTCTAAACGTCCACAAATCAATAGAAACAATATGATTAAAATATTTTTCTGCAAAACTCATTAATTGTTTTCCTATGCCTCTTCCCTGAAATTTAGAATCAATAACCAACTCGTCTATCACTAAATGATCTCCATCATCCCAAATGTTCTTAGAAAAGATGATAAATCCAGTAATCTCTTTGTCAACAGTTAAAACAAATATTTTTCTTTCACTTCGAAGATACTTCTTTACTTTTGCCAGGACAATATTTTCTTTCCAATTTTCTTCATAAGGAAATTTGGAATATTCATTTATAAAAATTCTGGCTATCTGTTTCAAATCCTTTCCCGTTGCTTTCCGAATTTTCATTTTACCTCAACAGGCGACCTCATCTTCCAGCCGTCTATATTGAATCCCCCCATTTTATTTTGAACATGCTTAACTAACTTAGAAAATAAATCTAACTTTTTCTTTTTATTCTTCTCTTTTATTGCTTTAATAAACATTCCAGCAAACACTTTATCCGGAAAATCCTTCACCTTATACTTTATTTTATCTTTTTCATCAGTTAAAAACCTTAACACCTTATTCTCAGTAATATAAGAATACGCTAAGAACTCACAGTAACTATCAAACAACGTATTTAGGAAATTGTAGTACACAAAATCGAAATCAGAAGTATTTCTGTGGTAAACTTCTTCAAGATTGTCCAACATGTCAAAAAAGTGATATTTGGAAAATTCAATTTTAAATCCAGGAATTTCTTCAAATGATTTTTTCAAATATTGCCCTGCAAGAGACTTTAACTTTTTAATTTCTCCATCCTTGTCAAGCAAAATTTTACCTGTAGAGAGCATATGAGCTTCCAGAATTCTTCTTTTTTTGTAATCTGATTTTAGATATCCTTCAATTTGCTCGGGAGGATTTGCAAAATATTCCATCAAAATACCCTCGACAATCTTGTTTCCTCGTTCTCTCCATTTACATCCTCTTTTAAGAATAATCTGAATATCTACATCCGAATGTTTAGTAGAATTCCCAGTAACATAACTCCCACAAACAGTTATCCCACTAACATCTTTATTTTCTCTCCAAGGCTTCAAAAATTTCTCAAGCGCAATTTCCCAGTCTTTCATTTAATCTCCTCCAATTTTTCTTTTAATTCATCTGAAGTAAAAGGTCTTCCATCATATTTCAGAATTCTATTTTCAATTTTCAATCCAGTTTTTTCTCTAATTATTTTTCCAAGCTGTCCAGTTAAATTATTTTCAACAAGAATTATTTTCTTCGCCTTCAACATTTCTTTTTTAATTTCATCAGAAAGAGGTTTCATATACAAAACCTGCAAGAATTTGTAATCTTGCCCCTCAATAGCATCGAGAATCGCACCTTTCGTAGAACCCCAACCAATAATTAAATTCTTGCTATCTTTCTTTCCATGTATTTTAATCATCTCAAATTTCTTGCACTCTTTTTGTATTTCAGAATATTTTTTCATCCTATTATCTGCATTTTCTTTGGTAATCTTTGCATCTTCAGTTGAAAGCCCATATTCATCATGCTCATAACTACTTGCCTTAGCAACAAAACCTTTTTCACCAGGAACATTTCTTTTAACTTGAACTTTCAAAGGAGTATTTATTTTAGAATCATAAGAAAACTCAGACTCGGCCAAATGTTTATCGGACAAAACAATTGAAAGCGCGCCGAACTTTTCAGAAAGATAAAATGCCTCATTAGTTTTTTCGATACATTCTGCAGGACTTCCAGGAGCAATTACAATTCTCGGAAATTCACCATGACCTGCTCGCAAAGCATCATCTAAATCTCCTTGCATTGTATAAGTTGGCAAACCAGTTGAAGGTCCTCCTCTTGAACCTAAATAAACAACTAAAGGAATCTCGGACATTCCCTGTAAACTCAAAGCTTCGACCATTAAATCAAATCCTCCTCCACTAGTTCCAACCATAACTTTCGCACCGGCAAAACTCGCGCCCAAAGCCATATTCACTGCGGAAATTTCTCCCTCTGGTTGAAACGCCAGGAGATTATCCTCAATTTGATTAGAAGCCAACTCCTGCAAACAATTTGTAGTTGGAGTCATAGGATAACTAAAATAAATATCAATCTTGGAATTTCTAGCACCAACGGCAACAGCAGTATTCCCATCTAAAATTTTCGCGTTGTTGTTCAATTTTTTCAAATTAAATTTAATAGTCTGACTATTGTATCCAGCCTCAGCAGCATCAAGAGAACCAGAATCTTTAATTTCTTTTTTAACTTCATCAAACAAAACTTTTTTATCAATTCCCAAAATTTTTATTAAAGCTGCAGAAAGAGCAACGTTCGCATTCAAACCAAACTTAGAAAACTCATCAGAAGTAATCACGGCGCCACCTTTCTTTAAGTCATTTTTATGAACATCGACAGTATTTTTATCCAAGGCTAAAACAAAATCGACTTTAGATTCATGACTTCCAATCAATTTATCAGAAATAGATAGCACGTTAAAGTTATGCCCTCCACGAATTATAGAAGGATAGTCTCGATAATTAAAAACGTAATATCCATATTTAATCAAAACATTTGAAATAATCTCCGAAACCTTGTTTATCCCTTGCCCAGCTCTACCACCTACAAGAATGTTCAACATCACCATTTTACTTATTAGCTAAAGGACGTATTTAAAACTTATGAAGTAACATATATAAATCACTAATCCTTTTCAATATAAAGAGGCGAATAAATGGATATCTGGCAAAAAGCTGAAAAAGAAATAATTCTGCATGACAAAAAATTAAACATTGTAGAAAGTTGTGTTGACAGACATGCTCAAGCAACTCCAAACAAACCAGCATTAATCTTTCAAAGTGAAAAAGGAAATAAAAAAACAATGAGTTACAAAGAACTTGAAAAGAAAACAAACAAGTTCGCAAATCTTCTAAAAGAATTAAAACTAAAACAAAACTCAAGAGTTTTCATCTTCCTTCCAAAATGTGAAGAAATCTACACCAGTTTTTTAGGAACAATAAAACATGGAAGCATTGCAATTCCCTTATTCGAAGCGTTTGAATCCGAAGGATTAGAACTAAGACTTTCCCGAGGAGACGCAAACGTTGTTGTAACAAATAAAGAACTAGCAAAACGTATGAAGAAAATGGACCACAGAAAAGTGATAGTTATCGACTCTGATGAATATAAAAAACAAATAGAAAACTGTTCAGAAGAATTTAAACCAGTATTAAAAGATAAAAAAGAAACTGCATTTATGATTTTCACTTCCTCAACAGCAGGAACTCCAATTGCAGGAGTAGAAATCTCCCATTACGCACTTGTCCAGCAACATTCAACAGCTCAACTTGTTCTCGACTTAAAAGAAAACGACAAATATTGGTGCACAGCTCATCCTGGGTGGGTCACAGGAACAGTTTATGGAATAATTGCACCCCTATCTATCGGTTGTACAAACTACATTTACGAAGGGCATTTTGACTCAAAGAAATGGATTCAATTCATTAAAGAAAATAAAATCTCAGTAATTTATACAGCACCAACCGCATTAAGAATGCTCAAAGGAGAAATCAATAAAGAAGACTTAAGCACAGTTAGAAATATTTGTAGCGTAGGCGAAGCACTAACTGACACAGTTTTCAATTTCTATAAAAAATTAGGAATAGAAATCAATGATACTTACTGGCAAAGCGAAACTGGAGCAATGATGATTGCAAACTGGCCAGCACTAAAGAAAAAACCAGGAAGTATGGGTAAACCTTTACCAGGAATAAAAGCAAAAATAAGAGAAGGAACAATAAGTTTCGAACCTCCTTGGCCAGGAATGATGACTGGAATTTACAGACACGAAAATTTATACAAGTCTTATTTCAAGAATAAATTATTTACTACAAATGACCTCGCGACAATAGACAAACAAGGATACTTCTTTTTCACAGGAAGAAAAGATGATATGATTAAAACTTCTGGGGAAAGAGTTTCACCAATAGAAATAGAATCAATTTTAATGAGACATAAAGCTGTCAAAGAAGTAGCAGTTATCGGAATTCCAGATCAAGTCAAAGGACAAATTATCAAAGCATTTATTGTCTTGCAAAAAAGTTTTTCTCCATCGGATAAACTAAAAGAAGAATTATCAATGTTCGTAAAAAAGAATTACGCAGGTCATGCTTATCCAAAAGAAGTACAATTCATGGAAAGTTTACCAAAAACAAATTCTGGGAAGATAATAAGGATGAAGTTACGTCAGGATCACAAATAAGTCTTATCCTTCATCTTAACAGTTTCTTTAATAATTCTCTGCATCATATTCACACACAGAACAGGATATTTTCCGATAGCAGTTTCTTCAGATAACATTAAGGCATTTGAACCATCAAGAACAGCGTTAGCAATATCGCTCACTTCCGCTCGCTCTGGAACTTTAGATTTAGTCATAGACAAAAGCATCTCAGTAGCAGTTATAACAAATTTATTCTGTCGATTACATTCTCTGATTATCCTCTTCTGAAATATAGGCAACTCTTCAATCGGAACATGCCTTCCCAAATCTCCCCGAGCAACCATCACACCATCAGCCTCTCGAATAATTTCCTTGATATTATCAACTCCTTTCTGAGTCTCAATCTTCGCAATAATTTTTACATCTATCAATTTTCTAATTTCTTTTATCTGCCTAGCAGATTCAGTAAAAGACAAAGCAAGATAATCAAACTTCTGACTTTTCAACCAATCAATATACTTCAAATCTTTAATGTCAAAAATGATCTTACACTTCAAACCTCGAAGAGTTTCCAAAATCTCGCAATACTCTTCAACAGAACCATACTTAGTGTTTACTCTTCCAAAAGCCATACCTTCTGCCTTCATCTTTTTCAAAACAGAAAGAGGCATACTCGCAGGACCAATCGTAGCAATAATTTCAGGAATTCTCATTTAGCCTTTTTCGAAGAAATTTTAACGCCATCAATGTGATACTTTCCCCATTTAATTTCCTTCCAAATTCTCTCGTGAGCAAAAAATAAAATTATCTTAATAAGAGTAAACCAAAAAGTAAACAAAAGGGACTGGCCAAGATTACCATAAAAAAGATAAATTGCAATAAAAGTAATAATAAAACTAAATCCTTCCCAAACAATTCCTTTCACAAAACTTCTTTCAAGAGTTGAAGCCATCTAAAGAACTTAGACAAAACTCATTTTTAATTGTTTCCGTATTCCACCAAGATTTATATAGTTGAATATATATGTTATTTTAGGAGGAGATATGGATCGAAAGTATATAATTCCGGCTTTGGCTGCAACTTTATGCACTGGAGTAAGCTTTGCTTATGCAGGCAATGGTAGCGATGAACCAGGTTTCGTAGCACCACCACACCAGTTGAAATTGCCTTCCGCACCACCAAGAAGTGTTTCTTCAGCAGAAACATATATCGCAGGCGGATGTTGTAATCCGATGGCAAGAACTGAAGCAAAAATGCCACCAAGCCCACCAAGCTTAATCACCAAGCTTACTGAGTAAAACTCAAAATTTATTATTTTATTTGTTTCGCAGGAGCGTTCTGCAAGAATGTCTCCGAGAATTGAATTATTTGTATGCAGGACAGGAGTATTTTAGCTAATTTTCACTAGTTACTTAATATTTCTACAGGCAGATATTATGTGTCGTTACTTTGAAATAGTATCTAAAAGAAAAATTTAAAAAGGCAAAAAAAGTGCAATGGTTATGACCAGCACACTAAGCATGCCAAAAAAAGTAAGAAAAATAGGATCTGAACATAGAAAAGATTCTCCTCTAGAAAGATTTGACCCAAATACAGCAGACCCAGAGTATACTGGAAATTATAGTAGATTTGAATATATTGAAACTTTCAAAGATTGGGTCAGAGTATGCAAAAAGGGAGCATCTCCGATGGCAGTTAGAACAAGACTTTATGATTTGATACAACCATTATTTGATGTACTTGTTAACAAGGGATTAAGCACTACTCAAAGAAAAGCAGCTTGGACCGCCTACGATTCTGCAGTAAAAAGAGCTCCAGCAATTCTTGCAGATATCTACCTAGGAGATTTTACAGAAGATAGATTTAGAGAATTAGTAGAAGAAGTTTCCCCCGCAGTTTCAGAGTTAGAAAATGTAAGATACCACCGAAAAGAAAGAAATATGGATGGTGCACTCTCGATAAACCAAGTATTAAAGTTTTTTAGACGCCTATCAACAGATTATGGAATATACTCTCTACCAACACCCGACTATTTCATAGGCTGTGCATGCGGAGCTTCAGAAATAGCATTTGCACTTGGAGGAATAACAGATACTCCAGCAAACCTAATAAGACGTTCAAAGAGAAGAGATGACACAAAAACACATATTATACCTGAAGAAAAAGCAATTTTAGAAAAAACTCTCCCAGGTAAAATAGCTTTATGTTTTGAAGACATGGTTTGCAGCGGTAGATCATTATATTATGTGATGAAAGAAGCCAAAGATTTGGGAGCAAAAGAAGTTGTGGGCGCAGCACCCTATCAAAATAACGGATGGGATGTAACTAATGAACTGAGAGTCATTAAAAGAGAAGGAGAAGTTTACGGAGGTCTAAACTTATTCACATTAAGATGATCACTCCTGAAGAAATAAGAAAAATTCATCCATCCCCAATCGTTGCAGTAATCGGAGCAACACTCCCCCAGCGACCATATAAAAGAGAAATGGGTGCAGAAGTGGGATATCATCTAAGAAAATATTTAGAAAAAACAAAAGGGACAATTATGACTGGCGGTGTTTATGGAATTGGAGTAGATTCATATTTAGGAATTGTAAAGTTTTGCCGAGAAAGAAAACTTTCGGATGATAGATTTTTTACTGCCATCCCAGAAACAGACCTCGTAGAAGAAGATGATTGTCTTTGGGAAGTAGAATATCAACTTCCGGAACCTTATAATGAATTGGCAAGATACATGAGTAAATCAGAAGTAACCAGTTACAGAGTAGGTAAAACAATGGAAGAAAGGAGAACTGGGCTTGCCGAAATAGCTGACGCATTTGTTATGGTAAATGGCGGGCAAGGTACATTAGATGAAGCACTATTAGGACTAACGAAAGGAAAAAAAGTAATTATTCTCGAAGAAAGCGGAGGGGTTGCAGCAAATCTCAAATACATAGTTGAAAGTGCAGTATCTCCCATAACCGGAATATCCAATGTGTCAATAAGAGGAAACGACTACAATAACATAGATCCCCGAAATATTTTTATGGTTCAAAACGCGCAAGAAACAGTGAGAACCCTAGCAAGAAACTTCAAATAATCTCTCGCTTTTTTTACAGTAATTCTTTTAAACTCGGATTTATCATGCCCTTTATAAAAAATGAGATGCACATTAACAACCGAAGAACTTGAGGCTAAATTTGAAAGAGCACAAACCGAATTGGACCTACAGCCTGTAGATAAAATTTTGTTTAGACCATTTTTAGGAACAATAAAAAATTGGTACCTACCTGAATACGAACATTGCCTGAGAGTAGGACTTAAGTGTAAGGAAGTTGCAGAAGAAACAGGAATAGTTGAACCGATCGCCTTATATCGGTGCGGAGCACTTCATGACATAGGTAAAAGTGGAATAAGGAAAGAACTTTTATCAAAAAGAACTGGCTGGTCGAAAGCAGACTCTCGAGAAATGCATGAACATATCGATATCGGATGCCGAATGTTAAGAGATCTTCACGATTTTGAATACTGGGTAATTCTAAACAGTCACACATTTGATTTTCACCATCCGTCAAAACCAACATTTAGTGAAAGTCACACTGAAAGAGATAAATTATACATATTAAACTGTGCAAGACAAGTCAACCTAATAGATTTTTACGACGCTGCAACACATAGATTAAACGACAGAAATACTCCTGGAACTCCAAGATTATTAACTGATGACGAAGTAAGAAGAGTTACAACAGAACAGAATATGGATTGCAAACATTTGATAGACAAATTATATTCTAAGGGAATTTTTTAGAAACTATGCCTAATTTATTGTTATGAATTTTATTTTTTGGTTTTCTAATCATATGATATTTTTTTATATATTTATTTATTTTTTGAACAGACTTTATCTCAAACCCAAAATGTTCATACATTTTTATGTTATTTGAATCTGTTGTATCTAAAGAGCAAGTTAATTTATTCTTATCAAATTTCTTTAACATTGGCTTTATCAGCTGTGAAGCAAAACCTTGCTTTTGGAATTTAGGATCAACAGCTAAAATAAAAAGATAGTAATCTGATTCTTTGGATAAATCATCACTTTTTTTATCCAACGACATAAGAACCTTGGCGACCCTTATAGAATTTATTATGCCGACTTTTATAATCATTTTTGATATCCATTTTAAAAAATTTCTTTTCCCTGTAGAAACTTGTCCAGGTCTTGTCCAAAATGCTATACCTTCAGTGTTATCCGTGGAGTATATCTCAACTTCCCCGGGGCTGTAATCAGCGAGAACGTGTAAAACAATAGGACCTACTTTTTTTTGTATTTTTTTATCAATAGAAAAAGATCTAAATAAAGGTTTGTTAAGATATGCATTAGTGTATGTTTGTTCAAGCTTGTATATTTCTGAAATTTTTACCTGCCTCATGATCTGTAAAATTAATCAATTGTTATAAAGCTTTAGACTCAGCACATTCACATGAAACAAAGACCTCCATTGAAAATGGACAAATGTATTGAATTCACAAACAAAAAATTTAGCGAAGGTTTAAATCTAGCCAAAATGTTAAGAAATTATGAGTACCAATTTTTATGCGAAGAAACGAGCAAGATTTTTAGCAACTAAAGACGCATTCCTCGCAAAAACCAAAGAAAAAAGTAAAAAGACTCTGAAAGAAGGAACAACAATAATAGTTAGAAAAGGTTGGAGAACAATTGTTAAAAAAGCTGAAAAACAAACAAAATAATAATCTTTAAAAAGGAATTTTGACAGCAATTAATATGCCCAAATAGTATAGTAGTTAGTACATGGCCCTGTCGCGGCTAGGACCCGGGTGCGATTCCCGGTTTGGGCGT
>CABMGO010000003.1 GCA_902385655.1 uncultured archaeon | reverse complement strand
TTAGCAAAAGGAAAGATTGAAACAAGAGTTTACGAAAATATGTTGAAGAGTTACACTTCAAGACTTTCAAAAGTTGAAGAAGAGCTTGTCTTCATTGAAACTAAAAAAGAATTGAGGGGGAAGTAAACATGTTCAGCCAACATCAAAAGAAAGGACAGGTTACTTTGTTTGTAATTATCTCTGTGATTCTGGTAGTAATCCTGATTAGTTTCGTTGTTTTAAAACCATATATACTTGGAGGATCTTCACCAGTTTCAAATCCAGAAGCATATTTGCAAAAATGTGCGACTGATTCTGTAAAAAAAACGGAAGATATTTTGATAAAGAATAATTTAAATTTAAATCAGAATTTCACAAATTTTTATTTATACAGATCAGAAAAAGTTCCATTCCTTTGTACCAATTATGAATTTTATTTTGCTTGCGTTCCTCAAGAACCAAGCTTATTTTTAAAAATTCAAAAAATTATAGAAAATCGTGCAATGGTTGACGTTCAAAACTGTTTCAATCAGCTTAAAAAAGAATTTAATTCTCAAGGATATACAGTGCAAGATGGAGCCCTATCACTTAATGTATCTCTCAATGAAAAAGCTGCAATAATTTCAGTTTTCAAACAATTCATAGCAAAAAAAGATGAAAGTTCTATTTCTCTTAGTAATTTAGAATTTAATCAGCCAACTTCATTATACAAATTGATTAAAACTGCACAAACAATCGTTAACTATGAATCAACTGTATGCGAATTTAACGAGGTCAATTGGATGATGGCAATGCATGATATTTTAATTTCGAAATTTGTTGGATCAGATAGTACTAAAGTTTATACTTTAAAAGATAGATATTCTAATGAAGAAATTAAATTTGCAATAAAGAGTTGCGTGTTGCCAGCAGGATTATAATGACAAACAATAAGCTCATTAAATTCGCAGTTGTCAAGAATGTTAGCGTTTGCTTTGGAAAAATAAATCGCAAACTTGCAAAAGGAGGCAGATTCGCAAAATGATCTCTAAAAAATCACTCTGTTTACTTGAACTTATTGTAATGGTAGTTTCTATATTTTCTTTCGCATATTTTGTCAGCACAAATGTTCCAGAAATACTAAAGAATCCTCGAGAATCAAAAATTATCGACTTCCTAGTTAGACCTATAATCCCTATGGTCTCTGCAAGTCCGTTCGTACCTTCAGGATGCTGTTTGGAAACAAAATCTGGTGCAGTCTGTCAGGAAATGAGTCTGGACGATGCAAGTCTTTCTTGCAAATCGGATTTAGTTGGAACTGGCTGCAGTACAGTTTCTGAATGTCAAACTGGTTGCTGTTATGATCAAAATTCTGGAATATGTTCTTTTAATTCGCCAAAACAAAAATGTGAATCTGGCGGAGGAAATTGGACTTCTGATCCTAAATGTAATATTGCTGAATGTCAACTAGGTTGCTGTATCTTGGGCGACTCGGTTTCAATGACTACAAATAGGGAATGTACGACTCTTTCTAAACAATATGACTTTCAAAAAAATTTTGTAGGTCTCGATTCTGCCGGATCTTGTATTGCTTATACTGATTTAACCGACGAAGGCGCCTGTTTAACTCCTGCAACAGATTACTCCGGAAAAAATAATTGTGTTTTCACAACAAAATCAAATTGCGCAGGCACTTTTAAAAAAGGATATTTATGCACTTCTCAGGAATTGAATACTAATTGTCAAAAAACAACAAAAACTTCATGTATCGATGGAAAAGATCAAATCTATTTTGTCGATGACTGCGGAAACAGAGCAAACATATATGATTCTTCTAAAGTAAATAATCAATCTTATTGGGAAAAAATAATTTCTCCTTCTGATTCTTGTCAAGGTGGTTCAACAACTTGTGGAAACTGCGACTATATCACAGGTAGCATATGTACAAGTTACGATTCTACAAAAGATGTTCAACCTCAGTATGGAACTAATGTTTGTAGGAACTTAAATTGCGGAGACAGAAAGCATGGAGAATCTTGGTGCGTCTACGATGTTGATCCAACACAAGGCGTGTTCCCTGTCGGTGCGGGGAGTTACGTGGCGAAATGTATTGAAAATCAAATTTCTATTTCAAGTTGTGGAAGTTTTAATCAACAAGTTTGTGCCGAGAACCGAGACGAATCATCAGGTTATTCTGAGGCTAAATGTTTAGTAAATGATTGGAGAGCTTGTTTAAATGCGAATGATGCTGGTTCTTATACAGAAGTAAAAATAAAGTGCGATCAGAATCCTCAGTGTATTATGTTCAATGATCTTTTTGGAGAAGACAATGTCAAAAGGTCTGATGGAAATTTCTTTCCAGGCTTTGATCCAAGTAAATCAAATTCGGAACAAGGATCAGTCGGCGATCTTGGCGCAGATCAAAATGCAGTAATTGCTCATTGTGTCCCAAGATTCACTCCTGGTTTTCAATTCTGGTCAACAAGTTCAAATCCACTATCAAATAGTTCGGGGCAAACAGAATCGACAAGTAATTACGGCGGCAATCAGGCAGAAACAACTGCTATTTGTTCTTTAGCAAGTTTTACATGTGTAAGCAAAATGACTCGTGATTGTACTCTCGCAGGAGGTTGTGGTTCTTGGGCAGATGATAATCGAAATTGGGAATGTAATGCGAATGGTGCTCACTCAACAATCAAAGGACAAGATCTACCTGCATTTCTCGCTGCTATGAACGAACGATGCAGTTCGATAGGTAGTTGTGGCGTATCTTCTAATTTATTGGGCCAAGTAAACTCAGAATCGGCTGGTTTCTCTGTAAGCAGAATTAAAATAGATTCAAAAGGAAAAACACATGAAAAATACGACACCAGTTATTACAATCTCTCTTCAGATTATCTTTCCTCAATATCGCGATCTGCTACAAAAATTTCTTCTTTAAGTGAATTAACTTCTCTTGGCGGAGGTTTATCTTCAAGCGCAACAGATTCTGCAGGTACAGCTTCTTCGGGAAATTCTAACGGCGCAAGTCTCTCTTTAAGTAATTTAGTTTCACAAATTAGTGCAAGTAGTGCAAGTAGTTCAAGTTACATGGACGTTATGAATTTTCTCGGACCTTTAACTATTCTCGGAATGACCTATGGAAGCTCAATTAATATGTTCTCCAGTGTTGCTCATGTAACTGTCGCAACCGATGCTTCTCTTGGCGGGGCAACGAGATTACCTGCGGGCACAACCTCCTCAAGTATAAATTCTGCAGGAAATACTGTCGCAACAGTGCCAAATTCTCAATGGCTTGTAAACTTAAAAGCTGCAGGAGTAACTGTGGGGTGTACTATTATTGGTTCTTATCTCGGAGCACAACTTGGCAGTTTAATTGCGAAACATCAAGGCTGGAGTCCGGGAAAACAACAGGCTTTCATAAAATTTATGGGAGCAGTTGGTGGCGCTTTAGGTTATGTTGGTGGAGCAGCTCTGGCAGGATATGCTCTTGGAGCAGGAACGGCAGCAGCAGGAACTGGAGCCGCAGCAGGTGCGGGAGTTGCAGCAACAGTAGGCCTCGGTCCAGCAGGAATAGCAGGTGCAGGTTGGTCTTTTGCTACAGTACTTCCAGTAGTTGGACTTATCATTGCTATACTGTATATTATCTACGAAGCTTTCTTGAACAGTTATGAGGAACAAGAATATTATATCCTTCAATATAGCTGCGGAGCCTGGGAACCTCCAAAACAAGGAGACTGTAATTTCTGTAACACTGATGTTAGGCCTTGTTCTGAATATAAGTGTAAATCTATTGGACAAAATTGCCATTACTTTAATTCAAATGGCGAACCAGGTTATTGCGCCTCGATGGCAGATATTTGGAAAGCATCAATAAAACCTTGGCCCGAAATTATTTCCTCAGAAGACAAATATACTTCAGTTACCGACAGCAGTTTCAAAGTTGAAGGGCAAACATCAAGTGCAGTTCCAGCTTGGATACCTGTAACATTTGGAATCATTACTGACAAACCCGCAATTTGTAAGATTGGTTTAAATCATTCAGCATCATTTAACGACTTAGGAACAACAATGTTCTCTCTAATAAATCCAGACACGGGTAAAGCAGATGGAACCCATCATCAAATAACTCTTTCTCCATCGGTAACTACACAGGAGTACACTGCCCAGTTAGGTTCTCTTACTACTTTGCCAATTGAAACTGGAGAAAATAATTATTACATTAAATGCAGAAATTTTGCAGGCCAAGAAAATGAAGCACCATTCACAGTTCGAGTAAATATGTCTGAAGGTCCAGATCTTACTCCATCATCAATAATTACCTATTCTCCTGCAGATAATTCTTACATGAAATTCGGAGAATCAAACTTTTCATTTACTACTTATCTAAATGAACCTGCAGAATGTAAATATTCAGTAACTTACGACTACAATTCTTATGCAGAAATGCCAAATAATATGACTTGTTTCACCGACGCTGCTTCAGGGTATTATGGTCTTTGGCCATGCAGTGTGCAATTAGAAAATCTTACTGAGAACACAAACCAAATTTTCATAAGATGTTTAGATCAACCGAATTTAGTTGAAACAGATTTGATCAAAAGAATTGAAACTCCAAGAAGCTACACTTACAATATCAAAAAATGTTCAAGCGGATTATCTGTTTCAATTACAAATCCAACACAAAATAAAAATTTAGAAGGCAGAAATTCCGTAACTTTTGATTTGCAAGCTTCAACAACTGGCTGTATCAATGGAGGACAAGCAACTTGTTCATTTAACGTAGATGGAATAAGCAGCTCCGCAGTTCCATTCTTGGTAACAGGAAACACTACTTTGCACAGTCAACCAATTACTGGTCTTGATTCGGGCAATCACACAGTTTTTGTTTCTTGTGTAGATGAAGCAGGAAATATTGCAAATGCTTCCACCGATTTTACAGTATCTTACGATAACACTCCTCCAATAATAACGAGAGAATACTTGGATGGAACAAATTTGGTTTTGAAAACTAATGAGCCTGCAGATTGTGTTTACAGATATTATTCAAACTCGACAGGTAATTGTGATTTTGGATTTGAAAATGCTCGAAATCAAACTTCTATTACTCAAACTCTTACTGATGCACAAAAAGGACTTTATTACATAAAATGTCGAGACGCGAAATTAAATGAACCTCTCACTTGCACCGAGATAATAAGTGTACAATAAAAATGAATTATAGTAGTTTTTATAAAGGCAAAAATTGTAAGGTTAATATGAAAAAAAGTGAGGTATTAGGTTCAAAAAAAGCACAGCTTACTCTCTTTATCATACTAGGTTTAATTATCGTTTCTGCATTAATAATTTTTTTCCTTTATGTCTACCCTACATTTTCTAACCAGTCAGCACAGCTCTCAATTGAGTCCTGTGTAAAGGATGCAATTTCAAAAGAAATACCTTCGCTAGCATTAAATGCTGGAATGATAAATCCTACATTTAGTTCAATGTATCTCGACGAGAATTATACTTTTATTTGTTACACTGCTGAATATTACAAACCTTGCGTAGTTCAAACACCTTTCTTAACAACTCAATTTGAAAAATCTTTGAACACAAAAGTCTCTCAAAAAGTTTTAGATTGTTACACAAAATCTGTAGATAGATTAAGAGCAGAAGGATATCAAGTTATTACTGGAAGTCTAAAGTCAGACATTTCTATTCAACCAACCCAGATTTTAGCAACGATAAGTTCACCAACATCAGTTTCTTCAGGTGAATCTTCACAAACTTTAGGAACGAATTTTGAAATAAAAATTCCTTCTGATTTATTCGATGTTTTATCTGTTTCAAATTCTCTTCTTCAATTCGAGACAAATTATGGAGACACAGACACTTCAACATTAATGCTATATTATCCAAACATAGCTATAGACAAAGTGCGAAGAGACGATGGAATAAAATTATATACTGTTGGAAACAAGAAAGATATTGAATTTAAATTTGCGGTGAGAAGCTATGCTTGGCCGCCAGGTTATGCAGTATGAAAAGAGGAATAAATATTTCATTGTCCATATTATTGATTTTTGTAATAGTTACAACTCTCTCTTCAGCATCGACGCTTTCAACTCCTTCTTCATGTTGTCAAAAAACTACTTCGGGAGCATTTTGTATAAATACTGATGCTTCACAATGTGATTCTGCATTCAGTATAGTTCCAACTTCTTGTGAGTCAACTTCATATTGTAAACTAGGAACTTGTTATAATTCTAAAGAAGGAATCTGTATGGAAAATGTTCCTCAGACAGTTTGTCAACAAGGCAATGGAACTTGGAGCGAAAAAAGTCCTAGCGAACTTCCTCAGTGTACTTTAGGATGTTGTATTCTTGGAGATCAAGCAGCCTTTGTAACTCTAGCAAGATGTAAAAGCTTCTCAACATTTTATGGTTTAACAAACGATTTCAGAGCCGGAGTAACTTCGGAAACTGCTTGTATCGCTCTAGCAAATTCTCAAGATGAAGGAGCATGTGTAAAAAATGAAGGCGACATAAAAACGTGTACATTCACAACTCGAGGACAATGTGGTGGAACAAATTCTGTTTTAGCATTGAATACTTCTTCAGACGAAACAGGTGGAACAAGATTCTACAAAGATGTTTTATGTTCAGCAGAGGAGCTCGGAACAGTTAATGCACGGCAGACAACAACTGGATGTTATCAGGGAAAAGTTTATTGGTATGATTCTGAAGGTCAGAGAGAAAATGTTTATTCTTCTGATAAAGACACAAGTTGGAACGGTGGCAGAGTTGCAACTCCTGATCAAGTTTGTGGTAAAGTCGGAGCAAGTAGAAATTGTGGAAATTGCGATTATCTTTTAGGAGGAGTTTGTGCTCAATGGTCTGGAGTTTTGGGGTTAGGAAAACCAACTTATGGAAATTATTTTTGTAAAGCTACAACATGTACTGACAGAGAAGGAAACGAAAGAAAGAATGGAGAATCTTGGTGTGTTTATGATGCTGAGGTTGGAAATGGCAGAGATCCTGCAGGTTCGAGACATTATAGAGAAATATGTGTAGATGGCGAAATAAAAGTAGAAGCATGTGAAGATTTCAGAAATCAAATTTGTGTACACTCAGGAATCGATACTAGCGAAGGAGAATTCTCCGTTGCTGCTTGTAGAGTAAACAGATGGCAAGACTGTACTTCACAAACAAGCAAAGACAATTGTGAAAACACTGATCAGAGAGACTGTATGTGGGTTGCAGCAGTAGACGGAATAAACTTCTCGGCACCAGCAACTTCTTCAAATAGTTCGACGGCATTTACAAATCCGACAGCATCCTCCTCAAGTTCGAGTTCTACAAATACTCAAACTGCAATTCAAGGTATAAGCACATTAAGTACTACAGCCGGAGCATTTTCTAATTCAGGTTCAACAACTACTGGGCAAGCTATCGCTCCGATTACTGGTTATGCCATTAATTATCATGTTGGTGCAGGAGTAGGTCCTTGGGAACAAAATTCCTTAAATAATAACTTAAGAACAAATAGAACTTCAAACGACACAGGGCTTTGTGTTCCAGTTGTCTCTCCAGGACTCGACTTCTGGAGTTCGTCAGGAACTGCTACAAGCGTTTGTTCTCAAGCAACAGCTGAATGTGATATACGAGTTACTAAGACAGAAAAATATTCGAGTGTAATAACTGGTGCACTTGGCGGAAAGAAAATAACTTACGAAATTGCTTCTGAAGACAAAAATAAAACTTGTCTAAAAATGGTTGATGCTTCAAAAGGAACTTTCGAAGTAAATCCTCAATGGGCTACACAAGCAAATGCAGTTTGTTCCTCACTCGGAGACTGTGGCGCCGATTACAACTTAAACGGGGTTTTCACCGATGAAGGATATGAATGGAGATATGGAAACCAGTCTTATTACTTTACTAACGCAGACTTAGGACTTTTATCTGGCGCATCTCTTGGACAAGGAACTGGTGAAGTAGTTGCTGTAGATTATGTTATCAATAATAAATATAAATTGGGGCAAGACGATTATGTCTACGTAAAACAATGACATGCAATAAATTCGCTTTGCTCATAGCAGTCAAGAACAATAGCGACAGCTCGATAAACTTGCTGTCTTGCGAAGGAGGCAGATTCGCAAAATGAAAATAAAAAATAAAATTCAGGTTATTTCAGTATTTATGCTATTCTTAATGCTTCTTTCTCCACTAGCATTTGCTTCAGAATTAAAAATGATTAAAGCCTCGGAATTAAAACCTGGCCAAATAATTGTGGATAAAGATGGAAATGAGATACCTATAGAAAATGTTACGACAACAGAAAAACATTATACAACAATTTCAGACATAATAAATAACTTAATCAACAACAAAAAATCTTCAAAGAATAACATCAATTCTTACACTGGCGCAGGCCAATCAGGAGCAGGAATTGTGGACTTGACTAGCATGGCTATTACTGGCGAGGTAATTGTAGATTCCACAGGTTTACCTAGTAATTATGCAACTGCATTTGGGGGACCAATAAAAAGAATAGGTACTGATGGTAATTACTACGTAAGTATTGGTCCTGACACATATACACGTTCTCCTACGAGTAGTACTTGGTCAAAAATAACTTCTCAAACTTCGGTTAGTTTTAATCCATCAAGTAGTTTTGATTTAGCTACTTCTTCATCTACGGGGAACGCAGGGCCATCTCCTGCCGCAGCACCAATCAAACAAAATTCTCAAGCAACTACTGAAGAAATGATTAACGAATTTAGTGCAGCAAGTAACTTGGTTTCATCATCTTTTTCAGCAGGAAATAAAATAATTTCAGGGGCAGGAGTTCACGGAGAGATTGTTTCTGTAAATGCGGATGGAACATATACTGTAAAATGGACCGATGGGCCAAATGCAGGAAATACTTATTCAGTATCGAAGGATTCTCTAAATTCGGCCAAACTAGACTCTGCGAATACACAACCTGTTAAGCAAGAATCCCTTGGTCAAGGTTCATTTGGTTTGGAAAAATATTCTTACAGTTTAGGCTATGTCGTTCAAGGAGCAGTTTGGGCAACAGCAGTTGCAGGATTTGTCGGAGTATTTGGTGGTTTTTTTGGTTCTAATAATTCTCAATCAGCTAAGGCATTGCAGGCTGCTGTATTCGGAGGTATTTTAGCTGGAAGAAGTGTTGTTGGCGGTCTTTTCGGAAAGGGAACATATTTAGGAACTAAACTCGAAGGAACAAAGACTGGTACAGTTCTAAGTTCTGGCTGGACTCAATTAGCAGTCGGAGCGGCAACAGCTTGGATAATTTACAACTCAATGTACAAAAAACAAACTACGAGAACAGAAACTGTAACATTCAAATGTATGCCTTGGCAAGCTCCTCATGGTGGAAGTGACTGTGAATTATGTAATTCAGATCCAACACTGCCTTGTTCAGAATATAGATGTAAATCTCTTGGTCAATCTTGTGGAATTATCAATGCGGGGACTTCCTCAGAAAGATGTGTAAATCAAAATGTTAGGGACGTTTCTTCTCCTATCATTAGTCCCTATGCTGATGTTTTAGATCCAACAGACTTAAAATACACTGATGTGAAAAATAATCCTCCTGGAGCAGGCTTTAAAATAAAATCTAGCGATACAACAACAGGATGTATAAAACCATATACTCCAATAACATTCGGAATACAAACAAATGAGCCTGCACAATGTAAAATCGATTATGTCGAGGGTAAAAATTATTCTGTGATGACTACTTACTTCGGAGGAAGCAACTTATACGATTACAACCATACAGAAACACTTTCACTTCCAAGTGCAGATTCTTTTGAGAACTCTTCAATTAGTTTAGAAAATGGGAAGCAGTTAAATCTTTTCATAAAATGTAAAGATTCTATGGGCAATACCAACGAGGCAGATTATGAGATGAGCTTATGCGTCGATCCCTCTCCAGATACGACTCCTCCCGCTGTCAGCGTTACTTCAATACCTACAGATAGTTGTGTTGCTGCAACTTCTCTAAATTCAAGTATGACTTTCTACACAAATGAACCTGCAGAATGTAGGTGGAGTACTCAAGATCAAAACTATGAAAGTATGCAAAACAATATGTCTTGCGCAACTTCTGTAACCGAAATCAATGCTCTACAGCTTTACCCTTGTAACACAGTATTGACTGGGGTTTCTCAAAGTGGATCTGACTTTTATGTAAGATGTAAAGACCAACCTGGGATAAATGAATCAAAAAGGAATACAAATTTAGAGAGTTACAAATTTAGCTTAAGATCAAGTAATCCACTAAAGATGGGATCAATAAGACCCAATGAAACTATTTATGGAACAATAAGTCCGATGCCAATAGAAATGTCAACCTCGACGTTATTCGGTTGTGATAATGGTCAAGCAATTTGCTATTACTCTACAACTGGTGCAGATAATAGTTTTGTACAGTTCTTTGATACAAACAAAGCGGATGGAATACACACTCAAAGATTAGATTTAACAAGTGGAACATATACTTACACAGTAAAATGTGTCGACGCCGGAGGAAATGTTGCTGAGAACTCAACTAGTTTCACAGTAAACATTGATCCCAATGCTCCTTTAATTGCAAGAGTATATGAAGAAGACGATTATCTTAAGATAGTAACTCCTCAGAACTCTGAGTGTTTCTTTTCCAATGAGAACTGCGATTTTCTTAATGAGGGAAGCCCAATGTCTCCTGCAAATTCAACAACACATATCACTCCTTGGTTCTCAGACAAGACATATTATATAAAATGCCAAGATCAATACAGAAGTCTTCCAACAGACTGCTCATTGATTGTAAGACCAACAGAGAACTTTTTGTAAAATGAAAAACAAAAGAAAGCAATCTCCTTGCTCCATATTTCCTATCGGAAAAAGAGGTCAAGAAGCAGGAGTAGGAATGTCTTTCGGATTTTTATTCTCAATAATCCTTATAATTATTTTTGTATTCGGCGCAGTATGGGGAGTAAGATATTTTCTTAGTTTAAATGCTTGTTCAAATATAGGACTTTCAATTGATAGCTTGCAGAAAGAAGTTCAAACCGCATATCAATCTTCTTCTTACTCAAGAGAAATCCAATTAAATTTCCCTGGAGCTGACAAGCTTTGTTTTGCAAATTTATCTGCTCCTCTAACTGGTGATTTAAAAGTTTATGAAGAAATAAATATTTATGAATTTGATAATGTAAACACTTTCTTAGTTCCTGGGGGAAAATCTTGCGGTTTATCTCCAACTAATATAAAATTTCTAAATGTCAGTGCAATAACAAGAATGAAAAATCCCTATTGTGTCGACGCGAATGGAAAAGTTCAAATAGTTTATGAGCCTTCACAGTATGGGAGAGGCGTAGTTATAAAATGATTTCAAAAAAAGGAGATTTTAATTTTGTCTGGCTTTTCGCAATAATTGCCGGTACTGCATTCTTACTCTTGGCTATATTTTTCGCAGTAAAATTCGGAGGAGTTCTAAAAACTGCTGGAGACACTTCTGTTTCTAAATCTTTAGAAATTTTAACAGATCCGCTGCAAACTGGTTTTGTCGAGGCGAAAACAAGTAAAATTTCATTTGGAGTAAATACTCAGCTAAATCCTTCATGTTATGATACTGGCTTTGGTTATCATATGCTTTCAACAGTTACAGAATCCGATGCTCTCAAAAAAAATCCTCCAACACCAATTGAAATAAAAATTCCTAACAAATATATTTTTGCGCAACAATCTTTCGGAAAAGATTATTATATTTTCTCCAAAAAATTCGAACTTGGTTTTCCAGTAGCTGACATGCTTTTCATTTCTACCACAGAATATTGCCTAGTTAATCCTCCTCTAAGAATAAAAGAGGAAATCATGGGACTTAATCCTCCCAAAATAAAAATACAAGACTCAGAAAATAACACTTGTTCAGAGAAAACAACTCGAGTCTGTTTTGGTTATGCAGATAACTGCAACATGACTGTATCTGGAACATGTTTTAACTCAAATGAATGTAAAGACCAATATGAAACTGGAACCGTTTCTAAAGATGACGGCAATGTGAATTACATCGGCGATTTACTTTACGGAGCAATTTTTTCTAATAAAGATCTTTATGAGTGCAATGTAAAACGACTTTTATATCGTACTGCTCAAATTGCAGATACATATTATGAAAAAGCTAATTTAATGGATGCAAGAGGTTGTAGCACAAATCTCAACGCAGATTTAGATTCATTTTCTCAACAGACAATTAATGCGACAGCTCAAGATTTGCCAACTCTTTTCCAAGTTGGAAAACAACTTCAAATGAAAAAAGAAGCTGAAAGAGGTGGTTGTGGAGTATGGTAAACAAAAAAGCGGATATGCAGATTCAGCAAATGGCTTTTATGTTGCTATTTGTCTTCATATTTTTTGCAATGGCTGGACTTTTTTTAGTGATGTTTTACTCAAAAGATGTAAAGTCAACTTACGAAGCTCAACAAATCAATCTCGCAATATCATCTCTAGAAACAATTTCAAATATGCCTGAGTTAAACTGCGATTCTCAAAAAAGTTTCTGCCTAGACAAAGACAAGCTGCTAGTTTTTGCATCTAATGCTGACCGATATAAGGATTTCTGGCCCGTTGCTTACATTAAAGTGCGAAAAATTTATCCAATACCTGCAGAACAAATAAGATGTCCTGCAGAAAATTGTACATACTATGAGATCTATAACTCAAATCAGTCTTCCATAGTTGGGAGAGATACGTTCGTTTCTATCTGTGAAAAGGTCGCAAGACCTTCTGGAATTATTGAGGACGTATGCGAAATAGGTAAATTAGATGTTGGCGTGAAATTGAGAACGGCCTGACTTCGCTAGATCCATATTAAATTCGAAGGGCAGACGTTCGAACCGAAAATGATTGGCAAAGAAAGTAAGTTCTATAATTTCTTATTTGCCAAAGGCACGAAGCTAATCATTTGAGGAGAGGAAGACTTAGAAAAAACTATTTTCTGCCGTCACTAATCTTACTCTGAACAGTTGTCTGGTTATCTTTAATAATATTCCCAACAGTATTGATTGTACCCTGCCCAACTGTCACTAATTGTAGTCCCTTCTCCCCAAGCCATCCAAAATATCCATAAACTGAAGATATAATTCCCTTTGGAGAATTTAAATTCGAACTATTTGAAGTAAAAAAACCAATAATTGAAAAGAGTACAATAAGAGCAACTAAAACAAATAAGAAAACCTTTATTCTATTTAAGAGATGTTCAGCATGGAAAAGACTAGTAATTAAAATTGATACAACAATCCCAATTATTATCCAAAGTATCATTAAATTCCAAACCAAACCCTCTATAAAAATGTTTTTATACTCTTATTACTAAATAATCTAAAGAGGGACAAAAATTTGAAAATCTATATTTTTAGGCACGGTCAAACCGAATTCAATCGGGACAATAAGTTCACAGGATTCATGGATTCTAAACTAACAAAAGCAGGTAAGGAAGATGCTCAAATTGTCGCAGAAAGACTTCGAGATAAAAAGTTCCAAGTCGCATTCCATACATCTCTCTCACGTTCTTTAGATACTTTAAAAGAAGTAGCTTTAATGCATCCAGAATGCCTTCATTTTTTTGAAGACGACCGGATGATAGAAAGAAACTATGGAACTCTCAATGGAAAAACGCACTTAGAAATTGTAAAAAAGTTTGGAGTCAAAGAATACGATTTATGGCACAGAGGATGGGACTCTCGACCTCCCAAAGGTGAGTCTTTTAAGGATATTGACAAAAGAGTAAGGGAATTTATCAAGTTCCTAAAATCTTACATGAGAAAAAATAAAGTGAATGTAGTAATTTCTGCTCACGGCAATTCAATTCGTCTATTCAGAAAATTAATGGAAAATCTTTCTGTAAAAGAAACCTGTGATTTGTATATTCCCTACGACAAAGTTTATGAGTATGAGGTTAATTAGTTTGGATTAATCTTTATAAATACCTATTTCCTATCTAAACCATGCAAAACAAAAAAGGTTTGATTGGGAAAATATTTTTGATAATCTTTTTATTAATTATTCTAGTTGCAGGCATAACTGCTTATCAGGTTTACGATTTAATTGGAACAATAAATTCTCAACAGAATGAAATAAAGTCAGAAATAACTCAACTAGAACAAGGAGACTGTTCAAAAATATCCTCGATAGAAACAAGAGCTATTCTTTTAGAATTAAAAGCTAACTCCGCTTGTTCAAACCCTATCATTTACTATGTTTCTACAAATTATCAAGGGTTACCTTATACATGCAATGACATTCCCACACTAAAAAGTCAAGCCGAGGAAGGATTGTCCCTTGCAAAGTCTGCCTGCGACATACGAACTCTAAACAATTTCACGCAAGAAAAAATTACTGAATATTTGAATAATTTAACTCAAGCAAATTATCAGCAGTATGCTCAGCAATTTAACATTAATATTTCAAATCAATCTCAAGACCAGGCGATACAAACAGTTAAAGATTATTTGTCCAATCAATCAAATGCAAGTAAATAAAATTGGAAATTTAAATTTCAAAAATAGATTTTTTCTAGCTCCGATGCTTGAGCCAAATGATATTGCCTTTAGGATTTTATGTAAAAAATCAGGATCAGGATTAAATTTTACTGGAATGTATTCACCAAGAACGAAAGAAAAAATTTTTCTCGAAGATAAACCTGCAATTCAGATCATGTGCAACTCTACAGATTTTGTAAAAGAGTTCATAAAAAAATATGACTCTCAAGTTTCTCTTTGGGATTTAAATCTTGGCTGCCCCTCTCCTATTGCAAAAAGAAATGAGGTTGGTGTTTTTCTTCAAGACAAGCCTGAAAAAATAGAAGAAATTTTGAAAATAATGCGTTTGTCTACCGAAAAACCAATTACTATCAAACTAAGAAAATCTTCAAATACTCTTCCAATAATAAAAATGGCAGAAAAATACGTTGACGCAATTTGCATTCATCCGAGAACTAAAGATCAAGGTTACTCTGGAAAACCAGATTTAGAGTTTGCAGAATTAGTAAAAAAGTCAACAAAACTTCCAGTAATCTACTCTGGAAATGTAAACAAGGTTAATTGTAAAGAACTTTTAAAAAAATTTGATTTTCTTATGATTGGGAGAGAAGCAATAGGAAACCCTTCCATTTTTAGTGAACTTTTAGGAAAGACAAAACAAAAAATAACCTTCTTTGATTATCTTAAACTAGCAGAAAAGTACGGTATAAAATATGCTCAAATAAAGTTTCAGGCAATGAACTTCACAAAAGGTCTAAAGAATGCAAAAGAAATTCGAGAAAAGCTTGTTTCTGCAAAGAACCTTAACGATATTAAAGAAGCATACAAAACCTTAAAAAATTAAGATCGGTGCCATTACTATGCGCGAAGAGGTATTGAAATTTATACAAGAGAACAATTTATCTTTATTTGATAGAAATACTGCTAGATCTCAGCCAAGTATGGTTCTAAAAACAAAAGATGCTAAAGATGTTTATTCGAGAGTATTAGACTTAATCTCTGACAATTTTATCTTTTCAGATACAAAACAAATTTTAAAATTATTCAACTTTGCAGACTCAGAAAAAGAAATTGAAAAAAGACAAGCTTTCTTCAAGACACTTCCCCAATTAAATAATTCAGAATTAAGATCTCTTCAGAAAATTAGACCATTTTGGAAACCAAAATATGACGTTTGTGTTGTCACAGAAAGCGAATCAACTTTGATACAGCTCCAAAAGCTCGGCTGTCCAGTTGTTTTCATAAATTCAGATTCTGATCTTAATGGTTTAGAAAGATATGATCTAGTTCAAGTAATCGATTGTGAAAATTATGAAACTGCGCTTGAAAGGCTTCCTCAATCTGTTTTTATCGACGATATAGAGAATGTATACTTAGAAAGATTTCTTTCAAATTTATCTGGATGGAAATTTAATATTGAAAAATTGGATCAATTAGACTTGAACGCAGAGCTTTCCGAATTGAGAAATAAGTTAAAAGAAATTCTTCCATTAATTGAAGAAAAACAAAAAACAAATATAACTCAAAGAGATATTGAAGTTGCTTTGGATAAAATAAATAGTTCTATTTTAAATCAAATAAAAAATATGACTCTTTCGGGCGATTCAGTTATTTCTCTTCTAAGCAAAGGAATTCCAAAAGAAATTCAGATTTTAATTGAAAAAGAAATTTCTACGTCAGGAATTCCAGAAGAACTTTTTGACATCTCAGTTCCATTAAGATTGGAAGAAAAGGAAGTTGAGAATTATCTCAAGAGACAATCAACTCAAGAATTTACAAATTCTGCAGCGATGGTAAAAAAACATTCAGCAAAAATAAAAGAGATTCCAAATTTATTGAAAAAATTAGAACAAGAACTAATTTATTTTGATTTTATAGCTGGAATTTCAAAATTTAATAATAAACTATCTCATTATCCAAAAGTTTCATCCAATTTAGAAATAAATAAATCAAAAAATTTATTTCTTTCAAATGCTCAACCAATTTCATTTAATCTGAAAGATGTGAGATGTTCAATTTTAACTGGAGCAAATTCTGGCGGGAAAACAACTTTAATCGAGCACATAATTCAGTTAGTGTCTCTTTCTCTTATGGGGATGCCAGTTTCAGGCGAGACAAGTCTTCCTATTTTCTCAGAAGTTTATTATTTTGCAAAAAACAAGGGTTCGATGTCTAAAGGTGCATTTGAAACTCTTTTAACTCAAATGTCTGAAATAAATCCTGGGGAAAGAACTTTAATTTTAGCTGATGAAATCGAAGCAGTTACGGAGCCAGGAGTAGCCGGGGAGATAATTGTTTCAACGGCAGAATATTTTCTAGACAAAAACTGCTTTTTAATTATAGCGACTCATCTCGGTCAGGAAATAAAAGATTTCCTACCAAAAAATTGTAGAATTGACGGGATTGAAGCGAAGGGCCTTACAGAAAATTATGAGCTTATTGTAGACCACAACCCTGTCCTTGGGAGGCTTGCAAATTCTACTCCTGAATTAATTGTAGAAAAAATGGCAAAGTCTTTAAAAAAAGATTATTTCCTCTTTTTATACGAAAGTTTAAGGAAAAGAAATGGCACTTAATAAAATTCAAGAATCTTCGGACGGAACAAAAAAATTAATTTTCGACAAGGGACATATTGCGGTGGTTATTCCGACGAATTCGCTTTCGAAGAAATCCATGCAAGGCAACAAAAGTCAAGAAATACTGAATGCAAATTCGGAGCAAAGTAAGGATGAAAAAAATACAGTTTGTATCTCTTGTCAAGTGGGTTGCCCCGTAGGTTGTAAATTTTGTTATACTGGAAAGTTAGGTTTCAAATGCAATCTTTCACCGGAAGAAATTTTTGAACAGGCAAAAATTGCACAAGATATAATTGGAAAAAAAATTCAATCCATCGTATTCATGGGAATGGGAGAACCAACTTTAAATCTAAAAAATGTTCTTGAGGCCGCAGAAAGAATTCACAAAGAACTTCCAATTTCATATAACCGAATAACAATTTCAACATCTTGCCTGAACACCTTAGATAGGTTAGAAAATATTCATTTCAACATAGCTCTTTCTCTGCATTCTCCTTTTGACAAGGTTAGAAAAGAGCTTATTCCTGGCGCAGCTTCATTGAGAGAAATAATCTCATTTACAAAAAAATATCTAGATAAGAGCAATAACAAAAAATATGTTATGGTTGAATATTCTATGATTAAGGGAGTAAACGATTCAGAAAAAGATCTGAAAAAATTAATTTCATTTAAATGGCCAAAAAAAATGCTTTTCAATTTGATTGAATTTAATCCTTCTGGAAATTTTCAAAAATCAGATGAAGAAATAGTTGAACACTTTAAACAAGAAATAATTAAAGCCGGCTGGAAGTGTTTTATTAGAAAATCTCGAGGTTCAGATATTGAAGCAGCATGTGGGATGCTTGACAGATAATAAACAACCTTTAAAAAAGCAAAATTCTCTCTTAACACCGAGCTCCTTTAGTCTAGAGGCCAAGGACTCCTATTCGCAGATTGCCCTTTTTAATTTTATATAACTTTTAATTTGTGCAAAAGGCCAATCTGCTCACCCTCTCAGAGAGGCTTCCATCCTTGGAGTAACTTTAAAAATGATATCTCTCTCTTAACACTGAGCTCCTTTAGTCTAGAGGCCAAGGACTCCACCCTCTCATACGGAAGATACGAGTCGATGAGACAACTGTCACGCCATCTCTATGGCACTGTGTTTCCTGCGAGAATTCATCTCGAATTTTCAAAGGTGATGTGGGGAACGGTGGAAACCCGAGTTCGAATCTCGGAGGGAGCGTTCTATTGAATTGAATGAAGTGAAATTCAATTAATCTCTTCGATATACTTGTAAAAGTAGCAACTTTTATTTCGAATCCGAGCAGTTCGCTTTGAGCAAAACTAATTTTAAAGGGATAAACAATTTTGCGAAATGCAAACTGCGAGCAGGAGGGAGCGTTAAATCTAATGTCCGAGATTCGGCGAGAAGTTTTTTCTGCATACTTTAGGCATTGCTTCTATTTTCACTCCCTGTCTAGGACAAAAAATCTGAATAAATCTTATAAACAAAAGATTTCTAATAGAACTATGAAAAACACAATAACTTTGCTTTTGAGTGTACTGCTGGTAGGAGTTCTATTTATCTCTTTTAGCTCTGCATGCAATATTGATCATCACAGAACTTACAGTGACTTATATCAAAATAGTTTAGACACTAATGATGGGGTAATTTTTATCGTCTATGATAATCAGTATCATGGGTCCGAAATTTACCAGAACGAGAATTCAGACCGACATCCAGTATCAGATTATGCCTATGGATACACTTACAGAGCAGACAATAGCTATTATTCAAAGCCAGTTATTCTAAATAGTCGGGACGATTCTACTTATCAGAATAATCATTTTGGTCCGAACTGGTTTTTCGATGGAAAAAGAGATTATACAGTTTATCAGGCTAGCCCTAACTACTACTACCAATATAACGACTACACAAACACCTATGAGCAACATACTTGCTACGTAAACCCTCCAACCGACAAATTATTCTATGTGAGATGTCCATAGAATTACAAGATTTTATAAACTTCTCAAGACTTACCAATTAAAAAGAGGCATGGGCTACAGACTAAAGGGTTTTGTTTATGGAATGGTCATAATGGTAATTTCCACGCTTGTCTTAGCTCCGATGATCCTATTGCCTTTGGCAGGAAGTATGCCTTATTGTGATTACCTTTGCTCTCTTAAAAGTTTTCTAAAATTTTATTTAAGTCCTTTTTCTGTACTTTTCATTCTCCTTAATTGGTATTTAGGAACAAAAATTGCAAAACTTTCATATCTTCTTTCTGGGAAGGAGAAGCAGTACACACTTGAAAGTAAAAAAAATTACATTTGGCTGTGGGAACATAAATTAAAAAGAGTTGAAGATTAAAATTCTCCAACAGAAAGATATAAAAACCCTCCTCTTCTAAAATAAATATGGTAAACAATTGGAGTTATCGGCACATTTAGTAAAATTACTAGTTGCAACTCTAATTTCATTTCTAAAAACCTTTTTATACCCTTATCATTAACAATTAAACGTAGTTATGGCGGATGTAGTTCAATGGTAGAATGCGCGACTGTGGCTCGTGAGACGTGTGTCCGATTCACACCTTCCGCCCTTAATAATCAATTAGTAAACAATAATTCTTGGAGGATAACATGGTAGCTCAAAAAAGCTGTGATTATATTCATTGTTCCGAAAAATTCCGGACTTAAAAGATGCAGAGAAATCGTTGCTGCAGAATATCCTCAAACTAAACAAGTAGTTGTTCGGGGAGAAGATATTCCTTCAATAGTAACCAGATTACTTAAGGAAGGTAAGAAGGTTATAGGAATAACTGGAGAAGATTTGTTTAAAGAGTTTTTACTTAATTTTAAAAATTCAAAACTAAGTATTTTGAAGAAGTTTATCTGGGAGGATGATTCTGCTATGTTTGGAAAACCTTGCTTGTGCTTGTTGGGCCCAAAAGAAAAAAAGATGGAAGAACTTCCAAAAAATCTAAAAGTTTGTATAAATAAAAAATATACGAAACTTGCCAAAAGATATCTCTCGTTACTGGAAGCTAGAGGTTATACATTTGAAAAATTTTATCTTTCAGGAGTAACTGAAGAATCATTCAATAAAGGACTGGCAGACCTAGTTATAGAAATAGTTTACTCTGGAAAATCTGCAGAAGAAGCAGGACTACGAGTTTATGAAAAAATATTTGAATCAGACATAGTTATAATCGGTACAAGAGAGAAAGAAGAATCAAAAGCCTTAGAAAATTTCAGTTTAAATGATCTATTAAAAAAAATTAATGAAAAAATTTCAAGTAGTGATGAAGATTCTTATACAAAAAAATTGGTTGCCGATCCAGAAATTCTGAAGCGAAAATTAATTGAAGAAGCTGCAGAAGTTATTACTTCCAAAAATAAAGAAGAACTAATTTGGGAATGTTCGGATTTAATTTATTTTTTATTTGTTATAATGGCAAAGAATGGAGTTACAGTAGAGGATATTGAAAAAGAAAATGAAAGGAGGGATAAAAAATAAAATGGAAGATAAAAAAATAACATTTGCTATTGGGAAGTCTGCAGAATATGAAGGTTTCACAACAGAGTTCGTAGAGTATAATGGATATTCAAGAGCGGGTAGAGTCAAAACAACCATACTCTCTAATTATTACTTTGAATTGAGAATAAATGATCAACCACTTAAGTTTACTCTAGGAAGTACTAATTGCTTACCAAAGTGTGGGCAGAGTTATGATATGGATGAAGAAGGTTTAGAATACTCTAGAGAAATTGTCTCTGCATTTAGTTTGGAATCTAAACTTCAAATAGTTGAAGATCCAAATTTAGTCGAGAAAGATCTTAAAAAAACAACAGTTAGCGATAAAGAAAAATTAGCATTTTTTAACTACCTAACTGGAAAGGAGAACAGGAAATGAGAGATCTCGAGATATTCTTAGACATAGATGGCTGTCTGATAAATAGAAATTACGATTTTACTGCGCCAATTGAGAAAATCATAGCATTAGCCAGAAAATTAGAGTCCAAGGCAAGAATAAACCTAAACTCAAATCGTTCTCTGCCAAGTATTTTAAAAATTTGGGAGAAGCTTAAATTTAATGGACTCCTAATCTATGAAAATGGTCTTGGCGTATACAACCCCTTACTTGAACAAGGTAAATCCTTCGATCAACCCGAATTTGATAGAGAGAAACTGATAAACAATCTTTCGGATATTGCAGGGGAGTTAGAATTTATTCCAACGGATGATCTAGTTCGTGAACCAAAAAATTTTATTTCAGAATGTTCTAGTAAAATCTATTTTGAAGAAACAAGAAAGTTTACTTTGACGGCATATCCTCGGTTGTTTAAAGAAAGAGTACTCTTTGTAGACAGGGCGTACTTAAACAGAATTAAGGACAGATTAGAATTAATTTATAGCGAAAAATATGACATCCGGACCTCCGAGTCGTACGGGAACATAATTCTAGTTCCAAAAAATGCATCGAAAAGTAATCCTATGAAAAGAATTGCTCAGGGTTTGAAAATTGCCTCTTTTGGGGACGAATCTGTAGACATATGTATGTTCAAAGAATCAGATACAAAATTAATTGGTTGCCCAAATAACTCTCAAGATCAGGCAAGGGAATATGTAAAAAATCTTAGTGGATTTGTTTCCCAGCATGATTACACACTAGGAGTTATTGATTTTTTAGAGTATCTAAATTCTTACTTGGGAGAGAAAGTATGAAAAAGATAATAATTGATACAGATCCGGGAGTAGATGATGCGTTGGCAATAATGCTTGCAGTTAAATCGAGCTTATTAGATGTTAAAGCAATAACTACTGTAATGGGTAATTCTACTATTGAAAATACGACTCGTAATGCTGGTTGGATTTTAGATATTCTTGATGAGAAAAATATTCCAATTTATTCGGGATCAGAGAAACCCCTATCGGGAGAATTAAAGACCGCATTTGTTATGGGTGATTATGGCTTGGGAGGTCTAAAGTTAGAGAATAATTTTAGCCTAAGTAATAACGCGGTTGAAAAGATTTTAGAAATTGTGAGTAATAATCCTGGAGAAATAAGCATTGTTGCAATCGGTCCATTGACTAATATTGCTAAAGCTATTCAAGAAAATTTTGAAGTAATGAAAAAAGTAAAAGAGATAATTATTATGGGCGGAGCAATAAAAGTGCCCGGTAATATGAACAAGGTAGCGGAATTTAATATATACAATGATCCGCTTGCTGCAGAAATAGTTTTCAATTTTCCCGTGAGCAAAACCTTAATTCCCCTTGATTTATGTAATCAGGTTGAGTTGTCTGAAGAAGACTTTAATAAAATCGATAGTAAACTAAAGAAACCAATACTGGAGATGGTTGGGGAATTTATGAGTCGATTGGAAATTAATGAAACTGGAAAAAGAGTTGCATTAGTTTATGATGCTTTAGCAGTTTATTACCTTTTGAATCCGGAGATATATCTTACGGAAAATCTAGATGTTCGTGTAGAAACTAATGGCAAATTAACAAGAGGTATGACCGTTGCAGACTTAAGAAAAGTTAGAGAAAAAGAAGTAAATTTTAAAGTTGCTTTTAGAATAGACCCTCAAAAATTTGTTGTTGATTTTATAATTACCTTGTCAGAAGAAACCTATTTAAATAAACAAAACATTTCAAACAGTAGGAAATAAAAGATGGTAAACACAACAAAAGTCAAAGGATTTGAAGATTTTCTCGGCGAAGATGCTAAGAAAAGAGAAAAAATGATGGACGTAATTAGAAATCAATTCAAACTTTTTGGTTTCGAGCCAGCAGAAACACCAATAATAGAATCAGAAGAATTTGTTAGGGGAGACAACGAAAAAGACTCCGCAGTAAGAGATATTTTTAAATTACAAGATCGAGGAGAAAGAAAGCTAGCATTAAGATTTGAATTTACATTTCAATTAAAAAGAATTGCAAAAAATCAAAAACTTCCTTACAAGCGATATCAAATCGGATATAACTTCCGAGATGAGCCAATAAGAGAAGGAAGGCTAAGACAGTTTATCCAATGCGATGCAGACATAATTGGTAGTTCAATAAAAGATGAAGCAGAGTTACTGGCTTTGGCAAAAAATGTTTTTGATGATTTAAAAATTTCTTCTAAAATCTATATTAACAATAGAAAATTAATAAATGAAATTCTTGAAACAGAAAAAATTCCTGAAAGAGACAGGGACCAAATAATAAGAGAGTTAGACAAACTAGACAAGCTTTCTAAAGAGGAGGTTGCTAAAAATTTAAAAGAATTCAAAGCAGAAAAACTTTTAGAGATCTTTACTGGAAAAGAAAAATCCTTCGAAAAATATGCTTATTTCAAAGAAATACAAAAGTTAAAGGATTTAGCGAGAGCCTATGGTGTCGAAGTAGAATTCAGACCTTTCCTAGCAAGAGGACTTAGCTATTACAATGGCTCAGTTTTTGAGATCTGGGCAAAAGAATTAGGGGTTTCATTGTCAGGTGGAGGAAGTTTCTTAATTGATGGGATTCAAAGCACAGGAATATCATTTGGTTTAGAACCTTTATTTTTAATTTCCAAAATCGACAATTCTAACAAAGATGTTTTAGTTCTTTCAATCTCACAAGACGAAAAAGCAGTAGCACTTGCAAATAAACTACGGGAAAAATCTGTTCCGGTTGTTCTTTTAATGGACAAATCACCTTCGAAAGCACTAGATTATGCAAACTCAAAAAAGATTGAAAATGTAATTATTATTGGTGAAGAAGAAGTGAAATCTAAAAAATATACTATAAAAAATATGAAATCTGGAAAGGAAGAAAAATTGGCTGAAAAAGAAATTTTAGAAAAATTTAGTTAATCACTGCTAAGGGGATTGGTCCAAAACGTTCTCTCACACTACTAGTAAATTCTAGGCAGAAATTAAAAGAATTTATGTTCAGAATACTAAATAATGGATAGTTCACTGTGTTATACGGGTGTATTTCAATAGATGTTTTTATGAATTTAAATCGGTCATTTGTCTTTTTGAGAACATATTCTAATTTTTTTGCATTTTCTACACCTCTTGAAATAGCTATAGCTAAACCATTTTGAGCGAAATTGTTAGGATCTATCTCTCCAATTGTATATGTTTCCTTTGGCGCAAATGCTATTCTCTTATCATGGCTAATTACAACTCCTTGTTCTGAAGTTTTATTTTTATCTTCTTTAAGTCTTTCAGTTATTTTTTCAGAAGTGGCAAGGGGCCATTGTCCAGAATCTCTTTTCCAAAATAGTTTTCTGCTCAGTCTTTCCCCATAAGGATCGCTAACCATGTAGGCTCCGCTTTCATCAAAAAAGGCTCTGTTTTCTATAAAAAAACTATCAGCAGTATCTCCTCTAAACATAAAAAAATCCTTTTTCATTTTGGAGTCTGGAATACAATTTACCTCATATAATAGGTGAACTAGTTCCTCAGGTTTTGAAGATCTTATTCTATACTTTTTGATACGATCTCCTTCTGCAACAAATATTTCTCGGTTTGCTATGCTTAACGTTTTATGCTGAGTATCATCCCAGATAGTGTCTAAATGAGAGTAATCGCCAGGATCTTTAAAACAGTCGCTTTTGGGATGAACAAATCTTAAAGTCTTCCCCTCATAGTCTATTTCAATAAGTTTGCCCGTACGTATTCCTTCGGTTAATTTTACCATAAAAAGCTATAATTTTTTACATTTATATCTTGTTCTATCTAAATATGATACAAAAAGGAAATATTTATAAGTATAAGTTACTTTTTGTTAATTATGAAAATTGACCTCTATGACAGAAAAATCCTCTACGAATTAGATAAGAATGCAAGAGTTTCTTTTTCTAAAATAGCTAAAAAAGTAAGACTAAGTAAGAATTCAGTTATAAATCGAATCAAACTTTTAGAAAAAGAAAAAATAATTTTAGGTTACAACACTTTAATTAATGTAAATCAAATCGGATACACTACTTATGATGTTTATCTGAAATTTGTAGATACAACTCCAGAAAAAGAACAAGAAATAATAGATTCAGTTACAAAAAATAAAGATGTTTGGATGGTAAGCAAAGTGGAGGGTGCAATTAATCTTGCTATTTTGATATCTACAAAAACGCCCGAAGAATTCTACAAAATCTGGGATACAATTTATAGAAAGATAAATAATTTTGTAAAGTTAGTAAGAATTTCTATTCTTTTAGAGTATCATCATTTTACGAAGGAATATTTACTTGACAAAGATGCTTCTGCTAGAAGTACTGCAACAATTGGTAAAAAGGAATACACTATTGTTGATGAAAAAGACCTGAAGATTTTAAAGCTACTCTCGGAGAATGCAAGAGTTTCTCTCTTAGATTTATCTGACAAATTAGACCTAACAACAAAATCTATACGAGACAGAATTAGAAAATTAGAAGAAAAAGAGATTATCTTGGGATATAAAATAAATCTTAATTTCCAAAAACTTGGCTTTGAATATTACAAAATCCTAGTTAGTTTAAATGATTTAGAAATTAGAGATAGACTTTACAATTGGATAAGAACAAAACCTAATGTAGTTTATTTCGATAGATTCATCAATGGCGCAGATTTTGAATTTGATGTGGAAATTAACTCTTTTGAAAAGTTTGTTGCTTTACTAGAAGACATGAAAAGAGATTTTAGAGGAGTAATACAGGAAGTTCAATGGTTTAAACCTACAATGATCTACAAAAGTAATTATTTTAGTTAACCTTCCTCACCACTTTCTAATTCCTTATCAATCTCTTTCATCTTTTTATCTTTGAATGCTTTTTCCATTTCTTTTTCATACTCTTCCAACTCAGCAATTTCTTCTTCAGTCTCTTCAATAGTTTCATCTCCTGGAACTGCTTCGCCAAGTTCTCGTTTTAATTCTTCTATTTCTTCTTTTATTTTTTCAAGTCGCATATAAACTTCATCAAAATGTTTTATTTGTCTAATGTATAATTTATCAGTGTTCGACAAATGAAGAACGGGTAAAAAATAAGCTAGCTTTTCTTCTCGTGAAGGAGCAAGTTGGGAAAAAGTCATATGTTGTATTTCTGGCTTAACAAAATGGCCCCTAACTCTTTCAAAAACTGCCGAAATTCTATCCTTAAGCGGAATTCTATCGTGCTTTGGCAAAACAACTGAAGTTAACTTTTCTGCTTGTCTTGCTTTGATATCTTTTCTAATTCTTCTATTTTCAGTTTCAATAGCTTTATGAAGCGAAGCCATTAATTCTGCCAGCGTAACTTTTTTGTAACGAGGCATAGGCGTTTTTGGAACTAGAACTGGAATTTCATCTTCATCTAAAGTAATTCTTTCAAGCGCATATTTTTTATCATCTTTTATTCCATAAATTGCTTCGTCCAATTCTTGTATAAATCTGTTAGACAAAATTTCAGCTTTCAATCTTAATAATAATGAGCACGCATAAAGAACTTTTGAAGAAACATAAAAATTTGCTTCTTCCATTTCTTGAATAACTTGGGCATACTTCTCTGCTAAAACTCCCAAGTCAATATCCCAAGGATCAAGTTGTTCTGTCTTAATTAAGTCATAAATAATTGCCTGCCAGCTAACTTCTTCTCCAGTGATTAAATTATAAAACTGTGTCGATCCAATCTTATCCTGAGACTTGCCGCTCGAAATATTCCGTGGAACTTCTACCTCTTCTTCCATAATTTCTCTTCGTCGTTTGAATTAATAAATGTTCCCCATGCAGATGGGGACACTTGAGACGACCGATTCGCTTCGAACAAAAGGTAATTCTCTAAACTAATTTTGTGAGATGCAAATTGGGAGGGATGGAGAACGTAGAAAGATAACATGCAGGACAAGTGTTAGTCTATAAGTTTTAAAACTCTAAATCCGCTTAAAATCTGCTTGTCTTTTGTCACTATTAAATTACAACAAAAACGAAACATTTAAATAGTCCTATTTTCTGTAATATTTATCACCTCTTTTTTCCCAGAAGGGGCGAGTAGTGCACTCTTTTTGAACGCGCTATGAGCCCTTTCCAGGGTTATACAAAACCAGAGGAAAGTTCACATTCAATAAAAAATAAAAAGAGATTTTTTGCGAGATTATTACTAAATTTTTCTAAGTTTTGTACTCGCTTTTTCATAATTAAAAGTCGTGGAATTGATTAATTCTTGTTAGAATTTGTTTCCACGCATCATATTCATGTATATTTTAGAAATTGATAATATTTTTAAATAGAGAAATCATGAAATTGGTATGATACCAAGATCAAAAGACAGTGACACAATAAGTCCAATCGTAGCTTATATAGAAAAGAACATGAAAAAAGGTTATTCTATGGACAGTTTGAGATGGGCACTTGTAAATCAAAAATATTCTAAGATTGAAATTGACAAAGCAATAAAAATAATCGAAGCAAGAACTCCTAAGAAAGAAGAGCCAAAAATCGTCCAGATACAAGAAGTCAAACAAGAACCAATAGCTATTCCCGAAAAGAAAGGTTTCTTCTCAAGATTATTCGGTCGAGGTTAGGGCTAATCCAAGATTCATTTTGCAAGTAATTTACTCTGAAAATATTTTTTAATAAACTAAGAATATTCAATCAACCTTTGATATGAGTCATCTCTTTCACAATTCTATCAATTACTTGTCTGTCTGATAAATCTGGTTCAGCCTGAAGAACTTTTATTGCATGGGAAACTGCTGCGATCATCTTGAACTGATAGTCTTTAAATTCAGGACTAGAAACAAACTTCATTGTTTTTTTCATTACTACTTCTTCATCAGGAATCTGTCCTTTTTTCCTATGCTTCAAAGCTTCCGTCACTGCAGAAACCATTGCTATGCCTCTTTTTGTATCGTCACCCATAATCTTCTATTCCATTATTTCTTTTTAAATATTTATATATTCCAGAAATAGATAAATTTGTGGAAAAAATTTGGTACGTTTACATTCTTCAATGCCAAGACGGCTCGTATTACACTGGTGTCACAAACGATTTAGATAAAAGAATGAAAGCTCATGCAAGCGGAAAAGGGAGCAAATGTGTCCGAAGGAAAGGATTTAGTCATCTTATCGCAACAAAAGCGTGTAAAGACAAATCTGAGGCTTGTAAGGCCGAATATTGGATCAAGAAGATGCCTCGAAATAAGAAGTTAAATGCTTTTAGAGAATAAGCCACGGGCGAGAATCGAACCGCTCAAAATTTACTCTTCTGATTTTTTTACTTTTCAAGAATGCAATGAAGAGCGAATTTCTCGTCGCGACCGGTCGCTCGTCCCCAAAAAGCCTCGGGCGAGAATCGGACTCGCGACCTCGTCCTTACCAAGGACGCGCAATACCACTATGCTACCGAGGCGTGGCTTTTCAACACAATCTTTTCCCTTAAATCTTTCGTTGGAAAGAGCAGGCCGAGGGAAGAGTCTTCGATTTCTAAACAAATTAGTGTTTCTAAAACTTTCTAAATCAAATTCTAATTTAGAAATTGGGGGCGAGGGAAGAGGCTTAAATACTAAATTTTCCAGTTTGACAAGTTTTATAAATTCTTTGACATAATATTAAACATGGAAAAGAAAGAGAAGCCAAAAGAAAAAACAAGAAAAGTAGAAATTGAGGTCATTAGACAAGGTTACTTGAAAATTGCTAAAAGTTATTCTTTGCCAGACTTTGAAAAACTTAGAGAAGACTTTGATATTGACAAAACACTAGAAACTGAAGATTCTTTCTTATTAAGAGACATAAGGAGAACAATCGTAGACAAACTTTCAGGATATTTACATTTATTCGAAGGTTTAATCAATCCTTCAAACAGCCCCATGTTTGTATTTTCTTTTATGAAAACATTATCTGAAAAAGATAAAGCAGAAATAAAAGATATTTACAAAGAACTTTCAAGAATGCAAATTGCTTCAATGAAGTTAGATACAGTTTATTCGGAAAAATCTGAAGCACTAGCAGTCCAAAATTATTTCTCAGACTGGCAAAAACTCAAAAAAAGAATCTATTCTCTTGTAGAAAATTTTGAAAAAGAATTTGAGAGAATTTCAGAAGAGAAGAATAAAAGCTATTTCGGTTAATTCAACAAGCTTTCTATATTAAGTTCTAAAGCAACAACAGGCATATTAATATTCCAGTTCTTCAAAACTCTCGGAGCAATTTCTCCAACATAACCAATCTGTTTTCCATTAACTAAGATGTTCCCAGCTCTTCCAGAAATGAAATTGGTATTTTCAGTTTCTTCTAAAGAATATTCTTTCCCAAGCATCTTGAATAAGTAGTCTAAAACTTGTTTTGCTTCAGTGAAATTGACGCTTTCATCAACTATTCCAACAGCAAGTCTTTCTTTTTCTGCAATTCCAGTTTCAGTCTTAGAATCCAAACCAAAAACAGTTCCAAGCTCGAATACTTTTTGAGGGTATGTCGCGTCTGAGTTTTGTGAAATTATTTTTAAAATATTTGTGAGCAAATCAATTCTCAAACAGTTATATTCTGTTTTCGACTGTTCAACTTCTACAAAATCTTTGAAATCATAATTTGCCTTTTTGATTTCATCCTTAGTGTTAAGATGTAAAGAAGAAACTTCAAGCAAACCCACGGATGCTAAAATATTTGTAATTCTATTTTTAAGTTTAGAAATTGGAGACTCTTCGCCAATCGTCGCAACCTTAGGAATTTCTGGAGTTAGGTTTTCATAACCATAAGCAACCGCAACATCTTCAATTATATCTACTTCATGTAAAATATCAACTCTATAGGCAGGAATAGAAACAACTCCTTTAGAATAATCATATCCCATTTTTGGAAGTAAATTCTGTAAATCTTTCTCAGTTAAATCTAAACCAATTAACTTATTCGCATTCTCTAAAGAAAGTTTCATTCTTTCAGGTTCTAAATTGGGCGTGATAACTTTTTTTCCGTAATCTAATTCCATCGCATAAATTTTTCCACCAAGATCTGCCAAAGTTGTTACAATAATATTAAGTACTTTCTGCAAAACTTCAAAATCAAATCCAGAACACTCTACAAAAACTTCTTTGGTGTCATAAGAGACTTTTCCAGTCTCATGAGAATTAATTATTGGGGGCATTGAAAGTACTTTTCCTTTAGCATCGACAAAAATAGGGAATTTGTTTTTTCCTTCAAGCAACTTCGCATAATCTCTTCCTGTTGGATGTTGGCTTAAAATCTGAAGTCCTGTAATCTCTCTAGGAAATTCAAGTGGTTGGAACTTTATGTCATTTGGCTTTTTAGCCTCGAATTTTATTGGCAAGGTTATTTTTTCAAGAGGATAAATTCCAATAGCCAACTTCTTTCTATTTCTGCCAACAGTATTGTGTAATTTTTCTTGCATATCAATAATTTGTTTTATCTTTTCTTCATCAAATTTCAAATTCTTGACAATTGCACATACTGTAAACGGTCGAACATCTTTAACGGATTTGTCGATAATAACTTTGAAATTCTTTTCAGGCTTTTCAACTTTGTATTCTTTCAAACCTTTTTCCTTGCCATAATAAGCTTGTAAATGCCTAAATATTCCTTGAACAGACAAAAGATCAGGTCTATTTGCAGTTATATCTAAAATAACTTCATTTTCATTTACTGTGTCAACTGCAATTCCTGCATTCATAAGTTTCTCCGAGATATCTCCAGATAATTTTACATTCTTGTCAAATTCTTTTCTTGAAATTGTTAATGTTGCCATTTTGACATATTTTTCGAAAGTTTACTTGAGAAAAAATGGCAAGGTTGCAACTTTACGGCGCAACCGCTAACGGTTTTTTTCGGTCGAACTGAAAGTTCGAAACTATTCGAAAAACGACCTACAATATGATTTTTTTTATTACCTGCCATCATTTGCTCCAAAAGGGTTTTTCCCTTAAAACTTTAATATCATTTGAATATAACTCTCTCAAATCTTTTATTTTATATGCATCCATAATAATTCTATCAAATCCTTGCCCCCATGCTAAAACCGGAACTGCTTTTCCTAAAAGAGGTATTGTCAATTCAGGTCTAAAAATTCCTGCTCCGCCAAGTTCAATCCATTCTTTTCTTTCAGAATGCCAGACTTGAATTTCTACGCTAGGTTCAGTATAGGGGAAGAAACTCGGAACGAACTTAATTTTTTCAAATCCCATTTTCTTGTAGAACTCTTTCAAGTAACCTAAAAGATTTCTGAAATTCGCATTTTCATCGACGACAATTCCCTCAGTTTGATAGAACTCAAAACCATGTTTCCAATCAACTGTTTCATTTCTGAATACTTTTCCCAAAGCGAAGAATTTTGCAGGCATATCTTCTTTTTTCAAATTTGCAAGTGTGTGTGCAGACAGCCCTGTCGTATGTGTTCTCAAGACGACCTTCTTAGAAATATCTTCATTCCATTTATATTTCCAACCCTTACTTCCCCCAACTCCTTGCTCATGCGATTTTTTTGTTTCTTCAACTAATTTTTTATTGGGCAATTTTGCTTTTACATTTTTTATAAAGAAAGTATCTTGCATTTCTCTTACCGGATGATCTTGCGCAGTGAACAACACATCAAATATCCAAAATGAGCTATCTGCCTTCGGCCCTTCCATTTCCTTAAATCCTAAATCTGTCCAGATTTTTTTACAATATTCGATAGACTGATTGACAAAATGTCTTTTCCCGCCGTAAATTCTAGGAACTGGAGAAGTAATGTCATATCTTCTGAATTTTTTCCCTTTCCAAGACTCAGATGCAATTATCTTAGGAGTCAACTGTTCTAAAAGATCCTCTTTCAAATCTTCCTTAGAGATCTTCTTTCCAGATTCTGTAAGCTCTACTGTAACGATCTTTTCTGTCTTAAACTCAATAATTTCTTTTCTTGATTTCAAATTTTCCAAGGATAATTTTTCCTCAGGTTCTAAACTATCCATTTCTCTTGGTAATGTCTTCAAGAATTTTTCTTCTAAGGACTCTTTTTCAATTTCTTTTTCATTTGCTGTCAACACTGCTCTACCTTCTTTTATTTCAACAAGTGCTTTTTTCTTCAAGGTCCCCAAAGAAACTTTTGCTTCATTCTCGTTCAGATCAGAAACATTTGCCAGCTCTCCAAGCGGAACAGATTTTTTCTCCGCCAAAGCCAATAAAAGTCTTCTTTCCGGAAGTCCTTTTTTCAAATAATAAATACCATTAAGTCCTGGAACAATCAGCTTTTTTTCACTAGAATCTACGCTCACTAAGTTCTTATTCTTCAAAAATTCAAGCGCTCTCAGTGCAGTGGTCGTGTCAACATCCGACTTCTTAGCTACTTCATTCAAAGTAGTCTTCCCAGAAATGTGTGGTAAAACTTTTCTCTCAATCGGTGAAAGGGACTCAAGCAACTTATTTTCTTCCATCTTTCTAGCAAGTGTTTAGGATTTTTAAAGGTTTATTTTAAGATACTATTAGCGCTCTTTATTCTAGCTATCTGGTTAGCCTTTATATTTTCCAAACTTTCTTTATCCTTCCTCATAATACTATTTACAACCTCTCCCGCAGTAAATCTTGGGATCATCACATAATCTGCACCATGATCGTATAATTCTAGTGCATCGCTGATATTTTTAGCAGTCAAGATTATCTGAATATTTTTATTATACTTGTGCAGTTTCTCAAGTAAAACTAATCCATCGTCCAAGTCTGGAACTGTAGAAACTACCTTTTTCAATTCTGCAAGATTCAAGTTCTCCAATAAATCGGGACTTTTTACATCGCCATAAATACAAGATATTCTTTTCTCTCTAAGCTTAGCAATTACTTCGGGATTATAGTCTAATACTAAAACTTCCCCCTTATTTTCCTTTATGAGCTCTCTAAGAATAATACTCCCCATTCTATCACATCCGATCAATAAAACCGTTTTTTTCTCTTTGTCTCTATATCCTAAGTTTTCATTGACTGGAATAAATCTCAACAAACTCAATGGCCATTTGAATACTCTATAAAATTTATCTTCGTAATCTACAAAGAATACAGTTAATGACATCGTGATAATTGTAGTTAAAATTATCATAGACAATATCGACTGAGAAAGAATGCCCAAATCAAATCCAAGAACCCCGACGATAATAGAAAATTCAGAAAGTTGTGCAAGCGCAAGCGAGCTAACAAAAGCAGTCCTCTGTCTGTATCCGCTAGTTCTCAATAAAAGGAAAGTTATTAGTGGTTTCAAGATGAATGCACCGACTATTAAGAATAAGAAAAGGGGAAATTCATTGTCTAATCCTCCCAAAGTAATTTGCATTCCCAATGCAACGAAAAATAATATTGAGAAGAAATCTCTTAACGGTCCTACTCTCGATTCTAATTCGACTCTAAATGGCAAGTTCGCTAAAGAAACTCCTGCAATAAATGCTCCAATAGCAATTGAAAGCTCGAGCGAAATAGCAATCATAACAAAGGCAAATAACACTGCCAACGAAGAAAGAAGCAAAAGTTCTTTTGAATGGGGAGATTCAGTAGCATTCTTAAAAATTATTCTGAACAAAAATCTTTGAAGAAGATAAGCTATTAGAACCATAGAGACTAATTTCAATAAAGCAAAAGCAAGAACCATAATAGACAATTTTTCGGAAGTTAAAAGAACAACTGCTAAAATTGCAAATAAATCTTGAAGAAGTAATATTCCGAGAACAATTCTTCCATGCATTGTAACCAGCTCTCCCTTGTCTGACAAAAGTTTAACGACGACCATTGTTGATCCAAATGCAAGTGCAGTACTAATGTAAACTCCTTGCCGCAAATCAAGCTTGATATATTTGACCAATAAAAGAGTTATGAAAAAAACTAGGAAAACTTGTAATGTGGTGATCAGTATAATTTTCTTTATATTTACTTGCTTTAACTTTTTGAAAGAAATTTCCAGACCCGCAATAAAAAGTAAGAATGCAATTCCTATTTCAGAAAAAGATTTGATTATCTCAATATCCTTTACTAATGCAAATGCAGCCGGACCTATAATAAATCCTGCAATTACGTACGCAAGAATGGGTGGTTGTTTAATCAGTCTAGCAAAAAGTGCAAAAATCGCAGCCATGATAATTATTGCACCAAGTTCTACCAATAGTAATTCGCTAGAAGAAACATGTGATGAAAGATATTTTGCAACAAATGCTATCGCAACACCTATTCCGAGAACAAAACTAGCTATCACACTCATCAAAATGAATATTCTTTTTAGTTTTTAAAGTTTCGCAGAAGATTTAAAAATATATTTTTATTTAGTCTTTCATGGATTTCGTATCTATCATTTTCATTGTTCTGGGTTTGACTTTATTTGAAATAATCACAAGCGTAGATAACGCAATAATAAATGCGGATGTTTTGAGGACTGTAAAAAAAGATTATCGTAAATGGTTTTTATTTTGGGGAATAATCGTCGGAGTTTTTGTTGTTAGAGGTTTACTTCCTTGGTTAATTGTCTGGTCCACAAGTCCAACCATCGGGCCATGGAATGCACTCATCGCAAGTTTTAGTGCAAATGAAGGAGTAAAACTCGCTGTTGAAGCTTCTGCTCCTTTACTTCTTATTGGTGGTGGGGTTTATCTTTTATTTTTATTTTTGCACTGGTGGTTTGTAGAACCTAAAGAATATGGTTTGATTGGAGAAAGATTTATTCATAGACAAGCAGTTTGGTTTTTTGCAGTAGTCTCAGTATTACTATCTATAATTGTTTGGAACGCCCTTAAACTCAATTCTATGCTTGCATTTGCAGCAGTTTTAGGATCAACCGCATTTTTTATAACTCATGGATTCAAGGCAAATGCTGAAGAACAGGAAAAAGATTTGAAAAAGAGAACGCTTTCTGATTTAAGTAAAATAATGTTCTTGATGGTTATCGACGCTACTTTCTCTATTGACAGCGTTCTCGGAGCTTTTGCATTCACTCTTTCAGTTCCACTTATTTTCTTAGGAAATGGAATCGGAGCAATTGTAGTTCAAAGATTAACTGTCGCAGGTGTAGACAAAATTAAAGATTATGTTTACTTGAAAAACGGTGCGATGTATTCTATTTTCTTTTTAGGAATTATAATGACTTACGATGCATTCGGCGGACACGTTCCAGAATGGGTTTCTCCAATAGTAACTTTTGCAATTGTAGGATATTTCTTCTATAAATCTCATAGAAAAATAAAACTAGACAAACTCCTTCATGTTAAATAAAAAAACAATATTTATAACTGCAGGAATTGTTTTAGTTTTAATAATAGGAGCAATATTCATGGTAAACACAAATCAACCAACAAAAGTTTCTTTAGAAACAAATTACGGAACAATTGTAATTCAACTCAGAGAAGATATGCCTATAACTTCTGGAAATTTTGAAAATCTTGTAAAGAAAGGAACTTACGACGGGACAATTTTCCACAGAATTATTGATGGTTTCATGATTCAAGGCGGAGATCCAACTGGAACAGGTTATGGTGACAGAAGAATTCCTATGATCAAAGATGAATTTAACGGAGTTCAAAAGAACAACAGAGGAACAATTGCAATGGCGAACGCTGGTCCAAATACTGGAAGCAGTCAGTTCTTCATAAATCTTGTAAATAATAATTTTCTAGACGGAAAACATCCAGTTTTCGGTGAAGTCGTAGAAGGCATGGACGTTGTAGACAAAATAGCAAAAGTCCAAACAAATTCTCAAGACAGGCCTTTACAGAATGTTACAATTTTGAAAGCGAGCATTATATAAATTATAAAATCTCTAATCATATATGGGTAGATTGAAATTTTTATTTGATAAGGAGAAAGATGCTTGGAATATTTGGAGTAAGGTAAACAATAAGTTTAGGAGATTTGGAAAGGTAAATATTTCTCAATCGATAATTAATGCTTCGAAAGATAAAACTTTGGAAGATGCAGAAATTGCTTTGAGAAATTTAAATAAGAAATTATACGATTCTGGTTTAATTGACAATTTCAATAATGCTTTAGGAAAATCTTGGAAAAAAGTGGAAAAGGATTTTTTTATCAGATTGAAAAAATTAACTGGAAAAGAACTTAGGGGGAATTTCAAAGCCTATACAACTAGCATCGGAATCTGTCCTTACAATTACAAAGAAAGGTGGTTTATGGTTTCAGTTTTTTATTCATTGCCGAAGGCAATGTCGTCATTAGGTCACGAATTGCTACACATTCATTTTCATGATTATTATTTTGCAGATATTGAGAAAAAGATAGGTACAGAAAAGACGCACGATCTTAGAGAGGCCTTGACAGTACTTCTTAATTTAGAATTCAAAGATCTTTTATTTGGTTTTGATGATGGCTATGAAGTTCATAAAGAATTAAGGGAGTTTATCTCTTTCGAGTGGAGCAAAAACAAAGATTTCGATATGCTTTTAGAAAAATGTGTTGCTAGGATGAAGTAGATTATTTCCTATTCAATCTCCAAATTAAAAAGTTAAGAACTGATGCAAAGCTTACCCATAAAAGATAAGGAACAAGCAACCCTGCAGCAGTTGATGAAACAAAAAAGAATTCATATATTGTTGCCACGATTGCAATCCAGAGAAGAATAATTTCTAAAAATGCTAATCCTGGCTTTTTCATTCCAAAGAAAATTATACTCCAAAGAATATTAAGACCTAGCTGTGTCCAGAAAAGCATAATGCCGAATTTTTGAGCGATAAAAAATCCTGAGTTAATTGAGAGAACAATTGCGATTGAAACTCCCATTAGTGCATAAAGTATTGTCCAGACAGGTCCAAAAATCCAACTAGGAGGATTTATCTTAGGTTTTTTGAGTTTTTTATACCAAGAAGGAATACTCCTTGAAGTAAAAATTCCTCCAATAAGTCCTGCAGCTTCGCAAATAATTACATATAAAAGAATTTGAGATATTTCGGCCATGATTTATAGAATCTTACCTAATATAAAAACTTTATTTATATCCTAAATTACCCATTTCTTTAAAAACAAATCCAAAAATAATTTAATCTTTAATCTTCTCCAACTAAACTCATCAACTTAGAAAATATTCCATCTTTCTTTTCTTCTTTCGGAGCACCATTTGGACCTAAAATCTTCAAAGCAATCTCATTATATTTTTTAGAAACCTTGCTTCTTGGATTTGTATGAACAACTGCGTCTCTTTTGTTTAATGCTTCTTTAACTGCTTTATCTTCAGGAATAACCCCGATGATTGGCGCCTCAAGCATTGATTTGATTGAAGATAATGGCATCTCATAAGATTCACCTCTATATTTTGTTACAACAATTCCTTTTACTTCCTTACCCATTTCTCTAGCAACTTTCACAGCCTTAAGAGAATCTGTAACTGAAGGCATTTCAGGATTTGTAACAACAATAATTTCATCGCCTGCTTCAATTGTAGCCATAGCTTCTTCAGAAAAACCTGCTGCAGAATCTAAAATAACAAAATCTGCAAGAGCTTTTAACTCTTTTATAACTGCTGGTATCTTTTTTGTGTTGAATTTTGTAATTTCTTTTATAGAAAGTGACGAAGGAACGATTTTTGTACCAGACGAATGCTCATAAATTGCTTCTTCTATGTCTGCTTTTCCTTTTAGAACGTGATTTAATGTTACTGGAACAATTGGTGCACCAAGATGGATTCCAACATTTGGAGTATTAAGATTGACGTCGACAACTACAACCTCTTTCTCTAATTTGTTTAAAGCTGCACCAAGATTTATTGCGGTTGTGGTCTTTCCAACTCCGCCTTTTCCCGAGATAACAGCGATTACTCGTCCCATGTTAACTATGCAAAAAGAGCTTAACTTCGCTTATAAATCTTTCGAGTATCTCAGAATATTCCTTAAGTTTTTCTAAATTTATCTCGGTGGTTTTTCCAGGTTCGATAACTTTTAGACAAACATTTTTTCTGAACTCGCCCTCTCTCGTTTTTTGTAATTCAGGAACTCTCTTAAAAAAAATGTACAATGCAAGTGCCTCTTGTGTAGCTTTTTGTTTTTTAAAATACTGTCTCATGTATTCAATTTTTTGTTTTGGATTTGTCGGTAAAGCCGGAATAATTTTTTCTTCCTTTGCCCTATCAAGCATAGCATCGAAAGAAATTTCCATCATGCTTTTCCATCTGGCAATCAAATTAAGAATAACATCACAGGTCTTCGTGTATTTCATGCTCACATAGAGCAGATGGTCGGCGCTAGTTTTTTCTTTAAGTATTTCGGTTAACATAATTCTATCTAGATGATTTTACGTAAAATTTACCAAGCTATAGTAGTATTTATATTTATTGTTTTGTCGGAAATGCAGAAATTGCTTGGTTTAGGCTATAAATCAAATGTTTTATACTTTCAGCAGTGATAATTTCATAGTTTCCATTGTTAAAAATCACGAATTTATCCCTCTTAACAAACTCAAGCGGCGCATCTTTATGCTGTCTAGCCAACTTAAGTATCCTAACTAAATCATCAATTTGTTCTTTTTTCAAGTAGTTTGGAGCTATTTTCTCTATAAAAATTGTCAAATTCTTATGAGGATCTTTCGAGAGTGCAATCTTATCTGTTTTTGCGGAATATTCTAAATATGCTTTAATCAAACTCACTGCAGACTTATGCAAATCGAGTAAAATTTTTATTAAAAGTCTATTTTCCTTCAAAAGTGTCAAACTTACATAAGCAAGATGATTTGCGTTCTTAAAGTAAGTCTTAGATTCATTAATATGTTGTTCCCAACTTTGAGGTGATTGCATGATTATTATTCTTTCAATTCCATAATCGCCGCAGCGATATCACCTTCATTCTTTTCCAGAAATTCAACTACTTCTTTCTTTGATTTTCCAGTTTTTTCCATTACCATCTTTATATCTTCTTCACTAAAACTTGATTTTTCTTCTTCAGTTTCATCTCCAGAAATTTGATAAGAAATATTTCCTTGCATAGATATTCTTTGAACAGAAGGATTTTCAATAATTATATTTTTATCTGCACATTCAATTATAACTCTCTCGGCATTGATCTCACTATTAGCAATACCCATTTTCTTCATCATGCCTTGCAATTGCTTTGGATTTATATTTCCGAACATGATTTTTTATAATAACGCCAGTTTTTAAGGTTTCCGCAGGACAAGTGTTAAATATATACTCATATAACATAATCCTTATAAATCTCAGCTCGCTAGATACAAAATGACTGGAAAAAATTCGCTTGAAGAAATGATGATGTGGGACACTCTCGGTGTGGAATTAATGGGCGGAGTTCCAATCCTTCAATCTTTAAGAATTTTAGGAGAATGTTTTCCAAGTTATACTGAAGAAATACAGTATATGCATGACGTCATTAAATCCGGAGAGTCTGTAAGAGATGTTTTTGATAAATATTCTAGCTCATTTCATCCAGGCATAGTTCCACTAGTCTTGAGAGGCGAGGAAGACGGGGAATTACCTAGTTATTTATTTCAATGCAGAGACTTAGTGAAACAAGACCTTGCTCAAAATCCTGTTAGAGAACCAAAAGCAGACAAAAAAGAATTGGACACTTACGCAGCAAAAGGAAAGTTTTTTGGCGATATTGGAAGAGCATTAGACTCGGGTTCTTGCGTAGTAAGAATCTTAAAAGATATGGCCGAGTCAAAAACACCGAGCTATGTTCCAGCTAGCGCTCTTACTTCTATGCGCGACGCAATACTTTCTGGAAGCACACTTCAAGAAGCACTTAATGAACACAAAGAGTATTTTGATAGTTTTGATGTAAATATGATGCGAGCAGGAGAATGTTCTGGTTGTATTGGAACAATAATGGACAGATTAGAAGAATTTTACGCTAGAAAATATGAAGCAAAAAGCTCTGGCTAAATTTCTTGCAACAACTAAAGTTCAAACTCGCTAATAAAATCTGAAATTGTTTGATACTTTTCTAAAAATCTTTGTCCTTTATCTGTTATGAAATAACGTTTCTGATCTTCCATGATCTTTTCTTCAATAAAATCCTTCGACTTAATTTCCTCGAAATATTCTGAAAATCTTGCAGAAGATAAATTAGTTTTTCTAAGAAGCGGAGTAAACTTTATACCAAAATGGTTTTCTCTAAGAATTAAAAGAAGATCTCGAATTATTTCTAATCTCCCTCTCTTTGCCATTTAACTTGCGCCTACCTTTCTAAGTACCTTGTATAATATTGTCAGGAAGATCGAAATCGAAACTAGATAAATCCATAGCTGAAGCCCTCTAAATAAATCTGGAAGGATAGTATCAATGAAATTAGCTGTGAAAAATAATGCAAGCAAGCCATAAATTACTGAAAGACTATTTTTACCTTTCTCTTTTCTAGAAAAATAATATGCAGTGAAAACTGAAGCAAGAAGCAAAACATTTATTGTTAATATCACTCTAGGACTAATAAAAAATAAAACTGAAAAAGCAATAATTATTGCAACTACATGGAAAACATAAAGCATTTTTCCGTTGAACTTTTTGTAAAGCACACTTTCCACTAAATAAAATATTGCCATCGAACTGAAATAAGAAAATAAGGCCAATGTTATCAAACCAAAGAAAATATCTTGGTGGAAGCTTCTTACATCTCCCAAACTAAAGTAAAACATTACAAACTTAATAAAGGACCTAACGAAGTAAGCTATCGCAAAAAACAAAAATGAAAGTCTGAAATATTTTATCCCTTTATAAGAGCTTAACTCGTACAATTCCTTGGTTGAAAAATAAATCATTAAACTAACTAATATTATTACAAATGAGTAAAGCACTTCTAAGCCAAAACCATTTCCCATCATACCTTCAAACATTGGTGGACCCATAAAATTAGATAGTATTCTCGCTTATAAATCTCATGGATTTCAAGTCCACCTTGCTTAAATAGCTCTCCATGAGAATAAGTGCATGAAAAAAATTACTTTGAATATAATTAAATCTCTTGGCCTCATTCTATTCGTAATGAGTTATGGATATATGATCTTCCAAATAATTAAAAGATGAAAGGAAAAAATTCTGCAAAGTCAATCGAAATGGAAGATGTTTGGAAAAAATATGATATGGGAGAAGTGGAACCTTTAGTTGTTCTTAGCGATATAAATCTTGAAATAAAAAGGGGCGAGTTTGTTGCGATAACTGGGCCTTCGGGAAGCGGAAAATCAACAATGCTAAATCTTGTCGGCGTTTTAGACAAACCTTCTTGGGGTAGAGTTATTTTAGATAACCAGAACATTTCATTTCTAAGAGAATCAGATCTGGCAATTCTTCGAGGGAAAAAAATAGGTTTTATATTTCAACAATTTAATCTAATAAAAACTCTTTCTGCTCTGGAAAATGTCATGCTCCCTATGGAAGCCTTAGATATTCTTTCAAAAAAAGAGTCTGAGCAAAGAGCAATAGCGCTTTTGACTGTTCTCGGTTTACAAGATAGACTTCATCACAAACCCAATCAACTTTCGGGAGGACAGCAACAAAGAGTTGCAATTGCCAGAGCACTCGCAAACGATCCTGAAATAATTCTTGCTGATGAACCGACTGGAAATTTGGATTCACACACAGGTCAATTTGTTATGGAATTCTTACAAAAACTCAACAAGCAAGGAAAAACAATAATTTTGATAACGCACGATCCAAATTTAAAAAAATATGCAAAAAGAATAATAAATATCATGGACGGAAAAATAATTAGTCCTCCTGGAAAGAAATAATGGATTTCAAGTCCACCTTGTTTAAAAAGGGTTTTTCTTCTGCTAATGTTATGAAGAACAAAAAAAATCTAACAAGTTTGTCTCTAGTATTGCTATTTTCACTATTCATTATTTCTTTTGCTTCTGCATCAAGTTTATGTGACCCTTCAATTTCTTTAGTAAGTCAAGATCCAAATCCTGCAGTACCGGGAGAATATGTTAAAGTTGTTTTTGAAATAAGCGGATTAGGTAACTGCAATGGTTATGCAGTCAAACTAGCCCCAGACTATCCCTTTTCCTTAGATTCAAATGATAGTCTTATTCAAACAATTAGTTCTAGTCCATATGTTCCCGATACAAAAGATGTTTGGATGGTCTCGTACAAACTTCGAGTAGATCCTGCAGCAATTAACGGAGACTATAACGTAACATTAGAATATAACGAAGGCAACTATATGACTCCTTTCTACTCGGCAAAGGCTTTCAACCTATCTGTGCAAGATTCGCGTACATCTTTTGATGCAGTCATTCAAGCAATAAACGGCAATGAGGTCTCGATAGCAATTGCAAATACTGGAAAATACGCTGCAAATTCTGTTGTAGTTAGAATTCCCTCTAATCAGTCTTATTACCAAGCATCAGGTATTGATGGACAAATGGTCGGAAATTTGGCTTCTGGAGATTATACTATTGTCGGATTTTCTATAACTCCAAAAATAAGCAGACAAAATCAAACTACTGGAACAAATCCTAATTCTGGAATAAATTACATGCCTCAGCAAGACAAAAATTTGCAATGTGATATTTACTACACGGACAACATTGGACAAAGAAGAATTGCATCTCTGGAACTTCCGTTAAAACTCACAACAAATACTACAGCCTCTGGAGCTTATGGTAACTTTCCAGGCTCGAGAAGAAGTACTACGACCTCGATAAATTTACTCTCCTCAATAAATTTCTGGATAATTATCGCGCTAATCGCTATTGTAGCTTTTTTCCTTTACAGAAAATATTCTGAACAAATCAAAGAATTTTTTTCAAAGAAAAAACAAAATAGCTCTTCAGAAGAAGCCCCATCCTGGGTTAAAAATCACAGAAATAAATTAAAGAGTTAATTCTAAAATGAAGCTAAGAAAATCTTTTGACTTGGCAGTAAATATATTCGTTAATAGTAAATTACGAAGTTGGCTTACAATTATTGGAATTATCGTAGGTATTGCTGCAGTTGTTTCAATAATTTCCATGAGTCTTGGAGCACAACAACAACTTCAATCAAGGTTGGGGAGTTTGGGAGCAGACATTTTAACGGTTAGTCCTGGAGCACAAAGAGCCGGAGGATTTGGTTTCGCTGGTCGTGACTCTGAATCTTCTTCAACTGATCAAAAAAATCTAACTTCAAAAGATATCTTAGCAATTAATTCAGTTTCAAATGTGAAAGAAGTAATGGGGACGTTATCTGGAAGAGCAAGTGTCAGTTATTCTGGAAAAACAGTTAATAGCTATACTATTCAAGGAGTAGATCCCAGCATGTGGAAAGATTTTAACACAGAAACTTTAACCTCTGGAAGACTTCTTCAGTTAGGGGATTCTTATTCAGTGGTAATTGGACAAGATTTGGCAAATAATGTTTTTGGAAAAACAGTTCCCGTTAATTCGAGGATTAGTATTGGCGGACAGCAGTTTACAGTAGTTGGAATTTTATCAAACGGACGAGGGATTGTTATGCCCCTGGCACAAGCAAGGATTGTTCTTGAGGACTTGGGTGGAGATGATTTCAGTTCTATTTCAGTAAAGATATCGGATGTAACATATTCAAATGATACTGTAACTGCAATAACAAATAAATTGTTACTTTCTCGAGGGATATTTAGTTCCAAAAAACAAGATTTTAGCGTATCCAATCCCTCTGCAATACAATCAACAATAGAACAAACAATTTCTACTCTTGCAATATTCTTAGGGGCTATAGCAGCAATTTCTCTACTTGTCGGAGGAATTGGTATCGCAAATACTATGTTTACTTCAGTTTTGGAAAAAACAAAAGATATCGGAATAATGAAAGCAATTGGAACAAGAAATGGCGACATCATGACAATTTTCTTAATAAATTCAGGTTTAATTGGCCTAGTTGGTGGAATCGGAGGAGTTATTTTAGGATCGATTTCTTCAGTTGCTGTTAACTCTCTTGCAGGAGTGAGCACGACATCTGCTTCCGCTCGTGGTCCTGGAGGATTTACAAATATGCTCGCAGGATCTTCAGTGGTCAGCATTCCTCTGATAATCGGTGCTATCGTTTTTGCAGTACTCGTAGGAATGATTGCGGGAGTAATCCCTGCTTATCGAGCATCAAAATTGAATCCGGTGGAAGCTCTAAGGTACGAATAGTTTCTAAAATTATTTTTCTTTATAATAAAAATATTTCACGATTTCGAATAGTACAAGACAAATTAAAGAAACTCCGAGACTAGTTAATATTTCTAGAACACTTAATGATCCGAATTTGAAAATATCTTTTAGAATCGGCAAGTATAAACTAAGTCCTAAAAATACTGCCGCTCCAAGACTCAGGAACCAAAAAGACTTATTTTCTTTAAACAAATATTTATGCACTGGGGCATATAAAGACCTGTTATTTAAAATTAAAAATAGATTGGAGAATATTAAAACCGAGAAACTTATTGCTCTAGCTTTATTGCTGTCTCCCAAAAGAATTTCAGAAATGTAAAAACTTGCTGCGAAAAAAGCAAGAGTAATTATTCCAAGAATGATGCTGTAAAATAAAGTTGGCTTATTGAATATTTTTTCTGCAGGATCTCGAGGTTTTTTCTTCATAATATTAGGTTCGGATTTTTCTGCTTCAAAAACTACTGACGATGCCGGATCTATAATAAGTTCCATAAATAAAATATGCGCTGGGAGAAGTATCAGTGGCCAACCCAATAACAGAGACAAAATAGTTATCCCTATTATCGGAATATGAATTGAAAAAACATAAGCCATCGCTTTTCTTATATTGTCAAAAACTCTTCTGCCCATCATAACTCCATTTACAATTGAACTAAAATCATCATCTAACAAAACAATTGAAGCCGCTTCTCTCGCCACATCAGTTCCTCTTTTTCCCATAGCCACGCCAACATTTGCAGATTTCAATGCTGGCGCATCATTAACTCCATCACCAGTCATAACAACAATCTCGCCATTATTTTTCAAAGCATTTACTAACCTAAGTTTCTGCTGAGGCACAACTCTTACAAAAATATTTGTTTCCTTTACTCTTTTTGCTAACTCTACATCCGAAAAACTATTTATTTCTTCTCCTGTTATAAATTGTTGATAATTGTTCAATCCAATTTCTTTAGCAATATTTTGTGCCGTTCCAGAATAATCTCCAGTAATCATTATAACTCTTATTCCTGCATCATAGCATTCCTTAATTGCTGGAGGTACATCTTTTCTTACAGGATCTTCGAAACCCACAAGACCTACAAAATCAAATGTGAAATCATGTTGCCCAGATGGAAGCTTTCCCTTGTAGGTAGATTTTGCAACTCCTATAACTCTCAGACCATATTTAGAAAAATCTTTAACTTGTTCCAATATTTTTTTTCTTTCATTTGGTCGTAAATGACAAAGATCAATAATTGATTCGGGTGCTCCTTTTGCAGCGATTAAATTTTCTTTCGATCCAGGTCTAGTCCAAACATGTGAAACTGCAAGTAATTCGTCGGATAACGGATATTCTCTAAGTAATTCCCAGTTCTTATGGATAAAATCTTTTCTATCGCCAGTTGCATTTTTTAATGCTTGTTCCATTGGATCAAATGGTTCCTTCTGACTTGCAAGAATACCATAATCAATTAACTCCTTGAAATCTTCAGGTATTTTTCCGTCTACAGAACAAGTTTGATTATAAGAATAGAGCCTCTTTACATTCATCATGTTAGCCGTCAGAGTACCAGTTTTATCCGCACATAAAACCGTTACAGAACCTAGTTCAGAAATTGCCTGTTGTCTTCTTATCAAAACATTTTTCTTCGACATCCTCCAAGCACCTAGCCCCAAAAATAGTGTAAGTATTACTGGAAACTCTTCAGGTATTGTTGCCATAGCCAGAGTTATTCCATTAAGAGTTGCCTCAAGCCAGTTATTTCGTAAAATTCCATAAGCAATAATTACTCCGAGACAAATTAGAATAGCATACACTGCAAAATTTTTTACTAAAAATTTTGTTTCTTTTTCTAAATTAGTTTTTTCTCCTTTAATCTCTCCAAGCGATTTACCAATTTTTCCCATTTCAGTTTCTATTCCTATTTTCTTTACAAAAACTATCGCTTGGCCTCCAACAACTAAAGTTCCAGAGTACACAAAACAACTATTCTCTCCTCCTGGAGATTTCATCTGAATATTTCGATTATCGCAATGTTTCTTTGTTACCGAAACAGATTCTCCAGTAAGCAGACTTTCATTTATTCTCAAACTTGTAGAAGCAATGACGACAGCATCAGCAGGAACTCTATCTCCCTCCGATAAAATTACAATATCTCCCTCAACAACTTCTCTTCCAGGAATTCTTTTACTAATTCCGTCTCTAACAACTAATGCTCGAGGACTTGAAAGATCTCTAAGTGCTTCCAACGCTTTTTCAGTTTTATTTTCTTGATAGATAGTTATTCCAATAATAATTACAAAGAAACCCATCATCATGAAGGACTCTTCAATGTCTCCTAGAAAAATGTAAATCAACCAGGCAACTATTAGCAGAATAAACATCGGCTCTTTTATCGCTTCAAAAGAAATTCTAAGAAAGCTTTTCTTTTTTTCTTTTGGAAGTTCATTAAAACCTTTCTCAGTTTGTTTTTGTTGAACTTCCGATTCAGATAATCCGCGAATCTTAAGTGATTTTATAGTTTCAGTAACGCTTTGCATTTTCGGGAATTCCCTATTATTTCAAAGAGTTCTTTCTTTTTAAACATGCCTCGAAACCAAAAATTTTTTAAATTAGAGTTTATTAAAAATAATATGAAACTAGCACAAACAACAACTGTTCTATTATTAGTGCTAGTCTTGACTCTCTTATAAAGAGTCGTTTTCTTCTCGGTTTTTGAAAATGACACATATTTCTCATCCAGCTTTGAAAAAGAATTCTTTTGAAACTTTATTTATGAAAAAGGAGGTTTGTTCGAAATGGAAATTCCAATTGTAGAGTTCTCTAAAATGACTGATGAACAACGAGCAAGATTTATTCAGTTTGAAAATATGCGAGGAGTAGCAATTCCAAAGGGAGTTGGTTTTGCAATAGCATACAATTCTTCCAATGGCTATTATATGGGTACAGTAATTAGCCTTAATGGAGAGGCAGGTTATGCACGAAGAAATAAAGAAACAGTTCTTATCCGAACTTGCGAAACTTTTTTAGGCACAAAGCCAATGAGATCTGAAAGCGATTTAGTCATTAATCAGAATGATTTAAAAATATAAGAAACAGAATAAAATTATGATAGAATTAGACTTTGCTAAAATAGAAAATAAATGGCAGGATAAATGGGAAAAGGAAAGGGTGTTCGGAGCAATAGAATCTAAGAAAAAGAAATTCTACGTTCTAGAAATGTTTCCTTACCCCTCTGCAGCAGGGCTTCACATGGGTCACGCATTCAATTTCGTAATCGGAGATGTTTTTGCGCGATTCAAAAAAATGCAGGGTTTCAATGTTTTACATCCAATGGGATTTGATTCTTTGGGTTTACCTGCAGAAAATGCAGCTATCAAGGCGAAAACTCATCCAGAAGAATATACTAATAACTCAATAAAGAACTTCATTAAACAGCAGAAAACTTTAGGATTAACTTACGATTGGACAAGGCAAGTAAATACTGCTGATCCTGATTATTATAAATGGGACCAATGGATTTTCTTAAAGATGTTCGAGAAAGGTTTAGTTTATGAAAAAGAAGCTCCCGTAAACTGGTGTCCAAAGTGTAACACTATTCTGGCAAATGAACAAGTTCAGGGTGGAAAATGCTGGAGACATGAAGACACTGAAGTAGAAATAAAAAATGTCCGACAGTTATTTTTGAAAATCACAGATTATGCTGACAGGCTGTTGGAAGGTCACAAGAATTTGAAATGGCCAGAAAAAACAATTGCAATGCAAAAGAATTGGATAGGAAAGTCTTACGGAACTGAAATTGATTTTGAAATTGAAAATCCAGACGTGAAAAATAAAATTTCAAATGTGGTAATTGTGCATGGAGCAAATGAAAGTGAAAAAGGAGCATTTGAGGGCGGAAGAGAAAATACTCGCCATTGGTTTCCATGGCTAAGAGAAGAGTTAAGAAAAAGAAATATTAATTTTTCAAGTGAACTTTATCCGAAAGATTGGAATCCAGATTATCAAGAATGGAAAAAGATTTTTGAAAAAAATAAAATTGATGAAAATACTATTTTAATAGGGCACAGTTTAGGCTGTGGATTTTTGGCTAGGTGGATAAGCGAGAAAAAGAAAAAGGTTAGAAAGATTATTTTGGTGGCTCCATATATTCTTGATAGTCCTGAAATGCCAGGATTGAAAGGAATGGTTGATTTTAATTTAATAGACATAAAAAACTACTGTGAGGAATTATCCGTTTTTTATTCAGACAATGATTTTCCAGATATCTTGAAAAGTGTTAAATATCTTAAACAAAAAATCAGGGGGAAGTTCAGGGAGTTTAAAGGAACTGGACATTTTTGTAAGCGAGATGGTTTCGAACAATTTCCAGAATTGTTAAATGAAATTTCATCAACACAAACTTGGCCAATATTCACAACTCGAGCAGATACTATTTTTGGAGTAACTTTTATGGTAGTTTCCGCTCAACATCAAAGATTAATGGAATTAGTTACTAAAGAACAAAAATCTGAAGTAGAAAAATTCCTTAAAAAAATAAAATCTGTTTCTGAAAAGGAACTTGAAAGTTTAGAAAAGGACGGAGTTTTCACTGGAAGTTATGCAATTAATCCAGCAACTGGGAAAAAGATTCCTATCTGGGCTGCAAATTTTGTTATTGCTGATTATGGTTCTGGAATGGTTATGGCAGATGCTCATGACCAAAGAGATTTAGAATTCGCTCAAAAATACAAAATTAACTTAATTGAAACTATTTTACCAGAAGATGGAAAATCAACTGACCCAAATAAATCTTCAAGAGCTTTTACTGATTATGGAACGTTAGTAAACAGCGGAGAATTTTCTGGGTTGAAAAGCAAAGAAGCAATCGACAAAATTTCCACATGGTTAGAAAAACAAGGCAAGGCAAGAAAAGTTGTAAACTACAAGTTGAGAGATTGGTCCATTGCGAGACAGAGATACTGGGGAACTCCAATTCCATTGATACATTGTGAAAAATGTGGACTTGTGCCAGTTCCTGAAAAAGACTTGCCGGTAAAATTACCCAAAGAAGTCACATTTGGTGAAGGAAACCCTCTTTTAACAAATGATAAATGGTTGAATGTAAAATGTCCGAAATGCGACGGAAAAGCACAGAGAGAAGCAAATACTATGGATACTTTTGTAAACTCTTCTTGGTACTTTTTTAGATATTGTGATCCTCAAAATAAAAAAGAAATTTTTGCAAAAGAAAAAGCAAATTACTGGATGCCTGTTGATCTATACATTGGTGGAGCAGAACACGCTTGCATGCATTTAATTTATTGTAGATTCTATACAATGTTCTTACATGATTTAGGATTAATTAATTTTGAAGAACCTGCACCAAGACTTTTCCATCAGGGAATGATTAACGACGAGAAAGGGGAAAAAATGTCTAAGTCGAAAGGAAATGTAGTAGAGCCTCTAGAGACTATGGCAAAATATGGCGTAGACACTACTAGATTCTATTTACTTTCGGAAGCTTCTCCGGATAAAGGATTTAACTGGACAGATTCAGGAATACAGGGATCCTTGAGAATCATAAATAAAATTTGGAACATTTCTGAAAATATCAAATTTGGAAAAGATTCTGAAGAATTAACTAAAAAATTGAATCAAACAATAAAAAATGTTAGCGAGCAAATAGAAAATATTGATTACAGAAAATCGACAATTGAAATAAGAGCTCTTTTCGATTTTATTTCTCAACAAAAAGAAATATCAAAAGAATCTTTTGGAAAAGCAGTTAGAATCTTAGCACCATTCTGCCCCCACATTGCTGAAGAGCTTTGGGAAAAACTTGGCAACAAAGGATTTATTTCAGCAGCAGAATGGCCAAAATACGAGGAGATCAAAGAGAAAAAGTCTTCTGCGGACGTTTCAGCAAAAATTATTGAGAACACAAAACCAGTAATAGAAAAACTTTCGCAAACACAGAAGATTAGCAAAGTTTATCTTTATGTAATGCCATTTGAAATAAAACAAGTTGACAAAAAGAAAATCGAAAAAGAACTTGGAAAACCTGTTGAAATCTTTGCAGTAAATGATCCTAACAAAATCGATCCAGAAAACAAATCTAAGAAATCTCTTCCTGGAAAGCCTGGAATTTATTTGGAATAGTTTAAATAGATCTTTTTCTATATTTATTCAAGGGAGGTTAAATAAATGGCTAAAAAAAATATGGCTCCGGTTGGTGTAAAAATATTGTCTATTCTTGCATACATTGGGGCTGTCGTTACTCTGATTCTTGGTATTGTCATGCTATTCGGAGCTAATTTTCTGTCAGGATTCCTTTCACAATGGGTTCCTGTTAGCGGATTTTTAGTAGGTTCAATGATCGTCTTCGTAGGAGTTGTCTTTATTGCTCTTGCAGTTTTAGATTATTTTGTCGGTAGAGGTCTTTGGAGCGGACAGAATTGGGCAAGAATACTAGTATTGATATTCTCTGTTTTAAGTGTGTTAGGTTCGCTTAGGCACTTTGATATTGTTAATATTGTTATTGACGCAGTGATAATCTGGTACTTAGGATTCAACAAAGAAGCAGTAAACTACTTCAAATAAACACAATTTAATTTTTATTTTTTATTTACTTTCCTTCCGCATGGGAGGACACATGATCTTGGAGAGTGTAGAACAAAAATATGCAGGACCAGGGGGATAATTATAGATGTAAAAACAACAATCCCTATAAACTCTAAATTTTTTAGATACTTATGCAGCCAGAAATAAGAAAAGATAAGAGGGAGCAATTAATTTCTCAATTAAAATTAAACTTTCCAAAACCGAAACTGCATTTCTCAGGATCAACCCCTCCAGAACTTTTTGTTGGCAGAGTTAATTATCCGAATGTTTTTTCAGGAATTCTTTCTCCAACATACAAAGGAGACACTAGTATCATGTCTTCTCCAGACGAATGGGTGGAAAAAAATATGCCTATTGACGAGGTTTTGACTTACAGAGGGCAGATGATATATGGAAGAAAGCTCACAAATATAAAATTGCCAAAAAGTTTTCATAATATTACTCAAGAACTTGCACTTTCTTCAAAACCCGTTTCTATGGAATTTTTTCTGAAAAAAGCACCAGTTCCAGATTTTACGGAATCAAAGATGTTGTCAATAATGGCTAAACCAGCACCAATTGAAAAAGTAATTTTAGAGGAAAACCCAAGAGTGGACAAAAAAGTTGATTATATCGTAGGAGATTATGATGTTAGGGCAACTGATGCTTTGCAGGAACTCTACAATAGCAATATAAAAACAAGCCATTTGCAAAAATTATTTTCGGTAGGAATGCTAGGAGTAAAAACAGACAGAAAACTTGTTCCAACAAGATGGAGTATTACTGCAGTGGATGATATTTTAAGTAAGGAACTTCTGAAGAAAATTAAAACATACTCGGAGATAAATGAAATTTCAGTTTTCCATGACGAATATAACGGAAATCATTACGAAATTATTTTACTTCCGGGAGAATTCAAATTTGAAGTTATAGAAATTGAAACAACGGAAGAGGGTCGTTGGCAAGATTATGAAGATTTTTTTGGAAGGAAGAAATATGCTGACAGCGTTACGGGAGCCTATTACGCAAATAGACTTGCAGTCTGTGAATATCTCGAAAAAATAAAAAAACAGGCAAATGTAGTAATTTTTAGACAGATATCCGAGGACTATTATGCTCCTCTCGGTGTTGGGATTCTAAGAGAACTGATGAGAAGAGCAGTAAAAAATGGGCCGATTAAGTTTAGTTCTATTGGTGAAACACTTGGAGACATTAAATCAAGATTAATAATTCCTGTTGAAAAATATAGCGAGTCTTCTTGGATTTTGAAAAATTACGGAAAACAAAAAAAGTTATTTGACTTCTGATTATTTAATAAAAAATACGAGTAGCCCTTCAATTATCGCTGCAATAGCTAAAAGAGGTACAACTATAAGAAAGAAAGTATAAAGTGAATTTTTCAAATTGAACTTGAATGCTCCTTTTTTGAAAAGTTGGAAGCCGAGTTTTATTCCCAATGCCATAGAGATCAGAACTGCTGGAAGTTCAAAAATTCCATGAGGAAATAATTTCCAAAGAACAATAATACCGTTGAGCGAAACTGCCTTTCTTGCTACATACCCGATTATCAATCCGTTGGAAATTAGTGTTGCAATTGTAAATATTCCAAGGATGGACCCGAGCACTAAAACTAAAAAACTTACTGTAAGGTTATTCGAAAATATGAGCCAGACTGTTTGATAAACATTTAAGCCATTAAATCGCTCAGCTATTTGTTTGAGCATTTCGAGAAATTTTGTTTCTAAATTTGAGGGCATTTGAAAGAGGTATCCTAGGAGCACAAACAGAATGAACAGAGAAATAGTCAACAAAATATAACTTTTTGAAGATTTGAGAAAATTAAAACAGTCTAGGTAAATTTCACCCAGACCTTTTTCTTTATTTTTATTGAATTTTTTTCTCATTGTGAAAAATATCTTGCAATCATCGAAGTTTTCTTAGGGTATTTGTATTTTAGATAAAACCCGTAAGCCACTCCCGCGACTAGGCCTCCGAGGTGAGCAGTATTTCCGATGTTAAGGGGTAAACCTAGAGAAATTAACCACATTAAGAAAGTTAATCCTATCATTGCAACCCACATGGAAGTAGGAATTACAAAAAATACTAGTACTTTAAGTCTGGGAGTTAAAACTGCAAGAAGGCCACCTAGCGCAAAAATTGCCCCGGAAGCTCCAACTGCAAGAGATTCTGGACTTCCAAATAATTTTGCTCCAAACGGACTTACTCCAAATACTCCTGCAAATAAAACAAAAAACATTGACGCTACAAATCCTCCGATAAAATAAAGCCAAATGTATCTTTTTTTACCAATTAATCTCTCGACGAATCCTCCTAGAAAAATTAAAGATAGCATGTTTGCAACCAAATGACCTAAACTTGCGTGCAAAAACATACTCGTTATAATTGTCCAGAGATGTTTTCCTTGTAAAATTTGAGAAGGTTGAAGGGCAAAGGAAGTAAAAACTTCTGGTCCGGAAAAATAACTCCAGATAAGAAAAACAAAAAAGACAGCTACATTAATTAAAATTAATATTCCAGTGTAGTTTTTAAAAAATGATCTGTCCATAGTTATGAAATAGCTTGGGAAAATTATTTCTTTTGTTTAGTTTTTTTAGGCTTTGTAACTTTTTTTGCTTTTGAAGATTTTCCCTTTGCTTTTTTTCCCTTTGATTTCTTTGCTGCGAGTTTCTTTTGTGCTGCATCGGTAACTTTTTTTGTCTTTACACGAACGGATTCTAACTCCTGCTTAATTTCATTTAGTTCATTTTCTCGCTTTGTGATCTTGCCTTTCAATTCTTTCAAATTATTTGTGTTATCAACAAGAGTGTAAACTTCCGCGCATTCCGAACATGAAAAATCGTCTTCAAGCGCCTTCTCTTCTGTCACTTCTATATTACAATTTTTACAAGTGTAATACCTGCCATATTCTCTTTGTTTCTGTGCTTGTTTTAGTTCTTCAAGTTTTTTTGTTAACTCTACCTCTAATTTCATAAGGCATTTCTCAGTATTAAGTGTCCAAAAATAAATGTACCATCCTTTTCTCTTGTCTTTTTTTCTTGTAAATGAAACTAATCCTTCTGCTGACAATTTATAAAGAATATTTCTGACTTGATTGATAGTTAAATTCATTTTTTTAGCGATGAGAAATTCATTGATATCTCTTTTATCGAAAAGTATATCTACTATCTGACCAGAACCTTCGCCAGCCATTTCTTGAACGAGATTTCTTAAAAGAGTAATTTGCATAATATTAGTTTATTGTAATGTCTTAAATACTTTTCGTTTGAAAGTGTAGTAACTTAAAAGTTAATATAAACCTATAAAAGTAAAAAACCCTCACCTAAGGTATGAGTTTATTCGGTAAAAAAGACAAAATCCCTGAAATTCCTCTAGCTCCAGAGGTTCCACGTATTATGCCAATTGCTGAACCAAAACCTTCTGAAACTATTCCTGCAATACCTTCTCTTCCAAAAAAGCCTGTAGAAACTCTTCCTTCTTTACCTGCTATGTCTGGAGATGGTCGTGATCAACTTAATAGAGACGTTATAAAATCAGCAATTGAAGACTCTTCTGAGAAAATGAAAGGTGATACTTCTGGAGCCTCAGCTGGCTCCATGAAGGGTTTTGAAGAATCCTCAATGCAAGTTGGAATTCCAGCCTTGCCTCCGCAGAAAATGGAGAAAGAAGTAAAACCCGAACCATTAGTAGAACTAAAGAAAATAGAGGTTGTCCCCTCCCCGCCGGCTAGAGTTGAAATGCCGAAAGTGGAAACAGTATCGGAAGAACAGAAAGGTGTTGTGAAGAAAGATGCTGAGGAGACCATCTTTGTAAGAATAGATAAATTTAATTCTGCGAAGAGAGATGTTCAAGAAATCTCAAGAGACTTAAGAGAGGTTGAAGAAGTTTTGAGTAAGATTGAAGAAATAAAATTACAAGAAGATGAAGAGATTACTGAAATTTCTAAGGTGATGGACGAAATCAAATTAAGAATGACAAGGATTGACAATGATGTGTTCAATAGGATTTGATGTAGAGCGTTTTTTGAATTGTTCCAAACTTTCAGTTTGGTCAAAAAAGCCCGATAGCGGTAACTCAACAGGTTCGTTACCTTGCCATTTTTCAAAATTAAATAAATTTGGTGAAAATATCGCAAAATGGACGAAATTAAACTAAGAATGACTCGCATCGATAACGATGTTTTTAATCGAATCTAAAATAGGAGATAAATAAAATCGTAGAAGAAAAACAAATATATGTTTCTTTTGAAAGACCAGAATATAAGCAGAATAAAGCGGAGCTTTTACAGTGCCATTTAGCATTAATTAATTTGCAAAAAAAAGTTAGCCATCTGAAAGCAATTCGCTCAAACAAAAAAAGATATCTTGCTCAGCTAAGCAAAAATTTTGCTAGTCTCGGGATTATTCTAGATAGATTAAATGTGAAACTTCCAGAAGAAGGTTTGCCGAACGAATTGAAAAAGAAAATTTATCCAAAAAGAGAAATTGTTGAAAAGCAAAAGAAAGAAAAGATTGTCAGACAAAGAGCTGTTAAAGAAGAGGTCAGTTCTGACTTAGATGACGAGTTACTGAGAATACAAGAGAAGTTGAATAATCTTGGCGGTTTGTAGAGGTTAGAGTATGAGAAATTTTAAAAATGCCCATATTCTTTAGTTTTTATGGTAATCACAAGAAAAGAACTGATAAAAAATTATATCGAATTTTTCAAACTTAATGAACATAAAGAGATTCCAAATTCTTCACTTGTTCCCGCAAATGATCCTACAGTTCTATTTACAACTGCAGGTATGCATCCATTAGTTCCGTTTTTACTTGGGCAAAAACATCCACTAGGCAAGAAACTTGTAAATGTACAAAGATGTATAAGAACGGGAGATATAGATGAAGTAGGCAACACAACACACCATACTTTTTTTGAAATGCTGGGCAACTGGAGTCTTGGAGATTATTTTAAAAAACAAGCAATTGAGATGAGCTTTGAATTCATAACTAAAGTTTTGAAAATACCTCTTGAAAGATTTGCTGTGACTGTTTTTATGGGAGATGAAGACGCCCCTAAAGATGATGAGGCTGCAAAAATTTGGTTAGATCTTGGAGTTTCTAAAGATAGAATAGCTTTTTTACCTAAAAAGGATAATTGGTGGGGGCCTGCTGGAGAGACAGGACCATGCGGACCAGATACTGAAATGTTTTATTGGAGAGACAGTAAAGAAAAGGCACCAAAAAAATTTAACCCTGAAGATAAAAGATGGGTAGAAATATGGAATGACGTTCTTATGCAGTATAATCGAGATAGAAGTGGAAAGTATATTGAAGCAAAACAAAAAAATATTGATACTGGAATGGGAGTTGAAAGAGTTTTAGCAGTGACAAATGGATTTGATGATAATTACCTTACAGAAGTTTGGCAACCAATTATAAAAGAAATAGAAATTTTATCTGAGAAAAAATATGGAAAAGATCCTGAAGAAACAAAAGCAATGCGAATTATAGCAGATCATTTGAAGGCTTCTGTTTTTATTATAGGTGATGGAGTTGTTCCAGGAAACGCTGAGAGAGGGTACGTTTTAAGAAGATTAATCCGAAGAGCAGTAAGATACGGAAGATTATTGGGTTTGAGGGAATTCACAAGAAAAGTTTGTTTGAAAGTTTTTGATATTTATGATGACTATGATAACTTGGTAGGAAATAAGCAAAGTATTTTGGATGAGATAGAAAAAGAAGAGACTAAGTTTAATTTAACTCTTGAGCAAGGAATGAAAGTATTTGACAAATTGGTTTCTGAAGAGAGATCTATTGACGGAAAAAATGCCTTCTTGCTTTACCAAAGTTATGGTTTCCCGATTGAGATGACTATTGAACTCGCAAAAGAAGCAGGGATATTTGTAGATGAAAAAAGATTTGAAGAAGAAAGTAAAAAACACCAAGAGCTTTCAAGAACTGCTTCAGCTGGAACTTTTAAGTCTGGACTTGCGGATAATTCTGAAGGAACTACAAAACTCCATACTGCAGCACATTTGTTAAATGAAGCGTTAAGACAAGTATTGGACAAAGACATAAAACAAAAAGGCTCCAATATAAATCCTGAGAGATTACGTTTTGATTTTAATTTTGCTAGAAAAGTTGAATCGGCTGAATTGAAGAAAGTAGAAGAATGGGTTAATGATAAGATAAATAAAAAATTAGAAGTAAAAAGAGAAGAAATGAAAGTCGAGGAAGCTTTGAAGTCCGGAGCTCACGGAGAGTTTGGTGCGAAGTATCCTGACATTGTTTCAGTTTACACAATTATGGACGGTAAAAAGATCATAAGCAAAGAAATTTGCACTGGACCTCACGTAAAAAATACTTCTGAGCTTGGAAGTTTTAAGATTGTAAAAGAAGAAAGTTCTAGTGCCGGAATTAGAAGAATAAAAGCAGTTGTTGAATAAAGGTTACACCTGTCCTGCATATTTTTGTTCTACACTCTCCATCCTTCAGAGTCCCTCTCTGCGGAGGGAAAATTTATAAACGAGCTTTCAATTAATCTAATATGGCTCAAGTAGATAACACAGTTCCAAGCGGATTCGGCGGAGGACTTACTCGATTTAAAGAAGAGTACGACTCTAAATTCAAGTTCTCTCCAAACGCGGTAGTTGTAATGATAATTCTGGTAATTCTATTTGTTCTAGGATTAAGAGCATTTTTTCCAATTCCTAGTGCATAAAGATAATTTTTGGTAGTAGTAAGTTTTAAAAATGAATTTTTGCTCGGTATTTCATCACTATTTCTGTGATAAGTGCTCCTATAGTCTAGAGGCCAAGGACACTGCCCTTTCACGGCAGTAACCCGAGTTCGAATCTCGGTGGGAGCGTATTTTCTTTAGAAAACTATTTGGGGTTTTGAAAAAATTGTAAATTTTTTGTAGAGATTCGAACGAGGGCAGAGTGAGAAGCAAGGTGGGAGCGTCGCACCATTTTGGCATATTTCAGGGATTCGAAAATTAAAACCTCGTAATTACTTTCTTCCAGCCAAAGTTTCTAAACATTTAGCAGACTTTTCATTTGCTGCTGCTTGCTTTTCTAAATCATTTCCATATAATTCAGAGTAATCTTCCTCAGCTTTTGCATAATCGTCTAAAGCTTGATAAAAACATCTTTCAACATTTTCCATGTCTGTTCCGAGCAACTTCTCAAGTTTTTCAATGTCTTTATATTTGAAGTTTTTGTATATTCCTATCGCACTTGTTAGGTTTGATGAAGCAACAGCATAATCCCTTGCGGCTGAAATTTCTGAATCCCCTGATTTTATTAATAGTCCTCCAGCATTTCTGTAATCTGCTGTTCTATCGAAGCTAGGTCCTCTAAGAGAATTTTCAAAGTTGTCTGCAGTTTTTCTATTTTGTGCAGCATGGGATTGATGCGTTACCGCCGCTGTTCTAGATTTTTCTGCAGATCTTCTCAACAAATCAGCCTTCTCGTATAATGAAAGAGCGATAGCATCTCTTTCAACCTGATTTTTTACAGCATCTTTTTCTTGACCATAAGAAATACCTCCGAATGCAATAAGTCCTGCTAAAACTAAACCAAATATTTTTTTCATGACTTCTCTTAAAATAAGTAATTTAAATATTTTTCTTAAAAATAGTGAATATGAACCTTTTATTTAGACTCACAAAAGGCCGAAATGTGAGCGCAAAAATTCGATCCCTAAATCGTCATTTGCAAAACCTTAAAATAGTTTTAACTTTTAAACCTTATGTTTTGTGTCATTGCTCTAGTAATACAAAGGAATAAAAAGGGTGAATCCTCTAAAAAAATATGGCAAAGACACAACCTGCCAAAGAAAGCGACTCCAAAATTAATGATTTAATCTTTAAGGAACTGATCAAAAGAGGCTACTCTCTGGAAGGCAACACTCGAGTCTGGAACATTGCTGATTCTAAATTATGGTATTTAACACCTGAACAAGCACAAGGATATTTGGACTTAGAGTCAGATCAAGGTTATAAAACTCAAACAGGACAGCCCCAAGCAGAAGATTTGCTTGAAGCAAATATAACCGAGATTGCGGAAGAGATAGGCGATGTACCGATAAATATTGTGGACCTTGGTTGTGGAGATGGAACAAAAGGATTGAGAATTATAGAATTATTAAGAAAGATAAATCCCTCAATAAAAATAAGATACTGCCCTATAGACATTAGCGGTTATATGGTGCAAAAAGCAATCGAAACAGTATCCAACAAAAAAGTTGACGAGATAATTGAATTTCAGTATAACATTTCTGATTTTGAAAACTTAGAAAATGTAACTCCTTTATTAAGTAAGGGAGAATACAAGAAAAATGTTTTCCTTTTACTAGGAAATACTTTAGGAAATTTTGAAATACATGAACTGCTATATGAAATAAGAAGTTCAATGAACATGGATGATCTTTTCATAATCGACACTGCTATAGATGATAGCAAACAAGAAGAAAGAGCGGAAGCTTACAAGAAAAATAAACTGGCGAATGACTGGTTAATTCACATTCCATTACAATTAGGTTTACTCCATGAAGAAGTAGAACTTGGAACAAGATGGAAGAATCAGAGAATAGAGCTGTATTACACAATAAAAGTAAACAAGCTTGTTAAATTTCAAAATAGAGAAATTTCATTTAACAAAGGCGATCAAATGATTATTGCAATAGCATTCAAGCATAAGAAAGAAGATTTACTGACTTATTTTAACATGCACTTTAGACAAGTTTCTCTAAATGTTTCTAAAGATAAGTCTAAGGCATTACTAATTTGTAAAAAGTAAAGTTCTCAAGAAAAAAGAACTAATAAGTTGTTTACTTCTCTTTTGGAATTATTACCCACGCAAGAATATAAGCTAAGATTCCCGCACCGGCGCATAATGTAAGAAGAACCCAAACCAATCTAACGATTACGGGATCTATGCCGAGATATTCTCCAATTCCTCCGCAAACGCCAGCAATAACTCGATCAGTTTTTGATCTGTAAAGCCTCTTTATTTCCTTTTTCTGGACATTAGTCTTGACACCTTTTTGTGTTGCCATTACTAAATATATTTAACAACCTTTAAAAAACCTTTTATATCTATATAAATCAAATGAGCCCATAGCTTAGCCTGGTAGAGCACCGCTCTTATAAGAGTGCGTCCCGTTAGGGACGTAATTTCAAGCATTCGCTAAGAAAGGCGGGGGTCCCAAGTTCAAATCTTGGTGGGCTCATTTGTAGCATATCGAATGAAATGAGATATGTTGATAATCTCCCAATATTATGGGGCGAATCGCAATTCGTATTTCAAATCCGAGCAATTCGCTTTTGCATAAAATTTGCGAAGCAACAAAAGTAAAAATTAGCAAATGCAAATTGTGAGTCGGTGGGCTCATTTTATTTTTTAAGTCACACCAGACACAATCTCACAAGCATCAACTAAATCATCTATAGGAATAACCCTCATTGCTTTCCACTCTTTTAAACTATCCGTGATTTTTCCAATAACACATCCTTTCGCACGCGAGACCTCTTCGAATCGAGCAACATATTCTCCTCTTTTCGTCCTGAATAAATCAAAGGTATTTGCCAGAAAGGAACTTTTTTCAATTCCAACAACAATCTCCCTATCATCTGGATTCATTCCTACGCTATAATGTCTACACAATGCATAAACATATTTTGGTTCTGCCACAAATTTTTTCAAGACCTCAATTTATTTAAATCTTTATTTTCTAGATAATTTATGGATTTCGTAAAAGGGATTATAATTATTTTATGCGTTCTAATTTACTGGAAACTTGTCTACTACAAATATCACACAAAAAGTATAACTCCTTTCTTATTCTTTTTTGCAGGAGGCGCATCCTTTTTTGTAGGATTGTGGGCAGTTATCTCGAATAGAATAAATTTTCAAGAAATCTTGCCCATTTATTATTTGGTCGCAGGATATATGCTTTTCTCATTTATTTTAGTGTTCGTTGGGATTTCAAAAAAAGGATTGGGTAAAAAAGTAGATATCACTCTGACTTGGGCAAAAAAAGTTTTTCCAATATTTCCATTTTATTTTTGGATGTTAGTAGCATTCCCTGCTTTGTTCTTCATAATGTTGGCAACTTTATTTTTTCTAGGACAAGAACATATATTTTTCTGGGCTATGGTGCTTTTGGCATGGATACTTAGCAATTATCGACTATTCAAGTACATTTATTCGTAAACAAAATCTTAAAAACTCTCTTTTTCTCTCAATTTTATGTTAGTCGGATTAGTAGGAAAACCTTCATGTGGAAAGTCAACGTTCTTCAAGGCAGCAACGCTCATGGATGTTTTAATTGCGGCTTATCCATTCGCGACTATAAAACCGAACACAGGAGTTGGTTACGTTCGTGTAAAATGTTTATGCAAGGATTTCAATACCCGATGCAATCCTCGAACTGGAAATTGTAATGGAGAGACAAGATTTGTTCCGGTAGAATTAATGGATGTCGCGGGTTTAATCGAGGGAGCTTCTGAAGGAAAAGGTTTAGGAAATCAATTTTTGAATGACTTATCCAGAGCAAATGCTTTTATTCACATTGTTGACATCTCAGCAACCACAGACGCAGAGGGAAAGGAATGCACTCCTGACAAAGGCAATCCAGTTAAAGATATTGCAATGCTAGAAAATGAATTAGATCTCTGGTATCTAGGAATTTTAAATAAAGTTTGGGGACCATTAGTAAGAAAACTGGCAATTGAAAAAACAGACTTAGCAAAAGCAATCGCAAAACAATTCTCGGGTTTAGATGTTAATGAAGATGATGTGAAAATTGCAATTAGAAAATTAAACTTAAATCCGGAAAAAGCAACAACTTGGTCAGCTCAAGATTTAAGAAATTTTGCTCACGAAATTAGACACATGACAAAACCCATGATAATCGCAGCAAATAAAATCGACAAACCTGGCGCAAAGGAATGGTATGACAAACTGAAAGCAGAATTCCCCCATTTGTTAATAATTCCTTGTTCAGCAGATTCGGAGTTATCTTTAAGACAAGCAGCAAAAGCAGGAATGATTGATTACACTCCTGGAAATAGAGATTTTAAAATGAATGAAGAAAAGTTAAATGATAAGCAAAAAGCTGCCTTAAAATTAATTAAAGAAAATATTTTGGATAAATTTAACGAGGGAACGGGGGTTCAAGCAATTTTAGACGCTACTGTTTTTTCCTTGTTAAATTATATCGCAGTATTTCCCGCAGGTGCAACAAAACTTGCAGATTCTAAAGGAAACGTTTTACCAGACTGCTTTTTAGTTCCAAGGGGTACAACAGCTCTACAATTTGCATTCAAACTTCATACTGATTTAGGAAAGAATTTTGTAAAAGCAATCAACGCAAAAACAAAACAAGCAATTGGTAAAGACCACGTTTTAGAACATCGCGACGGTGTTGAGATCATTACGAGATAAGTCGCGAAAGGGATGGCGAAAATTTCGCTCCGAGCAAAACAAATATTTATTTTGAGATTTTTGCGAGGTGCAAAATTTGAGGGGCGGAAATAGTAACTCGATAATTTTAAAAACAATTTCTCCTTATAATTTTCATGAGTAGTTCAGTTAAGCTGTTCAAAATAAAAAGAGGGTTTGAGAATTTTTGTGATTTCTTTAAAAATTTATTTTCAACTGTTGGAAATTTTTTCACAAAAATTATTTATCATCCTAAAACCGAAGAAGCAGGAATTAAGATAAAGAAAGTAAGGAACAAGGTTTTTCAAAATTGGAAAGAAAACACTCAAAATTGGAAGCATAGAAATCTTGATGACCATGGTTTTTCTATAGAAGACGGAGACATTTGAGTATAACAATATTTTTAATCTATCTTTTTCTCTAAATTTCATGATAATAAAAGTGATGGTAAAACCTCGATCCTCGAATCCTCGAGTTGAAGACTTTGGCGGAGGAAATTTTCTTATTTATGTAGCTTCTGAACCAGAAAAAAATGAGGCAAACATGGAAGTTGTTTCGCTATTATCAAAGCATTTTGGAGTACCTTGGAAAAACATTAAAATAAAATCGGGATTAACAAATAAAAATAAGTTAATTGAGGTTTTGTAATTGGGAATAAAGTACTTTTCAGCAGACGACGTAAAAAAAGAGGCGGAAGAAATAGTCAGAGTTCTAAATTGGAATTATATTGACTTGTCCAATGTAGGTTTTTTACGAAGTAAAGGTTCGTCTTCCAGAGGAACAATTGCAAGATGTCATGCACTCGGAAAGGCCATGCAACTCGCTATGGGAAGGACGACTGGATTTTATTTAGTTGAAGTAATCTCAGAAAAATTCGATAAGCTTCCAAGAGACGAACAAACAAAAACAATTATCCATGAATTGATGCATATTCCAAAAACTTTCGGCGGAGGATTCATCCATCATGACATGGTTCACGAAGACACTGTAAAAATTGTTTTCGAGCATTATACTAATCTTAAACTTAATTTTCAAACTTCGCCAATACCTTTCAATGTAAAGAAGCACCTCGAAGAAAAAAATAGGCAAAGAGTTTTCAGAAAAGAGATTCGATGGTTTTAATCCATTATTTTTCTATTTAGATACATAAACGGAATATCTATTATTCCGACAATCCATTTGATAATTAGAACTCCAGTAATAAGTGGCGCCAGTGGTTGAACTCCATAAAATGCAAGTGTCACGAAAATAATCGTATCTAAAGCCATAGCAGGAATACTTGAAAAAACATTTCTGCTCCACAAATGTTTTCCTTTAGTTAATTTCTTGAACCATGCAAAAATATATGCATCTACATTCTCGCTTATTAAAAATGAAATCCAACTCGCGAGCATAACTCTTGGTGCAAATCCAAATACCTTCTGAAAAATATTTTGGTCTGCCCAGAAAGGAGCAGGACTCAGATATATAGAAATGAATATAAAAACAGCAGTAGCAACCTGAGCAATAAATGCAATGAAGATCATTCTATGCGTTTCTTTTCTACCAAACTTTTCATTTACTACATCTGTCAATAAAAATGTTACTGGAAATATTATCGAAGCTGCTGTAGCGTAAAGAGTTATGAAACCAAAATTATACTCTGAGATTTTAAACGCTATTAAGTTGCTAATAAGTACAAATGTCACATAAAGCCCAATAATTCCGTCAGGTTTTCCATATTTTTTTGCGTACCATGCTCCAAAAAGAGAAATAGAAGTAACCAAGATAATCCATACTAAAATTATTACCAAGCTCATCATTTTTTCAAGTTTCCTCTATATTTAAATTCATAAGATCTCCATTCTTGGGTTGCGTAATTTCTAGAATGCACTCTACTGACATTCCATCCATTTTGTTCAGCAAGAGATTCCAAATCTGCAAAATCTTTTTTACCTATCAAATCTGCATGAGCCATTATGATCCTTTGGGTGTATTTTCTCCCCTCTTCAAATAACTGGATATGGAATTTAAAGTTTGGATCGAATAAGCTGTACCACGCGGAGTTCTTGTCTGGCAAATCTCCATTTAATATTGGCAGATTGCATAAGACAGTATCATAGTGTGCGTCGGTATTCTGAAACATATTACTGTAATAAAATTTTGTTCTTTCAAACACTCCGTTTGTGATTGCGTTCCTAAGGGAAAATTCTACACACTCTGGTAGGATATCTACGCCATCAACTCTAGCCCCTTGTTTTGCAGCAAAGACAGATAGTATTCCGCAACCCGTGCCAATTTCTAGGACTCGCTCATCTTTTTTGAAGTGCATATCTTCCAGCAATATCCTTGTGCTGTATGAATACGGAGAAACCGGGGGGAACATATAGGGCTGAATCTCGGCACTAATTCCATTAACAATTACTCTTTCTGATTTCTTCCTACTCATCATAAAACGCATTTGGTTTTGTGTTATCTCTGGAATTTTTGTTTGTACCATGAGAAGGTAGCAACAGGTCCAAATAAGAATATTATTTCTCCTTTTTGGGAGAAACATTTAAATAGTTTTGAAGGCTTTCGAGGCTATGGAAAAAGAACTCAGAGAGTTGGGTTTAACAGAAAATGAATCCTTGATTTATCTTCACCTTTTAAAAAAAGGGGAAACTACTACTGGAAGTATAATTAAAGAAACACAAATAGCTAATTCAAGAGTATACGAATCACTGAATACTCTTGTAGGAAAGGGTTTAGTCTCCTACAATGTTCAAAAAGATGGAAAACATTTCCAAGCAGAAAGCCCAAATAAATTTATTGAATTAGAAGAACAAAGAAAGAAAAAGATTTCAGAATTAGTTCCTCAGCTAAATAACTTAAAAAATACTAAGGAAAAGGAAACGCTAACTGCGGTTTATGAAGGCTATGAAGGTTTTAAGACAGCATTTAGAAAAATTGTATATGACTGCCCCGTGAATGGAGTTATAGATGTTTTTGGTTTTTCTCAGCCACAGTATAAATCTGAAAATCTTAGTTTATTTCTAAATAATTTGAACTTAAAATCCATAAAAAAAAGACAAAAGCTTAGACTTATCACGGATATCTCTTCTAGAGGTTTCCAAGAAGATATAGCAAAAGCAAAAAATACTGAGGTAAAGTACATGCCCTCAGGCTATCTAAGCCCTGCAGCGATGGATATTTTTGAAGATTATGTTTATATCTTTTTATGGGAAGAAAAGCCATTCGTGTTCATGATAAAAAATAAATTAATTGCTGAAAGTTTTAAGCAATATTTTAATGTCCTCTGGACTATCGCAAAATGAACCTCCAAACTTTCACATATTACAATAAGGGAAAGAAAACAAAAATTTCTGTAGAAGTTTGTGATACTGTCTGGAAAAAAACAAGAGGACTCATGTTTAGAAAAAATTCCTCTCCTCTCCTTTTTATTTTCGACAAAAACCAAGACATAACTATTCATTCTTTTTTCTGCAAACCATTCAAAGCACTTTGGCTCGACGACAAAAAAAGAGTTGTAAAAATTATCGACGTGAAAAACTGGGCACCCTATTTTTCCGAGTATGGCCGATACCTATTGGAAATTCCAATCTCGTCGACAAAATAGGCTCGACGAGTTATTTTCGAAACATTTAAATACCCCGTCGATGTATAAACATTATATTCGCAAAAAAGGAGGTAAAAATATGGGAGTAGTTTTAGTAAAAAACGCAGTTACAAGAAAGCCAGGATACCTTTACTATGTTGACGGAAAAGGAAACGTATGTGAAGCTAAGATGGCTAGAGGCGGTAAAAAGAAAAAGAAGAAGTAATTCTTTTTCATAAAAAATTTATTCATTTCATATTTAATGGACCGGGGTTTAGGGACCGCCGGTCCATCTAAAATTTTCTCGTTTTGACTTTATTCTTATGTCAAAACAAAACGAGGGGATTTTACCAAAATTTATTTAATTTTCTTTAAAATTTTCTAGGTTCGGTTTCTAATTCTGTTCCATTTTGTTCAAAAAACATTTTTATAGTCTAATTTTTTGTTATAATCATGTCTAAAAATTATTGTCTAGGAATAGAATGCACAGCACATACGCTCGGAATTGCAATTCTTTCTTTAGATGAAACTCCAAAATTCCTTGTAAATATCAAAGATCTATTCACAACAGAAAAAGGCGGCTTAATTCCAAATGAACTTGGAAAACATCATAAAGAAGTTGCACCAAAACTCTATGCTCAGGCTTTAGAGCAAGCAAAAATCTCTCCTCACGAAATAAAGTTCATCGCACTTTCAAATGCTCCTGGCCTTGCTCCATCACTTTTAGAAGGGATGAGATTCGCAAAACACATTGCAAAAGATCTTAACATTCCCATAGTCCCAGTAAATCATTGCATCGCCCATCAAGAAATTGGAGAGATTACTGGCGCAAAAGATCCTGTAATGCTTTATGCCTCCGGAGCAAACACGCAAATAATTGCATACGAAGCAGGCAAATATCGAATTTTTGGAGAAACTTTAGATTTAGGGGTAGGGAATTTCATAGACACATTTGCAAGGGAAGCTGGCCTAGGTTTTCCTGGAGGACCAAAAATACAAGAGCTAGCAAAAAATGGAAAAAAGTTTATCGAATTAGGCTACTCAATAAAAGGAATGGACGTCGCATTTTCAGGAATGCTAACGAAACTTCAAAATATGTTAAACAAAAAACAAGCTTCGCTTGAAGATTTATCTTTTTCATTACAAGAGACTGCATTCGCAATGTTAGTTGAAGCGGCAGAAAGAGCTATGGCTCATACTGGAAAAAAAGAACTTGTTCTCGGCGGAGGAGTTGCCTGTAATTCTCGACTTCAGGAAATGTGTCAGGTCATGTGCAAAGAAAGAGGAGCAAAATATTTCTGTCCAGAAAGACAATTCTTAGTAGACAACGCAGCAATGATCGCTTATCTTGGAATAAAAATATTCCTTTCGCAGGAAAGGACACTTGAGAATGGGAGATCTCATGCAGGACAAGTGCCTTCGCAGGAGAGTAAATCTCCAGAATGTATAATCTTCAAACCAGAAGATTTTGATAAATTAGATATTAAACCAAGGGAGCGAACTGACCAGGTCGAAGTGACTTGGAAATAATATGAAAAAACAAATTAATAAAAAAGTAATAATTTACACCTTAATCGGCCTAATTTTTATGGCCTTAACTTTTTTGGTCGATTGGATTTTTATTGCCGGTGCAGCTTTTATGGTATATTTGAATCAGAGAGAACTGACGAAAAATAATCACAACAATTCTTATAAATGATAAGCCTTCTTTAGAATTAAGGAGAAAAGAGTATGGGTTTAAAATTCGCACATATCGCAGATTGTCATCTTGGGGGTTGGAGGCAGGAAGAACTTCAAACACTTAATTTTTTATCTTTTCAAAAAGCAATTAGCACAATTATTCAAGAAAAACCAGAATTTCTTTTAGTCGCAGGAGATTTATTTGATTCTGCATATCCTCCCATAGAAATTCTCAAAGAAACATTTGCAGAATTTAAAAAATTAAAAGAAGCGAATATACCTGTCTTCATTGTAGCCGGATCACACGACTTCTCAGCTTCAGGAAAAACTTTTCTGGATGTTTTAGAAAAGGCAGGTTTCTGTACAAATATCGAAAAAACAGAAATAGATTCAGAAGGAAAAATAAAATTGTCTCCAGAATTTTTTGGAAAAATTGCAATTTATGGTTATTCTGGCAGAAAGTCTGGACTTGAAGTTGAAGACTTAAAAAAAATCTATTTTAATGGAATTCATCCTTTCAGTATTTTCATGTTTCACTCGACAATCAAAGATGTTGTCGGAGATTTGCCCATGGAATCTGTAGAAAAAGAAACTCTTCCTTTAGCGAATTATTATGCGATGGGGCACATTCACAAAAGATTCGAATCAAGAATTGGAGAAGCTGTTTATGTTTATCCTGGTCCAATCTATCCAAATAATTTCCAAGAGCTAACTGACTTGAAATATGGAAGCTTTCACATGGTAGAAGTTGATGGAAGTAAAATAAAAACAAAGAGCATTCTTCTCCCAATTAAAGAAGTAGTATCTATTGAGATTGATTTAGTAGACGGTCTAACAGCAACAGAAAAAATTATTTCTGAAATAGACAGATTAAATTTGTCTGATAAAGTTTTTTTAATGAAACTCAAAGGAGTTTTACTCAAAGGCAAGTCAGGAGATATAAGGTTTAATGAGATCGAAGACTTTGTAAAAAAGAAAGGAGCCTATGTTTTCTTAAGAAATATTTCAGCATTAACTGTTCAAGAAGCAGACTTAGAGATTGGTACAGAACATGTAGAAAATATTGAGGAAAAAATTATCAAAGAATATTCAACAAAAAATCCGGCAGACTATAATCTTCATTTGAATTCTTTGATGCACGCACTTTCAATTGACAAAAACGAAGACGAAAAAGAAACAATTTATGAAAAAAGACTTTTAGACGAAGTAAAAAAGATTTTGAGTATTCAGGAGGTGATTTCATGATAGTTAGTTCAAAACTCTCTGAAGTAGAAATAGATAAAGGAATTTTTAAGCAAGTTTTAGACTTGGACGGATTTTTTATGGTTGATGAAAATGTTTTGAAAAATTTCCCAGAATTATCTAAAAAAAATCTCTTTGTAGTTATTTCCGGAGAAGAAAGCAAATCTTTGGAAAATTATAAATCTGCCTTAGAAGCTCTAGACAAATCAGGTAAAAAGACGATAATCGCTGTCGGGGGTGGAGTAACTGGGGATTTAGCTGGATTTGTTGCTTCAACATACAAAAGAGGAGTAGAGCTTTTCCAGGTTCCAACAACTCTTTTAGCAATGATCGATAGCAGTCTCGGAGGAAAAAATGGGATAAATCTTGGATCAAAGAAGAATTATGTAGGGACTATTTATCAACCTAAAAAAATAATAGTTGATCCAAATTTTCTAAAGACCCTTTCCAAAAAGGAAATCTCGAATGGACTAGCTGAAGCAATAAAATACTTTTCAGTCTTTGGAGAACCGAGCTTTTTTGAACTATTTAACTTTGATATTAACAATTCTCAAAATGTAATCTCTAACTGTTGTAAAATAAAACTAGCCATTGTAGAGGAGGATGAGAGAGACATAGGAATTAGGCATACGTTAAATTTTGGCCATACGGTCGGGCACGCACTAGAAAGAGTTTACAACTTATCTCACGGAGAAGCCATTTCAATAGGGATGATAAAAGAGTTAGTGCTTGCAAAAAAACTAAATCTAGTAACTGAAGAGAAAATTAACCAAATAAAAAAGTTACTTGAAAAAAATTCTCTTCCAACAGAGTTTCCCCCAAATTTCAATCTGAAAAATTGTTTAGACATGATGGAATTAGACAAGAAAGGAAGTCTTGTTTTTTCTTTTGACAAAAAAAATTTTAATGTTAAATTAACTCGAGATTTTTTGGAGGAAAATTTGAAATGATAATCAAAAAACTAAAATTAAATAATATTAGAAGCTATCGGGAACTTGAAATAGAATTTCCAGTCGGTTCTACTCTTCTATCTGGAGATATCGGCGCAGGAAAAACTTCTATTTTACTTGCTTTGCAATTTGCCTTATTCGGACTTCAACCAGGGCAAAAAGGCAATTCTATTTTAAGACATGGTGAAGAATCTGCTGAAGTTTCACTCGAATTAGAGATAGGTGGGAAACAAATTGTTATTCAGAGAAGACTAAAAAAAGCAAAATCTGGTGGAATAACTCAAGATTATAACACTATTTCTATCGACGGAAAATTAGAAGAAGTTTCTACTTCTGAAATGAAGAATACAGTTATTTCTCTTTTGGAATATCCCAAAGAGTTTGCAAAAAAATCAGATTTACTTTACAAATACACTGTCTATACTCCTCAAGAAGGCATGAAAGAAATAATCCAAGAAAGACCTGAAGTTAGACTTGACTTAATTAGACATATTTTTGGGATTGACAGATACAAACGAATAAAGGCGAATACTCAGATTCTTCTTCAAAAAATAAAAGAAGATGTGAAAATAAAAGAAATGCAAATCAGAGAGATTAACCTTCTGAGAGAAAAACTTGGCAAAAGTAATGAAGACAAAATAAAAATTTCCAAAGAAGTAATTGAATTAAATATAAACTTGGACAGATTGAATGAACAAAAAAAGCAAATTTCAGAACGTCTTGATAAATCTAAAAAACTTCTAGATGAAAAAGTTTTGATAGACATAACAAAATCCAAGAAAGAGGGAGAACTCAACGGTAAAAAATCCCTGAAAGTACGTCTAGAAAAAGATATTCTTGCTTCAAAACATCAAATACTTGAAAAAGTAGATTTCAAGAATGAGGAGTTAATCAATGTGAATTCACTTATTATAACTCACAAAAAAACGCTTGAAGATCTAAACAATCTTTTTATGGAAGTTAACTCAAAAATATATTCCTATGATGCTCAAAAGGAAAATGCCTTTAAAATGAAGGAAAAAGTTACTTCCATGGAGAACTGTCCTATGTGTTTACAAGGAGTTTCTCATGAACATAAAGACAAAATTTCTAAAAAAACTCAGTTTGAGATAGAAGACATCCAAAGAGAGCTAGATAGAAAATTCGTCGAGAAGGAACAAATATTGGGGCACATAAAAAAAGAGAAGGACTTGATCTCGGGATATGAGCAAGATAAGTTATCTCTTGAAAGAAACAAGGTCAAGTTCGAGCACCAAAGGGTTATAGAAGTTAAAATAAAAAGTGATGCAATGATTCTTGAAAGAACAGAAGAAGAAATAAAAAATCTAGAGTCGGAAATTAAAACTCTTTCTAAAGAATTAGACAGATTTGTAGAGTCTAAGATTTCTTTTGAAGCAGAAAAAAAGCTTTTTGATAATATCGACTTCGAATCTAGACGAACTGAAATAAACGTCGCAGAAAAAAGAAAAGAATATGAATTATTAATTAGAAAAGTTGAAGAACTTGGGATGGAAATTGCTGAGAAAGAGAAAATCCGCGGGCAAATTTCATCATTAAGAAGTTTGCAGGACTGGTTGGAAGTTAAATTTTTATCATTGATAAATTTAACAGAAACAAGTGTACTTGCAACATTGAGGAGAGACTTCTCTAGAGTTTTCAACGAGTGGTTTAGTTTGCTTGTTTCAGAATCTCTGACAGCTAGACTTGATGAAGATTTCACACCAATAATAACAAACCAAGATTACGAACTTGATTATGAATTTTTATCTGGTGGCGAAAGAACTGCTGTGGCTCTTGCTTATAGATTAGCATTAAATCAAATAATAAACTCAATGATGTCCACACTAAAAACAAAAGATATAATCATCTTAGACGAACCTACGGATGGTTTTTCAGAACAACAACTTGATAAAATGAGAGACATTTTCGATCAGTTAGATTCTCAACAAATATTATTAGTTAGTCACGAACAAAAAATTGAAGGATTTGTTGATAATATTATCCGATTAAAAAAAGAAGGAATTTCTAGAATAGAAAATATCCGGCAGAGTTAAGGTTGATACTCGTATCTTCTCGCCGCAAAAAATTGTTGTGCTGCTGGTCCTTTCAATTCTTCTTTCAAAGTTTCGACACTAAAGAAATTGGCTCTCCCAATCGATTTACAACTCACTATTCCCTTTAGTCTCATCTGATTCAAATAGTCTACTGGTACGCCCACAATTCGCGAGGCATGTTTTAATGAGTATCTTCCAGGAATTGTCATAGTTCTTACTGCTATATTCGCGAGACATCTCTCATACTCTTCAGGTGTTTTGTTAAAATGTTCTCCCCTTAATCTTTGCCCATATTTTTTTGCTATTACTCCTCTTAGTCCTATTTGTTCTCTAAGTTGTCCAACAGAAAATCCTCTCAAACTTTCAGACCATTCCACGTCGAACATTTGACAAAGATCTTTCTTTGCAGTTCTTTCCTTAACTTCTGTTTCCAATTCATCCATCCATTCCTGTTCGGTCTTCATAATTTTAACATAACCAACACCTTTAAAAAGCATATCTTTGTAAGAAAAATATGGTTAAAGGATTATCATATTATTTAAGACAGGCATGGAAAAAGCCAGACGTAGAAACATTAAGACAAAGAATGATCGAATGGAGAGCTTCTGAAGCTGTTGTCAGAGTTGAAAATCCATTAAGATTAGACAGAGCTCATTCACTTGGATACAAAGCAAAGAAAGGTGTTTTTGTCGTTAGAGTTAGAGTAATCAGAGGTGGTCACGTAAGACCAAGACCAAAGAAAGCAAGAAAAGGTAGAAGAATGCACACTATTGTAAATTTAAAAATGAACTATAGAGAGATTGCAGAACAAAGAGCAGCAGGAAAATATCCGAACTGTGAAGTTTTAAACTCCTACTGGGTTGGAAGAGACGGAATGCATTATTTTTTCGAAGTAATTATGGTTGACAGAACATCTCCAGAAGTAATGGCTGACAAAGAATTATCTTTCGTATCAAGACCTGCAAATAACACAAGAATCTACCGAGGATTAACTTCTGCTGGACAAAAAGCAAGAGGCTTAAGAAATTCTCCTTTCTCAGTTCCAAAAGTTAGACCTTCTTTAAGAGCTAACAGAAGACAAGGAACATAAGATTAGCTCTTTTTTAGGGGAGTGAATTTACAGTTTTTATTTTTTTGACAGCTAGATTTTTTAGACCTGAAATTTAAGATAGATGTAAGAAAAAACTAGTGCGATAATTACAAAAATCAGAATAGACACTGCAATTGCCTTATATACTCCTATTTTGGGAGCAAAATAGATTATCGAAAGCATATATGGGATCCATGAAACAATTGTCCCAATAAGAACAAATTTTGCATGACTGACAACTTGTTGTGCTGTGCCAAATTCTCCGATAAATAAGTAGGCAATCCAAGTGAAAACTGGAAATAATGCTGCCAATCTCGAGATCAGTGGCATTCCGGATTCTTCTAAAGCTACAATTGCTGTAGTGATCAACCCACCAGTTAAAAAGTACAAAAGATATTTTGTCCAAGCCACAAATAATACAGTTTAATAGAATTTATAAATGATTTGATAAGTTTGTTTCTCTATCCTCTAAATCCTTATAAAATTAAAGTTTTACAAATTATCATGGAAGACCATTTGATAAGAACTATTTACGAATATTCAAACACTGCAAAACAATATGAAGCAAGAGTTGCGGGTCTTCATCACGTGACTGAAGGTTTAGAATTCATGAGAAGAATTCCAGCTGGCGGAAGAATTCTTGATGCTGGTTGCGGAGATGGAAGAGACTGTAGAATTTTTTCAGGCAGAGGTTTTAGAGTAACAGGCATAGATTTAACCCCCGAATTTTTAGAAATGGCTCAAGCTAAAGTTCCGACCGGAGATTTTTATTTTATGGATATGCGAGATTTATTCTTTGAACAAAACTATTTCGATGGTGTTTGGTCTTGTGCCTCAATTGTTCACATGGATGCCCTCGGAGTACAAAAGTTTCTCGAAGAGACGAGAAGAGTTCTCAAACCAAACGGTGTTCTTTATTTAGCCGCAAAAGAAAGCAATCAACAAACTTCTCAAGGTCCAAAAACATTTTTCTTTTATGACGAAAAGTCTATTTCTAACATGATCCGAAATTCTGGTCTAAAACCGCTCCAAGTAACTGGTGGAAACAAATTAATGGTTGGCGGAAAAGAACATTCCGAAGTCCGAGCTTTTGCAATAAAATAAGACTTTCTAGAGGCGAGGTTGCCTCAGCAAATATAAAAACCTATCCTTGTTCTCAAGATCATGAAAATTGTTAGTGCTTGCTTAGCCGGGATAAATTGTAGATACGATGGAAAATCAAAACCTTGCCAGGACATAATTAATTTAGTAAAACAAGGAAAAGCAATTCCAGTTTGCCCAGAACAATTGGGAGGACTATCTACTCCGCGAAATATTGCTGAGCAAAAAAGAGAAAAAGTTTTTACAAAAGACGGTAAGGACATAACTGCCCAGGTTATCAAAGGTGCCGAAGAAGCACTAAAAATTGCGAAACTTGCAAATTGTACTGAAGCAATATTAAAATCCAAATCTCCTTCTTGCGGATGTGGTAAAATTTACGACGGGACATTTTCTGGAAAACTTATTGATGGAGATGGAGTTTTTACCAAGTTTCTAAAAAAGAACAATATTAAAGTTGTTAGCGAAGAAGAAATTTAATCATCTTTCTTTTTTATTTCTATAATCTTTCCATGCTTCCCAACCTGAATAACTTTTGTCTTCCCAACTTTATGCTCTAACCCCTCAGCTTCGTGAATATGGCCTGCAATGAAAACATCTGGCTGAAAATATTTTATTGCTTTTGCAAGAACTTCTTCTCCGGGAATTCCAGAAAATTCCGCAAGCGTTCCGCTTGCATGCAAATGAGAAACCAAAACTTTTCTCGAAGGCCTATTTTGAACTTTTTCAAAATTCTTAATTAGCCTATCAAGTGTTTTCTTCTCATCCAAATTCATCTTGAAATCTTTTGTTCCAACTCCGATAATATCGACTCCGTCATAATGCACATAATAACCGTCAATATCTTTTATCTTGTAGAAATCTTTTGTTGCTTTAGTTTGAAAACTTGTATCCCAATTTCCAGGAACAAAAATGACTTTCTGATTTCTTTTTTTAAACGGAGCAATAATTCCTCTATTTTCATCAAATCCATGAATGTCTCCAGCTAATATGACTAAGTCTACTTTTTCCTTCTCCGCTTTTCTAGCTAGCGATTCAGAAACCGCCGAGTTGCCATGAATATCCGCCGCAGCAAGAATCTTGAATGATTTTGATTTTTTGTCTTTTACCATTTTTATAGCAATGAGGAGAGATATTTAAACCCTTTTTCCTCATGCAGATGAGGACACTTGAAAATGATGGTCTTCAATGCAAGTCAGGTGTAAGTTAACCCTATTATGAAAAATTTCCTAGAGAAAATGTTTACTGAAAGCATGACGCAATACCCTTACAAGTGGATAGGTAATCAGGAAGATGGTTTTGTTACAAGATACTGCGATACCCTTGGATTTAGACTTAATAATGCTGCTCCAGAAGTTGGAGGATATGTGTTAACGAGTTGGGATGATAATTCTCAAGCATACATTGTAGCCTATTCGAATCCTAAAACGGGCAGACTAAGAGTAAAACCTTCTAATTTTCATATAGAATATAATGCTATACTTCGAGAACATAGAAAAGACCCAAAACATTCTCCCGTTGATCCGTCAGGTTCAAAAATAACTCTCGTTAAGAGCACATAAATATTTTTAAATCAAAAAAGTTCCAATTTTGTATGGTTTACGAACCTCCAAAAGAAGTTTTAGAAAAGTATGCAAACGTTTTGATCAGTTGCGCCTTAAACAGCGGTGCAGGAGTAAAACATAATGAGGTTGTTCTTTTGCAAGTTCCGGAGTGTGCAAAGCCAATTTTACTCCCGTTACAAAGAGCAGTTCTAAGGGCTGGCGCACATCCAATTATTCAATATTTACCAGACGGAATAAGTAGAGAATTTTATGATCTTGCTGGTGAGCATCAGATTAATTTCTTTCCATCAAAATATCTTAAGGGCAGAGTAGATGAAATTGATCATTTAGTTTCCATAATTGCAGAACATGACATGCACGAGCTTGAAGGAGTAGATCCAAAAAGATTGATGGCAAAACAGAAAGCATTCAAACCTTACATGGAATGGCGTGATGAAAAAGAAAATTCTGGTAAATTTACTTGGACCTTGGGTCTTTACGGAACAGAAGTTATGGCCGCAGAAGCTAAGCTCTCTTTAGAAGAATACTGGGACCAAATAATCAAAGCTTGCTATCTAGATAGAGAAGATCCTCTTGCAGAATGGAGAAGAGTTCTCTCAGAAACAGAAAGATTAACTCAGGCGCTAAGCGCAATGCAGATCACTTCATTACACGTACAATCTGTGGGAGCAGATTTAACCATCGGATTAGACAGAAATAGAAAGTGGCTTGGCGGAACAGGAAGAAACATCCCGAGCTTCGAAGTGTTCACAAGTCCAGACTGCAGAAAAACAAATGGTTACATGACTTTTAATCAACCACTTTATAGATATGGAACATTAGTAGAAGGAATTTATTTAGAGTTTAAAGATGGCAAGGTTGTGAAGGCAACCGCAAAGAAAAATCAGGATGTTCTTGAAGAAATGATTGCAACAGAAGGAGCAAATATGATCGGAGAGTTTTCTCTTACAGACGTAAGATTTTCAAAAATAGACAAATTCATGGCAGAAACTCTTTACGATGAAAATTTCGGAGGAGAACACGGTAACACTCATATCGCAGTAGGAAACGCATACAAAGATGCTTTCCCTGGAGATCCTTCAAAGGTTCCCAAAGAACAATGGAAAGAAATGGGCTACAACGAATCCGTAGTTCATACAGATATTGTTTCTACAGAAAATCGGGTCGTCACAGCAACACTTGAAGACGGAACCCAAAAAGTCATCTACCAAGATGGCAAGTTTACGATTTAAGAAGATTTTTCCTTCTGCATAGAAGGACTCACGAGCCAGGCAAAAATGCAGGACGAGAGTATATCAATAATTAACCTTTTAAACGAGGAGTTTCTTTACAAATCATGGTCTCAATCAAAGAAATTAAGAACTGGTCACCAGAAGTAGAGCAGCTTATAACTCCAGAATGGCAGAAGTCAAAAAGATATTTTTTTAATCCAAATACTAAGAAAAAAATTTACTCAATCGACACACCTCCTCCATATGTTAACTCTCCAATTCATTTAGGACATGCAATCACTTATTCTTTCATGGATTTCTTTGCACGTTACAAAAGAATGAAAGGTTTCGAAGTTTTATTCCCATTGGGTTTAGATAATAACGGTTTACCAATCGAAGTTGGCGCAGAAAAGAAATACAATATCTCTCCCTTCATTGTAGGCAGAGAAAAATTTGTAGAGGCTTGCAGAAAGCTTTTGGAAGAAGCCGGAACAGAGTCCGTGGATAGTTTTGCAAAATTAGGAATTTCATTTTCCTCATATGAAAAAGGACAAGACATAGGAAATATTTACGAAACAGACTCTCCAGAATACCGTTCTTTAACACAAACAACATTCATAGACTTATACAAAAAAGGTCTAATTTACGAGGACAACAGAATAAACAATTGGGATCCAAAATTAAGAACAACAATAGCGGATTCCGAAATAGACTACAAAGATATTCCTTCAACATTCAATGATGTAAAGTGGAAAGTTAAGGAAACTGGCGAAGAAATTGTAATAGGAACAACAAGACCCGAATTAATGTGCTCTTGTGGGATGGTTATTTATAATCCCGAAGACAAAAGATACAAACACTTGAAAGGAAAAACCGCAATCACTCCTTTATTTAATTTAGAAGTTCCAATAAAAGAACATCCCCTTGCACAAATCGACAAAGGAACAGGTTTGGTTATGATGTGCTCCGCAGGAGATCTTTCAGATATCCAGTTTTTCAGAGAGCAAAATCTCAAACCAGTAATCTCCATAAATCAAGATGGAACAATGAATGAAAATGCAAAAGATTTCCAAGGACTAAAAGTAAAAGAAGCAAGACAAAAAATAATTGAAACTCTAAAAGAAAAAGGTCTTCTTGTAAAACAAACCCAAATCACTCACAGAACTCCAGTTTCAGAAAGAGGCGGAGCAGAAATTGAATTCATTGCAATGCCTGAATTTTATTTGAGACAATTAGAATTTAAAGATGACATGAGAAAAATTGCAAAACAAATAAATTTCTATCCTAAAGAAGCAAAAAGAATTTTAGACGACTGGATTGATTCAGTTTCTATCGACTGGCCAATCTCGAGAAGAAGATATTACGCAACTTCAGTTCCTCTTTGGCATTCCGAAGAACACGTAGCTGTTCCAAAAACAGGAAAATACTACCAACCCTGGAAAGAACAAGTTCCTCAAGATGCAGAAGTTTGGAAAGCAGGAAAAAATACAGGAAAAAAAGTTTCAGATTTCAAAGATTTAAAATGGGAAGGAGACACAAGAGTTTTAGACACTTGGATGGACTCTTCAATTTCCGATTTATTTATTTTGAAATATAAAACAAACAATGAATTCTTCCAAAAAGCATTCCCCGCAACTTTAAGACCTCAAGGAAAAGAAATTGTTAGAACTTGGCTTTACTACACTTTGTTAAGAGGATTTTTAGAAACTGGAAAAGTTTGTTTTGAAGATGTTTGGGTACATCAACACATCACAGACGAAAAAGGAATGAAAATGTCAAAGTCAAAAGGAAATGTTATCGACCCTCAAGAATTGTTGAAGAATTATGGTGCAGAAGCAATGAGAATGTGGGCAGGCACTGAAGGAGATTTATCTAAAGGAGATGTTCCTTGTTCAAAAGAAAAAATCAATGGTGAATTAAAAACATTAAACAAACTTCTAAACGTTTCAAGATTTATTTTGCAATTCCAAAAACCATCAAAGAAGCCAAAAACAATTATGCCAATCGATCAATTATTTATCGATTACATTGAAGACTTAACTTCTAGAGCAGATAAAAATTACGACGTTTACGAATTTCAAGCTATTGTGAAAGAGCTTAGAGAATTTATGTGGGATAAATTTGCATCGCATTATTTAGAAATTGTAAAGAACCGAGCATACAATCAAGACAAGAATTTTACGGACGAGGAATCAGACTCGGCAAGATTCTCTCTCTACTTTTTGCTTGAAAGATTTTTAACTTTAATTTATCCAGTAATACCTCAAATTACGAGTACTATTGGTAAGGAATTTGGTTTAGATCTTTTAGAATCTGAATGGCCAAAATCCAAAACTGGGAAATCAGATTTATCTCTTATACAAAAAATAATGGATTTCGATTCTGAAGTTTGGAAGCAAAAGAAAGAAAAACAATTAGCATTAAACAAAGAAATTTCCGGAATTTCAGTTCCAGAAGATCTCGAAGAATTTGAAAAAGAATTGAAGGTTTGTCATAAATTAGCTTAATCACGATCATACCTTTTTCTAAAATATTCTACAATAATTATAATCAGAATCCAGACTAGTAAAATAATAAACATATATCCCAATCCTAAATTCATTATGTCTAACGCTCGATTCCCAAGATTAAATACTAGAACTCCCCAAAAAGTTTCCCAAATAAGTATTCCGCAAAGAGAGTAATAGAAAAATTTTCTAAAAGGCAACTTAAGAACGCCCGCAGCTGTAGCCATTATCGAAGACAAATTTGGTTCCCAGTAACTTAACAAAATTGTGCTAAGTCCTCGCTTTTTCAGTTTATCCTGAGCATTTTCTAATGAATGCTTTAAACCAAACTTCATAAAAATTTTGTACCAACCATACCTTCCTACAAGATAGTCTAGTGAATAAGCAATAGCAAATGCAACATCTACAACCAAAACAACTTGTGCTGCTCTAAGAATATTCGGACCAGCAGAAATCACTCCTAAGAAAATAATAAGTCCTCCGGGAAAGTATTGTCCAACTATGAAAAACCCTTCGAGTAGCGCTCCAATAAGAACCGTAACAAGGCCATAATGATTAAAATAATTCGTGGTAATCAAAACTAACTCCTCCCCAACCGGAAGTTTAAGCAAGTTCCAAATAAGTACAACAATCGTATAAACAATAAACAAACTGATTGGAATAGAAATAAGTTTCCAGTATTCTTTTGCTTTCATCTTGACATAGTCTATATAAATCGATTTAAATATTTAGTTACTCCACATGAACCTTAACCTTATTTGGAGTTTCTTTATTCAGTTTTAAGAATAATATTGCAATTGCACCAACTAGAACAAATAGAGCAGATAATTTGAATACTCCTATATATCCTAAAATTTGTGCTTTTAAAATAATCAAACTCATGAATTGTTGAATAACTGATGGATCAGTACTGTTAAGCACAGAACTTTGTGTCAGATTTAAAACGTTACTCTTTATACTGTTTTCAAGAACTGTGGCAAAAATCGCAATACCAAATCCTCCTGCAATATTTCTCACTAGCGCTAGAATTGAAGAAGCAACACCGATTTCATGTTCTGGAACCGCATTAGCAATCAGGCTAGTTCTTTGAGCCATACCTAAACCCATGCCGAATGCAAAAATAGAAAGAGGAATAATAACATCTAATGCACTGGATCGAGGGTCTAAAAATAAGCTAAATAAATACAATCCCAAAGCTGCAATAGCAGTACTTACAAAAATGACTTTATTCGATTTTACTTTTCCTACAAGTCTCCCGCCAATTTGTGCGGATAGCATCATAAAAACAGCCATCGGAATAAATAGATATCCGGACTGAGTTGCATTGTACCCTAAGAAAGTTTGCGCAAAAAGAGGGATTAAAAAAACTCCGCCCATCATCCCCATAAATACTATAAAATTATTAGTCAATGTTCCTACAAAAACTGGGTTCTTAAAAAACTTAAAGTCAATAATAGGTTCCCGATGATTTTTCTCAAAATGATAAAACAAAAAGCTGAATAAAACAATTACAAAATACAAAATTAAACTTCTTGTAGAAAACCAACCCCAAGATCCTCCCTGATCCAAAACCAGCACAAGAGACGAAAGTATGATCCCCAAATTTATTGCACCACTCCAATCAAATTCATTTGTTTTTCTTGTAGAGATAGATTCCTTAACAAATTTCATAGCCATAAAAACTCCCAACAATCCGATAGGAATGTTAACAAAAAATACGGATCTCCATCCAAAGGAGTCTATCAGCGGTCCGCCAATCAACGGACCAAGGATCACCGCAGTAGCAAAACTTGAACTCCAAATTCCTAATGCCTGTGCCCTTTCTTTTCCTCTTTCAAATGTTACTGTAATAATAGCCATAGCTGTGGGATAATCTGCAGAACTAGCAATAGCCTGAACAATTCTGAATAAAATCATCGACCCCAAATTCCAAGCAAGGCCACAAAGGACAGATCCAACAATAAATATTCCAAAACCCCACAAATAAACTCTTTTTCTTCCAATAGTGTCTCCTAATTTTCCCCAAATTGGAACAAAAACCGCATTAGCAATAATATACGCAGTTGCAATCCAACCAGCACTTGAAACACTAATTCCAAAGTTTTCAATTATCTTAGGCAGTGCAAGGTTAAGAATACTAGAATCAAGTCTTCCGAGGAATGTTCCAATAATAACTGTAAAGAGTATCCACCACTTTAAATTTTTTGATTCTGATGCCACTTTACCAAACTCTCCAAGTATTAAAATTTAGTTTGAGAGTTGGTAAGGTAACGAGCAACAAGGTTGTCGAGTTACCGCTAACGGGTTTTTTCGATTGAGCCAACAGCTCGAAATCATTCGAAAAACGCCCTACTCTATTTCCATCAGCCATATCTATTTACTTGTAAACCCACATCTTAGCAGACATTCCATTCTTGAGTTCTGGATAAGCGTTTACGTCAAATTTAACTTTAACATCAAACTCTTGCTCCTGTCGTTTATCAGAAATGCTAAAAACAATATCAGAACTTCGTGAAGTTGGGCTTATAGAGTCAACAACTCCTTCATATTTTTTAGAATCAAATGCATCAACCGTAAAAATCGCCTTCTGTCCAACTCGAATATCCTTCAATCCCTTATCTTCTTGAATGTGCCCAATAACTGAGAGCTCATTAGGATTAATCATTTTTACTATCGGGACCTGCGCATTTACAATCTGGCCAGGGGTATTCTGAACATAGATAACTAACCCATCTACTTTTGTTCGAACGGGATTACCATCAACTTGAGCCACCATCATATCTTCAGACACTGAGTCTCCCTCTTTCACAAAAATCTTTTGTAGTACGCCCGAGGATGCAGAGGATAACGAGATGGTCGGTGCATAAACTTCAGATTTTTCAATGTAGATCATCTTGGATGAGTTTGACAAATAGAGTGTTCCAAATACTAATACAGAAAAAACCAATATTAACAAAATCAATCGAAATGTATGACTTTTAAAAAACCAACCTGCAGCCTTTTCTTCTTGTTTTATTTCAGAAGCTAACTTTTTCTCCTCATGCTGCACAATAGATCTTACCTTCGAAATTCCTTGTTGAGTTGCCATAATTAATGTTGATGATGAACCTGATGAGATTTTTTAGATCTAACTATCCATAAAAAGGAAACCAAGAACATACCGACCAATAATCCTATAATTCCATAAAACATTCCTTGCGAGTTATCAATAGGTGTAGGCTCATTTGGTGTAGGCAAACTTGTGGATGAAAAAACCTCAACCGGCAAGTCTATTTCTTTTGCGATCAGAGAAGAATCAGAAACATCAGGAGTAATCTTCAAAGTTATATTAGAAATTCCAGAAGGCGCATTATCTGTAGCTTTCATTCTATACTTCAAAATTAACTGAGAAGAATCATAAGTCTGATCAACTTTAAATGCAGCTTGTGTTCCATAAAGTACTCCATAATTTCTTACAAGATCATCACTAGAGGAGAAGGGATATTCGGGGATAAGTTGAACAGTAAGATTCCTCGCGCTGTCCTGACCAACATTCTGTACTTTAACCCAAAGATCAAACCACTGACCTGCAATTATTGGGTAAGGCTCATACTTTAAAACAGATACAATGACATCAGATTTTTCACCTGTTGGAACTGTTTGAACAGAGTATGTTTTTTCATATGCAAGATTATCATATGCAGTAGCTGAAACCATTTGCACAAATAAGAAAAACGCAAAACAAATCAAAACTAACTTTTCACTTCTCATATATCGTTAAAATTTTATTGATTTATAAATCTAATGAAAGATTTCTTTTTACAAGTTATGTCTAATATAAAACCTTTATAAATACTCAAATGTTTTCTAATTTATGGACGAAGCAGAAAAATATGAGCTAGAAGAAACAGTCAAAGAACTTGAAGGTTATAGGGGAAGACACACTGAACTCATAACCGTTTTAATACCGGCAGGTTTCAATATTTTTCAAGTTATAAAACAAATTGAAGATGAAAAAGGAACAGCAACAAATATCAAATCAACTTCTACAAGAAAAAATGTTATAACTGCGCTTGAAAGAGCTGCAAGAAAAATGAAGGAAATTGGAAGAACGCCAGAAAATGGATTAGCAATTTATTCTGGAAATGTTTCTCCAGTTGAAGGAAAAGATGACTTTCAAATTTGGGCAATCGTTCCTCCAAAACCATTAAAGAGCAGAATGTATCGATGTGATCAAACTTTTGTTATTGAACCATTAAAAGAGATGTTGGAAACTGAAGAAGTTTATGGTCTTTTAGTAATCGAAAGAAAAGAAGCAACAATCGGGATTCTCGACGGAACAAATATCAAAGTTTTGCAAACAATGACCTCGGGTATTCCTTCAAAAGTTAGGGCGGGTGGACAGTCTTCAAACAGATATCGTAACTTGACTGAAAGCTACGCAAAAGAATTTTACAGAAGAGTTGCAGATGAAATGAAACTTCAATTTTTCGAGAATAAAAAATTAAAAGGAATTTTAGTTGGCGGACCAATTCCAACAAAAGACGAATTCTTAGACACGGGAAATCTAGTTACTCAACTAAAAGATAAAGTTATTGCAGTAAAGGATATCGGGGGAAGTGAACTTCATGGTTTAAAGGAACTTGTAGAATCTTGCCAAGATATTTTAGCTGAACAAGCAATTACAAAACAAAAGTTAATCTTAGACGAATTCTTTATGATGCTTGCAAAACAACCCGATAAGGTTGCCTATGGGGAGGCAGAAGTAGAAGAAAAATTAAACCTGGGCGCTGTCGGAAAATTAATTATTTCAAAGTCATTAGCTAGAGAAAAAATCAAACATCTCGAAGAACTTGCAAAGGCTTCTTCAGTGGAAATTCATCTTGTTTCTAAAGAAACTCCTGAGGGAGTCCAATTTGATAACATCGGCGGAATTGGCGGAATTTTAAGGTACGCAATGAGTTAATCATTTGAAAATATATTTTACAATTCCTATTTCTTTTTAAAGAAGAAATTTCTTAAAGTTTTATGAAGGATCTGCCATATAGATATGTAAAAAATGACGAAGACGATTGTGCTTATTATGAATTAAGTTTCGGAGGTAAGATAAGACGTATCGGAAAATTTGGAATGGGTTTAGTGATGCTCGGTTTCGGAGTAGTTGGTGCGATAGGTATAACTGCAGCAATAACCGAAGGAGACAATCATGTAAAAACAATGCCAAATTACCATTTAACCCACGAAACAAATACTTTTAGTCATATTCAAAATTGTTCTTTAGAAAAGCCGAAATTAGAAGACAAATTATAAAATTATGGAACAGTACTGGATGCCAAAAAAGCTCAATTTCAGAAATTTAAGATTATGTTTAGAAAATTATAATCCTACTTATTTATTCATAAGAGACTGTGGAGGAATTAGAGAAAATGGGGGATTTGATTGTCATGGAAAGGCAAAAGTAAATGCAGATTTAAAAGATAAAATTCTTGATTTTAGGAAAGATAAGTCTGGGCTTCACATGTTAATTGACACTTGGGAAGTATTTCATTTTCCATTGAGAACTTACTACAAGGGTTTTTCCTTAGCTTATGAAAGAATTGAACCTTCTGAAGATGGAATTGGGAGAATAATCAATTTAGGTTGCGGAATAGATCCATATGATCCAAAACTTCCAGAACCTAAAAAATCCATCTTAAGAACGATTCTTGATGATCATTTGATGGAAATCGAATTTGAAGGCAGAGTAAATCTCAAATTTCATTCTTGGAAGGAAAAGCCACTTTGGAAATACTGGACAATTGCTAAACCAACCAGATAAACAAATTGCTTAAAAACCCATTTTCCTTCAATAATTTATGGCAGAACCTATAATTAGTGGTGAGACAGCCGAACAGATGGACAATCTTTTTGACGAGAAAGAAAGGGAGGCAGAAGAAAAAGTTGAAGCGGCTCTTTTTATTTCTGGAAGGTTTCTAAATGTACAAGAGTTAATTATGCTTACTGACATAAATCCGATTATGCTAAAAGAAATTCTAAAAAGACTTGAAAAGAAACATGCAATCGGAGCAATCCAAATTGTAAATCGAAATAATTCTTGGAAAATGGACGTCGCTGAAAAATATAATTATATGGTAAATAAACTTGCAACAGGAAGCACAGAATTTACAAAAGCCGAGCAAGAAACACTCGCAGTTATTGCATACAAACAGCCGATAAAACAATCAGTCGTTATAAAAATCCGAGGGAATAAAGCTTACGACCACATTAAAAAATTTGTCGAGCTGGGTCTAGTTCAATCCAAAAAAGTAGGCCATACAAATGACCTAAATTTATCTGAAGAATTCTATGAATATTTTAGTGTTCAGAAAAAAACAATTACCGGAGAGGATGATGAAACGAGCGATTCGCTTTTGAGTGATGAACGTAAAAACGACAAACAAGAAAAAGTTACAAATGCAAACCGCGAGAAAGAATTTGAAGAAATAAAAGAAAAAGAAGAAGTAAATAGAGAAAGTAACATTCAATAATGGAATTCATTGAAGGAGTTTATTTTTTTTATATGTTTGTATCTTTATTTTTTTTAAATTTAGTTTTATTACTTTACCTACACAATAAAAAAAGATTATTTCACATTCCAGAATTAACTGAAAATTATTCTTTAAGTGTTTTAATTCCAGCATACAACGAAGAAAAAACTATTGCTGACACAATAAGACATGTTTTTGAGTCGAACTATAGAGGTATAAAAGAGGTTATTGTTATTAACGACGGAAGCAAGGATAACACCTCTCGAATTGCGCATTCGTTAAAGAAACAATATCCAAAATTGGTCATAATTGACAAAGCAAATTCTGGGAAAGCCGATAGTCTAAATTATGCATTAAAATATGTAAAAGGAGAATTTATTGCAATAATCGACGCAGACAGTTATCCTGAGAAAACTGCCTTCTCTCACTTGATGGGCTACTTTTCAGATAAGCAAGTTGGAGCAGTTACCGCTGCGTGTACTCCGAAGAACAGGAATAATTTTCTAGAAAGATTACAAACCATTGAATACAAGGTAATTGCCTTCACAAGAAAGTTATTGGAGTATATTGATTCGATTTACGTTGTCCCAGGGTCTATGTCTGTTTATAGAAAAAAGGCGTTGCTAGAAACTGGAGGATTTGATAAAACAAATCTTACCGAAGATATTGAATCTACTTGGCATATCTTAAAGAACGGTTGGAAAATTAGAATGTGTCTGGCAGCAAAAGTTAACACGACTGTGCCAAGCCGATTCAAGGCTTGGTGGGTTCAAAGAGTAAGATGGACGATTGGAGGTTTTCAAGTATTAAAAAAATATCTTAAGTATATATTTCAGAGAGGGATGTTTGGTTATTTTGTTATTCCTTTTTTCGCATTTGGATTAATTATTGGAATTCTTGGTCTAGTTATATTTTTCGCTTTATTAGCTAGCAAGACATTAGGCCAAATTGAAATCTTACTATATAAGATGAGTGCAAAAGTTGCTATTGTTTCCTTTAGTGGGATAACTATAACACCAACAGTTCTGAACTATTTCGGAATTGCTCTTTTTGTTTTATTTTTAATATTCACTATGTTTGTGTTATTTGTAATGAAAGACAAATTGCTTCGGAATGAAAATAGTTTTGAGATCTTAGTTTACATGACTCTCTATTTGGTTGTTTATCCGTTCATGATTATCTGGTCTATATACAAGTGGGCGAAGGGAGAGAAAAAATGGCGATGAGGTATAGATATTATTTTATTGAGGCTTTAGTTATGACTATGCTGTTATTTTCTGTAGGGTTTATGTTTGGACTCGGTGTTGAAAAAGCAAGAAACAATTACTTAACTGCATCTTATCTTTCTGTGGAAAAAGAAATTGCCGACTTAGGTTCAGAACTAGATGTCTCAAACTTAGGAAAGTACAACTGCTCACAGCTGGTTTCTAGAAATTTCGAACTAGGTAATGAAATCTACAATCAAGCAAAGATATTTCAGGAGTATGAGGATGCTGCGATATTTACAAAAGATCAGCTTTCAATTGAACACAGAAAGTTTGACAAATTAAGAACTTCTTTTTGGGTTAATAGTATCCGTATAAAATCTATGTGTGGCAGCGATGTATTCAACACAGTAATCTACCTATATAACTATCCCGCTACAACTACGGAGGAGATAGCAAAACAAAGAGTTATGGAAAGAATAACTTCAGACTTAAAAGATCTTCCAGGAAAAGGCACAATCTTAATACCTATCGCTAAAAATTTAGGCATTAAAGAACTTGATGAACAAACTTCGAAATACCCTGGTTCTAATGAAAGCGTGTTATTAGTTGTTAATGAAAAGATCGTTTTTTCTTATGACGATGCGGACAAAGTAATGAAGACTTTAGGTTAATTAATCTTACACTCTACCCCAATAATCCTTAAAAAGACTACACCTCTTTTGAATCTATGGTGAGCGGAAATTGTGCTGTGTGTGGAAAAGCAGGTGCAGATACACTTTTGTTTGAAGGAATTTATAATGGATCAGTTAGACCGGTCTGTAGGTTCTGTTCAGTTAACGAGAAGATAACTCTGGTAAAAAAACCTACTGAAGAGCAGCTCAAGGAAGCAGAAAAAAGACAGTCGGTTAGACAATTAATGGAGAAACTTTCAAGTCCCCAAGCAAAAATTATGTCAAAAGATTCTATGATTGCCCACAAAAATTTAGCAAAATTAAAGTTTCCTTCAATGAAACAAGAACATACGGATTTAGTTCAAAACTATGACTGGGTTTTAAAACAGGCAAGAAGACATAGAAAACTCTCCACAACTCAACTAGCCCAAATGGCAGGTATTGATCGTTCTCAACTAGAATCTTTAGAATCTGGCCAGGTCTTCACAGGATTTGAGAAAGTAGTAGAAAAAATAGAAAAAGTTTTGGATGTAAAAATTATTAAAAATTATGAACCTATTGCAAGAATAAATAGGACGCCTGAGCAAAGAAAAGAGGTAGAAAAAGAAATTCTTACTTCAGTAAATCAAAAAGTTGCAGAACAAAAGAAAAGAGGGATTTTTTCATTTTTCAAAAGAGATCAAGATGAAAAAGAGAATGCAGACTTAAGATCAGACTATGACTCGACAAATATAGCTGACATAAGAAAAGAAATGGCGCAAGAAGCCGAGTCTCCAAGAGAAATTCAACACAAAGTTATTGATGTAGAAAAGCTTAAAGAACAAAAGAAAGAAGAACACAATAAACGAATTTCACAAGTTAGGACCCAAATCGAATCAGAGGATTTTGATTTTTCAGACAGAAAAAAACTTGACAATATTAAGCTCCAAGATCTTGCAGAACTCAAGAAAATGAGAGACTCAAGAGGCAGATAATTCTATGGTTCATCTTCAAAGCTTAAATGAGATGAGGGATTATTGGGCAGAAAATAGAGACAGAATCTTAAGTAAATATTCAAGCGGATTTATAGTTGTTTATTATTCTCCTGGAAGACATAGGCACTTTGATACAAGAGAAGAAGTCTACAAAAAACATCCAGTTTTAAAAGAAATTGCTGAGGGAAAAGTTCGCTTCGGCACTTTTCCTCTAGTTATTGATGTAACTGAAGCAATTTTTGAAGAAAGAACTGCTAAACCTTCGAGAAATTCTCAAATAGATTTATTAAGAAAGATTAGAGAAACTCAGACCGAACCTCACGCCCAAGGAAAACCTTTCGGAAATTAATTATTTTCTTTTTGAAAGAGCTTTTTCTAAAAGCAAATCACTATATGAAACAGAAATAAGATCGGAATCTTTTATATCAAATAATTCCATATATTTTTTGCACTGGCTAAGCAAGTTTTCTTTTCCAATTGTCAGATCTTTGTCTATCGCTTCAATTTCAACAAATGTTCCCAAACCTTCTACATTATCTAAATGAAACTTTACATTATCTACAAAATAAATTTCTCTCTTCTTGTCTACCTCAACTAAAATACCCAAAGTACTCGCAAGTGCTTCTTTCAATTTTGTTCTTTCTTTTGGATCAACATTATACAAAAAAACATCAGACTGTTTTGGTCCTTCTTGATTTTCTCGCTTATAGCCTATCAAACTATTTTCTATATTACCTTGGCGAAGTTTTAATCTTCCTTGAGAAGTTTTAAAGTAAGTGTCTATTTGATGATCTATGCCCTTGAATTCTGCATTAAGAGATTTTAAAATTTCTCTTATGTGCACATGATTAGTAGATTTCGCTTTTATTTCAATGTTAATGTGACTCATAGAATCTATCCCAAGTACCTCAAAATCCCAGGTCTTGGCTCATAAATCATTCCTTCTTCTAAAAATTTCTTAATCTCTTTGTTTATCAAATCAGGAGAAGCTTCAATGTCCATAATAATCTTTTCAACTTCTATTCCTCCAGAATTATCTGCTTCTCTTATTCTCTGTAAAATTAAATCTCTTACAGGAGCATTTGTCGGCAAAGGAATATCTTTTCTAGAATTTTGTATTTCTAATTTTCTAACTAAAAGCCATTTTGTATCAACTTTTTTCACAACTTCCGGTAAAAGATAAAGTTCGCTGTTGTATTCTCTAACAGTTCCAATAATTTGCAACGTGTCGCCCTGAACAACATCTTTCAAAACAAAAATATCTTCTCCAAAAGTTTTCAGTTTTATTTGTCCAGAAGCATCGTCAACAGTAATAGATGCATACTTCTTTTCACCATCATTAAAATATTTGTCAACAACATTTGCAATTAAATTAACTCGGCTAATTTTTTTATCTCCCATTTCTAAGAAAAGAAACCTTCCATCGGCAGTTATTGGCTTGGATTTTAAAACATCTCCAATTCTAAGCTTGTAAGCTACGTTTCTCTTTTTTTGTTCAGACTCAAACATTTCTGGCATAGTTCTCTTAATTTTGATGCATTTTTAAAGATTTATGAGATTATTTATTCTATTGGACTTTACATCCTTTGCACAAAACCTTTTCTAGGTCTGAAAAGATCTCCAGCCCTAACAAGTTTATCCATTACTTCTTCCAACTCACTTGCAGTAATCTTTCCGTCAGATGCTTTCTCAACTTCTTCCTCCGGAATTAATTTTCCAAGTCTATTTTCCAAATCTTCCAGAATTTCTTTCACAATGTGGATTTTATTTCTCTTTGAAGCAGGATTTCCTGAAATTTTATCAATATCAAAACTCTTTGTTTCCTCGTCATAACCAACCTGGCTCATATAATATCTCATCAAATTAATTGCTCTTACAGCATCTTCCTCAGTTACTGTTTTTCCGAGTCTAGCTTTTGCAGTTGCTTCCGCCAATCTCACGAGTGCCTCTAACTGTCTCGCAGAAATTGGAATTGGTTTTATTGCTTCGCTGTCTCCTCCGATAACTGGTTGATTTCTTAAGCTTACATAAAAATGTTTAATTTTATTTGCTGCTTCAGAAGATAAAACCGGGTGACACTTTTGTTTTGCATAAGCTATGTATTTTCTTAAAAGATCTTTTTCTATCACATCTCTATGAACATCTTGTTTGTGTTCTTGTAAAACGTGTGCCGCAATACTTTCGTCTCTTTCTTTACTAGGGAGATCTCTTAGGATAAAAAGAACGTCAAATCTGTTAAGTAAAGAAGGAGCAAGATTAACTTGCTTTGCAATCATCTCATGTGGATCAAAACGCCCGAATTTCGGGTTTGCAGCTGCAAGAACTGCAGTTTGAGCCCTAAGTGTTGCCTGAACATTAGCTTTCGAAATAGTAACTGTCTGCTGCTCCATAGCTTCGTGCATAGTCGACCTATCATTTTCATCCATTTTTTCCAACTCGTCAATACAAACAAGACCTTTGTTAGACAAAACCATCGCTCCAGCTTCTAAAGCCCAGCCCCTCAAAAATTCATCTTTAACTACTGTAGCAGTAAGTCCCGCACCCGAAGCCGATTTACCCGAAACGTATCTTCCTTTTGTAGCAATTCCAGAAATGAATTTTAACATAACCGATTTCGCAACTCCCGGATCTCCCACAAGTAAAACGTGAATGTCTCCTCTTGTCTGAGTTCCGTCTGATCTTCTTTTTTGTACTCCTCCAAATAATTGTAGTGCTAAAGATTCTTTAATTTCAGGATAACCCCAAACAGATGGTGCAATACTGTCTGCAAGTTTTTGTATAATTCTTGGGTCTGCAGCAAGTTCTCTAATTTCTTCTTCATCCTTGTCTGATACTTTTACATCATCAAAGCTCTCTTCCATAGGGGTGAGATTATTTGCTTCAACAGCTAGCTCAAATCTAGTCATAATACCTCCAGTCTTGTGAGGAATAGGAACTTCTTTCAAAACACAAATAACTTGGACTTTACAACCGGGAGTAGTCCTCTCTTCCATTTTTGGTTCTACTAAATCTTCTTTCAAAAATACGGTCATTCTTTTTGGTTGTTCTCCTCCAGAAAGTGCATCGGGAGACTCCTCTATTATTAATCTCTGAGCGTCAACCATTTCTTTTTCCAATTCCCTAAATCCACCTCTTCTTCCACAAGAACATCTAGAAGGTTCCCTAAATTTTTCATCAATCTGTAAAACCGAGTGGATAGTCCCACATGCAGGGCATTCGAAACGCGCATTACTTACTTTAGGTCTAACTTCTGAAGCCTGACGAACAATTCCTTCTATAGCAATCATAGTGTTAAGATTCTTTGCTCTGATATTTCTTATTTTAACATTCTGCGTTTTCGCTAAATTTGTAAATCTGACTCTCGCGTCCTTAACAAGATCTCCCTCATGCAATGCGATTTCCAAGATTTTAAGAGTGTCATCTGGTTTCATAATAACTCTCTCAGCCAATTCAGGAGATTGTTCAGAAAGTTCCGTAAAATCAACTCTTACTACATGTTCTCCAGTCTTAGCACTCTCACCAAGTTGTTTTTTCTGAGTGTTAAAAAAATTCTTTGCCTCAATTATCAACTCATCTTGAGTGACCTTATCATTTTCCAAAATAGGCATTGCTTCCTCTTCTTCTGATTCGCCTACTCCCGAATTAAACTCAAAATCGTCACCTGGCATACTATTCAGAACTCGATTTGTTATAAAAAGGTTATTATTCTCTAAAATATACTTAGATAAAGTTAGTTAATTAAAAATAAACTCTGCCTTGCCGATAATATCTCCATCAGAAACTTTTCTAAAAATACCGACGAACTTTTCCTTAAAGAAAATTGCAAATTTCTCTTCCCTAGGCATTTTGTCTAATAAGTCATTTTTGAACAGAGGTTTTCCAGTCTTTAGTTTAAACACCGCAAATTCTTTAACTTCGTAGCATGGAAGAATCGTCTTTATTGCTTCTTCAGCAGGAATTATCATTTCTTTTAATTTCTTGCAGTTCGCAGGATTCTTTTCATATTCCTCTACTGCCTTTTCAAAATCATATAGTTTAACACATTGAGCTTCGTCAAAAATTCCAGCGTTTGTTCTTCTTAATTCGGCCATGTGTGCTCCTCCGATCATGTCCCCCAAATCAGAACAGAGTTTTCTTATGTATGTTCCGCCCTGAACTTCTGTTACAAACAAGAAATCTTTTTTATCTTCAGATTGTTCTAGAAGTTCAAATCTCTTAATTTCTCTTTCACGTAGAGCTCTTTTAACCCTTGATTTTTTTGGAGGAAGTTGCATTATCTTTCCCATAAAATTTTTATTAATTATCTCCTGCAAATTTTTCATATCTTGCTCTTTATGTGTGTGCATTATTCCGATGTAAGTTTTATCATGTCCTAAAAAAACACCGGTCAATCTACAAGCTCTTCCCAAAGCAACTGGCAAAACTCCTGTTACCATTGGATCTAAAGTTCCAAAATGAGAAGTCTTATTCAATTTCAATTTTTTTCTAACATAATCCGAAATAGAAAATGAAGTAGGTCCAGTTGGTTTATCAATTACAATTATTCCAAAATTCAAAAGTTCAGTTATTGTCTTATTCATAAAAATACCAATTTTGATGGGTTTAAAACGTTAGCTATTCCCCAACTTCCTCATAGGCGTGTGCAAGTCTCCAAAATTTTCTTCTTTCAGACTTTGTAAGTCCATCTAATTGCATTTTAGATAACTCTGGATCAGTTTCTATACCTGACAATCTTACCCATAATGGCAAAGACCATCTGCCCTCGAAAAATTTGTCAGCATCATTCTGGCTTCCTATATGTTTCTCAATCTCTCCATAAAATTTTCTTAAATCTCCGCGAGCCAAATTTCCAAAAGAGTGCATTTTCTCTTCAAACCATGCAACATAGCTTATTTCTCCATTTGGTTTAAGAAAAACATAAGGCATGCGATTATGACTTGCGACAAAACTAACTCTAGGATCATTTAATCTTCTTTTCATATTTCTCCATGTTAAAACAAAGTCTGACAAAAATGACTCTACATCACAAGAAGAATCTCCAAATTTTGAAGCCGCATTTTCTTCCTGATAAAATTTCCAATATTTGAAATCTTTTTTATTTACATGATTATAAAGAGAATTAAGTTTTCGTATATTTAATGGAGTTACAACCGTATGAACTCCGACATTAATTCCAGAAGACAAAAGCAAATCATGTGCTCTGTCAAATATTTCTACCGATCCCTTTGGCCTTAATTCTCTTTGTACTTCTGGATAGACACTATCCACGGGAATCGCCACATCATCAATAAATTTTCCAAAACTTTCCACAAGTTTAGGAGTTAATAATCTCCCATTCGTGTGAAGGCTTACATACGCTCCAGAATCATGCAAAATTTTTAGAATCTCGGGTAAATCTTCTATTATTGTTGGCTCGCCTCCAGAGATAGTAACTTTTTTGAGTTTAGCATCAGCAATTTTTTTTGCAAAAAGAATTTTATCCTGATATTCTTCCACAGAACCAGGTCTAAAACAGTAACTACAATTTTCATTACATCTCAGAGTTATTAACCAGTTAACTTTTTCTTCTAGCATTTCAAAAAAACATATTCGCTATTTTTAAGAATTTATATCTTGGAAATTAGTATTATCTCGGTCAAACCAAAGCCTTTATAAAGCCACTCCCTTTATAAATAGAAATGGCAGCAGCAAAATCAAAAAAAGTTGAGAAGCCTGAAGATTCTTTAAAAGTTCAAAATATCGTCGCTACAACCTCTCTTGAAGAAGAAGTTTCTTTATCAAAATTAGCAAGAACACAGCCAAATACAGAGTATAATCCTGAAACATTTCCAGGACTTGTTTTAAGAATCAAACAACCTAAATCTGCAGTTTTAGTTTTCTCATCCGGAAATCTTGTTTGTACTGGAGTTAAATCTATTGCCCAAGTCAGAGAAGTCATTGATCAAGTTATAAAACAATTAAAGAAAATTGGTGTTCATGTAAAAATCAAACCAAAGATTAATGTTCAAAACATTGTAGCTTCAGGAAGTATCAATCTTGACTTAAACTTAAACACACTTTCTTTGGAATTAGAAAATACAGAATATGAACCTGAACAATTCCCAGGCTTAGTTTACAAACTCGAAGACCCAACTGCAACTTTCTTGCTTTTCAGCAACGGAAAACTTGTATGTACTGGAACAAAGAATAAGGAACAATTAGAAGAATCTATGAAGCAATTGAACAAAAATGTTCGTGCAGCTTTGAAAAGATTAAAAGAGAAAGGTGGAGAAGCATCAGAAACTCCAGCAAAAGAATTAACTTCCGAAGACGTTTTCTAATTATCTATTACACCAAGAACTCGCAAGACTTCCATCTGGGAATAATGTCAATTTCTTTTCAGAATGATAGTGTGTTGGTTTTTCTTCAAAAATCATCCTTAATCTTCCACTAGTATCTCTTTCAACAAAATCATGTATTCTTACTAATTCAGATTTATCCGGAGAACGTGCAAGATCAATTCCATCAGTTTCATCACGCAGTGGCCAAGCAGAAATATTATCTGCACCAATTTTTTGCAAATAATCAATTGCCTCAATAAATCTTTCATAAGAATCAACTGCTCCGCGACTCAAAACCAAATTAGTCCTAATTGACAATTCAGCATCTCTAACTCGCGAAAAAACATCCTCGAGAGAAGGATAAGATTTAACTCCATAAACTCTTGCATTATTCTCTTCATCGATATCATGAACTGTAATATACATTGTAGTAAGTCCAAGATTTTTCCAAAGTGGCAAATACTTTTCAGAGAATTTTTTATCTTCTCCTATTCGAATACCATTTGAATAAAGATTAACTGGAGAATAACTCATTCCTTCATTTGCACATTCTTGAACAAGACCTAAAACTTTAGTTACTGAAAGAGGCGATAGCGTCGGTTCACCACAACTGCTTAAAGAAAGATAACTTGCTCCTCGTTTGAAACAATCTGCCAGAGTTTTTCTAACTAGGGCCTCATCAAACTGTCCATCTGCTTTTGGAGCATATTTTCTTAATGGTTTCCCAGCGCAAAATCCACAATTAGCATTACAATTTCCTGTGCCCACTAATATAGATAAACTTGTTAACTTTTCTTCAGGTTTTACTTCATACATAGTGCACCTTCCTTTATCCACGAATAAGCAACAGTCCCATCTTGAAAAACAACAAGCTGTCTGACAAAATCTTTTTTCGGATCATGTTTCGTAACATAATCTGTTATTCTCAAAATATTTCCTTTGTAATCATAAACTCCTCCGCCCCACTCATGCCCGTGACAGAGTTTAGCATTTTTGTGCAACCATCTTCTAATTCCAAAAAGTCCTAGTCTGGAAGGAGTAAACTCATTTCTTGTTCCATCCGGATTTCCAATTGGCCAAGAAGTTATATTATCAATTCCTTTCTCAACTAAATCTTCAATTGCCGAACCATAACTACTTGAGTCGTCTATTCCATCTTTTCTTAATAACAAGGTAGCTCTAACTCCTAATTCCTGTTCTCTTACATTCGCAACAATTTTTTCAAATTGCGGATAACTTTGAAGACCGTATGCTTCTGCTTGCATTTTTTCATCCGGATGATGTATTGAAAGTGCAACGTTTGTCAATCCTCGCTCTTTCCACCCTGGAAGATATTGTTTACAAAATTCTTCATCACCTAATAAAATTCCATTAGTAAATAAATTCACATTTGGAAAATATGCTCCCTGGTCCGCACATTTTTTATAAATGTCTAATGCTCTGGTCAAAGAAGCCGGGTCACAAGTTGGCTCACCACTAGAAGTTAAAGATAGGGACCAGCCGCCATAACGCGCAGATAGTTTTATTGCAGCCTCTAAATTTTTTTCATAATTAGGATTAGGTTTTGCTTGTGGTCTCAAATATTTTCCAGCACAAAATCCACAATTGGCATTGCATCTCCCATCACCAACTAGTGCCGATACGCTATAAATTTTTTCAATGCATGCCACTTTTCACCTCAAAATTCCTCCGCCTCTTTAATTCTCTTTGCAAGACGATCTAATAGCACAGGTTTCACTCCTCTTTCTCTAAAAAAATTAAAAGTTTTTCGCACATCAACGAAATTCTCATTTGTTGAATTCATACTAGAATATTCTTTAGTGCCATGAGTTACAGTAACACTACGAATCACAATTCTTTCATCTTTTTCAAATCCTTCATGTTCAATATAAACTGGTTCGACAAGTCCTTCAAATTCTAAGTTAAAATAAAATCGCGGATAACTTTCATATCTCCCCGAATTATAGCCTCCATCATAACCACTTGTTCCGCCAAGATCTATTCTTCTCTTTTTTATTTCAAAATCTTCTGCCAAAGAATAATCTTCAGAAATTAGTCCAATTCCGTTAGAATACTCTCTGATCTTCAAAGGCATTTTCGCGCTTCTTAAAAGTCCGACTTCTTTTCTTATTTTCTCAAGTTCAGCTTCTCTTTTTTTAAGATACTCTTCAAGACTTTTCATTTTTGTTTCTCCATTAACATTTTAAGATAACTTCTTTTTTCACGAGGGAAATCTTCAAGACCAAATTTTCGTATGAGCTTTTTAATGCTTTTTTCATCGCCTTCAATCTCGCAGTAATATGTTCCAAAAAAATTATCTAGACAGACAACACAATTCCCATAGTTTGCTTGTGCACGACTTTTTTCATAGTAATGTGGTTGATTAGAGAATTCTTGTATTGGTCTCTTTGACAGACTTCTCGCTATACTTCTAAACAGCTCCGCAGGTATATCGCTCTCCTTCTCTTCTCTACAATTAAAAGTTTCGCCAATATCTTTTCCTTTGAATGTTAAGTAGGCTTTTCCAGTCCTATCTTCATATCTTAATCGAAGAATGTTTCCAGAAAATGCAAAAATATAATTTCTTTGTAGAGTCCAATCTGGTCTTCCAATCATCTCATAAATCTGTTCAAATTTTTTCTCTCTATCAATTTCAATTTTCACTTCTACTTCCTTTCCGTTACTCATGATCTTCTCTCCTTCCTATAAGGGCATTCGTGAATCTCATTTACCTCAACATAACTAGCCATTAAACTGTGTTTAAATGCTGGGCAAGATCCTCGATTTTCTTCGTCATTGCAAGTGCCATAACAATCTCCGTGAAGTTCAGTCGTCTTTAAAGAAGCACAAAGTCTTTCATATTGGTTAAGTTTTGGAAATGATCTTTCCAATTTTTTTTCCATCGGTGCTCTCTCCTTTCTTTTTCGTTCTGCTTCTATTTCAATGAAGGCATCGCCCCAACTCATAAAACTCTCTCCAATAATTTAGTTGCATAGTTTGCCCTTTCTTCTACAGATCCAAGCACTGGAATTCTAATTGGTTGATATCCAAAATGTCTATATGCTTCATCAAGTCTGTCATGTATTTTTCTAGCCATTTGAGGAGTTTCTTTTCTAGATGAGTCATTTTTGTAATTTGGCAAAGGATCAAGAAGAAAAACAAGATTGTATCTGCTCTTTCCAAAATCCATAATTATTTCAGGAGTAGGAATTTTCCCATTTAATGAGAAACCATGTCCGTCTACAACTCCTCTATCTAAAAATAAATGTCTGCCTTCATAAGAATGTTCTTGTTCTAATTGTACTCTCGCAACTTCCTCTTGAAAACCATATAAATTTCTCCAAGGTAAAATTTCAGAATCTCTTTTCTGTTCTTGTTCAATAATTATTCTTGCTGTTTCAGGAACAATAGTTAAACCTTTTAGAGCAAGTTGTTCAAGCAATGTTGTTTTTCCGCTACACGGTCCGCCAGTAAAGACAATTCTGGACGGTCGCTTTATCATATCTTTAAAGGCAACCTCGCTGCCAATTCTTCCAGCTTAGATTTTTCTACTTCTCTTTCTTCAGGTTTTACAACTTTTGGTTTTTCTTTTTTCGGACCATTTTTATAGATTCTATTCAACTGAGTTTCCCATTGTCCCGGCGAGTATTCATGCAAATAGAGTTCGCCCATTTTTACTTGATTTGGTTGTTCTTTTACTTGCGGCGTTCCAAAATCTGTGTATGCAGGAGAGGTTGAAACATAAAAAACTCTTTTTCTATTATAAAAAATTTCTTGATCTTCTCCACCAAAGTCACTCCATCCAGAACTTCCTTTAATGTCAATTTCGCCACCAACATAATCTTTTCCAGAAAATCTATAGTGAACTTTTATCCGATATGGATACACTTCAGATTTGTAATCTCCATGCTTTCTAGCAACTTCCTCAGCCTTTTTTACAATTTCTTTTTTCTCAACTTTCTTTGCAATTCTTTCAAGTTGCTTTTGTAATTCTTTCTGTTTCATACTCTCTCATAGACATTGCAACAATATACATTTTGCTGCACAAATTTTGTCCATGGTGTTGCAAAAGCTTAAATAGCATAAAACCCTACTAGCACTATGGTACTGAACAACGTAGAAATAAAAAAAATTGAAGATTTTATCTATTCTAAACCTCGTTCTATTCAAGAAATTGCTGAACATTTAGATATAAGCTGGAGAACTGCAGACAGATATATAGATGAAATCCAAAAAGATTACGGAACAGTTTCAACAAGAGTTTTTAGAGAAGGCACTAGGGGGGCTTTGAAAATTGTCTTCTGGTCAAGTGTTGAAAAGATTTCTTCCAGTATTTTCCAAGAAAAACTAGAAGAAGATATAATGCGTGCAAGAAGAAAAGAAGATTTTTCCGCTTTTGATATATTTCAACATGTTCCAGACAAATCGAAATCTGCAGAAATTCAAAAAGCAATAAAAGAAGAGGATACGGACATTGAAAATCTGGCTAAATTCTTATCAAGTGCAGAAAAACAAATATTAATTTTCTCAGGAAATTTATCTTTTACAAATTTAAAAAATAAAAAATATGACCTGTTAGAAGTTCTAGACAAACTTGTAAAAAAAGGAATCAGCATAAAAATTGTTTGTAGAGTAGACTTGGCTGGCAGAGAAAATATTGAGAAAATATTGGCTCTCAATTTTAAAAACGGAAAAGAATTAATTGAAATTCACCACAAAGAGCATCCAATAAGGGCATTTATTGTTGATGGAAAACTATTCAGAATAAAAGAGATAAAAGAGCCCACAGGTAGAACACACGAACTTGACAAGAAGATATTTATTTTCTACACAATAAAAGATAAAGATTGGACAGAATGGCTCTCAAAAATATTTTGGAAAATCTTCTCCCAGTCAATCGATGCAAATAAAAGGCTTGAGGAATTAAAGAAAATAGGATGAGCCTACGTAAATATTTAACAACAACTGGGAAACAAGTTTTCCTAGGAAAATCTGCGGAAACAAATGAAGAGTTAATTGGACAAGCAAAAAATGGGGAAATTCTTTTACACACTTCAAAACCTGGAAGTCCGTTTGCTAATATAAAATCAAATTCTGTAGAAGTTTCAGAAAAAGAACTTTACGAAGCGGCTGTTATGTGCGCAAAACATTCTCAAGATTGGAGAGACAATAAAAAAGATGTTTTGGTTCATTACTTCTTAAGCAATGACGTGAAAAAAGACAAAGATATGAAAACTGGGACTTTTGGCGTAAAAAAATTTAAAGAAATAAAAGTAAAAAAACAAGATATTTTGAATTTTGTTCCGCAGGGAACAACTCACGAGCTTGGTAAAAATGCAGGACAGGAGTGATTCTTCCTTAACTTTTATCGGCTGGTGAGCTTTTTCCAACCGCAAGCTCTCTGATATCTTCCGCAACTTTACCAATATTTTTCTCAACTCCTTTAACAAGTGGAATTGAACTTATTCCTTCTAAAATTTCTTTTATCGGATTCGGGTTTGTAAGTTTCTTCAACTGTTTTATAGTTCTGTTGGTCGCTAATTCTCCTTTCCTAATCAATTTTTTCATGTTAGAAAAGTCCAGAGTCGGAATTTCTTCTAAGTTTAGATTTATGAGTAGATCTGGTCTGCTTATACTCAACTCGGTTTTCGAAGCTTCAGCCTCAATTACTTGTAAAGACTTAGTAAGTGTATGAATTATTCCTGGAATTTTTCTCTTTCCATAACTAGGAACAGAATTTTGTCCCAATATTGGTTTTTTCTCTCGGATATAATCTGCGTTTACTGCAATAATACTTTCTGCACCTTTCTTTCTTAATATTTCCACAGGAATTAAGTCCACAATCCCTCCATCCACTAACAAACGCCCACTGTTCTCCGCAGGTACAAATATCCCGGGGATAGATATACTTGCTCTAATTGCGGCAGCAACATCTCCCTTTTGAAATATAACTTCTTGCTTTTTCTCGAGATCATAGGAAGTCACAAAAAGAGGAATCTTCAATTGATTAAATTTTAATTTGTCCAATTTTTCTTCAAGAAACTTTTCTATCTTCATTCCTTTTATGAGACCATCGCTAGGGATTTTATAATCAAACAAATCTTGCCACTTAGTTTCAAGAATTTCTTTCTCTAACTTCTTAGCATTTGGTTGAGCAGAGTACATTGCTCCAATCAAAGCACCGATACTAGTTCCCGAAATAAAATCTATCGGAATTTTATGTTTTTCTAAAGCCTTCAGAACTCCAATATGCGCAATTCCTCTCGCACCGCCACCCCCAAGTGCAAGACCTACCTTCTTTCTTTCCAACATAGTATCTAAACATTATTCAAGATTATAAACATTCCTTCAGCATGGGCGTTATGCAAGAATGTCTCCAAGAATTGGTTTGTTCATATGCAGGTGAAAAAATTTCACTTTTCAAAGTATATGCGAAGCAACAAAAATAAAAATTAGAAATGCAAAATTTTTTGTGGGAAGGACTCTGGAGGATGGAGGAGGTAGAAAGAAAACATACGGGGCTAGAGTATACACGCAGTTTGATACATTTATATACTAAATTCGTTAAAGTAGAATATGGCAATAAAACACAGATCAGAAATACTTCAATTACAAATAGGAAAGAATGGACTTACTGAAGGTTTCATAGGTCAAGCAAAAAGACTCTTTGAAACAGAAAAAATTATAAAAATTTCTATCTTGAAATCTGCATGTCGAGACAAAAAAGAAGCAGAAGAAATGGTAAACAAACTTCTTGATGCCTTGGGAAAAAACTTCACAGCAAGATTAGTCGGTTACGTTGCTACAGTTCAAAAATTCAGAAGGGAAGTTAGAGAATAACATTTATAAACCCTCAAACTAACACATTATTGTGTCCAAGTCCTTCGAAAGAAGTTGACAATTTATCGTTTCACAACGAGCACACTTAAAATAATGGCAAAAACAATATTTTCAAAAGAGCCACAAGCATTTAACGTTGCTTTAGCAGAAGCTCTAAAAGGCATTCCTGAAATAAAAGCTCCAGAATGGTCTTTCTACGTAAAAACTGGAGTTTCAAAACAAAGAGTTCCTGAAGAAGCAGATTTCTGGTACACGAGAACAGCTTCTATTTTAAGACAATTATATATTCAAGGCGTAGTTGGTGTTGAAAGATTAAGAACAAGATACGGCGGAAGAAAAAACAGAGGAGTAAAACCTGCAAGATTCAAAAAATCATCCGGTAAAATGTTAAGAGTTATGTTACAGCAAGCTGAAAAAGCTGGACTTGTAGAAAAAATAACTGGTTCTCAATTCGGAAGAAGATTAACAAAGAAAGGAAGAGATTTCTTAGACGCAATCAAAGTTGAAGAAGTAAAAACAATCGGTTTAAACGAATATACTTCTAAACCAAGACAGGCTGAACCAGAACTGGAAATGCCAGAAATAAACGAGGAACAGGAAGAATAAAATGGTAATGAAACATAATCAAAAATCAAAGAAATCTCATTTAGATGTATGGGGAAGAAGAACAAAATGGGCTCCATTTTGGGCTGTTATGAAAAAGGAAGGAAAGGGCAAAAGAGTCCATCCATCTGCAATCACTCACGTTAAAAGAAACTGGAGAACAAGAAAATTAAAGATAAAACCAAGAAGATTGGTAAAGAACTTCTTAGGATAATAACATGGCAGACGAAAAAACCCAACCAAAAACTGAAGTTAAGACTGAGGCTCAGCAGAGTCATCCCTTGGGGAAAAAAGTAGAACTTGAAAGAGAATATATCGTTCCACTTAAGGAGAAAATCTTAGTTGCTGTTGAGTACAAAAGAGCAAGAAAAGCAGTAAAGGTTTTGAAAGAATTCATCGCAAAACACATGCATGTTGCAAACAGAGACACAAGATTAGTAAAGCTTGACAAGTACCTTAATCAAGAATTATGGTACAGAGGAATCAAAAATCCAATCAGCAAAGTAAAAGTAAAAGCAAAGAAAATAGCTGGTGTTGTTTATGTTGAATTAGCTGAACTTCCTGCTTATGTAAAATTCCAAAAACAAAAAGATGAAAACAGAGCAAACAGAGTTGTTAAAACAAATTTAAAGCATGACGCTGAGCATGATCATGTAGAATCAAACAATCAAGAAGATAAAAAAGACGAAGTTGAAAAAGAAAAAGCAGTTATTGAAGCAGGATTAAAGGAAAATAAAGCAGAAGCAAAAGCAAAGAAACACACAACAAACGCTTCTCACGAAAAGAATACAACACCCCACAGACAAGTTTTACAACGATAAATTTATCCTGTCCTATGGAATCTGCTCAAGAATATTTTTTAAGAATGCATAATTCTTTGGCTAATAATTACCGAACTCCGGATGGGTTCTTTTCAGAAAGTTGCGCATATATTTCTTTTGAAATGGCTAGAAGACTTTTAGCAGAAAATAAGGAACCAGCCATTTACTGGGTTGGTAGAATGCTTGCAGAAAGGGAGTTAGATAGGCCTATGCTTGAACCAGCAAGATATTCTGGAAAAGTTCGATGGGCGTGTCACATTTTTGCAGGCGTTGAGGATATTATTTGGGATCCAATTTTACCAACACCTGTTTCAATAGCTGACTATCCTCAACTAGTATTTAACAACAGATGTTCCGATGTTCGAATAAAAGTTCCTAATTCAGAGATAAGAGACTTTTTACAACGATAAATTAATTTTTAATTCTAAGAGTTCCTCTGAGTAACAAATTCTTTCAAGACTTTTAAGTCTAGTGCGTGTTTAGGAGGGGCAGACCGCCTTCTTTTTTCAATATACTGTTCTTTAAATTTCATAAGATAATCCGGGCTTGCAATTAAAACTTTTTGTCCTCGAGGGGTTTCAGTATGGACTGACAACCTTTCCTCGGGGAAAAGTACTTCTCCATCAACCATAACATTTTCTTCATCAATCTGTTCGTAAGGAAATAGATCTATGGAGTCCAATATTCCTTCATTGTCTACTAAATTGCCTAAAGAATCTCTTCTTATCAGCTTCAGATGTTTGTAATTTTGTTTCAATGCACCATTCTCATCAATTTCTTGGTAAACATAGAGATTTTTTTGTGAACTAACCTTCAAGCTTGCAAGCCTGTGGCATAGTCGATATCCTCTAGATCCTGCTGAATTTATCATTTGACTCAAATCTTTTCGGTTAAGAATAATATCTACATCATTGCAATCCCGATAAAATCTTTTCACATTTAAAGCTACGGCTAAACTTCCTGTAAGAATCCAAGGAAAACCGCCCCCAATAATTTCTCCCAAATCTGAGATACTTCTTTTCAGCTCTATTTCTCTTTCTGGCGTGACTAGTCCGATTCTCCTTCTATGTTTTTTATTAACGGCCAAGTAATATTTTCCAAGCATCATTGTTCTTACTCTCAATTTGTAACTTAAAAAACCTAGTAAGAACCTTATTTAAATTCGCCTATTTGTAGTAACTTTAAAGTAACACTAAATAGAAAGGTTTAAATAGGAGTTTATACATATTTTATGTATAAATTATAACTTAAAAGTAGTCACAAAATGGAAAAAGGAATAGCTTTAACGGAACAAACTAAAAAGAGCTTTACAATAACTAAGAAAATAGCTAAGCATGGAAGTCAGGCGGTTATAGTTATTCCAAGAATTCTCGAACAACATTTGAAACCTGGAACAATTGTAGAACTTGGGATAAATATTATTTCTATTTCAGAAGATAAAGAAATTAAATTTGATGGGGAGAAAAATAATGGAAAATAAAACTTTAGAAAAAGGAGCTTCTTTAACCGATCTACCATATTATTCAAGACTGGTCGAGGTTAGAAAATATTTTGAAGAAAATATTCCAAATTTTGAACCATATGGAAATTGTCATCCTGCGTCAAGACTTATTTCTCAAGTTACTCCTCTGAAACAAGTTGCAGGAGATTTTATTCTTGGAAATACTAGAGCTGATCATGGATGGAATTACGACCCTGAAAGACAACTTTATTTAGACGTGACTCATGATCAATTTGGTTCTCCTCAGCCAATAATCGCGGTTCCTTCAACAGACCCTCGATATTGTATTTCAGGAGTAAGATCCTTTTTCGAAAGATTAGGCTTAATAGACAGCCTAACTGGTGAGTCTTCTCTGAGATTGCAGAGCTTCTTAAAGTGGAGGATGAAAAAATGAATGAGAGCTTAGATGAACGACTTCAAAGAATACTTCCTCCAGGTAAATATCACAATATTCGACCCTTAGAAAATAATGCTGGAAAAAAGAAGGCAGCTTTCCGAGCAGATCAAGGAGCTAATGGAATTACACGACCAGTAATAGTTTTTTTGAATTCAGATGAATCTGCAGAATATCAAAGTAGAGGTTACGGAATCTCAAATGAGGCATCCATACTTTCAGGCATAGGCATAGATTAAGCAGTCCAGAATAATCTTGTTCCTCTTTTGGAATATAACTCTTCAGGTAATGAAGAAACATTGGTTGTTCCAGAAATCAAAGAGGCAGTTTCATTAAAAGCCTGGCTAGAAAAATATGGGCCATTTTCAGCAAAAGATTTTGTAGACGGAATGAAGTGCATGTTTAGAGGAGCAAAATTGCTTGACAGCAACGGAATATTACACAGAGACAGGCATCCAGCAAATGAATTAGTAAGAAGAAATCACGGCGGGCTAGAAATGTTTACTATTGATACCGGTAGTGCTGTCAAAAAAGGAGACGAAAGAAATGATCATGTTCAAACAACTCTTGCAAAATTTTCAAGTGATCCTCTTGTAGGTGGTTTTTTTACAGACCAAATTAAATCTTACGGGGAAGACTCAGAGGCCTACGGTTTAGCATTCACTGCATTGAACACTTTAACTTCTCAACCTCCAGTTTTATATGACTACAGAAATGGGACTGCAATAAATAATTTTACTGGGGAAAGTCTTCTTGATGAGAAAGGAAGAGTAGTTCCAGAAAAACATAAGGTGGCTATTGATCAAGCAATAAGTCAAATTCCTTTAGCTAAACGTTTTGCATTAAGAAATCATCTCAAATGGATGAGAAAAGCATTGACACTTAATCAAGGAGAAAGATACACCAAGTTAGAAGATCTATTCGAAGATTTTGACAAAGCATGCAAACCTTCAAAGTTGTCAAAACTAGTCCGGGGCGGAGCATTGGGTGTTGCAGCTTCAGGTCTAATTGCATTAGGTATTGCAGGAAGCACAGTCGCGTATGGTCCCTTAGCAAGACCAGACACTCAAGCAGTAGAACAAAAATCTAAAATTCCAATTATCCCTACTTTTGATGGTTACAAACTTGAAACAAGAAACCCTCTTTTTAGCTTAAACTTTCATATGAGGTCAAAGGATAAACCTTCAGAAGTTGTCTATGACACTCTTAGTTCTAAAAAAGAAAGTGAGGGAGTGTCTTCTCGTGTTGAACCTTCAGTCTCATTAGAAAGAGGAAAAAAATATGAAATTTATCTTTCACCACAACAACTTTTAGTCCTAAAAAGCGGTCTATCTGGTTTTACTGGAAAAGTTTATGTAGAGGGTTTGGAAGGCAAAACTTTTAACACTGATTTAATCATGGCAGACCCCACAGGATATGACATGGCCGGACCAAATCTACCTTATGATCTAAGTTTTGAAATTCCTAAAGAAATTCAAGATGGAAATTACAATTTAGCTGTTGAAATTTATGCACAAAATGCCCCAACTGGTGGAAACGTTATAGACGGTACTCAAGAAATAAATTATGAAAAGTGGGGCAAATGTATTGCTAGAAAACGAGTTCCCGTTACAGTAGGAAATCCGTCTTTAAAATACAGTATGAGCATGCTAAGATTAAATTCATATATGGGTGGTTATTTTTCAATAGAAAATCAAACGATTTCTAATAAGGTTCAGGCAGCTTTTCCAAGCGGAATAGAAATTGAACTTTCTTGTCCAGAAGAGCCAGGCTTCAAGTCTTGCTACACTAATGACAGTGCAGTACAAAGTCAACTTTCTCATAGTTTTAGTGTGCCTAATTTTAAATCAGAAGAGGAAAGAACTTTACAAGTACTTGTTAAAAATGGAACCAATATCGAGGGTTGTACTTTTTTCCCGATTAGGACTGAAAGAATGTCTTACAACACTGGTTCAGCAAGTTACTATTCAAGTATCGAGCCATCTCCTTCTAAAGAATGGTCAGATAAACTTATTGGTTACAGAAAAGCAATTTATACTAGCGATGCAACATCCAGCATAGACAAAAGATGATTATTGAGTCCTATTAAGATCTCGTTAGTTTCAAAGAGATGAAAATCAATAACTGTTTTACTTTTTATTTTCTTTATGTTCTCTTTTATTCTTTCGTAATCTTGAGCATATTTTATTAGCTTTTTTTTGTCATACCCATATATCAAATCTTTAAACAGAGAAAGCTGACCTTTAATTTCCCGAAGGATATTGAGATATTCTTTGGTTGGTTTTATTTTTTTGAAATCCTTCGCTAATCTTTTGTAGCAATCCCCTATATCTTCCAAATTGGATACTATCGAATAAATCGAAATTGTTTTTTCAGGAATATTATATCCTTTTTTATTCAACATTCTCAAACAAAAATGTACAAATTTGTTTACAGCGATGTCTGTGTCAATTATTGGATCCAAATCTTGATTTTTCTCTAGGGCAATAATTAGTTCATCAACCATAGAATCTAAAATAAAAAATATTCTTTTTACAAGTTCATCTATATCTTGATTTTCCGCGCCAGTTATATCCTTTATGAAAAGACTTGTTTGAGTTTGTCTTACTATCTCAAAACCTAACAGTTCATTTATCACTCTCTTCTGAAAATCTTTTATTTCTTGGCTGTCTTTAAACTTAACTTCCAATTCATCATAGCCCTTTACATATTCGAAAATAAGAATTCTATTGACTAGTGGGGAAAATCCTGTTATGTCCAAAACTTTTTTGCTCTTCTGCGCCATATTTTCTGTAGAGATAACTAAGTCTTTTCCTCTTTCTTCCATTTCTACTTCATCACCTTTGTCCAATTTATTCGTCTTTATCCATTTACTAGGCAAGCTAATCATCAACGTTGCTGCTCCCTGTTTGACTAATTTTCTGGATACCATTATTTTCTCAGTTATCTCTTATTTATAAACTTTTTCAAAATATATATACAAATATACTAATATATATAGTTTAATAAAAAAGTTTAAATCTGGTTTTTATGTGTCATTTATGTATACTTAACACAACAGGTGTGAGTAACAGAGAGGTGTTGCAGTTTCTCAAGCTGCTAATTCTTGAGTAAATGAGAAAATGGTAACACCGCAAAAAACAAGTAAATGGAAGAAAATGGCCTTAATCGGATCCATGCTTCTTGGATTAACATTGAATGGCAGTGCATCTCCTATTTCTGGAGACATTGGAGTAATCAGCGATAGAAATACAAAAAATGCTTATGCAGAGCTTAATGCCTTTTACAGTTTGCCCGGTAAAGTCCAAGGATATACTTTTGTAGATCAATATCAAGACCATGGAGCTTATGTTAGTAAAACAGCTTTAACTAGAAATTTAACCGATAATTTATCTGCAAGATTACAAATTGTAGAAGCTGATCAACCATTCACAGAAGCAGGGCTTGGATTAAAATATAATTTACACGGTTTACCAAACGGAACATTTGCATGTTTACATGCTATGCCTGCATGGTTTAACGAAAATGGAAGAGAACACAATGTATTCAAACTAGGATATTTTGTCTCACAAGATCTTCCAGGAAATTTTTATCTTTCAAATTATGGAGAAGCAAATCTAGCTGCTAAAGCAGGGCCTACATGGTGTTATGGAGAAATTGAATTAGGAAAAAGAATCGGTAATCTAAAAGTTGCAGCTAATGTGGCAATGAATGGAACAGCCGACGGAAAGATCACTCCAGAATTAGAAGCAAGACTTGCAGTCAGGGGGACATTCTAATATGGCAATAAAAACAAGTTTTCGAAGATTATTTGGAACAGCTTTAATTGCTGGAGCAAGCTTAATCTCTTCATTTGCAAATGCTGGAACTGCTCTAAACCTCGAAGAAAGAGTGGTCTTAGAAAATCCTGGAAAACCAATATCTCAAAGTATTGCTACTTACGGGATGAATCGTGCATTAGTGCAAACATCCGAAGGAAGAGACACTTACGGAGTCAATGCAGAAAATGATAATTTTAGATTAAACGCTGGAGTCAAACAATATGACAAAGCAGATTCAGACATAGCTAATTACTCTTTTGGTTTGAAAAGTGGTATAAATTTTATAGAAGTAGAATCTGACAAATTCGATGATCCAAAAAAAGAAGACTGCTATGCAGGAAGAATGAGATTAAAACCAACAGACAACTTAGAAGTACAAGCTTCTGCTAACACTATCGGAGACTGGAGAGCAATGACTCTTGTTCAAGTTGGAAAAAATTCTAAAGTAGGTATGGCTGGCGGACAAAATGAAGGGCTATACAGGGAAGCACAATTTTTCGGAACAACAAAAATAACTGAAAACTACAATGCAAATGGTGGAATAAAAACTGGAGACAACGGGTTCTTCGAAGCTAGAGTAAGATTTGGAAGAAAAGCTAGTGCATTAAATGGTGCAGGTTCATACGGCGTCATGCCAGGATTTGTCAATGATCCTAGCGAGGCTACTGACAGTTTGACAATCTCATCTGATGTAACCATGCCGTATGCATTATCTGGAAATTTCAATTTCTTAACTGCAGAAGCCCAATGCGGAGAAAAAACTGGAGACGTTGGTGGAGATATAAGATACACAGATGGAAAATCTGCCTACGCAAGGTTTGCTCTAAACGTCGGAGATTATGGTTTTGTTAAGGATGTCTTAGTTACTCCTGGAGTTCATAAGGATCTAGTAAAAGATAATTACGGACTCGAAGCATCTATATGTGGACAATTCGGCCCTACACAAGTTTGGTATAGAGGAAATTTCAATCAAGACAGTAAACCAGAACATGCAGTATACTTAGCAGTAAGGCATGAATTCGGAGGTAAAAAATGAAAGCTGTAAGAAGTTTGGTCGCAGGAATTATCCTTGGAGCTGGAGCATTAATTGGAAGTGTAAAAGCAGACATACCAAAACCATATTTTGAAACAAGTTTGGTTTCAGACTTTGTTTCTCCAGTCGGAGCAGCTATAAAAGAAGAATGTAGACAAGACTTAGTGTCTCTAAATTTTGGCAAATTTAATTTTGCAATCTGGGAGAATCAATTTCTTGGAGAGAAAGGAATAAGCGAAAGAGATTATTGCGTGACCTATGCCTCAAAAATTAATGACAAATTTTCTGGAAGTGTGGGAGCACAAATTTGGGATTATCCAAACGGAAGATTCGGAGACTTTGATGCAGTTCAAACAGCAGGGCTAAATTATGGTGGTATGTTAAATGCAAATTTGGGCTATGCTCATCTTGTTGGACACGACGCTGTAAAGCTAGGAGACCGAGTAACTTTTGGAATAAACAAAAGCGTACCTGTTTATGATGGAAAAGTAAAAATAAGTCTTACACCTTCACTAGATAGTGCTTGGGCAAACAACTGGTATGGTCAATATGGATTTTCTCAAATAAGTGCTGGAATCAAACTTGGAGTTTCTAAAGGAAATTTAAGCTTAGATGTTTCCGGGAAAATGCAAAAATCATTAGACTCCAAAATAGAAGATTTGAATTGGGGTTCTGTTGGTGTGGGATATAAATTTTAGGAAAATATACTATGGAAGCACAAAAATTTGCAATATACAATAGTTCTTCTGAAAAGATGCATGAGTTGAATGGAAAATCTATTGATCTAGCAGTTATGGATCCACCGTTTAATATTGGCCTAGCCTATGAGGGACAAGTTGATGAAACTTCACATTTAAACTATCTCAGCTCAATGAATAAAGTTATAAAAGAAACCCAGAGAGTCTTAAAACCAATTGGGCTAGCCCTCATACTTCTTCCTGTAAAAATAAAAAAACAGGGGAGAGTTCACGAGTATCCTGAAGAGTACGACAGATTATGCGATAATGCAGGACTAATCTTAGTTGATTCTTTTTCATTCAAAGTATATGAAGAAGATTTTAGTTGTGTTCCATTAAATGAACTTGAAAATGCAACTACTCCTGAAAACAGTCATACTCAAGAAATGGTCGGGATGGTTTTCGGGCAAATGCATCAGAAATTAACCAAATTCCCTACAGGAAGAAAATATTATTATACACAGAAAGAAGGGCATCCTTGTCCTTTTCCCTCCGAGTTAGTAAAAGATATCTTAGATACTTATTTTGTTCCAGGGAATAGAGTTCTTGAACAGTTTAGTGGAACAGCAGGCCTAGGCAAAGAAGTTCTTCATAGAGGGGGAGAATACAGAGGTTATGAATCAAACCCCATTTACTTTGAAATTGCAAAAGAAAAATTAGAAAGAGCTGGGAGAACAAAATAATATGACATACTCTTTAAGTGCAACAAAAAAACAAGATGGACATGCAACAGTTAGGGGAAGATTTGCGTATGAAGAAAATATATTCTTTCCACATTATGAACCTGGAAAAGATAAAGAATGGCAAGAGGCAGCAAAAAAGATAAACAAAAGAAGAGACGCTAGACAATCAGCGGTTAAAGATGCAATAAAACAATTTTTAGAAAGTCAATACAATGCCAAAGGATTGAAAGATTTTGGAACAATAGGAAATATGGGATTTGTTTTAACTAACCATAATTCTAGAAATGAAAGAGGTTATCACGCTACAGAAAATGGAACAACCTATGACGTAGAAGTTTCTGGAACGCTAGCTAGTGGAGAACATCTTGAAGATATGTTGGATTGCGAAGCACTTGACACTCAATTAAAACAAATTTTTGGAGAAATGCAATGACACTCTCTCCTGAAGAAATGAAAAAAGTCTATGATATCCAAAGAAGTATGCATCAGAAATTTAGGCACGTCAATAGTATTTATGGCGAACCTCTACCTTACCTGGGAAGATTATTTATTGTTCATGAAGGAGTCTTCTGGCCGAGTAAAGATTCTGAAGCACTTGTAAAAAATTATGCTATTAATCCTGGAGAAGAAGTTTGTGATGTTTGCACTGGAAGTGGAGTTATTGCAGTTCATTCTGCTTGGAAGGGAGCTAAGAAAGTTGTTGCTTTAGATATTAATCCTAATGCGATAAAGTCTACTCTAGAAAATTCAAAATATCATAACCTTGGAGATATAATCGAAGCAAGACAATCAGATGTTTTTTCTGCATTAAAATCTGAAGAAAGATTCGAGGTAGTTACAATGAATCCTCCATTTACGGACCATAAAAAAGAAGTTGGAGATTATGCTGAATTAACAGTTTGGGATCCTGCCTTGCATGTTCAGAAAAGTTTTTTTGATGGGCTTGACAGAGTTTTAAAACATATCCCTACAGCGAGAGCCTACGTTACTCAAGCAAGTTTTGGAGCAATAGACGAAATGGTTGAAAGAGCAGACAAAACTGGTTTCTCTGTTCAAGAAATTGGAAAAAATGTTGTTGATGATTTGAGAACATTTTATGCATTTGAACTACGGAGGAAAAAATGACGCTCCCAAATAAGCAGTTTACGATTACTAAAAAAATAGCAAAGCATGGAGCACAAGCTGTAATTGTTATCCCCGCAGTTCTTAGAGACAAAGTTAATCATGGGATGCTTGTGAAGGTCACTATCGATATTTTAGATAACGAAAGTGAATAGGTTGTTTAATAAATTAAATTTTTTTGTAAGGATTTTTATAGTAATTAGTATCTAATATTTATTGAAGCAAAGAAGTAATTTTCATATTTTGTTACTCCTATAAAGATACAACATACAAAAGGTTTATAAAGGTGTTTTACTCTAGTATTTTAACAAAAAGGAGCTGTTTTAGTTCCGAAAAAATAATACAATGCCGAGCGGATATGATTTAAAATACGTCCCTCCAAAAAAGGGCGACGGATGGAAACCTGAAGTTTTAGCAGGCGCTTTAGGAAAAGCAAGGCAACTTAATTCCTTAGATCCAAGTTCTGGAAAGGGATTAGAGTCTTTAATGAATGATTTTCTCGGACCTGAGTTTGTTAATTTTGATGCAGAAATGAGGAATGCAGCTTTGGAAGGCTATAAGGGTATGGTTAACTCTTCTATTGGAGATTATGTAATTGGAAATGTTAAAGATGCAGTAGGTTATGTAGGTAACCAACAGGTTTTGCCTCTTGCAATAAATCTGCCTTATGCAAAAAGAAAAGCAGAAGACGGGAAAGAGTTGTCTGATTCTGATAAAAAATATAATTCAATTGTAAGTGCTGGAGACAGCTTAAAGAAAATCGTAGAAGCTGTGAAAACAAAAGATGGTGCACAAAAAGAATTAGATGCAGAATTTGATGGAGTAAATGACTTTTCAAAGAAATTTTGGTTAGGTCTTTTAGGTGCTGAAGCTTTCATAAAATATAGATCTCAAAAAGCTCAAAGAAAATTACAGAAAGCAATAGTAGACTATGGAGTCACAACTTACATTAAGGATGCTCTAGCAATCTCTGAAAAATCTGAAAAAGAATTATCCGAAAAAGCAAATGCAATCAACGAAAAAGCAAAGTCAGAATTAGAAGCAAAATTAAGTGCAGGTCCAATTACTCCTCTAGAAGAAGGTAAAATCAGAGATAAATATTCTGCTGAGCTTGCTGAGCTTCAAAAGAAATACACTGGATTAACTGGCGCAAGACAATTCTTATTGAACGGCGCAGAAGAAATGCCGGGATTACTCGGTCTCGTTGAACAAAAGTACAAAGTAGAAGAAACTAAGAAGAAGGCTGAAGCAGAAAAGAAAAAGAAAGAAGCTGAAGCGAAAGCTAAGGAAGGTAAGAAATGAAAACATTAGCAAAAATAATTGGTGCAGGATTGATTATAACTGCTGCTGGAACTGCCCTAGTCAAGTCATTAGTAGACGGATATTATGACAGTCAGCCCCATATAACTTATTTAGTAAATGGAAAAGAAGTTATTACTCGAACTTTTGATTCTAATGAAGCACTAAAAGCATATGAAGAGTCCGAACCAGGAAAGAAAGAAGCAGAATATTACCTAAGTCTAAATAATCGGAGAGCAAAATGAAATTTCTAGATAATTGGCATACAGAATATGCTTCTTCAAGAAGAGAATTTGAATCAAAAGGAAAACCTTTCGCACAAGAATATCTTACTTCAATTAATCCAATCAAAAGATTTTTTCTAGAAAATATTTGGATTACAAAAGAATCTGCGAGATACGAAGCTGCTTGGGCTTACGTAAGGAGTAAATAACAATGGCTATAACCGATTTAAAACATGGAGACGTAGTTCAAATTCCAGAAAATTTTCCTTTTCGTGAATACGGATTTACAACCCTCCAATATTGTGGAGATAAAGCAGTCTTGTTTAATCATTATCTAGAAAAGAAAAGACATATTTTTGCAGGAAAATCTGCTGATGGGAAATCAGGAATTGCGGTTGCATTACCTCAGCCTATAGAGGAAACTCCAAAGACCGAGATTGATTTTTCAAAATACACTTTTTTGACAATTATACCGAACCATAGTATGCATCAGACAGCTTTTTCTGAATTAGAATCCTTAATTGAAGGGGAGGAATAAATGGTTTCTCAAGACGGATACTCGAAATATCAGGAAAGACTGAGTTCTCCATTTGATCCATTTAAATTCGAAATTAAAGTTCTAAATGGGTATTGGACAATGACTGAAACTGGTAGAAGGGTGAAATCCACTTTTGAAGAAAGTTTACCTCAAATTCCTTCAGGAAGAATACTAGATCTTGGTTGTTCAATTGGTATGACTACTGAAGAAATTGCTTCTCTTTACCCTTCTTGTAATGTTTACGGAATTGATATGAATCCTAGGGCATTAGAAATAGCTAGAGAAAGAGTTAATGTTCCAGAAATAGAATTTATTCTCGGAGACGGTTTCAGAAAACCTTTTCCAGCAGAACATTTCGACGGAATATTTTGTATGAATAACTTAGGTTTCACTTTTAACCCTGGAAATCCTCAAACATTCAAGAGACATTTAGATAACATTTTATCCATGGTCAGACAAGAAGGATATCTTCTTTTCGCGGGAGGATTATGCACTGTAGCAGTAATGCAAAAAACTGGCAATGGTCAAAAAATAAAATCTCTCTTAGTTGGAGAACATGAAAATGAGCAGTATATGGCTCAATTTTTATTGGACAGTTATCAGAAGTAATTATTTCTTACTTTTAAAAATTTCTTCAACAAGTTCGCTCATTGCTCTAACAAATTCAAGAGTATCTTCTCGTATGCTATTCAAATTCTTCACATCAACTTCAACGATTTTCCCATGAACAATATCCTTCGCCATTTCATGAACTTCTCTATAAAACTCAACATATTCCTTTTTCAAATTCTTTTTTGACTTTACAAAAACTTCGTCTAAGATGTCTCCAACTTGTTCTGGTGATGGCGGAAGAATGTCTGCAGAAATCAAAGCAGCGTGAGCAGAATCAACACAAGCCCAATAATATCCATCTACAGCAGAAAGTAAAGAGGCCTGAGATCTAGCTAAGTGCGCAGGAGCTCTCTGTAATAAAGTATAAACTGCCTCTGGAGTTGATCTTATCTTTCCATCTCTCAATAAATTTTTTATCGGCGAGAAAAAACCGGCGTGATCAATTAAAGGATCGCCATACCTTATTACGTTAATCACAACTGGATCTCCTCTCATCAAATCTTGCCACCAAGTCGTCAATTTCACAGTATTGACATGTAATGGTTTTCTGTAAGGATTGGCCTGAATAATTTTTCCAAGTTCTTCTCGGTAAGTTGAGACCAACTCATCGTCCCATTTTAGTGTAGCATCATCGACTAATATAATCACATCAATATCAGAACTATTTTTAGATTCTTTAGTTACAGAACTACCAAACATTATAACTGCCTTCACCAATTCTTCAAATTTTGTATAGACTTTTGTAGCAAAATCCATTGCAATATCTCTTTCAGCAACAATCTTCATAGTCGGAACTTTTTCCATGGCTACTTTGATTTCTTCAGGAACTTTTACAGCAGGACTAGATTCAACTTTCTTATCGCCTTTTTTTTCTTTCGCCATCTTTTATTATTATCTAGTAACAGACTTTTATAAATGTTCCTCATGCAGATGAGGACACTTTGAAATGGGAGGTTTTCAATGCAGGAAAAGTGTATCATGCAGATGAGGACACCTGATATTGGAGAGCGTAGAACTAAAATATGCGGGACCTGTGCAATAGGTTCTCTAGAGAATAGAAATTCTTTCATGCAGGGCTAGAGGAAAAGTGTATCAAGCATTGGGTGTTCCACTAAACCTCGAGCCTGTTCCAGGTATTTGGCCCCCAACTTCTGTGGGCAAACTTGAAAATCCAGATCCATATAATGAAAAATGTTTTTCCGGCATCATTGCCAATGGAGAACCAAAATATCCTCCTCCATTCCCCATAGCTGCAACTTGATTCCAATATGGTGCCATTTTAGGGCCATACAAAGGACTTCCCAAAGCTGCAAGAGTCAAACCATGTGGGGATCTTTTAAAGTGCTGAACAAATCCTGGCGCCTCAACAATCTTTGAAATTTCATTCAGTTTTCCTTTTTCTTCCAAATTTTTTAAAATTTCTTTCAATGGAACATTTCCCATTCCGGGCGCAAGATGCGAATCCGAATAACCAAAATTGTCAGTAAGATGAACATGTTTTACATACGGGGCAATTTTTTCCGTCGCCTCAATAACATCTTTGTCAGTGAAACCTTCTTTCTTTAAAATATTTAAGTGACCAACATCCCAAGTAACTCCAATAAGTTTCTCAGCAACTTCTCTCGCCTCTTTCTCTTCCATTCCCTTTTTATCAATTAACATGTCTACAAACTTGTCTCTGGATTTATCAATAACTTTCTTAAAATCTTCGGGCTTTGCATAACCCATTTGATTCATATTCTCTATTGCAATTACTGGAGCTTTTGAGGCATCTCCTTTTCCAAGTTCATCAAAACTTCTAAATGCAAGCTTTGAAAAAGTATCTGTCGCTTTATCTTTAGTAAACTCTTCAACTGGGACAAATTGCTTTGGGGCTCCCCAGTCATTATCATAAATAACTTTTCCATCTTTCCTTTCTCCTCTTGCGGAAGTTATTTTATGCAATTCTGCAATTCCCTTATCAAGCATACTGGAAAATATAATCTGTTGAGCAACTGGGTCTCCATTTCTAGATTCCTTCTCCATTTCAGTTAAATCCTCAGAAAGATTCCTAAGTTCCTCTTTTTGTTTCTCCGAGCCATACTTATATGCATTATCAAAAGCATTTACAAAAGCCAGACGATTGTTATCCAAAAAACTTCCAATTCTTCCCTGCTGTATAGAAAGTTCACCTATTCTTTGAGCAGTTTCAGGATCCTCTTCATTTATTTTTTTTAACCTATCTTGTGTAAGCCCATCCATTATTTTTCCTAACTCTTGTGCCTCTGGTTGTCTCAATATGCCCATAATTTCATCTGCTTCTTTTTTGTAAACATTAAGAGTATTCATCGTTTTGTCCCATTGCGTTTCATTAACCGAAAAAACTCTTTTCTGAATATCCTCTTCAGTTTTCAAAGAAAGTTTTGCTCCACCTTTTTCTAATTCTTTTAAGTCAAAGGGATTATATTGCTGATCTTCCTTTATTACCGTCGCAATTTGCCCAGACTCTTTATCGATCAGAGCGAGTTTTTTCGCCTGGAATCTTTCCTCTCCTTCTTTTCCTGGGCCGTATTCTGTTCCAGTACCAATACCTGTGGAGTGAAATACTACCGGTGTATTTCCGTCTGGATTAAGCATTTTCGCTTTCTGTAAAGTTTCAAAAAATCTTCTTTCATTTTCTTGTCTCGTAACTTCGTCGTAAGTTCCTCTTTCTCCACCCAAACCTGCAGGGTCAATATTAAATTGGGCATGAACAGACGGCGTAACTCCTGTGATTTTCATCAAAGCTCGAATCTCATCAAAATGTTGCTTTGGAATTTGTTCCGCAGTATTTGCATCTCCAAGACTAACTTCAAAAGCAGTTACACCTTGTTTGATAGCATTAACTGCCTCGGTAATTTGATTAGCTGTCTGAACAGATCCTGGAAAACCCAGTCGATACGCATTTAGTCTATATCCAGTAAAATTACCTGGCACACCATTTTTTGCGCTGCCATATTCTGGCTCAAACGATGAAATTCCTCCACCATAAAAGCTCTCATAACTATAATCGTCTGCCACCTTATAATTCTTCACCCCTATTTATTATCATTGAATAATAACATATCGAAGATATTTAAGCTTTTTCTCTTACATTCTCCTCATATCTTTCTTACTGTTAGGGCCAGTACCTTCAAGAGGATTAGCATCTCTTCTCTGTTCAACCAAATATTTCTGTTGTTTAACTAGATCTTCTCTTTCATTTCCTAACGGAACAGCATCATATGCCGAATTTCTTTGATCTCCTGAACCAGTGTATAAATTTTTAGAATCACTATACATATTAGACTTTCCGTCGTAAAAGTCCTTTGTTTCTGAACGAGGATCTTCTTCTTTTTTTGCAACAGGTAAGTTCCAAACTCTTTGTTCTAAATTTTTATCAGCTTCTTGTTTGGACTCTAAAATTAGTTTTTTTAAGTCAACTCTCGCTTCTTCTCTACTAATTTCAACCGAGTCCTCTAAATCTTCTTCATCTACTTCCTCAGCTTCTTCTTCCTCCGGAATTTCTTCCTTAGATTTTTCTTTCTTAACTTCCTTAATTTTCGGTTCAAGTATTCTTATTTCTTTTATCTTAGATGTCATGTAATACCTGAGAATTCAAAGTTTATATGGTTAATTGTCAAACTTTTCTGGAGAAGAAGCCATTCCGTGAGCCTTCTTGTAAACATCATAAACGGCATATAAGAAACCAGTCGCTTCTTCCTTTGCTTTTTCCCTAACCTTTGCCTCGACAAAATTATCTTTTGGAATGTCCTTTGCGTCTTTTATCTCTTTCTTTTTATCATCCTTTTTAAAAGAAAAATCAAACTTAAACAAAGAAAATAATGCACCAAATGGATTTGTGTCATCCATTTTTTTCTCCGCTTTCTTCTCTTCTTCAGGCTTTTTGTCGTCATAAATAAAATGATTAATGTCGTCTTCTAATTGCTTTAGCGTCTCAGAAGTATTGTCCTGAAGAACTTTTAATCCATCAGATATATCTTCTTCTTCAAGTTGTTTATTGATTAATTTAAGTTCTTCAGAGTTTAATGAATAACAATCAAAAGTCATATCCACTTTTCCACCAAATCCAAAGCCATAATCTCCTTTCTGTGTAACTTTTTGTCCAACGTGACCTCTATATTCAAAATTAACTATAAAAATCTGGTAATAATCTCTTCTCATTGTATACTCCGGATGTTCTTTTGGAGGAGCTTTTTGTTTTTTCTTTCCCATTAAAGTTAGTTGAAACATAGACGTGGAAAAAGCAGCGACAAGCGCAGGTTCATTATCAAAACCTTTCATTTTCATTTCATCAAGCGCTTTCAAATATGGTCTTGCCCAACGAGTATATAATTTAAGAGTTTCAACTTGTGACTTCAAATACGTTTTTTCTATTTCAAATCTTTTTCTCAATTCTTTTTCTGAAATATCCTGCCAAATTTTAAATTCGCCAATTCTCGGAGTTAAAACTCTTTTAACAGAATCGTTAATTACACTTCCACCTTCCTTCGATGCCATTTTCTCAATATCTTCAATATTATTTGCAATCAGAAAAGCTTCTCTAAGAGTAGTATATCCAATCTCATTTGCCATCTGATGAATACTTCCTCTTCCTCTTTTGAGATCAACATTATCTAGCCAAATTTGTTTCAACGCGAGCATTCCTTCTTCCATTTCTTTTTTATCACTCGACTTTGCTCGCTTATACTGTTCAAGCCTTATTTCAAACTCTTTTAAATCATAAATCAAATTCAGAATAGACTTAGTAACCTGGTTAATTCCGCCCATATATTCACTTGCTTTTGCCATCATAGCAGATTGTCTCTGAGAAAAATCTTGGAATTGCCCAGATCCAGGAGATGCAGCAAAATTATCAGTTATCTTTTCAACATTTATTCCTGCTCCTTCGATAAAATCCAATATCCAGTAATAAATTGGTTCAAGCTGAGTTATATCTGACTGGCTAGTAAGTTTATAGGAAGCTTCGGATTTTGGTTTTCCCTCGCTGCTTTTATATCTTTTCGGACAAACATTAGCAATCACTTCTTTTATATCAGCCATAATCTCTATATACTTCCCTTGTTTTTAAAACTTGTGAGGAAAGAAAATATGAAACATTACGCGCATACGCTGTCTTCTTGGAGAAGACTAAAAAAATTAAATCCAGAAATTTATGAAACTCAAAAAGAAACAGCGTTTAGATTCAGCAAAGAAATTCATTTTTGGTTTGATGAGTTTTATGGTAAAAAGACAAACGAGTTTGATTATTCATTTTATCCGTTAAGCCATCGAGAAGCACGACACCACTCCGAAGGAATCGAAGAGTGCGTTTTTGTATTCACAAACAAATATGGATCAGAATACTCCGAAATAATTCAAAGAGAAGCAGCAAAACACATAGAAGCCGATATGCATTTCATCCCACAAAAAAGAGATTATTCAAAAAAAGATTTTTGGGAAAATTGGTCCTTAAGATATGAGTCCTTTTTTCACATTTAGAAATGATTATTTGTCTCCTTCAATTTCCGCTTCCAAGAGTTTATTGAGAGTTTCACTCATGTCTCTTATACTCTTATCAACGCTCGCTGTTCTTGCAGTATAGGCTTCCGGAGAAAGATCTGATTTCATGGTGTTTAGTTCTGATCTTAGCTGACAAAATCTTTGGTACATACTAAACAAACAATTATAGAATAAATCTTCGCCGTCATTAGTATACCCTCCACGACCGGTTATTTGCATTTCAGCAATATCCGTAAGTAGCCCATGACTTCTCAAAATATCGAATTCTTTACCGAGAAAAATTAACTCTTTTCCAATCATTTCCTTCATCAAAATAATATGTACTATTAATTTTTAAAACTTATTAAGACTAAAAAATTATTCCTCTTTTTTAACAAGTGTTTCAGCCTGTTGAGCTTCAGGATTCTTTACAACCCATTTGACTTTCTTATTATCTCTTCCCATCTCAGAACTTCTTCTACATTTCTTTGAACAGAAAGTCTTTGGAGTTCCATCTTTTTGAACAACGGTGATTCCTCTAGGGAAATCATAATTTGTTTTACAGAATGAACATCTTGGCATTTTAACTAAAAGCCCCCTTACTTATTCTTTTCATTAATTTTCTTGCTTCAATTTCAGTTTCTCTCATCATTAAAACATCTCTAACTTTTATAGGTCCTCTAACATTTCTTCTGATTTGTTTTCCTGCATTTCTTCCTTTTAGAACTCTAACTTTAACCTGTGTCAATTCTCCTCTTGTTCCTGTTCTTCCAACAACATCTTCTACAACTCCTGGCACAGCTCCTCCTTCCTCCATGATCTTGTCAGATCCTTTAGAAGCGCTACTTTGCTTTTCTTGTTTTGGTTTATCACTTGCCATTTTGTATGTCTAATATTCTCCGTCAAATAACGAGCGAATTATTTTAATTGTTCAAGCTTTGCTTCGCCTGGTGTTATTACTGCAACGGCTCCTGTCGAAACAGAAATGCCTACTGCAAGTCCTAACTTTTGTTTGGAATCAACTTCAACAAATTTTATACCTTTTTCTTTTGCAAGAATAGGCAAATGTTGTGTCAATTCTTTTGGACTAACATCAGATGCAACGACTACAAGCTTTGCAGTTCCTCTTTCGACTGCCTTTGTAACTTCGTTAATACCTTTGTCAACTTTTCCAGTTTTAGCTGCTTTCTCTACAATATCGTATGCTGTTACCATGTTTTCAATAAATTTTAGTTATAATCAGTACAGAGAAGTTAAGCCCTCTCAGATGAACTGATCATCGGTAATATTAGTGCGAAATGTTGCTTTATAAAACTTCCTATTAAAGTTTTATATTGGAATGACTTGCTCATTGCTGTATAAATGTTTTTATATTTGTTATCTCAATCTATAAAGACAAAGCAATGCCGCCCATCCCGACGGGATTCTTGCAGGGGCTTTTTCTAACTCTTTTCCATACTTAACAGCAAGTTCCAGAAAATATCTCGAGTGCATAAAAGCGTTTATCATCGGAAAAGCTTCCTCAAACCATCTTTGATTATGCTCTAACTCAAATTCCTTTCCAGTACCTTCTATAATCAGTCTTTCAAACATACTGTCTAATCTTTTCTCTTTATTTGGAGAAAGAGATCTTAATGTTTTAACGATATCTCCAGTAAACCTTTGAACTTGATAAACTTCATTTGAATTGTAGTATGCCCTATAAAAATAATTCTCAAATCTCGCCCTCGAATAGAAATCTAATTTTCTTTCTAGTGTTAGTAGCTGGCCCTTTATATTCCCAAGAAGCTGTCTATGTTTTTCTTCTGGACTTTCCATTTCATTAAGTGTTGAAAAATCTATTATTTTTGGCATAAACATACAACTCTTTCAAACTTAAAATATTTTTCTGCTAGTGCATTTTGTAGAAATCATCTAGTGATTCACATTGTGGAACAAGATGTTTTATTTCTTCAAAATCTTTCTCGTCAATTGGTCGGCATTTTTGGCAAGGTCGATATCCTTCTGTAATTGCATCTTCAAGTCTATGAAAGAAGACCCTGTTTTCTTTTTTCATCCTCATTCCAGATTTACAATCTAATCTTCCAAAAATTTTTCCAGGTCCCCAACCTGCATATTCTCCCGGAGTTTGACTTCGAATAAATTCTCCATGCTTTAGAATTCTATAAAGTTTCATATTAATAATTATACAAATAAATCTCCTTTTCCATGAGTAGTTTGCAATGCGACGACAGGACATTCAAGCATCACATATCTCATTGCCTGTTGCATTAAATTCATATCTTTGAAAACTTTCAGCTCGATAAAGTAATATGGTTTTTTAGTTCTAACACTATCTGCACATACTGCAAGTTCTGGAGAATCACATAAATCTCGAGTGAATCTTACTCTTTGATAATGAGGATCTGGTGCAGAATACTTTTCTAAAATTTCTCTTGCAGGACTGTCTCCAAGCTCATCCAAACTTGAAACAGGCTTGTCCAAAAAGAAACACATTTTTGTTTTTTGTATTGGGAAATAGTTAAATTGTTCTTGTCCTGTCCTAGAGTTCCCGCGAGCCCTCGAATAAACTATTTGCAAAGTATTTATTCTGTCTGGATCTGAACCCCACTTTAAATCGCCTTCTTTCTCATGTTCTCTTCTTTCTCGAGATCTCATTCTTAATTTTCCAGATCTTCCATTAAAATTTCCCAAAGTATTTTGAACATAAACATCTTCGAACAAAGAAGCTCCTCGCGGATTTAAGCCAAACTCTCCTGCAATTTGCTCCAAAACTTTCGTAGGAGGATTGTCTCCTCTTATCATAAATCTAGATTCCCAAAATGTGTCCTCAGAAAATCCCCTACCTTCCAAATCTTGCTTAAATTTTTTAAATTTCCTTTCACCTCTGTAATAATCTATTCCAACGACTGATGCAACTCCGATTATATAGCTCAGAGAAGACAACATCACTGGAGGAACTTCTGGAAAAAAGTATAACCCTCCAAGAACTCCTAAAGAATAAATTGGATCATGTATTAAAACATCTTTTGTAAGATTAGCAGCACCATGCTTCAATCCTTCTTTAAAATAAAATCTTCTTGTTTGTCTCAAATGCTCTGGAGTTGTCTTGTAAATTTTCTGTGCATCCCAGGCATGTCTTGCTAAAAACATTCCTTTTTCTAAAACTGGTCCAACAAAAGGCAAAACTGCCATCCTCGCACTCCCTTTTATCAAATGTGCTGCAATTCCCGTTCCAATAACATCAATTCCCGCTGCCAACAATTCATCGAAGCCAAAATCCTTAAGAGAAGAAACAATCGGATGATCTGGTAAAGCAATAGGTTTGTCAGCAAGCTTCTTGTCAGCCATAGGCATATTTTCCAATTGAATTTCCATATTTGCCATAAAAACCAATAAATTAACTGCTTATAAGAATTTATATTCTAGAATTAAACGCCTTCTTTAGCGCCTTCGCCAACCTTTGTAGAACTTCCTTCAGCCTCTTGTTCAGCAAGTTTCTTGAATCTTTCTTCAATAGAGATTTCAGCTTCTTTCAATTTTTCTTCAGCAACTTTTTCCTTTCTCTTTTTCTTTGGTTCTTCTAAAACTAATTTCTCACCAACGAAATCTTCAAGTGATGGAAGTTTCTTATTAATTCCATGAGCTTTCATGTATTCTCTAGATAATAACCAGAAGAATAAGCCTAATGACTTGTTACTGTGATTATTTCCGATAATTAAAACATCGATATCAAAAGTATTATTGTTTGTGTTACAGATTCCAACAACCGGGATTCTTACATTCTTAGCGTCGTTCAATGCATTTTTATCAAGCCAAGGATCGCAAATCATGATCATCTTTGTTTCAAAAAAGTCTGGTAATTGTGTATTTGTAATAATTCCTGCAGGATATTTCTTTGTGAAGATTCTTACGCCAGTTAATTCAGAGAACATTTTTACAGCTCTCCATCCAGCTTCTCTCTTACAAACTAAAACCCAGTCTTTTGGATCATACTGTTTTATGAAGTTGATAGCATCAGCAAGTTTCTTATCAACAATCAATGTGTTAAGAATTGCAAGACCATCCATTCTTCTTCTATAAACATATTTTCTCATTCCAGGAGTAATAACCTTTGTTCCTAAATAGGAGGATGTTTTGATATAATCTTCAATATCTGTCAAAGAAGTCTGATCTTTTCCCGAAGAAGCAGTTTCTTTCATTGCTTTAGCAGTTTCTGCCTGAGACTCTGCGCTGTCTTCAACTACTTCAACTTCTTTCTCTTCAACAATGTTTCTTTTCTTTTTGACTGGCATTTTGTGTATAATAAGTGTACGGGTTTGTCCGAATTTGTTTCAGTCGGTACGTACTAATCTTCTGCTTTCGCATTAATCTAAGGATATTTTGAGGCTTTTTAAATGTTATTGAGGTGAACTTACTCAGCCTTGTAGCAAAGAGGCATCCAGTCAAATTTATATTCTGTCGGAAAAATTATAGTATCATATCCTTTTACTTCTGGAAACTTTTCTCTGAAATCTGCCATAAGATCATAGAATTGCTTGTTATCTCTTACAATCATCTCTAGCTCTAATGGCCAGCTGCCAACACAGAATATTAAAAAACCTATGTTTGGATTAGATTTACAATAATTCATTACCTTGTTTCTTTCTTCTAAATTTAAATTGTTTAAATTGATTGTGGCCTTAAAAAACTGCATGTCTAGCAAGTCAAGATTCAAAGAAGTAGTATATCCAAGTATAACCCCTATTTTTTCCAGTTGTCTCATACGATAAATAACCTGTCTCTCAGTAGTCTTTGTTTTTAAGGCAATGTCAACAGCATTCATTCTGGCATTATTCGCAAGAACTCTTAATATTTCTACATCTATTTTGTCTATTTTAAGATCAGATGTTTCTCCCCCAAAAATTGCAATTTTTCTTTCTGTAACATTATCTAAAAGCACCCAATTTTTACTTAGTATTTCTACTTGAAGAGTTGTGTTAAACTCTTGCTCGAGAATAAATTTTCCATATTTAGAAATAAACTCAGACAGGATAGAATCAAAATGATTTATGTCTTTGGCAAAAACAGTTATATTAAGATCCCATCTGCCCTGAGCATTTGCTATCCAATAGACGTAATCACTTTTCATTAGATAATTAATCATTTCTTCTTCTTTTTTCTTATTGAGATTTTGAAACTTAAAAAACATTTTATAAATAGAATAACCTAACTTGGCAGGGTTTATCATTGTCACAAATTTTCTTATTACTCCTTTCTCTAAGAGATTGTTTATTCTATAATTTACTTTTTCTCTAGAGACATGCATCTTTCTTGCCAATTTTGCTGTGGAAATTCTTGCATTTAAGTCAAGTTCATAAATAATTTTTCGATCTATACTATCCATCATATTTTACATAAATAACATTTAGTATTTAAATATTGTTATTTATGTAAGAAAGTATTCAGATAAGAGCTAAATAGTGACATCATTCTAAAATAGCAACTTCAAAGATCATGGGAAATACAAATAGTTTCGGTAATGTGCCTTTATTGAAGGGATGGGACTTTAAACCTAGTGACTACCATAATTCATTAGGGTTATTGACTGCTCAAATAGAGAACACAAACTTATGCAATCTAGACTGCGAATATTGTTTTAGGGGAGGATCTTCTTCAGATGAAAAAAAGAGGTTTGATAAAGAAATATCCAGAAGCCAGCTGTTTCATTCAATAGAAGAATTAGCAGAGCTTGGAGTAAAAACAATTAATATTATTGGCGCTGGCGAACCTCTCTTAGATCCTGCCATGGGAGATCTTTTAAAATACATTTCATCATTTAACATAACTCCAGTAATTGCAACAAATGGGAGTAGAATTACTACAGAATTAATTGAAACTTTTGATAGAACTGGGTCTTCCATAATCATAAAAATGAATAGCTTAAATAATGATCTTCAAAATAGGTTAGTTAGACGTAATTGGTTTGCTGATAGAAGAGATTACGGTTTAAGGCTATTAATTGAATCTAGATTTAATAAGCCTAGTACGGATTATCAAACTAGACTTGGAATTAATTCTATTGTTTTTCAAGAGAATAAGAACGAAATCTATGATATCTTTAGATACTGCAGAAATAATAACATCATGCCTTTAATGTCGACTTTTATACCTGCCGGAAGAACAAAAGATAAGACAGACAAAGAAGTTTCAATGGAAGAGTTTCTCAAGATCGGGAGAGAAATTCAAAAAATAGATCGAGAAATCTACGGAATAAATTATAATCGACTTCTGCCTTATTTAGGAGGAGTTCCTTGTACTCAATGTGGAAAATCCAGTTTATATCTTACAATTTCAGGAGACATTTCTGACTGCCCAGGACAATTACACACTGTTGGAAATATTCGAGACATCTCAATCTCAGAAGGCCTTAGAAGATTAAGAGAAAGAGGCAGTAATCCTGAATTTTCATGTCCGGCACGTCTAAATTACTGGAAACAGATTGGTCAATTAGTAGACTTAGATAAATATTAAACCTTCTTAATTTCCCTGAAAACTAGGACAAATATTCTGAAATAAACAATAATTGCACAACGCACTGGGATTCGCAGGAAAATTATTTTCTTGAGTTGCCTTGTCTATTTGTTTAATTACTTCAACTACTTCTTTTCTGTGCGCATCAATTTGTTCATCAGTTCTTTCAGAAAAAACATCTTCGTTAAAAGCAAGCATATGCCAAACCAATTTTACCGATTTTGCGTCTTTGTATTTGTCTTTTACCCAAATGGAATACATCCCTAATTGTCTGTCTTTATCTGCCTCTTCCTGACTTTTCTTTCTCGAGCTAGTTTTATAGTCACAAACATAATAGTTTCCTTTGCTATCTGCGCACAATTTATCAATTCTAACATGCCACTCATTTCCGTCGGGCAAAGCCATAGTTTCTTCAGTTTCAAGTGCAACAACTTTTATTTTTTGATTCTTGAATCTTTCATAATAATCAACAACAAATCTTTTCCCAATTGCTTTATAGTTCTCTTCGGTCATATACTCTTTTGCAAAATGAATGTCTTTTGTAAATTGTTTTACCCAACTCTCTTCAAAAAATTTCAATAATTCTTCTCTAGTCGGACTCAACCCCAAATTTTTATCCTTGTAAAATTTTTCGAATGTCTCATGAACAATTCCTCCCATGAAAGCCTCAATAGTATTCTTCAAATCTGGTTTAATTTTATCAATATACTGCAACTTATACTTGTAAGGACACTGTTCAAATGTGCTAATCTTAGAATGTGAATATATGCCTTTCATTTTAACTAGAAAATTTTAGGATATTTAAGGTTTTAGAGTTTTCTACTGGCAGCATAACCTTCTTCCGTGTGAAAACCTTGTTTTTTCCAGAAACCAAGAGCATTTTTGTTAGAGATATGAATAAATGTTCTTGCTCTTTTACAATTCTTTTTCTTAAAATAAATCAGAGCATAATCCACAAGCTGTTTTCCATATCCTTTATTTCTTGCTTCTTTTTTTATAATTAATGTATGTAAAACTCCCACTTTTTCTTTTCCTCGTCTGTCTACATTTATATTCAAAACTCCTAAAACTTTCTTATTTTCCTCAACAACAAAATATTCTGTTCCAAGTCCCATATGCTCTTTTTCTTCTTTTATTATCTGTTTCAAACTTCCAGCTTCAACTTCTTTATTCAAAGAATTTTCATACTTTCCATATTCTAAAAATAGTTCAGCTATATTTTTCAAATCTTTTTTAGTTGCTTTTCGAATTATCATTTCTTTTCTCTCAATTTCACCAATGCTCTTTTAATTTGATAATCTCCATTTTCGCCCCAATTACAATACTTGTTAAATTCTTTCGGATTAATAAATTTTCTTTCATTGATAGTTCCTTCCGCCGGATCAATTGTTTGAGGCTTTATTTTCTTTACTCTAGCAACAAACCTCAATGCATAAAAAATATTTTTCTTATCATGTCTGGGGGTAACCTTAATTAGTGCCAATCTTTTAAGATCTTTTAAGTCCAAATCTGCTTCTTCATTTACTTCTCGAATAAATGTATCTTCAAAAGTTTTATCTTCTTTTTCTACTCCTCCACCTAAATCGCTCCAATGATCTTTTTTAACGACTCTAACTATGCATACTCTACCTTTATCATCAAAAACAAATCCATGAACATTTTTTATTTGAGAATAGTCCTCAAAATTATACTTTTCAAACCATTCACAATCATAAAATTTTCCCTGCCATTTTATAACAAATTTGTAGGGTTTAGATTTCATCTTCTCTCTAGAAAATCTCCTTTTCAATCTGCATAATCCTTCTCAACTTAACCAACCTTTCTGGCCCATAAATTCCTGTTTTTATAAAATCTGCACCAAATCCAATTGCATAATCTGCAATCGCATTGTCCATTGTTTCTCCAGATCTATGTGAAAAAATCATTTTTATTTTATTTTTCTTACAAAAATCAACAACTTTCATAACTTCTAATAAAGAACCAATTTGGTTTGGTTTGATAATTACAGCATTTATTGAATTTGCTTTTACAGCTCTCTCAACTCTTTTCAAATTTGTCGTCGTCAAATCGTCTCCAGCAATTAATGTTTTTTTCCCACTAACTTGTGCAAGCAATTCCTTAAATCCTGAAAAGTCTTCTTCATTCAAAGGGTCTTCAACATAAAAAAGGTTATACTTCTCAATCAAATTCTTCATATATTCAACTTGTTCAAGTCGGTCTCTAAATAATTCTTTATTCTTGTATGGATAATATCCTTGAGAATTACAAAAACTAGAACTTGCAACATCTAATCCAATTCTCAAATTAAACTTGTCTGCAACCTCTTTTAGTATATCTAGAGTTTCCTCATTTGTTGTTCCAGTATTCCAAGCTCCTTCATCATTTCTTTTCAAAAACAAAACTTTATTTTTTCTTCTCACTAGCTTTTTTGCATAATTCTGTGCATGAATATTTTTAGTAACTGCTGTGGAAAATCTTTTTTCATTTGGGATTAACAAGAACTCTTGAAAGTCAGGTTTTTTTCCTTTAATCCCTACAGAATGCAATCCTCCTCCAATACAATTTCCGACGGGCATTGGCATTTTTACTGGTCCAGAACCAATCGAATCATGAACAAATTGCCAAAGCTCTTTTCTGTCCTCTTTTGCAGCCGCTTTTAATATAACGCTTTCAAGAGTATATCTTGCATTCCCCCCAATCTTTCCAAAAGAATGCTCAAAATCATGAAGAGACTTATCTAAAATTTCTAAATCTTGAATTCTCCTAATCGATAAATTCTTATGTGTTAACTTTTCTAAAAACTGATTAATCAATTTCACACTCCAAACAATTCCTCTCTCGTTATAATCCGCAACCTCATGTTTTCCTTTTGATTTTCCAGAAGGAGCAGAAGCAATAAAAGTTCCCTTAAGAGTTTTCAAACTTATTTCAATAGTTTTTTCCCTTCTAGAATTCTCAATAACTCTCGCCAACCCTTTTTTTATGAACATATTTTTATTACTCAAAATTAGTATTTAATCCTTTCTGAACAAAACTTATCGAATAGAAAAATTAATCTTCTCCGCCCATATCTTCGCCATCGCCGGAACCAGAATCTTCGCCAGCATCTTCAACTTCTTCCTCAACTTCTTCCTCAGTTTTAATGTCTGCAACTTCAGCAGCTTTTTCTTCTTGAACAATCTCGGCATTTTCTTCAGCTTGCTCTTCCTTTTGTTCTTTCTCAGCTTCAGTTTCTTCTCCTTCTTTTTCTTCCTTTTCTAATTCTTCAATTTTTATTTCTTTTAACTTCTCTTCTCTCTTTATTGGAAGCGGTCTGTTAATAGAAATTGGTAAAACACCTGAGTCTAATTCTTTTTCAGCTAATCTTAAAGCATCATAATTGAAAACATCTAATTCTTTTTCAGGAACTTTTAACAAAAGTGGAGCATCCATAGAAAGTTGCAAAGCTCTAGCTCCGATTATTCTTGCTCTTTCATACTTTGTAAATTCCTGTGGAGTTTTTGTCATTTTATTTTCCTGTAGCTATTTTAGAGAATTTCTTAAACATCTCTGAGAATTTATCTTCAACCAACTTTAAAATCTTTTCCATGTCGTCTTCAGTTATTCCGCCAGAGTTTCCCTTCTGCATAGCTGAGATCATTGGCTCTCCATCATTGTCACCCAAAGCCATGCTTAATCTGAAATCAGAAATAGCTTCTTCTTCTTTTGTAGGATCCAAAACGAAAGCATCTCCAATTTTATGAACTGTAACATTGAAGCACATATTTTCTTTTCTGATTGGAACTGAAACATTACTCAATTCATGTTTTGCTCTTCCTTCTTTTTCATCATAAACGGGGATTTTTGCATTTGCCAAAGCCGTTACTGCAGCTAATCCAGCAGCATCGAATAAATTACCATCGTTGTTTACTGCATAAAGATCAACAGAAACCTGCCAAACTTTTTCTCCAGAAACAATACATAATTTTTCAAAATCAATTAATTTCGATTCTCTAATTCCTCTATCGATTACTCTCGCAATTTCGATAGAATCAATACTTGGAGGTCCACTCTGGAAATCATCATCAGCCATTGGGCCAAGTTCCATACCTACAGATAATGTTCCTTCAGCAGGTCCATCAGCATAAGGTGTTACGATTGCCATTTTAACTCCAGCATAAACTTCAGTGTTTCCAATCTTTACAGAACATGAACCTTCAGAATTTTCAGAAATGTTCATTTCAACACCTAATTCTCTAAATTCATCAAGTGCTCTTCCATCGAATCTCTTTCCTTCCTTCAAGTATTCAAGAATTCTTTTTCTTTGTATGTTTGGAATTATTACTTCTTCTGCCATTATCCTGTTATCTCCTTGCCAGGTTCTTTTAAAGCTTTAGTTTGAATATCATTAATTTTTTTACAAGCAACTTTTGCCATTTTTATCAACTCCTTTAATTCAGGTATAGACATCTTACCATCTAATTGAAGCAAAGCGATTTCATTTGATTTTGAAGTAATAGCAATAGGAACATCTGTTGGTCCTTCTCCTTCTTCAAAGTCTTCTTCTTCCTTGTTAACGTCAACAACTAATGTCTTATCCATTTTCCCAACTGCAATAGCTGAAATCATTTCTTTCATTGGAACTCCAGCCTGAGCCAAAGCCATAACTGCTGCATTTATTCCTGCAACTCTTGTTCCAGCATCAGCCTGTGGAATTTGTATGATAACATCAACTACAGAGTTAGGGAAAGCGTCCAAATCTACAATCTCGCCTAAAGCCCATTCACTAACTTTTCCAATTTCTTGACTTCTTCTAGATGTTCCGGGTTTGATTCTGTCCCATACTGAGAATGCCATCATTTGGTATGTAACTCTTAAAACTCCTCTTTGAGGATTTTCCATATGTTTTGGATGAAGTGTTCTTGGTCCTCTTACAACAGCAATTGCTCTTGTTTTTCCAGATTGATACATTGCAGAACCGTCTGCAGAAGGAATAACTCCAACTTTAGCTTTGATTGGTCTAAGTTCATCGAATGCTCTTCCATCTACTCTTTTCTTATATGCTGATTCTATTTTTTTTGCCATTATTGTCTATCTCCTCTAAATCCGCCTCTGAATCCTCTGTCATCTCTAAAATTTCTTTCCTCTCGGAATTCAGGTTCTACAAAAGGTTCAGGCTTTGGAATATCTTTAATTTCTAGTTTTAAATCTTTTTTGATATATTCTTCAACTTTCTCAGTTAATCCAGAAACAAATGAATTCTCAGATATGAAGTTTATTATTTTTTTAGCGTTCAATTCGTCTTCAACTTTAGAAGACTTTACCCAGATTATTCCATTCTGGCCAACCGTTATTTCACAACCAGTAGCTGCCTTTATCAAATGAACCATGCTTCCTTCTTTTCCAATAACTCTTGGAACTTTGTTAGGATTTATTGTAATTAACTGTCCGCCATTTAATCTTCCAAATCCTCTTAGCTTAACACTTAAATCAACACTTGTATCGTCAGCAGAGAAAACTTTTGCACAAATAACATCTCCAAATGTTAAATATTCTTTCAATTCTCCCTTGTTGATGAATCTCGGATATTCTGCAACATTCAAGAAACCATTATTGTGTGTTCCAAAATCAACAACCCATCCTCTATAATTCATATTAACAATTTTACCGATTATAACATTTCCTCTTCTTGGTGTATAAACTCCAGAAAGGGGAATAACTCTAACCAATTTATCAGAAACTTCAGCTAATCCGTATCTATTAGCAACTACGTCCTTATCTTCTCTTCTCGTTCCATCGCCCGGCAAGAATTCTTCGCCCTGAATAATCGTTTCGCCAGGCACAACTATTTTTCTTTCTTCCATTGTGCTTACTAAAAAATTGTAAAAAAGCCTTTATAAACATTTCTAGAGGACTATCGAGTTGCTAGATACTTTTTGTTTATACCCTTGCCAAGTTTCTTTCTAAAATTGCGCGAACATACTTTTCTCGATGATCGATAAATGGTTGCAAAACGGCGACTTCTCCAAAAATTTCATTGATGAAATTTTTGTAATCTGCTTCAGGTTTCTTTATTGCAATCCAGACACCATTACCCAAAACATGTCCTAAATAGAATGGGACCTCTCGAGTAAAACTACTTGCAAGAGTTTCTGGTCCGCCTAGCGAAGGAAGCTCGTCAAAATTTGGAACTGGAAGAAATCTTTTGCCTCCAGGTTCTCCATCCATTTCCTCTTTAAACTGATCCCATTCAGCTTGTTCTTTCCGGTATTCCTCTAATTCTTTTTCAGGATTTCGATCAAATGTCGCGGCAAGAAGAGGGTTTCCTCGATATGGAATCAAAAATCGTATTGCTTTATCTTCATTTTCTCTTCCAATATACCAACTATAGATATGGTCAAAAAAAGTATAGAACGAACGAGATTGCAAATCAAAAGTTAAAAGATTTTCAGTTTCTGGAGGACTAAACTCTTCACACTTTCTAGCAATAATTTCTTCGATAGCGTTATGGATTTTGCCGTTTCTTTTATTTAATAAAGAAAAATCTCTAGCAATTTCTACGCGATCTTCCATAAATTTCTCCAAACTTAATACTTTTTAAGTATTTAGCCAGTCAAGTTTTTGTCCTCGTAACCTTTATAAATAATCTTCTCATAAACAAATTATGGAAAAAGAGAGAGTAATAGTTTCTAAACCATTAAAGCCAAAAAAACCTAGAAGGCTTTCTGCCGCCGAAAGAGAAAAAATTCTTATTGACAATTTTATCGGACTTCAAAAAGTAATGGTAAATCTTTCTATGAAATTTGAAAATTTATCAGATAATATAACCAAACTCCTTGGAGTTTTTGAAAATTCAGCGAGAGATTATATGGTAAATAAAGGAAGATCAAGTCCTGACAAAGATCGAGAATACTTGACTCAACTTAACACTTTGCTAGAACAAAATAAGGCGATTTCTCGAGGAATCATGCAACTTGATGAAAGATTAAGATCCTCCAGACAAGTTTCTGAATCTCCTCAAAAAACAACAGTTATCTCCGCACTTAATAACAATCTTCCTAAAATGGAAACACAGGCTCCAGCAGGTTACGAACCCTCAATACAAAATTCTCAGTTTAAACAAAAGTCTGCTCAAGGATAAATGAATTCTCTAGCCAGTAAATCTCCTATCGTAGAGGGAATTATTATTCGCATTCTGAATACTTATCCAATCCAACTTGAAACAAAAGAAAAACATGTTCTTGACGCAGATTTAGTTCCGAAGATACATGAGAAAATAATCGCAAGAGAAAATTTGCAGGAAAGCATGATTCACGCGGAAGAAGTTTCGCAAGTTAAACCACTCCAATTACAAGTTTCTAATAAAATAATCTCGTTACAACCACAAGAGCCACCAAAACCTTCGGAAAAACCGTGGGAAACTTTCAAAAAAATCTTGCCAATGCTTCAAGATCCATTTGTTTCTTATATTGAATGCAAGGGCCCAAACCAACCACTCTCCGTAATTAAAAATGGAAGAACACAAGTTACGAGCACATTCATGGACCGGGGAGAAATCGACGAATATTTAAAATATCTTTCAGAAAAAACTAGAGTTCCTCTTGTCGAAGGTGTTTTCAATGTTAGAGTAGATGATTATACTATAAATGCAATAATTTCAAATTCTATTGAACCGAGTTTCATAATCAAGAAAAATTTATCCGGGGCAATGGCTTATCCTAGATAAACTTCCTTAAGAAAACTTCTTAAATCTAATTAACTTCACTAAAAAATGGAAGACAAAATTACAAAAGATAAACTGAAAAAATATAGGGAGCTCACTGAAAAAGCTTTTTCAATTGCAAAAAAATCTGTTGCAAAAGGAAAAGAAAAAGAAGCAGAAAAAATAATTGAGATGGTTGATTGTTATCTTTCAGATTCTAAACATTTTGAAAAGAAAGACGATTTTGTAAATGCATTCGGCGCAATCTATTATGCTCATGGCTGGATAGATTGCGGAGCGAGATTAAAAATCTTCGATGTGACTGATGATCAATTATTTACAATCTAACTTTCTTTCCACCAGTCTGCAGAATCTACATCGGTGAGGGTATCTAAATTTTTAAAAGGAATATCTTCTTTTGTCGGTTCAATATAAACTCTATACTTGTTACCTTCAATTCTTTCTACTTGTCTTACAACACTAGACCTCATTCTCTTAGAATTATTCTTAAAAATTACTGTATCGCTGGCAACATATTCCTCTCCAATTGCATACGGCCTAGAACCTCTTGAAAAAGTTATCTCCTCCGCGATGTATCTTCGAGTACCAAAATCATATACTTCTAATCTAAAAATTTTTAACGGATTTGACATACAAAATCAAAGAGAAATAAATTAATAAAATTATTCTTTAGCCGTTTTCCACAAAATTTCAAAATAACTTCTATACGCCTCGGCTGCTGCTTTATTTTTGATTATGACTGCTTCGGGAACATCTGTCCAAAGAATCAATGCAACTTTATCTGCATAAATATTAGTTGTTATCGTTTGTTCACCGACGATTTTTGGAAAAAATCTTATTTGCGTGGTCTTGCTAGAGTTAAGTGTTTTCTCTTTATCCTTTCTTACAATGTGCCTAACTTTTATTTTATTTTGTTCCAGCCCTTTAACGAAATGAGGCATATAGTAAGGCATTTTTTCTCCAAAAACTCCCGAAGAATCTATTACTAAATTTTCCCCTCCTTTAGCACTATTCAGAATATCATCAAAGACTGTTTTCATTCCCTTAAATCCTTTAAACATATTAACCTGACTTTTCTCCTCAGTATTTTTGTACATATTTTTCAAATCCCCAAGAATTCCAGAAACAAGTTCTTGTTTTTCATCAAGATAGCTTTTCAATTTTTCTGGACTTGATGCAGAAAACTTTTTTCTATTTGCCTCAATAGCATAACTGACCAATCCTTTTTTCATGAGAGACTTAAGAGAATCATATGAAGCACTTCTATCAATATTACTCTCCTTTGCAATTTTTCCAGCCATGCTCGGCCCAAGTTTAATTAATGTTAAATAAATCTTAGATTCATTATGTCCTAAACCTATTTTCTTTAGTGTTTCACGAATTGAATCGAAGTCTGTCATATCATTGACCTCAATAGTCCTCACTATTTATATCTTTCTTTCTGTTGTGGACTTTAAGACTACAATCTGGCTATTCGGATTTATTTTAATTTATAGATACTTCAAATTCACCTAGTTTCCTTGCAGGAAATCCTGACCTATAAATCTCTCCTCTAGCAAAATCTTTATCTAATTCTTTCACATCGTAGTGAATTGAGTCTCTATGTCTGGGTATGCCTTCACATATATGATTAGCAATCAATCTAGCTTCTAGAAGTTCCTCCTTGATTCTGGCCACATAAAGTAAGCCGGTTACTGTAGACCTGCCACAATAAGTAAAATCCTGAAAACTAAACGAGAATGTTCCAATCTTTAGGAGTTTATTTTCAAAACGGCTCCATGAACTAGAACCCATTTTTCTCATAGCAAAACTAGCTAAGTCATATAGCGGACCATATCCATATTCTTCTGACAAATTTTTGTTTGCAGTCATGGCTTTTTGCATACTAGATGGGACTTTAAAACCACTTATTATTTCCCAATTTTCCACAGTTATTTCTTCATTCATTTCGTCTCACCTCCTTTCATTTTTTGACAAATATCTTTATCTATTATTTCTAATAATTCTGATAAATCTTTTTTAAGGATTACATAATCTGCTCCGTGCCCTACTCCTCCTACAAATGTTTCAAAACCCCTTTTTCCAGTGTAAAGAATTTTTATTGAGATCATGCTTCTAGTTTCATCTAAAACCCTATAACCTTCTTCACCCTCCGGAGTATATTCTAAGTCAGTTATTATTGCATAGTAATCTTCTTTTTTTGCAGCTTCGATTGTTTCTTCTGCAGTTGCTTTTAAGTCTGATTCAAGACCCCTTATTGTAAGTTCTCTTGCTAATTCAAGTCTTATTTGTTCTCTATCGTCTCCTATTAAAACTTTCATTTTTTCATTTATGAAAATTTTGCAGCTAAACCATCTTCGGATACTTCCATTCTTTCAATCTTTACGGCTATGTCTTTTTCTAAATTTATCCGATAAAGTCCTATAGAAACACTCTTTCTTTCTGCATTCCTGCTATATGAAAAGTCTCTGTAATGATTCCTAAGGCTAATCAAGACATCTCCAGATTTTTCATCCCTCATTAACTCTTCAATTCCATAATAATTTCTATCTTCGTCAGGAATTTTCTCTTGTTCTTGTCTTTCAAAAACTTCTTCAAGCCATTTTGGAAAGATTCCTTTTCTTGAAAGAATATCGTAAGCTTCTCGTTCCGTTATTTTATTTTTACTCATTTCTCATTTCTCCTTCTTGTTTCCATTTCTGGTTGCTTCATTGCGTCGTGCTCGTTTTGATTTCTCATTAATACTAATCTAAAAATAGATTACTTAAGGTATTGTTGTGGATTTAACTACAACACAAAACTATATATCAAAATTTCTACAAAATATTAACTAAATCCAAGGAGACAAAATAAAATGGAAACACAAACAACTGAGCAAAAACCAACACTGGGAATCAGCGTAGAAAGCATGAAGCGAATCGAGGATCAAGCAGGACAGTGGATGATCTTAGAAGAGCACTACACACAATACGGCCTAGACAGAAGACAACAGCTAGACTACGCAAGACAGCTCTACAAAAGCATCTTGGCTGAAATCAGACAAGTGCAAAGAGAAAGCCCGCTCTGCTCAGACTTAGTAAGCGCCTAAATAGAAAATGAATTACCGAGATATAACTAGAATAGCCTCAGGCATTGAAGCCAAAGACCTAGCAATACTGGCGCTAAGTAAAGCGAAATATGAAATGGCTAGAGCTTCAAGATCATGGGCACCGATTTCTATGAGCATCGAAGTGACTTACTGGTGCAACCGAAGATGCGCTGGCTGCTACATTCCAAACGAAAGAAAAACGGAAAAGCCAGTAATCGAACAAAGCTTACTTGAAAAGGCAGTCAATCAAGCGAAAGACGAACAGATTCCATTCGTAGGATTCGCTGGCGGAGAACCTCTAGCGCCGATATCGCGAGATAAGCTATACTCTCTAATAAGGAAAAACCCCCTCAGTCTATTCTTTGTCTTCACAAATGGAGACTACTTGCCTTCTCTTAAGGATGAAATAAAACAGAATCATAATCTTGCATACATGGTCAGCTTGGACGGATTGGAAGAGGTCCATGACAGAATCAGGGGGGCGGGCTCATTTAGAAGAGTAACTAAATCCTTTGAAACACTATCTGAAAATAAAAAGATATTTGGTGCTTCCATAACCGTAAGAAGAGACTCTGCAAGCCAAATTGGTTCAGAAGAATTCTTTAGATACTTGTCTTCTCAAAAAGTGAGGTTCGCAAGGATAAGAACTGTAAAAGGAGTATCCGAGGGAATTTCGAGGCAAGAAGAGCAAAGCTTAATGGATCTAACGGATAGCCTAGCAAAGAGATACGGAGTCCTAATAAACTGGGGCGGACTAGAAGATCCAGATTCAGATTTACCTTCAAAAGATTTACTAGTAGGGATGGAAGGAACATTAAGGGCAAGCAGATTTAACATGGAAGAATCATTCGGCAACTTGGCTCAAGAAAGTTTAAGAGATATAATAAAAAGAATAAGATCATAATTTTTCTTACAAAATTAGTTTAAAAATAATTTTACTTCGCTTGCCATCTTTCATACTCGAAAATATCTACTCCAAGTTTTGTAAGGCTCTGGTAAATTTTATGTATTGGAAATCCGACAATATTCTGATAGCATCCATTTACTTTTTCGATAAATATTGAACTAAGACCTTGCACAGCATAAGCTCCTGCTTTGTCCATTGGCTCGCCGGTTTCGACATATTTCTTAATTTCTTCATCATTCATTTTTCTGAACTTCAATGTCGTGACTTCAAAATCTTTAATTTCTTTTTTTGTTTTGCAATCAATTAAAGCGATACCTGAATAAACCTCTTGGCTTTTTCCAGAGAAACTCTTTAGCATATCTATTGCCTGTTGTTTAGATTTTGGTTTTCCTAATTTTTTTCCATTGAAGACTACAAAAGTATCTATTCCGATGACAATTCCTTCATCGAATTTTCCAGCCACATCTTTAGCTTTTCCATAAGCGAGCGTTTTGGCAAGTTCTTTTGGGGAAAGGTCCAGAGTCATATCTTCCTCGTAACTGCTAGGTACTATCTCGAAATCTAGGCCCATCTGTTGAGCCAGCTCCTTTCTTCTAGGGCTTGTTGAAGCTAAAATTATTTTTTGTTTTACCATTTTATTCATCAAACCCAAATGTCTATTTAAATTTTTATAATATATGTTGTAGACTTAACTACAACAATAATTTATCTATGCTTTTTTCTCAAAATAACAAGATAAACAAAAACAAAGTAAAAATGGCAGGAAATAAAACACGAGACGGATTGAGAATAAACGACTTAGTAAAACTAGCAATGCAAGCAGGAGCAAGAATCAGAGAAGGAAATAGCCATGCTTACATCCTAAATTACGAAGGACTAAGGCCTTGCCCAATAGCAACCTCAACTCATGCAGAAAGAATGGTCGCACCTTGGTTAGCAACAGCAACTGGAAGAACTAAACACGAAACATATGAAGCTCTACGGAGAGGATACTGGTAATGAGATCTAAAAATAAAAATATTTTGAAAGGAGGTAAAAGAAAATGGACGAAAGAATAGAACCAAATGCTCCTAATCTCTATAGTGGAGATAATTTAGAAACACAATTAAGGAACGAAGGAAAACAAATTAATTTTTGTAGACGTCTTACAGTATCTCCTTTTGATAAAATTGCAATATACCATCATCCTTTTTGTACAACACGCCTAGGAATATATTCTCAAAAAGGAGAAAGAGGTATTTTTGTTAGAGACGAGGAAGGAAGAGAATTGCATCTTAAGGGAAGATATACAAGTTGGTGGCCAGCTAATCCATTTATCTTGGGAGGCGAAGAAGGAATAGATGAAGATTGTCGCGTCAAAGCATATGGACTTCCAAAATTACATGGCGGCATTGGAATGGAATTGATAGGGGAAACATTCTACAGCCCAGTCAGTACACACGAAGAAAGAGCAATAATTGTTTTTAGCTTTATGAAAAATTCAAGAACCTATGTAAAAAGACATGATTGGAAATGGGAAACAAAAGATCCTGACGACGCTCACTAATCCTTATTTTTAAAAAAGAGGTGATTTCATTTTTTATAAAAATCTCAAAACTTATAAACATCTTATTCCTAATAATTAAATGAAAAGGGTGATAGTTCTTTCTCTAGGCGGTAGTCTAATTGTTCCAGATCAAATCGATATTGAATTTTTAAAAGAATTCAGAGCAGTCATAAATAAACATTTGAAGAAATATAAGTTTGTAATTGTTTGTGGTGGCGGGAGTATTGCTAGAAAATATATTTCAGCCCTAAATAAGGATGGAAAAAATGACTATCTGCAAAGTTTAATCGGAATTTCTGTAACAAGATTAAATGCTCGATTTTTGGCATATTTCTTCGGCAAAGATCCTACTTCAGGAATACCTCAAGATATTAAACATGTCAAAAATCTTTTAGAAAAAAACGATATCGTTTTTTGCGGTGGCCTCCGCTACGCTCCGGACCAAACTTCAGACACAAATGCAGTCAAACTCGCACATGAACTAAAAACAAATTTTCTGAATTTAACAAATGTCAAAGGCCTATATGATTCAAATCCGAAAGAAAATAAAAATGCAAAGTTCATTCCTAGAACAACAATTGAAGAGTTCAATAAAATTGTAATGGCAATTCCATCAAAACCGGGCATGCATGCACCAGTAGACCATTCTGCAATGAGAATTATAAAAAAACACAAAATAAAAACAGTAATTATTGGGAAAGACATGAAACAATTTGACAATTTTCTTTCAGGAAAATATTTTATTGGAACAATAATAGAATAAATATTTAAACAGAATTTTTCTTCAAGAAACATGAGTAAAAAGATGACATTAAGTTTAATGCTTTCTTTAGCAGGCCTAGCGATTATCTTTCAAAAATCCTTGGTAGCTATTACCGGTTTTACAATCTTAAGCGAGTCTATGTCTATTTTGGGTTTTTGGAAATTTTTAGTTGGTATTTCGCTATTTGTAGCTGGGGGCGGACTCTTTATACAGTCAAATTTGGAGAATTCATTAGAGGATTCAAATCCAGTCATTTTGAAGATAGCAAAAAAGAGAAAATGGAATATTTACGAAGTTACGCCCGATAGTGAACCTTCAGACAGAGAAGCAAAAGTAGGGGTGAGGTATCTTAATGATGAAATGCAAGACCCTACGTCAAAAAGAACACTTTTACAAGAAAGAATAGAAAAGGCAGTGACTGGGAAAGGACTTATTCTTCCTTATGTGAAAGAAGACACACATTTGTCTAGATCAGCAGTAAAAGGCGAGTTAGTTAATCGAAGAAAAGATTATGCATCTCAATTTCATGAGCCTCATGCAGCAGGCGGAGGAAGAGTAATTGATGTTAAAAGTCACGTGTTGAAAAGAGAACTTCTTTCTCCAAAAACTTGGCTAAATCCTCGCGCAGGAAAGTTAGTTCATTTCAACGAACTGGCAGATGGAGAATATATTTGGGTAGTAGATCAGGCAGGGAATTTTATTATCGGAGACAGAACACAAATTTTGCATGATATGTATCAGATGCCCTCTCATTTGGAAAAAGATAAGTCTATGGGAAAAAAAGACAGGAGGAGAACCTATCTGCCTCACTCAACTCTAGCTAGAGGAAGGGGTGTTTATGGTTCTGGAGAATTAAAAATTATTAAGGGTCTAGTTTCAGAGTATAATGCAGACTCGGGCCATTATGCTAAACTTCTGCCAGATTTAAATGGCCCGCCGGAACCAGATACATTTGTCAAGCAATCTTTAGAAGCTTTTAAATTTGCAATTCAAAATGTTGGACTAAAAGAAGTTAAGGGCGGAGCAAGATTTAACTCACAATATTCTCACTAAAACTAAATCTATCTTTTTAGCAATTTGTAAATTGCTTCAAATGTTGGTTCCTGTCTAGAATTCTTTATAGGAGGAGTTTTAGATTTTCTAATCCTTTCGAGGATCTCTTCAATATTTCCGCCCTCTTCTTCAAATATTTCAAGAGCACATAAGTATAGTAAAGCTCTTCTTTCGAATAAATCCCTTCTTAACTTGCCTTTCTGAAGAAGACCATAAGATTCAGCTTCTATCCTTTCTGGGTGACATCTGTCTACAAATTCTTTGTAGGAAACCTCCGCATGACGTCTTAGAAATCTTTCTGCTTCTTGCATAGTATATGGGTCTTGAGGATTCTTACGAAGACTATCCGCAGCACATGCGTATGCAGTAAGATATCTATCAAAATCTGAATTTCCTGTTTTACTTCGTTCTATAAAATGATCATAGCTATGGCTAGAACCTTCAGCTGTTCTTTCAATACCTATACTTTCGCTGTGAAATCTCATAAAACTCTCTAATTGTCCTTAAATTGGACATACAATCAAAATAGTTCTTCATTTTTAAACGTTTCTAGTGTTACTACCTAAGAGAAACAGCATTGAAAAGGTTTTTAAACTGATTTTATAGACAAATCAAGGGCCATGAGATGCCTACAGAAATAAAAAATAATTCTAAGAAAATTTTTAGTGATTATGCCCTTCAATTCATATTAATTGTTTTGAAAGGAGGTGTAAAAATAGAATGAGTAAAAAAGATTTAGTAAAAATCTTAACTAGTTTACCTGAAAATTCTGCTTTAGTCGTTGAAAGAAAAAACGGAAAACAAACTATTGGTATATTACGTAAGGAGTGGCAAGAGTCTATGGCAGGAGGTAACAGTCTCTTTTGGCTCCAAGAAGTTCCTACATATGGATTTGATGGAGGTTCAGATGAGGATTTCGATACTTGTGTACATTATGAAGACATTTCAAAAATCTATCTCCTCGAAAAACGTGAAATCTATTCGGAAAAAAAATGAGACAAGTAAACGAAGGAAAATGTGGCAAGTTAGGGGTCTATGGTCGAAGCAGTCTTGAAGTTGATTTTAGAGATTACTCTTTTGTAAATATTAGTTCAAGAGAGTTCAGAAATAATCTCTCTAAACTTCATGATAGATTATACAAGCAAGGATATACATATGAAACATATCATTCGTCCTGGGCAAGAGGAGATTCAGAAGAAGACGATGATCCAATTTATACGACCTATTTTATTTATCCACGTAGAAGGGATATATTTAATCGTGAAACAGTAGGAGAAAAAACCATTTTTTGGGATAGTCGTATCTGTACTGTTCGAGCATATTACTCGCTAGATCCAAAATTAGATAACTTCTTTAGAAACTTCTCCACAACTGAATAAAAAATATTTTGACAAACCTATTTTTTTTCCTTCCGCATGGAAGGACTCTGGAGGATAGAAGGTTTTTCATGCAGGACTAGAGTAATTTCCGACCAAAACCCTTATAACATTCTTAATCCCTATACATAAATGAAAGACATAACATTATTCAAGCACGAAGGAAGTTTATATTTTAAACTAATTAGAAGAAAAGAAGACTTAACGGATTTTGATTTCGATGGATTTTTAATTGAAACAAATGGAAATGAAAAAGAAGCAAGAAGAATAGTTGAAGTAATTAGAGCGAAGGCTAAGAGTAAGAAAATTGCAGTCTACGGATTTTCAGATGAATTTAACAGAAGAGCAATAGAGACTCTTAAAATTGATTGTCTAGTTTCTCCAGAAAATAACGACGGGAAAGACAACTTAAAACAGCGAACGTCAGGATTTAATCATGTAATGGCAGAAGCTGCGAAGAAGAAAAATATTCAAATTGTTGAAGACTTGAACTGGATAAATTCTCTTTCAGGAAAGAAAAAAGCAATTGCAATTTCAAGACTAATTCAAAATGTTGTTATATGCAGAAAATCTAAAATAGATCTTAAATTTGCAACCTTTGCAAGAAACGAGTCAGAACTTTTAGACGAAAAACAAATGAAAGCTATTGGTTTTTCCTTTGGAATGAGTAGCCAGCAAGTTTCTAATATAGATAACTTCTAAAAGTCCTTTTTTATTCGTACCTAGCCAATAGCAAAAAATCCAAAGGTTTAAAAAGGCTAGTTCTAAACCAAATATATCTAAATCTTTAGATTTTATTTACAAAATGACTATAACTGCTTACACTGGAAATGGAAGAACCCCTAGCCCGACGTATGACTCTGCTTCATCTGGGTCTGTTAGTGATTTTGAATCAAGAGTTGCTCAATATCATATTGAGACAAACACTGCTTCTCTCGTAAGAATTGGGGCACTTAAACCTGGATTTGGATTAGTAAGACATAAGGAATCAGGACTTGTTTCTGACAAACCTTCTGAGAAATAATCAATAATTTTAAGAGATTTTTTATTTACTAACATATCTTTGCCAATATTTTTCCGGAATTGAGTAAACATCTTTTCCAACAGTTACTTCTACAGAATATCTTGCACGAACATCTTGAGAACCATTTTCTCTCTTAAATTCATCTTCAGCAGCTCTTATCGCTCCCTCCAAAGAGCCAATATGTGCTGTGGAAGTACTTTTTCCGCCTTGAGCTTCCCACTGCGATATTAGATTAACTCGATATTCAGCATGCTCAATATTAAGATGTTCTACTCTTCCCAATGCTTTCTTTGTCTTCGTTATTTGCCTCTTAAGTTCTTTAAGTCTGTCTCTAGTTTGTTCATACAAATAAACCTGAAGTTGTTCCATGAGACATTAGAAAATAGTTCACTTTTAAGTATTGTTGTAGTACAGTCTAAAGAATTATTTCTTCTGATTAAACTCAGTATAATGACATCTTCCACAATAGTTTCTATTGTCAGCGATCATCAAGAAAGTTCCTGGTCCACATCTTGGGCAGTATTTTTCTCTAACCAATTTTCCACCTTCAATTTTATACTTGGTATATTTCTTAGAAGTAGGATAGTTCTTCTTTTTCTTTTTTCCTTTGATTTTTGATTTAATTGCCATTTCGCTATTTTTGTTTATTTATTTCGAAAGGGTTCTAGCACCAGGAGGTGCCATACTATCTTTACTGTGATTTAGCAGCCTCAGCCGCTTTCTTTGCCTCCTCAGCTAATTTTTTTCTAACTTTTCTTGGGATTGTCTCAGTTTTGTCTTTTGCTTCTTTGCTTGCATAAACAAATGCCTCAACCTCAAATTTATTACTTCCAAATGAGCTTTTTATCGCCTTAACAACTGTCAATCCTTCATCGCTCTTTAAAACTTCAACAACTTCTTTTACACTAGGGTTTTTCTCAGCAGTTAAAACTAACTTAACTTCTTCTCTTCCCATGTAAGGATTATTTGTTTTTGAAATCAGTTTGTGTTCCATTTTATTTTTATCTTGTCTTTATAGCAAATCTTCCTTTGCCAACTACTTTCATCTTATTTGCAATTATGGATTTTTCAGGGTTAAAAATGTATGCCTCGCCCTTAAATGAGTCAGAACTTCCAGTCTCATCACAGTTTGGACATTTTTCTCCTTCATAAATTGTCTTGCATCGTATGCATGCTTTTTCTTTTACCATTATTTCTTCTTCTCCTTCTTGCCCTTGGATTCTTTATCTCCACCTTCAGATTTCTTAGAAACTTTCTTTGCCTTTTCTTTATCTCCTTCAATCCATTCAAGTTTTCCAAGTCCTGGTTGTCTCATTGTTAAACCGATCTTTGGTTCTTCTCCTTTAAATGAAATTGCAACGACTCTAGCCATACAATTGTCTCCAACATTAAGACTTCTCTTTCCGTCTTTACCTGTTAAACTTCCTGTTTTAGAGAATGAAACGAAATCATCCATTGTTTGTGAAATGTGGATCATTCCTCTCAAAACGCCCATATCAATAAATGCTCCAAAGTTTGTAATTTCAGAAATCTTTCCATAAACAACTTCTTGCAACTCTGGTTTGAAAACAACTAATTTGAATGTAGATTTGTAGTAAGCTGCTCCATCGCCAGGAATAATTATTCCGTCGTCAACAGTCATTACTTCAAGAACGTCTACAACAGTTCCAATCTCTCTATCTTGGTAATTTGCGTAACTAACTTGCAACTGCTCTTTAACTGCATCAGCTGTCTTTAAACCAAACAATTTTGGCTCTACTCTTACATGATCTTCAACTTCAACTAAATAGAACATATTTTTAATAGAAAAAGTTCATTTTTAAACCTTACGAGAGGTTTAAATTGAAATACTCTCGGCATTGCTGTTTTGTTTCCAACCATCAATTTTATCTCCTGCCTTAAGATGTTTATCGAGAACAACTAGCTCTTCATAAATTCCTTCAATTAAATCATAACTTTTTGCCTCTTCCAAGGTTACCCACGCATGTTCTGTCAAAGCGGGCGCAAGTTTTACCTCTCTCTCGTCTTTCGGCTCGCAATACAAACTAATAATCAAACAAGGGATTTCATCATCTCGAATATAAACTAAACTTGTGACATAGCCAATATTTTTAATTCCTAGCCCGACCTCTTCTTTTATTTCTCGAGCCAAGTTTTCTTCTAACACATTATACCAATGATGAGGCGTGTCTTTTTTTCTCAAAGAATAGTCTAAGACTTTCACTTTCCCACCCGGAACAGTCCATCTATTGGGGAATGCTTTTTCCCAACCAGCTCTTTTTGCAATCAAAAATTTGCCTTCTTTAACAATAATTCCAGTTACTGTCACATAATGTGCTTGATTTTTGTCGTACATTCTTTTTCTTCATTAGATTTATATATAAACTCTTGCTCAAAAAATTTGACTAAAATGGAAATACTATCTTTGTTCAAATATGCTGAAAAATTGAAATTCTCCGATATAAGAGACTCTTTAGGTGTCCGTTCAAATAAACTTGCATACCATCTAAGAAATTTGACCAAAAGAGGGATATTAATCAAACAAGGAAATTCTTACTCATTATCTGAAAATTCCGAGTATCTTATTCCTTACCTAACAGAAAAAAAATCGATTTTGCCAGTAGTTCTAATTTTAATTGGTGATTCCAAAAAAGCATTTCTGTATTTAAGAAAAAAGAGACCCTATTATAGCAAACTTTCTTTGCCTGGGGGAAGAATTTTGTTGGGAGAAAGTTTAGCTAATGCAACTTCAAGAATAATGAAAGAAAATTTTAATCTTGAGACGAAATTTAAAAAACTGAACTCTATCTCCTTTGAACATATAGTAAAGTTGAACAAAGTGGTTCACTCATTCATTTTATTTTTTGTGACCGCAGAAACTAAAGGGAACATAATAAAAACAGACATACTGAAAAATAAGAAAAAAATTATTTCCAGCGATTATAAACTGATCACCAAAGATGCAAATAAAGAAACAAAGATAGACACAATTATTTCAAACTAAATAACCTCTAAAAGTTTACCTTCAGTTATTGTCAAAATCTCATTCTTTATCTTTTTTCTTAATCCTCTATCGAGCGTAGCCAAAACAATATTTTTTCCTTCAATATACTTTCTTATTCCCTCATCAACATTTTTGTCCTTTACATTTACTATTGTCGGTGAAATAATTTTGATCATTTCTAAACCAATCTTCGCAGCATTTTTATCAACTGTCTTTTCTCCCTTTCTTTTTGAAATTTCATTCAATTCAGCCATAACTTCAAATGGCACAATCCACTTAATGTCATCATCAATTATTTCATTCGCCATGCTAAAAAAGTCAATTTTCTGTCTAACACAGGCAATAACAAAATTTGTATCTAGTAAGATTTGCATTTTGCGATATTTTACTATTGTTTATTTTAATTGAAAAATCGCAAGGTTGCAACCTTGTGGCGCAACCGCTATCGGACAATTTTCTTCGGAGAAATTCCGAAAATATTGAAAATTAGTCCTAGTCTGCGATATTTTCTTAGTCATAGTATCTCAACAACATTTATATAATTATTCTTCGTGATATTAATATGAAGGTGACGAACAAAATAAGGGTTGACAAGTTCGACAAATTAAGAGTGGAAAAACTAACTAAAAAAATTAAAACCGTAGGTTTTTATGCGGAGCGCAGCGGACTATCTCAAAGGAAAGAGGCGCCATCCGGAAACCATTGGTTTCCAAGGCTATGGAAGAGGTAGATAACTTAATTATTTTATTAACCGAAGCAAAAGAGGCAATAGTGACGAATGAGCCACATAAATTAAAAATTCTTTCTGATCAGACAATCCATTCGGCTACAATTTATCAGGACACAGATAGTATCCTTGTAGCAGTAATTGTTTATTCTCTAGGAAAGATAACTGAGAGAGAAGGTTATAGGCTGATGGAAGGTTGGGATGAATTTTACAAGACATTCGTAATGAATATTGACGAAGGAATCAAGGCTCTAGAAAAAAGAGATGAGCAGAAATTTATTGCATGTTTGGGAGCAATAAGAAATTCCATCAACACTATTTCGGGGAGTCTTTCAAATTATATCAAAGATGTTTTCTACAAGGCAGAAATAAATAAGGCATTCAAACTTTATGAGCATGGTCTTTCTGCAGAAAAAACAGCAGATCTTTTGGGAGTTTCTCTTTGGGATTTGGCAGGATATATTGGTCAATCGACAGTCTCTGAGTCTCATCTTAATGAGGCAGTTCCAATAAAAGAAAGAGTTGCGAGAGCAAGAGAAATAAGAAAGGTAAAAAATATTGTTCTCGACGCTGGTCCACTAATTTCTCTAACTTTAACCGGAACCCTTTTTGTTTTAGACAGATTCAAAAAACAATTCCCAGAAATAGAATTCATAATAACCCCTCAGGTAAAAGAGGAGACAATCGATAAAGCCTGGATAGTAAAAAAGTATGAGCTGGAAGCCGTTAAGCTACAAAACCTAATAGACCGGGGCATCATAAAGCTTTCCTCAGACTTTATTCCCCATGCTCAAATTGAAAAAGAAACTGCAAGGATAATGAAACTTGCCAACTCTGCCTACCGGGCTGGTGGAGAAAATTTAAAACTAATTCACACGGGTGAGGCTTCTTGTTTAGCTTTTGGAAGTTTATGTAAGTGCGAGAACCTGATTGTTGTTGATGAGAGAACTGTAAGGCTTTTTTCAGAATCTCCAGAAAATCTCAAGGCAATAACAGAAAGAAAACTTCACATGAATGTAAACTATAATCCAAAAAATACTAAAGAATTCAAGGACTTTTCATTTATCCGATCTTCAGAATTATTATTCTTAGCTTTTGAGTTAAATTTGCTAGATTATTCCAAAGAACCAAAAGTGCTTGACGCACTTTTGTATGCAACAAAATTTTCTGGAAACTCAATATCTACTAAAGAAATAGAGGAAATGAAAACTCTTGTAATTAGTGATTCTATAACAAAAAACAATAAGCCATCCACATGAAAAAGTTCCTCGGAGTAAATAAAAATATTTTTCTTTTAGGGATAGTAAGTTTTCTTACCGATCTAAGTTCGGAACTAATCTTTTCTATCTTTTCAGTTTTTGTTACAGTTATCCTCGGGGCATCAGTTGTCCTATTGGGTTTTATAGAAGGACTTGCAGATTTTGCATCTTCTTCGCTGGATTATATTGCTGGAAAAATTTCAGACAGAACTGGCAAGAGAAAGTCTGTGACTATCTTCGGTTATGGTTTTTCGACACTTGCAAAATTAATTTTAGTTTTTCAAACAACAATTCTTTCAGCATTTAGTTTCAGAATAATTGAAAGATTTGGAAAATCAATTCGTGGTCCTCCAAGAGATGCTTGGATTGCTAGTCTTACAAATAAAAATAACAGAGGCTACTCTTTTGGTTTGCATAAAGCACTTGACAAGGCTGGAGCAGTTTTAGGCCCGTTAGTTGCCTACTTTGTTTTAATGTCCTTGGGTCAAACAGCAAGCACATTCAGTTTGCTTTTCAAAATAGCTTTCATTCCTGCAATATTATCCGTAATTCTTCTCTTGTTCATCAATTCTGCTCCAACAAAACCTCAAAAAAGAGAAAGCATTTTCGCAGGTCTAAAAAATGCAAGGCAAGAGTTAAAGAATTATTTTTATTCAGCAGGAATATTTTCTCTAGCTTATTTCAGTTTCAGTTTTCTATTGTTAAAAGCATATTCGGTCGGTTTTCAAATAAAAGAAGTTGTTCTTCTTTACGCACTTTTTAATTTGGCCTTCGTTATTTTCTCTGCACCCTTGGGCAAGCTTGGAGATAAAATTGGTAGAAGAAAAATTATTGCAAGCGAGTACATAATTTATTTATTGATGAGCTTAGGATTTGTATTTGCAACTTCAAAACTTGCAGTAATTTTATTATTTGTTTTATTTGGAATATTCTACTCCATTGATGAAGGCCAAAGCAAAGCGTATTTAACTGATATGGAAAAACAAAGAAGAGCAACAGTAATAGGCCTTTACAATTTTGTCACAGGAATAATTTATATTTTTGCTTCAATTATCGCAGGATATTTATGGAGTATAAATCCTAATTATGCATTCGTTTTCGCAGCAGTAATCAGTATACTTGCTTTAGGAGTATTTTTAGGAAAGAAAAGAGACTAAGCTAAAATCGTTCAAAGAACTCTCTAGCTAATCTGGGGAAAAATGGAAGTTCAACTTGTGTAAATGTTCTAGATCTAATTGACTCCTCTTGAATGTTTTTGACAACTTCAGGGTTTACTCTGCAAAGATCGAACCGAGGAAAATCAACACTAATTCCTCCGTAGGCATTTAGTAACAAAAATCCTCCAACTACTTCTCTACTAACTGGTCCAAAATAATCTCCGAATCTAACTTCCGTTAAGACTGGATTTCCAGTTCTTTTCTGTTGATAAAAAAAATCTTGAAAACCTCTTAAATCACTTCGGAATACTCTTTGCTCAGGCTCTTGAGCTAACATTCCTGCAACAACTTGGTAAAACGGTCTTCCACTCATTTATTTACCTTTCTTACTAGGTTTTTAAGGATTATTGCACTCAGTTCAATTCCAAAAATAAAATGGACCCATAGGGAACGAACAATTCGCTCTGAGCAACACAAACTAATTTTTAAGAAAATGTTGCGAGGTGCAAATTGAGAGCAAGAACCCTTGTAATATTTGGTTCAATTCCAAAAATAAAATGGACCCATAGGGAATTGAACCCTAATCTGTCGCTCTGGAGGCGAATATTCTACCATTGAACTATGGATCCTTATTTTTAGATAGAAATTCTCTCTTTTAAATATTTGTAGAATAGAGCTGAAAGAGCTCTGGAGGCGAGCAAAACGCTTCGGGTGAAAAGAAGAATAAAATAAAATATTTTCACCAGATGCATTTTGCGAGAAGAATATTCTACCATTGAACTATGGATCCTTATTTTTAGATAGAAATTCTCTCTTTTAAATATTTGTAGAATATTGACGGAGAGAATTAAACGACGCCTTCATTCAAAAAGTCTTCCCAAGATTTTTCACCAAGAGCCACTAATGCTTCTCTATATGTCAAAATTGGTTTAGGATACTTTTTGAAATCATCAACAGCGATTCTGAGGCATGCAAGTTCAACAAATGCATCAATATTGTAAAAGTTTGCAATTTTATCTATGCTAATTTCATTCATAGAAATCAGAATAACTTTTTTATCAGCCCTTTCAAATTTTTTAATCAAATCTTTTGGAGAACCAAATCTTTGTCCAGGTTTCATTTCCATAACAATTCCAACACTTTTTGCTTGTTTCAATTTATCAATAGATATTGCTCTTTGTCGAATTAATTTTTCTTTAAATTCTTCCATATCTGAAACTTCATCATTATAGACATCAACTAAGAAAACAGGTTTTTGAACTGCTAAAGCGGCACCAACAGAATGAAACCTATTTCCTATAATCACAAAAGCATCAACTTTGGTCTGTATCTCTTTCAATCCAGAATATTCACAACCGATTACATGGCCTGGATAAGCAGCAAATCCTTTCTTGCCGCTCAAAATAACCTCATGGCCGTTCTTTTTGTAAAAATCAATAATCTTATCAGAATCATGCATATGTTGAACAGAATAACTTAATCCAATTTTCTTATATTTTTTCAAGCTAGCTAGAGATTTTTTTAAAATTGGTTCTAAATCTAGAACATCTTTCATTTCAATATATAAAATTGGAAAATCAGATTTGATAAATTGCGCATGTCCAAAGTGAACAATCAAGTCACAATCAAATTTTTTCGCTTCATTAATAGAAATGCAACATCCTCCCCAAGCCGTCTCTCCAGAAAAAATAACCTCTATTCCTAATTTCTCTATCTTTTCTTGTAAGTCCAAAGCCTTTGTCTTTATACCTTCAGGTAATTGAATCAAAATTCTTTTAGGTTTCCTTTTCTTCAATTCAGCAAACAGCTTTTCTTCTTCAAAATCTAGGCTCATAAAAAATTAATGAAAAATAGGTTTAATAAGATTTTGAATTAATAATTAATCTTCACTTTTCCAGATTTTATCTTACACTCACAAGCGAGTCTTCTTTTTCTATCAAGTCCCATTGATTTCTCATTTTCGTCTAACTCATTCAAGTTGTCCTCGCCTTCAAGAATATCAATTGCACAAATTCCGCAATAACCTTGCTCACAACTAAAAGGCACACCAAGTTTTCTGCAAGCTTCCTTTATCTGCTCACCATCTTTCAATTTCACACTTTTTTTACCATAAATTATTTCTGCACACATTTTAATTTGCTTTATCTTCGACCTCCTTTATAGTTGCTATATCTGAAACTCCTCGGTCAGGTCTTAATCTAACAATTCTAGGGAATCTTAAAGCAAATCCCGAAGAATATGTTGGCGATTTTTGGATATTCTGATATTTTACCGAAACTACAATTTCCGGTTTAACTTTTACAGTTGTTCCGGACTCTTCATTAGTTAATTCTTTTAACATCTCAGTCATTTCACCATAAGACAATCCCTCCTCGGGTTTTTCTTTCAAACCAGAAGAAGCCTTTCCAATTTCCATTAAATTACCGTCCTCATCTTGGCAAGAAACATCAAAACTAGTTAACCAACCTGCCCTCTTCCCGGTTCCCCATTCAGCCCCTGTAATAACTAAATCAAGCTCATCATCATTCGGCTTTAATTTGACCGCATAACCAATTCTCGCACCAGGTTTGTAAGGAGCCGTCAAGGATTTCGCCATTAAACCTTCTTGATTATCTTCTAAGGCTTGCTTGTAAAATCTGTCAGCTTCTTTTTCATCATCCGTAATAATTTGATCAGCAAGAGTTATCTTATGTTTTTCTTGTTTCAAAATTTTCTCAAGCAATTTTCTTCTTTCACCAAATGGAGTTTCAACATAACTTCTCCCATTATAAAAAATAATATCAAAAACTTTTAATTCGATCGGTAACTCTTTTACAAGTTTGTCAATTTCATATTTTCTTTTAATTCTCTGAGACATAAACTGGAATGGTCTGAATTTTTTTGTCTTGGGATCATAACCAATCGCCTCTCCATCGATAATAAAAGTCTCAGCATCCACATGTTTCTGAACATACTCAACAACATCTGGAAACTGATTAGTCACATTATCTAGCCTTCTTGTAAAAATTTTAATTTCTCCATTTTTATCCTTGTTTATCATAACTCTAAATCCATCGTATTTGTATTCAAAAGCCGCAGGTTTTCCAACAATTTCAAAAGCATCATTTACATCTTTTGCCTTAGGAAAAAGCATAACTTTAACTGGCTTTCCAGGAGTCAGAGAAACTTTCTTTAAACTTTCAACACCTTCAAGTGCTCTTTGAAAAACTTCAGCAAAATCCGTCGATTTGTCATAAGCCGATTGTAAAATTTCGCTATACGAACGCTTCTCATCAATATCTTTAGGTGCAAAACAAAACTCTCCAATTGCATCTCTTAACATTCCAGTTCCAACACCAATTTTTAAATCGCTGAGCAAAGTTCGTGCAAGATATTTTGCTTCTAAACCAGAAGCAGAGTTAAATAATTCCAAAATCAAGCCAATTTTTTTATCAACCGCTCCTTTGCCTTCAACTTCTGGAAGCTTTCTTAAATTAGTCAAAACCTTCTGAATGGTCAGTTTAGATGAAAATAATGATGCCTGTTTTTTCTTTGCAAATAATTTCTCTGCAGTAAGCCCGAGATCTCCCAATTTTTTAAATTCCTCAATAACTTTTTCTTCCTTATTCCCACTAGCTTGAGCAACTGCCTTAATCCCAAGTTGAATAGAAATTCCAGTTTCCCTTTCATCATAATCTGGGAAAATTCTTCCTTGTAAAAGATAAATTGTCTCTGGTTCTTTCTTTATTTCTTTCAAAAATTCAGAAAGTATAGCTGTCTTTTCCAAACCTTTTTTTGTCGCCTCTAATTCTTCATAAACTTCACAGAGTTTTAAGTAGTCCATAAAAGAATTAGTTATTTCTTATTTATTAATCTACCTTCAAGCCAATACTCATAAAGTGGAGCAATAAACGCACCTGCCAAGAAATACCAAATCACGTCATCTATTGGAACTCCTAAAAAGATTAAATGCGGAACATTTCTAAAATACCAAAATTCATCCACCCAACCAGGAGTAATTAGGTTTAAAGTAGAATAAACTAGGAAAGATAAAACAAGTAACAAAACTCCACTCATTAAAGAGTCAACTATCAAATCTTTTCGTTTATACCAAATGTAAAGTGTAGGTATTATAAGCGCAATTATTGTTGAAACTAAGCTATTTAATCTCAGCAAATAAAAACTTCCAAAAAATAGTATCAATGCAGTTAAAATCAACAAAATAAGATGAAGGTTATCTTTTTCTTTTCGAGATTTGTAATTTTTTCTTAATCTAATTTTTTTCTTAAAAATATCTTCATATAAAACAGTTGCAATGCCTCCAATCATAAACCCTACAAAAATAGACTCTAGGCCTATAGCCGTATTTGTAATCGTGACAGGTTTCCACCAATCTTGAGTATACAATAAATCTGCAAGTGGTCCAGCAAAACCAAATAAACTAGAGAATAACAGCATTGGCTTTCTAGTATCTTTTCTCCAAAGAAACAATATTATCCAGAAAACAAAAAATAAAATTCCTAAAAGCAAATAGCTGTATGTATAACCTAACATCTTAAATCAATCAGCCTTAATGGGTTAATAAAATAAGCGATTATAAAATCTTCACAAGAATCTTCTTCAACTCTTCATATGTTTTTACAGACAATAATTTTGGTTCGCTTCTAACAAGCTCTTCTTTTGCTCTGAATAAAATTCCTTTTCCAGCGCCATGAAGCATTTTCAAATCATTCAAACTATCTCCAATCGCAACTGTCTCAAAACCTGCTTCTTTAAATCTATTTATCATCTCGATCTTTCCATCTTTTTCTCTTAAATTATATCCAACAATTTTTCCATTTTCAATTTTCAAACTGTTCGCGCACATAAATGGGTAACCTAACTTTTTCATTAAAGGCATGATATATTCATAATAAGTTCCTGTCAAAATCACAACCTGTGCTCTTTCTCTCAACCAATCTAAAAATTCTCTCGCTCCTTCAAGTGGCTCCATTGTCTCAACAACCTCGAGAACTTCTTCCATGCCAAGATTATTCTTATCCAAAATTTCCAGCCTCATTTTCATAAGCGCATCATAATCTGGAACATCACGCGTCGTCAACATCAATTTTTCTATTTTTGTCGCTTTAGAAAACTCTTCCCAAAATTCAGGCAACAATACTCCTTCCAAATCCAAACAGACAACTTTCATATTATTAAAGAAATTTCAAGGTTTTTAAAATTATTTAAGTTAACAAACTTAACAATTATTTATAAACACAAAAATTATCCATTAATCATAGGAGACAAAAAATGGAACTAACAGACGAAAATTTTGAGAAAGAAGTCATTATGGCTTCGAAGAAAATGCCAGTAATTGTTGATTTCTGGGCTTCATGGTGCGGACCTTGCTTAATGCTCAAACCAATTATGGAAAAACTTGAAAAAGAATTCAAAGGAAAAGCAATTATCGGAAAACTTAACGTAGAAGATAATCAAGAAAAGGCATCAGAATATTCAATTATGTCTATCCCCGCTGTAAAGATGTTCAAGGGCGGAAAAGTAGTAGACGAATTTGTAGGACTTCAACCAGAATCCGCAATTAAGAAGTGGATTGAGTCTCATTTGTAATAATTTTTTCTCCATAAACTATAAAAAACCTCGAATTCAACCACTTAGATGGCTAGAAAGAAAAAAGTCGAAAGTTCTACTGAAGAAGTACCCTCTGAGAAAAAATCAAAACAGAAAAATCAGGAGGCCTCGGCAGAGGTCATCCCGAAGAAAGGGAAAGTGCAGTTGAGGGAAAACACAGTTCTTATTATTACTGAGAAGCCACAAGCAGCAGAAAAAATCGCTGCCGCGATTTCTAATAACTCCGATGAAAAAATAAAAGAAAAAAATGGGGTTGCATACTATCAGTTTAATAGAGATGGAAAAAACATTCTTGTTGGTTGTGCAGTAGGTCATCTTTTCGGAATAAAACAAAATGAAGCAAGAGGAACTTTTCCTAATTTCGATGTTTCATGGAGACCAAACTATGAATCAAAAGGAAGCGATTACACAAAAAAATATTTTGATATTCTAAAGAAATTATCTAAAGAAGCTGATGAAATAATTGTTGCAACGGACTATGACATTGAAGGAGAAGTTATTGGCTGGAATGTCGCAAGATTCATAGCAAACAAAGCAGATAATGCAAAAAGAATGAAATTCTCCTCTTTAACAAAAGAGGAACTTGAAAATTCTTGGGAAAATCTCGAACCTCATTTGAATTGGGGAGAAGCTTATGCAGGCGAAACAAGACATCACTTAGACTGGTTTTATGGTATAAATCTTTCAAGAGGTTTAATGAAAGCACTTTCGTCCACTGGGAAATTCAGAATATTATCAATCGGAAGAGTTCAAGGCCCAGCATTAAAAATTGTTTATGACAAAGAAATAGAAATCAAAAATTTCAAAGCAGAACCTTACTGGCAGATTTTTCTAAGAATTAGAGATTTTAACAAAAACAGATTAGAAGTAAAATTTCCAAAAGATATTTTTGATAAAAAAGAATTAAAAAAATTTGAATTCTTAAAAGGTAAAAAAGGAATTGCAAAAACAGAAATAAAAGAAGATACAATAAATTCTCCAACACCTTTCGACTTAACAACCCTTCAAACAGAATCTTACAGACTTTTTGGTTTAACACCTGCACAAACCCTAAACGTTGCCCAAGCACTTTATCTCGACGGAGTTATTTCATATCCAAGAACTTCTTCCCAGAAATATCCTGCTGCAATTGGCTTTGAAAAAATCTTAAAGAACTTGCAAAAGTATACTCAATTAACAAAATATGCTGTAAACAAAGTACCTATTGAAGGTCCAAAATCTGATCCTGCTCACCCCGCAATTTACCCTACTGGTGAAATGAAAAAAGAATTATCAGAAACTGAAAAGAAAGTTTACGATCTAATTGTTAAAAGATTCATTTCATGTTTCGCACTTCCAGCAATTGTCGAAAATAAAAAAGTAGTTGTGGATGTTGATGGTTTAATATTCAATGCAAAGGGTTTAATGATTAAAGAAAAGAATTGGATGAATGTTTATCCTAACACTTACAAGGAAGAAGAAATTCCAACAATTGAAGGAGAAGTCAATATCGAAGAAATTAGAATAGAAGAAAAACAAACAAAACCTCCTGCAAGATACACTGGTGCATCCCTTGTAAAAGAATTAGAAAAAAGAAATTTAGGAACAAAAGCAACAAGAGCGAACATTGTTGAAACTTTGGAGAGCAGAGGTTACACGAGAGGAAAAAGCATTGAAGTTACTCCACTTGGAATAAAAATGATTGACACACTGAAAAAATATTCTCCAGTAATTATCGACGATGAATTGACAAGAAATTTTGAAGATGAAATGGAAAAAATCTCAGAATCAAAATCAGATTGGAAAACTAAAGAACTAAAAGTTATGGAAGAAGCAAAAGGCTCAATTCAAAAGATTGCAAAAGATATTACTGCAAATTTAAGTCAAATTGGTGAAGCACTCGCAGAAGCAAACGAAGAAGTTTACAAACAACAGGCAGAAGATGCAAAACTTATGCAGTGCCCAGTCTGTAAAAAAGGAAATTTAAGAATAATGTTCGGTAAAAAGTTCAAAAGATATTTTGTTGGTTGTTCAGCTTATCCAGAATGTAGAACTATTTTCTCATTGCCTCCAAATGGGATGATGAAACCTTCGAGAGTTAAGAATAAAGAAACGGGTGAGGAAGAACAGGAATTATGCGCAGAATGTAAATTCCCCATGGTCATGTCTCTAAAGAAAGGAAAGCGACCTTGGAAATTTTGTTTTAATCCAAAATGTAAAACCAATGAAAATTGGCAGAAGAAGAGAGAAGAGTTTTTGAAGAGTAAAGAGTCAGAAGCTAAGCCTGGAGAAGATGGTTTCAAAGAAGGAGAAAAAGATAACTCTGAAGAAGAAAAGACCGAGGACAAATCTCACGAGATTACTGAGATGGAATAGTTAGTGACTACAATAATCCTTTTAAATTAAGAATTCTGATATAATTCATGATAATTCGGCCAGTAAGACTTGAAGGAACATTTGGAAAGCCATCAGAAGTTAAAAGTGAATCAGCAATAAGAGAAAATTTAGGAAAAGAAGTTATAATCTATGATGAGCATCAACAATGGTGCCATGGTCGTCTGCTCCCAACAGGGTATGACAACGAAGTTTACAGAATGAAAATTTTTGATGGAAGAGGAGAAAGGCAATTGCATTATCATGACTTACAGCAATTATTAGTTTGTACCCAAACTGATGCAGACAGAAAAGAAACTGGTGATTTCAGAAAAGTATTATAGAATTTAATTTCAAAATAATCCCAAATCTAACCATTCTCTCGACTCTAAAAATTCTCTAAATTCTTCTTCCCAATTCTGTCCAAGCTGTCTAAAAACCGTATCTCTTCCAAGAGTTTTTGCTTTTTCTAATCCTAACTCCATTCCCTTGCTCATTCCCCTGTCCGTGTAAAATGCAGAACAAACATAAATTCCTTTATCAAATTTAGAAGCTAGAAAAATTGCCTCTTCAATATCTTTGCCGAAGGTAATTCCTTTCATTCTCTCTTCATGAATTCTGTCATCTAAAATTCCTCTCTGAGTGAAATAAAGATGAGTTGCATAAGGTCTCTCCCCTCGATTAATACAATCTTTAGAGCAAGCCCTCGCGTACATAAGATTTTTCTGAGTCTCGCTCCAATCATGTCCTTTAAACGGACTTTCAATACAAGTATACCTTTTTATCTCAGTCATAAAATTTTCAAAAGAATTCAGTTTAAAAATAAATATGTGATCGAAAGTATATTACTTTATAAAATAAAACTAATTGCTAAAATAATGGGAGAAACTCGTGCTGGAAAATATGGCAGGAATTTGGCTATTTGGATAAATTACACTTTTCAAACAATTCCTCAAGATCATAGAAAAGGATATCGAACTAGATTTATTTCTGAACTCAGAAAATATTCATTAAAACCTAGAGCCGAAGGCGAACCTAGCAACGAGGGTTGTGTTCATGAACTCTCAGATTTAGTAGATATAGAGATTCTTAATCCAGAACATTTTGCACGTCTAGTTAAGGAAGGAATTCATTTAATGTATCAAAAGCAAACTTCCGCCAGAGTCTTAAAAGCACTTGAAGAAAATTTATAGGTGATTAGGCTTGTTCTAAAACTCTTTTGATAACTATTTCTGCAAGACCCAATCTTGCATCTAAAACTGACAAGTCATATTTCATCAAGAGTCTTCTTTGATTAAGCTGTTCCTCTTCCGGAAGTCCTTCTAATACTGATCGATCTTTTGGAAAAGGTTGTCTCCTATAGGCTTGAACACAGTCTCTGTAACGTTCCACTAGGGGGAGCTTTAACCATTCTCCTACGGGAGTATCTTCATTTATCATACTATTTGAGTTCTTTAGAGACTTATAAATCTTATCAAAACAAACCTCTTTTTCTAATTCCTAAATTATCAATTTCAAATTCCAATTCTTTTTCTGGAAGCGAACGATGTTTTCTTAATTTCAAACTTCTCCTTCCTCTAAAATTCTGAACTTCGATTATGCACTTGCTCCAATATTTCAATAAATCTCCCCCAACCATCGAATATTGCTTTTCCCTTTTCTCGTCTTGATTTTGAACAAAACTTGAATAAACTTGATTTGTAACAATCACAGGAATATTTTGTTTTCTCGAAAGCTCATTTAAAATTCTCAACTGATTTGCCAGTTTTCTATTAACTGCTTGAATTTCAGAAACCTCTTCAGTTTTTATCGCGTCTCCCAATTCAATTCTATAAAGCATTGCAATGCTGTCAATAATAATTAAAGAAATTCCTCCCTTCTTTACATGTTTCAAAAGCTGTTCAAAAGCTTCCTCCTGTTCTTCAAAAGAAGTCGGCTTCAAAATCATAATATTTTGCAAAACCTGTTCAAGAAGAGATGGATCTTTCCCCAACATTTGTTTAACTCTCTCACTAGAAAACCCTCCCTCAGTATCGACGTAAATAACTTTGTTTCCTTTTTTTGCTTGCGAAACTGCAACTAACATACAAAGATTTGTTTTCCCACTTCCCCCCGGACCATAAATTGTAGTTATAATATCTGTTTCGTAACCGCCATAAAGAAATTTATTCAAATCAAAACTCCCGGCAGAAATTTTAAGTTCTGGACTCATATTCTCCTCTCCTGTTGTAGTTTGTAAACCATTTCTCTAGAAACATCTGAAAGCCCCAACTTTAACAAATCTAGACAATCAACAAGTCTCGTTTCCTTTATTGGTTCATCAGCTCTTTCTGAAGGCCGATAGTCTCCATTTGTTTTTCCATCTAAATAAAATGCTAAAACCCTAATCGGACTTTTATTATTCGGAGAAATTCCTGTAAAATATTGCCACGGAACCCAAAGGCCATCCCATTTCATATAAGGTAATTCTTCTTTTAATTCTCTAACAAGACCCTCATAAGGATGTTCTCCTCTTTCAATTTTTCCACCAGGAAGAATCCACGAGCTTTTTCCACCAACTTCTTTTCGTGCAACTAACAGTTTCTTATCCTCAATAATTAATCCACATACTACTTCTCTTATCATAATCTAGTTTATTTTACTCACATTTTAAGGATTTGTATACTCCGAAAGATTTTAAAACTCTACACATCATATACCTATGAACAAATAGAAAATATGAATAAGAAATTTGATTATAAAAAAAATTCTAATAAATCAAAAAAATTCGCTGGTGATTTCAAAGAATTTGTAAGTAACATAGAAAACCCTACACAGGTTACTATTGATAAAATAAGTGCTAAAGATAAAGGGGAATCTTTCTCGGTCTTTGGTTTAATCGACAAAGTAGTCCAAACAGGCGGGCCAACAATATTCTATATAACTGACGGTACCGGAACACTCGCATTAAAGGCTTTTGAAGGCGCAGGCGTTCGTTCTTATCCTCACATCGATGTTGGAGATGCAGTAAAGGCTTCAATAAAAATAGAAGAATACCAAGATGAATTGGAAGGCGAAGTTGCAAAGCTTTGGAAATTACAAGATAAAGATAAAAAAGAATTTTTAGATGGTCTGGAAAAAATAGAAAGAGACCGAGCAAAAGTAACTCCAATTCCTTTTTTAGTTGACAGCCCAATTTTAGAAAAATTAAAAGAGAGAATGGTTATCGCAGCAACAGCAGTCCGACTTGCAATAATCCAAAACAGACCAATTGTAGTCAGACATCATAATGACACCGACGGTTATTCTTCAGGTTATGCTTTAGAAAGAGCAATCTTGCCTTTAATCGAAAAACAACATGCCTCCGTAAAAGCTGCATGGGAATTTTTCACTCGTGCTCCCTGTGATGCTCCAATGTATGAAATAGATGACTCAATTAGAGATACAGCAAAATCACTTTCTAACGAAGCAAAATTCTCAAATAAAATGCCTTTAGTTTTGATTGTTGATACTGGTTCTGGTGAAGAAGATCTTTTGGGAATTTTACAAGGAAAAGTTCACGGAGAAGATTTTATCGTCGTAGATCATCACAGATTTGAAGAAGACGTAGTCTCTGAACACACAATCGCTAACATAAATCCATTTTTAGTTGGCGAAGATGGCGCTGCTTATTCCGCAGGAATGCTTTGCACAGAGCTTGCAAGATTTATCAATCCAGATCCAAATCTGAACATTACTCAAATTCCAGCAATGGCAGGACTTTCTGACCGAGTAGATAATCCGGAAGCAATAAAGAAATATCTAGAAATTGCACATACAAAAGGATACACAAAAGAAATGTTAGGGGAGATTGCAACCGTTATTGATTTTGTTTCTTCAAGATTAAGATTTATGGAAGCAAGAGAATACGTAGAGGTTTTATTCGGCGAACCAATGAAAAAACAAAAAGCTCTTGTAGATTTGCTTGCACCATATATACGAGGTTTAGAAAAGAAAGGACTTGAAATGGCTAAGTCTGCTAGGAAACTAGAAAAGTTTGGAAAATTAACTTTACAAACTATCTCAATTGAGGAAACTTTCCACAGAGGATTTTGGCCAAGACCTGGTTTGATGGTAGGAATACTTCATGATTATGCAAAGGAAAAAGAAAAATTATCAAATCTAGTTACTGTAGGAATTTTGGCTGATGCAATGACAATCCGTGCAACTGATGAAGCTGATTTTTCAGTTCAAGAGTTAATCAAATATTTGAATAAAGAACTTCCTGAAGCTTTTGTTGAAGGTGGCGGACACAAAAATGCTGGCTCGATAAGATTTATGCCTTCAAAGAAAGAAAAAGTTTTGGATTTGTTTAAAAAATTCGTTGGAAAATAATCTTTTTAAAGCCTCTTTGCATTGATCTTTGATGAAAGAAAAGGGGATTCGTGTTTTGAAGTTAGTATTGTTTTTAATTTTTATTTTATTACCCTTTGCTTTTTTTATCCATTTTCTTAATGCTGGATTCAGTTTCAAAGAGACAATTTCAAGTGTTAAGGGATTTGGTTTTTATTCTCCACTTATTCTCTTGTTAATGGTGATAATTGGTTCGACAGTGGGCCTTATATTTCAGATACCCGTTGTAGCATCTGCATTTATTCTAGATTTTACTTCAGCAGCAATTATTGATTGGCTCGGACTTGTTATCGGAGCAGTTCTTTCTTTTTATCTAGCAAGATATTTAGCAAGAGATTATTTTCACGAAAAGTTTGTAGCTACAAAAGGAAAATTTCATAAGTATGAGTCATTTTTAAGAAAGAGAGGTTTTGTTACAATTCTCTTCCTTAGGTTAATTTATATCTTCCCTTACGAATTACTAAATATCTTTGCGGGTTTATCTGAAATAAGATTCAAGGATTATTTCATCGCAACACTTATAGGAACGATTCCGGGAGTTTTGCTTACTCTAAGCTTAATGGGCAGTTTGAAAAATGTAGACAGCTTAAGCTTGGAAGGATTCTTATTTCCCAAACTAATAATCTCCTTAGTAGTTTTCATAGCATTTATTTTCGTGCCTTTACTTTCTAAGAAAGTAAGAAGATTTGTTTTCCATCACAAGTCTGACAAATAGCTTTATATACAATTCCGGAGTATCTTCAATATGAACCTAAAAGTATCTTGCATAATCCCCGCATACAACGAGGGAAAAAGAATAAAGAAGATTATCTCAACTGTTGAGAAACATCCAGAAATAAATGAGGTTGTAGTAGTCAATGATGGTTCAGCAGATAACACTTTAGCTGAAATAAATTCTATCAAATCAAAAAAGATTAAGGTGGTAGACTCAAAGATAAATGAAGGAAAAACTCTTTCAATATTCAAGGGAATAAAAAAATCCAAAAATTCCATTATTTTATTAGTGGACTCTGATCTTCTGAACCTTAATGCAGCTAATATAACTGACCTAATAACTCCAGTCAAGCAAGGGAAATGTGACATAAGCATTGCAAGCCCTCTAAAAAATAGCTATAAAATTTTTTACTGGATTGGTATAGATATCTTTTCTGGTCAAAGATGTTTTAGGAAAGACATATTCAAAGATCTATACTCTATGAAAAAATTAGAAAAATACAGTTTAGAAGTCGTTCAGAATGAGATGATAATCAGGAAAAATCTTCGAGTGAATGTTGTCCCTTGGCTAAATGTGTCAAACACTCTTAAACCTGAAAAGCATGGTCTGATAAAAGGCAAATGGGAAGACCTAAAAATGTCCTGGCAAATAGTTAAGTCAGTAGGCATTTTCAAGCTAGCTCTGCAGTCTAGAAAATTACTTAGGTCTGGAAAATAATTTCAAATGGTTACAAACTTATTTTTTGAAGATGGAATTGCTTATAGAAAAAGATCCTCTAAAAAGTCTGCTAAAACTCTTATTTTTTTACACGGGATTGGCGCAAATTCTACAGTTTGGTCCGAATATGAAGAATTTTTCTCAAAAAATTATAATGTGATAAGCATGGACCTCAGGGGACATGGATTTTCAAAGCGTTTGCACAAAAAAGATGATTATGCCTTCTCTCAATTTTCAAAGGATTTATACAAGGTACTAAAAAAAGAGAAAATAAATAAATGTACTGTTGTTGGTTACTCATTCAGCAACTATATCTTGTTAGAATTTATCAAAAAGTATCCCCATATGGTAGACTCTCTTATTTTCATCTCTTTTCATTCTTCACCGGGCAAGGTATACAAATCAAAATCTTTGAGGTTTCTTTTAAAAATTCTTGGAAAAATAGCTCCTGCTGGGAAGAGGCATCTAGCCCCCCAAGACTACCGAAACTATATTTTGAATAGGGAAAGTGACCTGAAGACTTTACTTAGGAGCATAGATAATATGGGTCTAAGGCAATACGCTCATATGGCTGAGCATACTCTGGATTACGAAGGAGATCCTATAATGAATCAGATTAGGACACCGACTCTTTTAATTCACGGTCGAGGAGACAAAGTTTTTCCAATATCAGAAGCTAAAGCTGTTGTGAAAAAGGTAGAAACCTCTACGCTCATAGAAATTAAGAAAGGGAGCCACAGGCTAGTTTTAGAAAACTCAAAGGAAATAATGCGTAAAATGGCCAAATATCTAAAAGAAGTTCTTTCTTAGAAAGACTGATTAATAACGCTTTTAAACCTCAAATACTACTCTAATTCATGGCTAAGTTGAATAAAAGCCCTAAAATAAGCATAATCATTCCCACAAAGAATGAAGCGAATTACATCGAAAAAACGATCAAGCAATACCTTCCTTACAAGAAGAAACATGGATTGGAGATCATTATTGCCGATGGCGGAAGTACGGATAAAACAGTCGCTATTGCTCGAAAGCATGCCGATGTTGTGGTTCTCCCTAATCTTTCTAGAAAACAAAATATTGCCATAGGTAGAAATGCTGGAGCAAAACATGCCAGAGGAGAGATCCTATTTCATACGGACGCAGATGTAATTATTCCTAATAAAAACAAGTTCTTCAAAAGAATCATAAAAGAATTCGAAAAGAATCATATCGTCGCTACAACAACCAAATTACAAATCTATCCTTGGGAAGAGAAATTGAGAGATAAAGTCTTTCATCATGGCATGAACGGGTTGATCCAAATGACAAGTAAGTTCTCTAATTTACTTGGTAAGGGGGAATGTCAAATAGTCCGAGCTTCGACATTTAGAAAAATTGGAGGATATAATGAAGCAATCATCGTCGGTGAAGACTGTAATCTTTTCTATAGGCTCGGGAAGTTAGGAAAAATTAGTTATCTTAAAGACACGACTATCTATCATTCTCCCAGAAGATTTAGAAAGAACGGGTATACCAAAACACTATTCTCTTACCTGAGAGAATCATTTTCATTGGCAATACTTGGCAGATCTTCCGTAGATGTTTGGGAAGAAGCTCGTTAATTTCTAATAGAAATAATAATCTTAGCTAAAATTATAAGTATACATATCGCATAAAAAATCCAATCGCTTCTTGCAATATGGCCATGGATTTTTCTAGACCCTATCAAACCAAAAATAAAGAAAATAAAGATTAGTGCTATAGCTAAATAGAAATACACTCCAAGCTGGCTGAATATTAAGAAAGAAAATGCCACACCCATTTCAAATACTGTAAAAATAAAATGGACATACCCTGCAGGCATAACTTTCTTCTTCTTTGTGCTATACATAAACTGTGTTTCTTTTTCTTTATCGTAATTCAAAAACCACATTCTGTGAGCAAAAAAAGAGAAAATTGCCGAAAGACATACAACAATTAATACTATTGTTTGATTTATATTTGTTATAGACAAAACCGCAAAAAAGTTGAACACAATAAACAAGAAATCGTCGTAATATGTAACCCAGTGATTCTTGTAAAGATGAAGTTGTTTTTGTTTATTTGCAAAATAATATGTTAAAACCCAAGACAAAAGAGGTATAAAAGAAAACAGACCTGCAAGAAGTAGTTTATCCATATTACTTCATTTTTTTAAATTCTTCAGAATACTTATCTAAATCTTTTTGAACAGCAGCGATAGTTTTTTGCAAAATCTTGCTTGCGCCCTCGCCTTCGATATGCAAAACAGGATTTTTTGTTGGGTGTTCTCTTTTCCAAGCAGCCAACTTAGCTCCATTTTCATTTGCATAAACTCTTAATAATTCTACAATTGTCAAGTTATCCAACTCAACATCAATTTCATTCTTTTCATCTTTTAAAATTTTAATCATCATAAGTATAGGTATTTTTGGTGCTTTTTAAATCTAACGAAGTAAAGATTTATTTTAAAACTCTCATCCTTACTTCAACGTTCTCTATTGGGAGGAACCTTGCAAATCTTCCTTCATATCTGTCTCGCCCGACCAAGTTGTAGACTGCTCTTGACAACTTACCTGGTTTTGTTTCTGGAAAGACAGCATCCGTTTGTTCTATTTTAAATCTAAAATCTCTGCCAAAAAAACCATAATACTTATACTTCATTCCGTATTCTGTCGAAGGATCAAAATGTTCAAGACAACGTAGATTTAATTGCCTGCTGTGAGTTACATCTCCATAATTATTAATGCTTGAAAAATGAGGATATCTCACATGAACTATTGCATTCGAAACGCCTACTCTATGTGCTTCGCTTAGCAACCAGGACACGCTATCAACATGTTCAATAACATCTCTCAAATAAACCTCCTCAAATGAATTAGGTTCAGCAGGTATTTCTATTCCCTTTGTAATTTCATGTAAAATATCTGGCTCAACTGCAGGATTCATGTCTAGTCTAATAGCACCAGGAATTCTATCCGTTCCGCAACCAATGTCCAATATTCTTTTCATTATTTCTTAGAATTCTAAAGCGATTCTTCACTATCACCTTGAAAATGGGGACGAAACCTACTTTAAAAATATTTGCAAAACGCAAATTGCAACTGCAAAATTTTATCAAGATTTTAGGCCGAAGGTCATTCTCGCAGGACAAATCTTGGCCAAAAAATTAAAAGTGAACCTGAGCGATTCGCTCCGAGCAACACAAACTAATTTTTAAGAAAATTTTGCGAGGTGCAAATTGCGAATAGCCTAGTTTGAACTTGCCAAGTTCAAATCTGAAAGATAGTGAACCTGCCAAGTGTTTGAACCGAACGAAGAGGCTTTCATAGTATCCTTGTAAATTGAAAATAAGAAAGAGCTCTTTGTGAGCTGGGGCCCTCGGGCCACAAGTTCCAAAATGAACCCGCCAAGATTTGAACTTGGGACCCCTGCCGTATCAGAGCAGTGCGCTACCGGGCTGCGCCACGGGTTCATATAAAAAATAACTCGAAAAGTCAATTTATAAAACTTCTTAATTCTGTAACTTCAATAAAACTTTGTTTGGCTGAACAGAAAATTCCACAACGTCCATTTTCAAAGGAAGTGACTTCACATAACATTTCTCTTCGGCATAAACTTTAACTTCCATACTTTCTTCAAGTTTAGTAATCACAACATCTTTCACAGTTCTTACTCCTGGAGCATCAATTTCATAAACAAGTCCTTCAGGCAATCTTCTAATTGTCGACTTTGCATCAACTCTTTTCAACTTAGCTCTTCTTTCCTTCTCATTTTCATCTGCTTCTTCAACTTGAATTGTAGTTGGCTGTTTTTTCTTTGGCTGTTTCATCGGTACAATTTTTGGCTGTTGTCCTGGCTGGCCTGTAGAAATGTTGATCTTAAATCCTCTCGGCAGTCCATTAGATGGTTGAAGATTATCCATATTAGCCAGTTCTTTTTCTATTTGCTTCATCAAGCCATTAAAAATTCCATTCATTCCAAAAGGCAAATTAAGTTGATTACTAATTTGCTGTTCAATTTCATCATTCTGTCCAAGCATTCCAAAATCTTCTTCCAATCTTTGTTTTTTAAAAGAGTGCCCACACCAAGGACAGAAATTAAATTTCTTTTCTATCTTCTTACTACAAGCCGGACATTTTTTTTTGAACATTTAGAATTTACCTCTATCCTTGAGAAATTTTTTCAGTTTAAATAGATTGTGGATGTTAAATTATCTTTGCCTGGTTGTGTGCAAATTTTCCTGCACAGAAGTATTAAATATCCTTTTCTCTAGGCAATAATATGGTAAAAGACAAACTAGCCTCTAGCGAGATTGAGAAAGTCAGTTCATTTATCCCCCTAGACAAATCTTGGATAATCAGAATGGGAATCTTAGATTTTATTAACGGATACTCAGACATTTTTAAACTTTTAGAAAATGAGAGATATCTAGGTGGAGATTTAGAAGTTCTTCCAAAAGTAATTAGAGATTTCTCAAAAAAGTCTTCTCTAATTGATGTAGGCGAATCTGGAACTATTTATCGTTTCGTAAGTTTTTATATTTGGAAGAACAAGATACCTGCTGAAATTAAATTATCAAAAACACTGGTGGAGAGAGTTGCAAGAGGAGCAATAACAAATAATCCAGAAATTGTAAACTTTTCTGCAGAACAATTACTAGAATTAGATAATCAGACCTCTCAATGGGCAACAATGGCCTATTTACTAGGAGACAGAAAAAAAGTCAAAAATCCTCCATATAAACTTCAGGTAACTTATGACGCTGTGGAAAGCTGGGAAAATGCGAGAAAAAATAAAAAATCTTGGGAAGCACGAATCGATCCAACAATATTTAATCAAGCATTAGCCTTCGTTGAATTTTTGAAAACTGAGAAGATAAATTTTAAACCAGAACAAGCAGAAGATTATTGTTTTGCAAGAGCATTTAATATTTTAACTCAAGATCAAGCAAAAATTCTTTATCCAAGCTTAGAAGGTCACGAAACTCCTAGGTTCGAAGAAATGGAAAAGTCGATTAAAGAAGCAGAGTCTGGAAAAGTTTCTTCAAAAGATCACAGAGTAGTTCAAGCAATAGCAATGAAATATTTTCCAAAATTCACAAAAGAAAATTTCGTAACTCCGGATTGCGTAAACAAAACTTGGCCAAGATTCTGGGATTTTATAGAGTATTGTAAAAGAGAATATGTCTGATTAATTATCTTTGCTCATTTTCCACATCATCTCAAAATGTTTTCTATATCCTTCTGAAATATCTTTATTTTTTATAACAATTACAAATGGATTTTCCTTACTCCACAAAATTATTGCAACTTTGTCTCCATAAATATTAATTGCCAAAGGGGAAGAATATTTTTCTGGAAGATATCTTATTTCTGCAAGAGGTATGCTTAATCTCTTCTCCTTCAATTTCTCATCAAATATTATCTTAGTTTTTATTTTCTGCTTAGCCCTTTTTTTATCAAACCATACGAAATAATACTCTAGAATTTCATAAGCCATTGGAGAACCTCCTAAAATCAAGATTTCTTTTCCTTCAGCCAACTGATCTTCAAAAACAGATTTTAATCCTTCTTTTCCTTTAAAAAACTGAGTATCTTCTTTTTGTTTCTCTTTTGCGGAATTAAAAATTTCAATCATGTTTGGAAGAACAGATTGTATCTGGCCTCTTTCTTCATCGAGAATTTCAATAAATCTTTTAGGATTTGAAGCTGAAAAAAGTTTTGTTCCATTTTCAACGATGTATCCTATCAATCCTTTTTTGATTAGTCTGTCTGTAACATCATAAATTGCTCTTCTATGCAGCCCTGTTTTTCTTGAAAGTGAACCTGCAGGTCTCGCACCAAGTTCCAGCAGTGCTTCATAGACTTTAGCTTCATTTTCAGTAAGTCCAGCTTTCTTTATTTGTTCTGTAAAGCTCATAATTTTTCTAATTATTTTCAATTTATATATCTTGTGGTGATAAAAATCACCTCAAAAATTCAAGTAGAGCTTTTCTTTATTTAATTTAACAAAATAAAACTAGGAGAACGAGCAATTCGCTTCGAACAAAACAAATGAAACTTAAACTAAAAATAAATGAAAGGAGGTACGAAAAATTTGCATAGTAACAAATTTTGTGAAATGCAAATTGCGAAGAAAAAATGACAGAAAATTTAGAAAGACAATTAGTAGGATTAATTGCTGCAGATAGATTGGATATTCCAATATCTAGCATGTCTGGAAAGCTTAAAAGAATGAAACCTAAGCTTGCAAAGGCAATTTCTTTACCAGATAATAATTACTCTGGAGAAAGAGTTTATGCAAATGTACAGAAATATGACTCCACTGCAAAAGCAAGAACAATGTCTGAAGCAGTAGATATGTTTGCTGAGCAATATCCAAGACATGGAAAGATCCTTCGAGGATATATAGAAGAAACTAGAGCTACCCGAGAAAGTAATCTCTACTTTGGAATGCAAGAAGGCTGTAGATTAACTGCAGAAGACTATCTTGGCGTAATGTCTGATTTGGGATTCACTGAATCGCAAGCTAGAGCACTTTACGAACCTTTAATGGATGCAAGTAGAAGCATTGCAAGAAAACGAGCTGATAGTGAGAGAAGTATTTTGATTGGGTAAACCAATTTAAAACTCTCAATTTAATTTTTTTATTCTGAAAGCGCCTTCGGCGCTTTCTATATCTTCTCCGGCAAAGTCAAATCTTTATGTTCTTTGTAAACATGGAGAATTTTGTAATCTTGAATTATATCTACAAATTTTGATTTTAAATCTTCAATTATTTTTCTTAATTCCGAAATATTTTTCACATGTGCCTCAATCTCATAATCATCGCCACCAACAACTTCTTCATCATAAATAATATTCGGGTGAGACATCATGTATCTCTGAAACTCTTCGAGTTTCTCTTTTGTTAATCTGTATAATATAAAAGACACTCTAAACATTTCATATCCTAGTTTAGAAAGATCAATATTAACTCCGTATCCAATTATTATTTTTTTCTTTTCTAGGGTTTTAATGTGAGCAATAACTGTTTTTGGAGTGATCTTGAGCTTCTCAGATATATCTACAATGGGCGTTCGCGCATTTTTAGCAAGAAGTTTTAAAATTTCTAAATCCGTAGAACTGATCTCGACAGGTTTAATCGGAGTAGTTATTTGTCTTTCAAAATTATTCTCTTTAGCTTCTTTCAAATATGGGCGATAATAGTAGTAATTTCTTGTCAATATAGTTAACAATCTTTTTTCAATATAATTAACATATTTTTCAAATAATTCATCCCATAACTCATGCATCTCCGCAATATTTTTTGTTATCAGCGTAGCAGATAAATTATATGCTCCATCAACTGAAGCAACATGAGTGACTATTCTTTTTGCGCATAGAAAATTAATTATTTCTTCTTCCTTTTTCGGACTTGCATTCTTCAAATCTAAATATATTCTAAATTGAATCAGGCCCAATTTTCCAAAATCAATAATTGCTCGAGAACTTTTAATCACCTGGCTTTTTGTTAACTGCTCAGTTCTGTAAATTACCGCATTTTTACTCAATCCGACTTTTTTTGCAATCGATCCATAAGATTGTCTAGCGTTAATATCTAATTCATAGAGGATCTTTTTATCCTTCAAATCTAAGTTTTCTACCATATTGTTACATTATTAACATTTAATATATAAATATTTCTATTTTGCACAAACTTTAGATAAAAGGTTTGTAATAATGGTAATTCCTATGCAATTCGTAGCAAACAATGTCTACAGGAAAATAAAATGCAAACACAATACAAAACATTTGGAAGATGCATAAGAAATTATGCATTAGCCGGACTTGCTGCATTAACTCTTGCAGGATGTTCTAAGGAACATACAAGAGGAGAATTAGCAGATGCTAGATCCTACACAAATTCTCTTGATCAGGTTTTTGCAAATAGTCAGCAGGAAGTTTGGGCATTTTCAAGTTCAAATGATGGGAGAGTAACTCAAAGAATTTTGGGCGTGCTCATAACAGATTATCCAGGTAGAGTATTCGTAAGAGTCTATAAAGATTTACCTGAAAACAGCAAGCCATATGAAGTTGAATATGAAAAAGATGGCGAAGTTATCGAAAGAGAAGTCCATATGCAAAAAGATGCAAACATTCAACCAACAAGCGAAATGAGGAGATCTGGAAAAACAACTTACGAAGTAAATAATTGGGAGATGACAAAATGAGATCTCTAACAAATTTAATTGCAGCGGGAGCACTTGCACTTTCAATTGCAGGTTGCGCTCCCGCTCCAACAATCAGTATGCAAAATGAAAATTTCTCTAATGGAAATTATGAAGTAAAGAGAGTTGCAGTTTTTACAGACAATCTTGCTTATCAAAGTAGAAGAGGAATTTACGAAATCACCGATAAACAAACTGGTAAGACTTACATCGGAATAAGTGGAGTCGGAATTACTGAAAAAGGTTTACACAGCGCCGGAAAGACAGTTGTGCAGGATGAAAGATGATCACACTTAAACTGTTGAAAGGAGGTCAAAATTAAATGGAACAAGAAAATAATAATGCAGCTAAAAAAGCTAAAAATTTGTCTGCGCTCGCTTTAACAGCAGCAGCAGCTTTAGCATTTAGTGGTTGTAGTGATAGAGACCAAGTCAATAATTCAAGAATTTATGTAAATGGTCAATCTGGATCTAATGTTGTGGCAAGTGCATATTCTGGAAGCTACTCAAATGGCTCTCAGCAAGTTCAACAACACACATCAATATTTCCATATTTCTGGTGGTACATGATGGGCAGAAGTTCATCACACCCAGCACCATTACATAATAGCATTGTTACTCCAACACCAAAGTATGGGCCAACAGTTCACAGCACACCAATAGTTCATACTGCGCCAGCCGCACCGGCAGTCCACTCTACACCTAGTGTGTCTCGAGGAGGATTCGGTTCAATAGGTAGAGGAGCTAGCGGAATAGGATCATAAAATGGAACGAAAAACATTTACTCCGAGAGAGAATTGGCAGAAAACTGTCGAATCGCAAGGACTTACTTTTCACAGTAACGATAATCCTTACTGGAACGAATCAGTAGGTTATAGATTTACTGCGAGAGAAGTAGATACTTTGGAAAAAGCAGCGAATGATGTTCATGAGCTTTGTCTTGGTGCTGCACAGCACATTATAGACAAAGATCTTTTTCATAAGTTGTCAATTCCTGATAATGCAGCTAGACTAATTGTTGATTCATGGAACAAAGATCAACTCCATCTTTATGGAAGATTTGATTTTGTTTATGACGGAACAGGTCAGCCAAAAATGCTTGAATACAATGCAGATACTCCAACAAGTTTGCTTGAAGCATCAGTAGTTCAATGGCACTGGATGAAAGATAGATTTCCTTATCTAGATCAGTTCAACTCTATTCACGAAAGGCTTGTAGACAGATGGAAAAAACTTGGTTTAAAACCAGGTTCAAAAGTACATGTTTCTACACTGGATGGAATAGAAGAAGACGTTATCACAACAGCATATCTTGGCGATACTGCTAGAGAAGCAGGATTTGACGGAAGATTCATCGGCCTAGAAAGTTTAGGTTATGACTCTTCAAGAAGAATTTTCTGTGACATGGATAATGAAAAAGTTGAAACTTTATTCAAACTATATCCGTGGGAACTTATAGTTCAAGAAGATTTTGCAAAACATCTCCCAACCGCTGATATGAGAATCGTAGAACCAGCATGGAAAATGCTTTGGAGTAATAAAGGCCTACTTCCAATACTTTGGGAACTTAATCCGGACCATCCAAATTTACTTCCGTCGTATGAAACTCCGGAAAAACTTGGAAATACTTGGGTAAAGAAACCTTTATTCGGAAGGGAAGGAGCTAATGTGACAATCAGAAAGGGCGGAGAATCCGTCGAAACTGAAGGTCATTACGGTCCTGAAGGGTTTATCTATCAAGCATACTGCCAAATACCTAACTTTGACGGAAATTATCCAGTCTTAGGTCTTTGGATGGTCGGAGACGATTGCGCTGGTATGGGAATCAGAGAAAACAGCACAGAAATCACTGATAATTGGAGTAGATTTACACCGCACTACATACAATACTAACTTCATAACGAAGAATTTTTTTTATTTTTTCCTCCTGCAGAGGAGGACACTTGAAAATGGAAAGCGTAGAAAGATAATATGCAGGACAAGTGTATCCTGCAGAGGAGGACACCTGAACCTGGAGAAAATGCAGGACAGGTGTAAAATTCTACAAGAAGACTCTAGATCATGGATGTCTTCATGTAAATGCGCGGTGCGGGAATTGAACCCGCCTCTGAGCCTTGGGAAGGCTCCATACTACCGATATACTAACCGCGCATAAATTCAAAGAACCATACAGGTTTTTATAGTTTATTTTACTAAACTAATTATGGAAATAGGGTTGATAATTTCATTAATATTTGTAATAATTTGTCCTTTTGCTTATGCTTTCACAAACATTTTTGACAAGTACATCGTTTCGTACAGAGTAAAAAAACCTCTAGGAATGTCTGCAATTTCTTTCATACCTCTATTTTTTATGGGATTGGTTATGATTTTATTCTCTAACTGGTCAAATATTTCTTTGAATGCGATGATTATACCTCTTCTTGGAGGAATATTCGTAGGAGCACAATATTATTCTTATTTTTTCCTTATCAAACATGAAGATGCATCAAATCTTTCCGGTATAGTTTATTTTTACCCAGTTATCGTCGCAATTTTGTCTTTTTTTATACTCGGTGAAAGACTGGCTCTTATTGGGTATTTAGGTTTGGCGTTAATTATATTTGGCGTTGTAAAATTATCTTACAAAACTTCAGCCTCAAAATCTTTTACCGGTTTTCTAATTATTGCAGTCAATATCTTACTAATTGCCCTTTACGAATTTTCTGCTAAGCTGACTACTTCTGAGCTTCCTCTCTTAAATGGATTGGGCCTCATAACTTTAATCTCAAGCTTAGTAATTTTTGCCGGTTTAGCCTTTAAAAAAGTCAGGGTTGATTTCATTTCAGAATTAAAAAATGTAAAATGGGGAATTGCCTCAGAACTTTTTACTTTGATCGCAACATTTACTCTTTTCTTAGCACTGACAAATTTATCTGCGACAGTGGTTTCGGCAATTGCATCGATACAGCCAATGATAGTTCTATTCTATGAAAAGATTGCAGAAAGAAAATTAAAAAAAATAAGTCACCATGATGGAATAAGAACTAAGATTTTTTATATTCTATCAATAATATTAGGTGTTGCAGTATTATACATTCAAGAAATATTCAAATAATAAGACTTTTATACCTCTTTTCATGAATCTATTTATGGCAAAAACAACCTCAAAAAAACCAGCAAAAAAATCGAAAGTTTCTCCCAGTTTTGCAAATACTTTTTATGTTACAACTCCTATTTATTATCCAAATGATGTTCCCCATATAGGTCATGCATACACCACTATTGCAGCAGATATTTTAGCAAGGTGGAATAAACTTCTAGGAAAAAAAGTTTATTTTCTAACTGGGACTGATGAGCATGGAAAAAAGTTACAGGAAACTGCAGAAAAGGTAGGGAAGAAACCAAAAGAATTTATTGATGCTCTAATTCCAGAATTCAAAAAAGACTGGGAAAGAATAAATGCAAAGTACGATCATTTTATTAGAACGACAGATAAACAACATGAGCAAGTAGTTCAGGAAATGCTACAAAAATCCTTTGACAACGGAGATATTTATCTTGGAGAATATGAAGGACTATATTGTGTAGGTTGTGAAGCTTATTACACAGAAAAAGATTTAGTAGATGGTTGCTGCCCAATTCACAAAAAACCTGTGGAAAAACTAAAAGAAAAATCTTATTTCTTCAAGCTTTCAAAATACAAAGATAAACTTCTAAAGCTTTACAAAGAACATCCTGAATTTATTTTACCAAAAGAAAGAGCAAATTATGTAATTGCTTCAGTAAAAGCAGGGCTACCAGACTTAAGTATTTCCAGAACAAGCTTTGATTGGGGAATTCCGCTGCCATTCGATAAAAAGCACGTGTGCTATGTTTGGTTTGATGCACTCTTTAACTACTACTCTGGAACCCAAATAAAAGGTAAAGAAGAATTCTGGCCTGCAAATATTCATTTAATTGGAAAAGATATTCTTTGGTTCCATGTTGTTTACTGGCCGGCATTTTTGATGTCCGTAGGCTTGGACTTACCAAAATCTGTATTCGCTCACGGTTGGTGGACAGTCAACGGAGACAAAATGTCAAAGTCTTTAGGAAATGTTGTAAAAATCGATAAACTTGTTGGAATAGCTGGAGTAGACTCAGCTAGATATTTTCTATTTAGGAATACTGCCTTCGGTCAGGATGGAGATTTTTCAGAAACAGCTCTAATAGAAAGACACAACAATGAACTGGCAAATAAACTCGGGAATTTAGTTTCAAGGGTTTCAGCTTTGGCAGAAAGATATGGTCTGGAAAAAACGAGTAATTCATTACTTCCAAAATTAGCTATTAAAAAAATAAAATCTCATTATGATAACTACGAGTTTGATAAAGCACTAAATGAAATTTTTGCTTTCATAGACATTTGTAATGAATATGTTCAGACAAATAAACCTTGGGAAACAGAAAATAAGAAAGTCCTTTATGAACTAGCAGATTCAATCAAAGCATTCACAATTTTAATTTCTCCAATAATTCCAGAAACTGCTGAAAAAATCTCGAAGATTTTTTCTTTTGATTTAAACATAGATCAAATAGAAGAACCATTAAAAGTTTCAAAAATTATCAAAGCACCTATACTCTTCCAAAAGATTGAAATTACTAAGCAAACTGAACTAAAAGTTCCTAAGAAGAAAATAGAAACAAAAATTAATAAACCTGCAATTCCTGGAATAGTTAGCATGGCTGAAATGATTAAGTACGACGATTTTGCAAAGCTCGATTTAAGAGTTGGAAAGATAAAATCTGTGGCTGACATAGACGGAGCAGACAAGCTTTATAATCTCTCAGTTGATTTAGGTAAAACACTTGGAACAAAAACAATTCTTGCAGGGATAAAACAGTATTACAAGAAAGAAGAACTAAAAGATAAATTAATTATTGTTATAACAAATCTCGAGCCCAGAAAAATGAAAGGCTTAGAAAGTCAGGGAATGCTTTTAGCGGCATCAAATGAAGAGCACACAAAGGTAATCCTAATTTCACCCTCTGCAGATATAGAAGTCGGAAGCACTGTAGGCTAATGCCAGAACCAATAAAATCGCTTGAAGATATAGAAGTTATGCCTTCTCTTAGAGATGTTTTGCCCGAAGATATTTTTTTAGACATGGACAAATTGCTAAAGACCGCTGTATTCTCAAAATCCGATGCAGAGAGATATAAAGCAGAAGTCTTCCTAGCACAACTTTCAATGGAAACAATCCGAAGAGTGTTCTTTGCAGATCATTCTTTATTTGTTACTTTTGAATATTTTGACAGATTCAGAAAACCTCACCAGAGAACTCTTCATTACATGGATTTGGGACAATTTACCGGAAACTTATTTCAGATAGAATACAAAAGAGAGAAACCCTAAATTTCAAATTTATCTCCGGGTTTAACAAATCCTGCAAATCCATCGGCTTTTGGATCAATTTTATCCCAGCCGCCCCCGAGGTGTACAAGATAAGTTTTTGCACGTACTTCTGCAGGCAATTCTCTCTTTAACTTGGCATAAGATACGTGAACATCAGATTTAGATTCATAAAACTGGCAGTCTTGGAAAATCAGTTTAGCATCTGCTGGTGGCAAGTTTAAACTGTCTCCAGAATAATAAACATCTTTTCCAATTCTCAATCCATAATTTTCCATTCCAACGACGTGCGGCGCAGAAAACATTTGTACTTCTGGCAATCCATCAACAGAAACTGTTTTTCCAGTATGAACTTTGAAGTAGGTTTCCAAAATTGCATTAACGGGTTCATTTTCATCTGTTTGTATTTTTTCAAGACCGCCCCTCAAGGAATTATTCCACAAATCATCAGCAAATTGTTCAGATCCCAAGTACATGTTTGGTCTTGCTTCTCCTCTTTTCTTATATGCAAAAAAGTCCATGAAAGCCAATCCTTCCAAACCTCCGATATGGTCTGCATGCTGGTGAGTTATTAGAACATCAGTTATGTCTTTCAACTTTCCTTTCTTAATGAGTTCAAGAGTTACTGTGAAACCGCAATCAACCAAAAGGTTTCTTTCTCCATTGCTAACTAAGAATGAAGTATTGCCAAGAACTGGATTCAAACCAGCTCCTGTTCCAATCCACTCAATGTAATTTTTTGTTTCCATTTTGTTTACCTTGAAATATACACTTCTTTTGTGTTATTAGAAGTTTAGACCAAATTTTTAGCAAAAACAAAAAATTTATAAAGAATTATTTAGTTTATGTTGAATAATGGCAGAATTAGATGTAAAAGATAAAAAAATAATTCACTTTTTGAGCCTGAATGCCCGAGAATCTGATACTCGGATTGCAAAAGAAGTAGAACTTAGTCGTGCTGCTGTGAACTACAGAATAAAACGACTTGAGAAAGAAGGAATAATCCGAAAATATATTTCTTGGATAAATACTTTTCAACTAGGTTACAACAATTTTCACATTTATCTAAAACTAAGAAATTTTACTTTAGAAAAACAAAATAAAATTATAAACATCATAAAGCAAAATCCAAATATAAAATGGTTAGTCACAATTGGTTGGCCGTACGATTTATTTTTTGTTATGAGCGCAAAAGATCTCAGAGACTTAGATATAAAACTCAAAGAACTATATTCCAATTTTGAAGAAGATATCTTAGGAACAAAAATCTTCGTGGTAGACTCAATAATAAAAGACACTCCTCCATTCTTTCCAGAACTTATAAAAAATTCAAAAAAGCACGACATTCAACCATTTGATAAAGAAACCAAATTAGACAAAACAGATGTAGAAATGCTTAATTTCTTATCGGAAAATGCAAGATTAAATGTAGTTGAGTTAGCAGAATTATTATCTAAGAAAAATCAATCAATCACTCCAGAAGCAGTCTCCTACAGATTAAAAAGGATGAAAAGAAAAGGTATACTCAAAAAATATTCTGCAGATTTAGATTATAGGAAATTAAACTTTCAGTGGTTCATGGTAATTTTTAAATTCAATAAAGTAACTGAAGAGTTTGATAAAAAAATAAAATCTGAGTTACATAACCGAACTCGAATTCATTACATTGACAAAACGATGGATCATCAAATAAGATTCCAGATTCTTGCTAAAAATTTAGAGGAAGTTAATGAAGAACTTACATTCATAAGAAATTTATTTGAAGGATACATTGAAGATTACGAAGTTCTGCCTCTTTTCGAACAGTATATTTTAACAACAATGCCAAAAGCAATCTACGAAGATCTTTTAAAAGAGTCTAAGGAATAATTTTCCCACAACCTTTATATAATCTCAATCCTTTTTCGAATTATGGAAAAAAAGAGATTGATAGCTTGGCTGTCAGAACTTTCTAAAGATGATGTAAAACTTGTTGGTGGCAAGGGTGCAAATCTCGGAGAAATGTACAATTCAAAATTTCCCGTGCCCCCTGCATTTTGCGTTACAACCGAAGCATATCATTATTTTATTGAGTCCACAAGATTAAGAGAACAAATAGATGAAATTCTAAGAAAAATAACTGACGTAGAAAACACAGAACTTCTTACACAAAAAGCTTCGGAGATTAGAGAACTAATTATTAATACTGAAATGCCAAAAGACATGAGAGAAGAAATTATCGAGGCCTACGATCATTTTAATGTCGACTTGGGGCAAATAAAAGGAGCTCCAGACGCACTTGCAATAATGAGAACCGCAAGAGAGCCAATTTTCGTCGCCGTCCGTTCATCAGCAACAGCAGAAGATTTATCGGATGCGAGTTTCGCAGGTCAACAAGATTCTTTCATTAATGTTAAAGGAAATGACGAAGTTATACTTAATGTAAAAAAAGTTTTTGCATCGACTTTTACAGCCAGAGCAATTTATTACAGATTGAAAAAAGGATTTGAAGCACATGTGGGCATCTGTGCTGTTGTCCAGAAAATGATCAGCTCTGAAAAATCCGGAGTTATCTTTTCAGTAGATCCAGTAAAAACAGAAAATGTTCTTATCGAGGCTGTTTTCGGACAGGGAGAAGGAATTGTTTCTGGAAGAATAAAACCTGACAGCTACATTGTTTCAAGAGAATTAGAATTAGTTTCAGAAAAAGTTTCAGATAAAAAAATTGCAATCGTTAGGGATTCTTCAGGCATCACAAAAACAGTTAATTTAAACGAGGAAAAATCAAAACAAAAAGTTCTCAAAACTTCTGAAGTATTGGAATTGGCAGATTATGCGCTTAAGTTGGAAAAACATTATGGCAAACCTCAAGATATTGAATTTGCAATTGAAAACGGAGAAATTTTCATTGTTCAGACAAGAGCAATTACAACTTTAGAAAAGAAAAAAGAGTCTGAAGAATTAGAAGGTAAACTTCTCACAAAAGGTCTTGGCGCTTCTCCTGGAGTTGCATCTGGCGTCGTCAAAATAATTAGAAGTATGGGAGACTTATACAAAATAAAGCAGGGTGATGTTCTTGTAACTCAAATGACAAATCCTGATATGGTTGTTTCAATGCAAAAAGCTTCGGCGATAGTTACAGACGAGGGCGGAATAACTGCTCATGCAGCAATTGTTTCTAGAGAGATGGGAATTCCAGCAGTAGTAGGAACAGAAAATGCAACTTCAATTTTAGAAGATGGGCAAGAAATAACTGTCGATGGTTACAATGGGAAAGTTTTCTTAGGTAAAGCTCAAGGAAAGAAAGTTGAAGTTTTGCCAGTAGTTCCTACAAAAACAAAAATAAAAGTCTTAGTTGATCTTCCAGAATTTGCAGAAAGAGCGGCAAAAACTCAAGCAGCTGGCGTCGGTCTTGTCAGACTTGAAGGAATAATCGCTTCAGAAGCAAAACATCCTCTTTACTATGAAGACAACGAGAAAATTGATGAATACCAAAAAATAATTCGGACAGGTTTGGAAAAGATTTCCTATTCATTTATTGGAAAAGAAATTTGGGTAAGAACTTCAGACATCCGAACTGATGAATACTCAAATCTTGAAGGAGCTCCAAAACAAATTGAAAGAAATCCTATGCTCGGTTTCCACGGAATAAGATTCAGTTTGAAACATCAAAAGATTTTCAGAGCAGAGCTTTCAGCAATGAAAGACTTAGCGGACAAAGGACACAAGTTTGGTATAATGTTCCCCCAAATAATAACTCTTGAAGAAGTGAAAGCAGCAAAACAAGTTCTAGAAGAAATGCAAGTGATTGGACATCCAAATATTAAATGGGGGGTTATGATTGAAACACCTGCAGCAGCGATGATAATCAAAGAAATCTGCAAACAAGGAATAAACTTTATCTCTTTCGGAACAAATGATCTTACACAATATACTCTTGCAATTGACAGAGGAAATGAAGAAGTACAGTATCTTTACAATGAAATGGATCCAGCTGTCTTAAAACAACTTTCCAGAGTTATCAGGGAGTGTAAAGCAGCAAAAGTAGAAACCTCTATTTGTGGTCAGGCAGCTTCAAGAAAAGAAATGGTAGAATTTTTAGTTGGTCAAGGAATAGATTCCCTTTCTGTTAATGCAGACGCTGCTCTAGAGATTTCACAGTTTGTAAAAGAACTTGAAGAAAAGCCTAAACAAAATCAAAAAAGTTTAGATTAGTTTTAGAGATAAAATTCTTTTAAATCTTCTTTTGAATAAAAAAGTTTACAATTTTTAATTTTAGTAGGTTTAGGGAAAGTTACTTCATTACAGCCAGGATTCCAGGGAATGTACCTACTAACACAATAATCGCTTTGATGGTGTACCTCTGCAAATTCGAGTGTATTCTCCGGGTAAATTTCCTCTGGGTTAAGTGATCTGAAAAATTTCTGAAATTCTTCTTTAAAATCTTCAATAGTTGGATATTGACTAAGCATGACTTCGATTGAAGGAAAAATGAACCTTTCATGACCAGGCAGCCAACGTCCGCCCCGCATAAGTTCGAAACTATCTGTCGGGCAAGCGTAAACTATTGGAGAATCTGTTTCAAACATAATTCCCGGTCGATCCCCATAAGTTTCAGGATATCCTCTACAAACATAACTACAAAAACTAAGAGGTATTTTTTAAATTTCAATGGTTGTGACCCTATAGCTTTTAAGTTTTTACCAAGAATACTTGATCGGATTATACTATTTAGGTCTTCTTCACCGAACAATGTTGTTTGTACTAATACTCCTTGCATATTAACTTTCTAGAATTCTAAGGCGATTCTCTACCAACCCCTCTCTAAAACCTTTTGCGTATCTATTAAAAAAATTAACTTAACACAACAATTTCTCTAGCAATAAACTGTCCTTCTCGAACTTCTTTTATTGGAGATTCAACACCTGGAATTTCAATCTTTTTCAATCCAGTCATCTGACAAACTTTTGCAATGTTCACAGAATGTTCTCTAATGTAAGGAAGAGTTATTGCAATTCTCGCTCCAGGCTTTTTGATTTGCACAATTCTTTTCAAAACCGGCACAATCATTCTTTCAAATCTCTCAATAAACTCTTTAGCTTCATTATCTCTTAATTTTCTTCGGACAATTTCTCCTAAAGCAGGTTCAGTCGCAACTCCATCAACTCGTATGTTTGGAGCATTCTTCGAATCAGCATTCAAAAGAGTGTAATTCGCTTCTAGTTTATAGTTCTGGGACAACCATTTCAAATTTTTTTTAGCACTTTCAATTGCGTCTTTATCTTTATCAATTCCATAACAATTTACTCCTTTAAGTAATGCCTCTTGTATTATTCCCGCAACACCACAAAAAGGATCCAATAAAAGTTGCCCTGGTTTAACTTGAGTAATATTAACTAAAATCTTAGAAAGTCTCGGAGAAATTGCTAAAGATTCTCTTCTAAATGGTTTATGCATGTCTCTTTCCTTTACTTCGGTATAAGAATAGTCCTGTTCAACTCTACCAAAAAATAATTCTGCCTGTATTTTGTAAAAAAAGAATTCCACATCAGCATTAGGCATAAGAACATACTCTCCCTTTTGCAAAAGCATTTTATTTCTTCCATGCCTTACTTGTGCTTTAATTCGTTCATGTTTGAATTTTTCCATCAAAGCTTCTTCTAATTCTTCAGAATCGCTGCTTCCAGTAACACAAAAACTAAACTTATCTATTTCCATTATGTAATTCTCTAAGAATTTGCCAAAATTATTATCATTCCCTCGGTAAAGTATTTTCCCAACTTTAACAACTCCTCCAAATTCCTGAATGTCTACCTTAATCTCCTTTTCAAAAGAAAGAAGTAAATAGTTACGTTCAAACGCCATAACGTCAAATTTTATTCCTCGAGACTCAAAGTAGCACTGCAATTCTGCGTAACTCAACTGGGGGTTTCTACCCAAAATAAAAAAATATTCCATAAATACCTCAATAAAAAACCGTTTATAAGCTTATACTCTCGATCTTATTTATCATATAAATTCTTATATACTATAACTTTCCAGAAACCATATGGAAGAAGGAAAGTTAGAAAGTCTTTTACAAAAAGCATGGTGTAAAGAATCAAGTTCAGATCCAGAGAAATGGTCAGACTCAAATCCGGCCTATGGTCAGTGCGCAGTTAGTTCCATTGTGGCTCAGGATTATTTAGGCGGAGACATAGTTTGGTGCGAGGCAGTTTTGCCTAGCGGAGAAAAAGTTTCACATTACTTTAATTTAATTGATGGCAAAGAAAAGGACTTTACTCGATCTCAATTTCCCGATAACACTACTATTCCTGGGGGAGTTCCAAAGACAAAAGGATTCCCGTCTACAAGGGACTATGTCTTATCGTTTCAAAAAACTGTTGAAAGATACGAATTACTAAAGCGACAAATCGAAAGAATTCTGAAAGAGTAAATTTTTAAACATAGAAATGGGTATTGTTTTATGGCAATGAAAACAAAGTTTTGTAAAGACTGTAAAAAGGAATTTCAACAGGACTCTCTAGACAGATTTCAAAGAAGATATTGTAAGGAATGTTCTGCAGAAAGAAAAAAAGCCTACGAAAATATTCACGAAGTTACTTTCGAAGAATGTGAAGATTAACTCTTTTCATAAAATATATAAACTAGAAAATATATATTAGACTATGCATAAACAGTTGCAAAGATACACAATTTATACTACTCTTTGTTTGGGAACTATGCTAGCTTATGGCTCTGGAGATGGTTCAGACGAACCTGGTTTTGTTCCTCCACCAGAACATAAGTATGTACCTTCTCCTCCAAGAACAATTTCTTCCGCGGAGAATGTGGATCCTTGCTGTTGTTGTCCGGTTACTCCTCAAGCAAGAACAGAGGCAAAAAGACCACCTCAACCCCTAACTTTAATAACAAAACTAACTTCTGAATAGTTTCAATAAGGCTTACTACCTTTTCTAACAGTTAGAAACTCAAATATCAATAACGCCACATAAGCTAGATCAATCACACTCAGAACAAGTAACCACGAAGAAAAGTTAGTGAGATATAATCTTATTTGATAAATTAAAAATAATGAAAAGACTAATATAGAAACAGGATAAGCTATTTTCTTACGATTCCACACTCCATAAAGTAAGATAATTTTTACAATCCCGTGGATAATCAAGTAGAGAGCAATGAAAATTTCGGCTTTAATAGAAAAGTTTTGAGCAAGGTTAACAATATATCCTGCAATCGAGCCATTACCATCTTCTAAAAGTTCTCTTTGAGCAACTGAAATAACAAAATTCACTAGATTATTCCTGCCAATCGCAAATATCACAATTCCTGCAATAAATTCGGACAGTGCAAAGAGAAACTTAAAGAATGTCAAAACTCGAAACGTCTCAAAAATTTCTCGGTCCACTAATTTAGCCTTCATTATTTTATTTTCTCGTAAAATTTTTCTCCAAACTTAAAAACACCATATGTGATAAAATAGGCACTCAAGACATCGATAGTATAGTGAACATGCATCAAAAGTACTGTAACTGCCATAACAATCGAAGAAACTAGAAAGAAATACTTTATTTTTTTATTTTTGAAAAGAAGGAATCCTAAAAAAGGAATTGAAGTATGGCCAGAAAAGAAAAGATCATTCTGAACATTCAGAAAAGAAAGAAAATTAGGAGCGTGAACTGCTATTGCATCTAGTGGCAAGCTTAAGTGAGTCAAGATTATAAAAAAAGATCTAACTAAAATAAGCAAGCTGAACTGACTTACTGCCTTGTGAAACTCTTCAAGCCTAAAAAGCAAAGGATAGAGAAAAAATAGCGCTACAATTATGACTGCACCATAAATAAAAATGGGGCTAATATCAATTGACGGAAGAAAATCTAGTAACAAATCGTTTGCGGAAACAGTTTTGGTGTTATGATCTACATAAAAACCTGACGCATAATTTATCAAAATTGCCGAAATCAAAAAAAGCATGGACAGGATTATCAGATTCTTGTGAGACTTAAGCATAGAAATCCAGTCATTCCAGTCTGTAATCGAAACTTTTTTACGACTTAATACTTTTATTTTTTCAAATTCCTTTTTTAAGTCTTTAGTATTCTTTTCAAGAATTTTTACTTTCATCTTAAACCTAAACTTAATCTCTATTTAACTTTTATGTTTCAGATGGCAAACTCAACTATTTAATTTAGACCTTTGTGCTAACATTTAAAAATAGTTTTTGTTATTCATACTTAGCCCCTTCATAGCACAAAGGTTAGTGCGCGCGGCTGTAGTTTACTAGCATGGACGTGGCCTGATGGCCAAGGATGAAATGTGACAAGATTGTATTCGTTAGAATATGATGTTCAGCAGAACCCGCGTTATCCCGGTTCGATTCCTGGTGAAGGGATTATACTTGCTATCGCTAGATAGCAAATAATTGTTTTCAGGAATCGAACGTTCGATTCTGAGCAAAACGCTCCGAACAAAACTATTTTTCTTTCGAATTTTTTATGAGGTGCATTTTGCGAATATGGTGAAGGGATTCCAAACTTATTTATATTCGAAACACATTAATAATTAATGGGAGAAAATACTTCAATAACCAAATTGGACATTGATGAGATTAAAGAAAAGTTAGACAGAATTATTTCTCTTTTGGAAGATGAGGAAAAGATTCTCTTAAATCCTAAGCAAGGATAATTTCCTTTCAAAACATTTAATAATCTCATTTGGTTTATTTTCCTATGAATTGGTTGAGCTTCGCAATTATCGCGCAAATTTTTGTTTTAGTAAATCCAATTTCTTCTGTTCCTGCTTTAATTCGAGCATACTCAAAGAAGTTTGACGTAAAGAAAATTGCTTTGTACGCAGTTCTTGTTGCATTTATTCTTGCAGTAATAATTAATTTTGTCGGTCCTTCACTATTTACTCTGTTCGGAATAACTCTGGACTCCTTTAGAATAGCTGGAGGAATTCTTCTGCTTTTGTTAGGTATTCAAACAATTTGGGTTCCTGAAAAGGATGAAGAAGGAAGCAAAGTAGACAGTATCATTTCAATTATTGCAACACCATTACTAACTGGGCCAGCAACAATCTCCTTTATTACATTAAAATCATTTGAACTCGGAAGCTTTATTTTGCTTCCAAATATAGTTATGTCATTCGTTCTAGTGGGGATAGTTTTCTATCTTTTTGCACTTGCAGTTCCAAGAGTTAACCAGAAAGTTATAGATATTGTATCTAAAATCTTTGCTCTTTTCCTTATGGGCATGGCTGTAGAGTTAATCGTTGCAGGAATCAAAGGGATTTTTGGAATCTGACTTTCGAATAGAATTTAAAAACTAGTTTCTCTATACAAACTAATGAAAAAAGAGCAGAGCCTCAAGAAACTAGAGAAAAAATACCAGTTAGAGGAGAAAAAACTATCGAAGATTATTGAAAAAAAAGTAATCGAAGAAGAAAAGTATGTTATAAAAAAACGTCATCTATTGATCTTTGGCATTATTGTACTGCTGTTAATTTACATTATTAATTTAGAAGTAAGCTATTCAAAATATGTTTCATATGATGACTCTTCAGTAAGGGAAAGATATTCTCAACTTATTGAAAATTTCAATAATCTAAGTAAATATCATTTGAATTATAAAACAAGCTTTGTTAGGGGATCTGTAAACACAGATGTTTACTATATACAAAACAATTTATTTTTGACTAGCTATAAAGAAGACGGAAAAGTTATAACTGAGATTTCTACTCCAGACAGGACAACTATGTATCTTTCAAGAAAAATTAATTACTCTGGAGAATGTAATTTAGCTAATAAAAATTCCCAAGATGAAGATGATTCTGCTTGTACGTTTGAGCAAGGCATTCCTTCGAAAAATGAGACTATTCCGAAGACTATTGTTCCAACAAATGACTCTTTAAATTATCCTGGAAAAATTTTTCTTACAGAAAAATTTTTGAATGGAGAAAAAATTATTTGTTTTGACAAGAAAGTCGATCTTCCTTTGCTTAGTCCTTCCTCTCTTTTCGGACTTGGAAAATATTTCCCAGGACTTATAAAAATTATACAAAAAGCTCCCCATGAAATTTCTCCCTCAGATCATCTATGTTATACTGAAAAAGGTGTTTTGGTTCAAACTCCACATTATGAAAATTTCATCTCGATAGAATATAATTTCAATAACAGTTTCCTATCAGATCTTCCGCTTATGTCTGACTTTCAAAGATTTGTCAATATATCAAAATCAAATAGGAGCGATTATTACAAATTTTCTATTGGTAACATTACAACCTACTTCAAAGATTTTGAAAATTATGCAACCTTCGGGTCATTTGATTCTAGAGAATATTTCACTTCAGGTTGTGCAAATGGATCAATTCTGGGATACAACAGCTCATGTACTTTAGAAATATCTTACTCTCAAGAATGGGTGAACAGGTCTTACTACCCTCTTGCTTTTGTCGGCTCAGAAATAATTGCAAATGAATCTGCAGATTGTTTTAATTTTACTTCAGTGTTAAACGCAAAATTAGCTGAGAAAAAGTTCTGTATAATTGCTGGAGGATATATGGTCTCTGAGTCCTTTATGGAAAAAAATCAAACTTCAGGTTATGAAGTCACAAAAATACAATCTATTTCTCAGAAAGAATTTGATAGACAAATGGAAAAAGCGGTTTATTTAGCCTCATTTAAGTAAATTCTTCAAATATATTTATTTGATTTTCAACTTTATAGTAAGGTTTAAATAGGTCTTTCGTCATTTTGAAAGGGTTACACATCAAAGATGGAACAGCACAATTTAGACAAAAAGATTGAAGATAAGTTTGAGATAATAGAATCTAAACTACGAAATTCTTTTCAAGCCGTAAAAATAGACATGGCTTCTATTTCTACAAAAATTCAAGAACTAAACAGTTTAATTGATAAAACTGGTGCAAGAAGAGTTCTTACAGAATTTGAAAAGCTTAAGGCAAATGTAATTCTCGACGTAAATGACATAAGAAAAAAGACTTCTGACTCATTGACTTCCTTTTGTGATAGGGAGATAAAGCCTCTAAAATCTCAAATAGATAAACTTGAGAAAAAAGAAATAAAGTCTTCTTTAAAGATAGAGCTTACTCAAGAATTAAATAAGAAAATTGAACAAAAATTTGAGAAATTTGAAAAAAGAACAGAACAATTAAGAAAAGATGTTGAAGGTTACAAAAGATATTCTGATGAAGCAATTGAAAACAAGTTCAACTCTTACAAAGAAAATCTTGATAAATTTAACAAACTTGAGCAAAAATTAGTAAAAGACTCCATAAGAAAACAGGAAAACTTCATAAAAAGAGAAAATAGGGACATCAGATCTGATTTAGATATTGCTCATAGTTCTTTTAGAAATGAAATCGATAATCAAACTCAGGCAATCGAAGAAATATACAGAAAAATTGGCGTTTTTACTCAAGAAATGAACGATCTTGTTGTAAGCGAAAAGAAATCTTTCTCGAGCTCTCTAAAATCAAACGTCTCTAGAATCCAACGAGAAACAGCTGACGAACTTGAATTATTAAGAAGGCAAATGAGTTATCTCAAAGGAAGATTAAATTCTTCTGAGGGTAAAGAATCAGTTAAAAATGAGCCTAAAATTAGTGGTGTCAAAACCTCAAAATTGAAATCTGAAAGATTTTTTGCAAATCTTTTCAAAAAAGCAAAAGAATCCAATGATAGGAAAATGGTTCTTCCAAAGGAGAAGAAACTCACAATCGAAGTAGAAATGGAAGACACAAAAAAGAATAGAAAGGGTTTCTTCTCGAGACTTATTGACAGTTTGTCAGATGATTCTTCAGAAAAATCCAAACAAAAGCCTTCTGTAAAATTAGAAAAAGTTAAGGTAAAACAAACAGAACCAAAACAGCAAACTAAGAGAGAACAAACAAGAAGTTTTTTCTCAAGCATAATTAATAGCCTCGCAGAAGATGTAGAAAACAAAAAATCAGATAAAAAAACTCCGATAAAAGCAAAACCCTTAGTTAAAGAGAAAGACTCGGATAAAGGATTCCTAAATAAAATCGTAGATAGCTTAGCTGATTAAAATGAGAATCTCAAAAACTTTTATTAAAATCTTTTTAACACTCTTTTTAGTTATCTTAATTTCTAATATAACAACCCTTATTTTCGGAGGTTGGAACTTTTATCTTGGAGGGGTTTTACTCTTGTTCATTATCGCATCAGTTTGGATGTTCTTAAGAAAGACTAATCCAGAAGCGGCAAAATATACTTTACTAATCACTGGCGGAATACTTGTTGCGATATTACTTGTTTTTGCAGTTTTCTTCACATTATCTTTTTTCTCAAGTTCAACAAAAACATATTCTTATGATATCGGCGGAAAGATAGACACCAATAACTCCTATATTTATCCTCTAGACAGACTGTCTAACTCAAGTGTTCAAAACACAACAAATATCACCTACAGGAACATAACTTCTTACTTAGTTTATTTTACTGTGCCTGCAGAATACAGCACTGGGAAGGTAAACGTGTCTTTCTCGGTTTTTGAAAATCTCCCTTACGGTTCAATGATTAGCATAAGAGGTAAAAATTCTACAAACTGGTCTTATATTGACAAGCTAGGATATGTTTCCCTAGGCACAAGAAATGTCTCTGTCTGGAAAACAGTTTCTGTATCTTTCAATGCCTCCGAACTATTTGTAGAAAATAATGTTTATGCGTTTGCAATTGAGTCTTCTCAGCTAATGGACGCAAAAACCAAACTTAATTATGTTTCACTTGACTGGATTAATGTTAGTGAATCCAAAAATTAGTCAAAAAGCCAAGAAATAAATACTCATTATTATACATTTTATATCATGACAGACGAAGCTAAACACCCTCGGGAAGTTCCAGGTTATGAAGGTAGACTAGACGAATTAGTCGAGAATCTTGGTAAGTTAGATTACAGAACACTGAAGACTATTCTTGATGGACTCGGGGACGATCTTCTAGCTCAAGCTCGTGCTGATGAAAGAAGAGGCAGGGAACAACTCGCAAGTGCATTATATGAGTCTTCTAGAAGTGCCCACAGAACCGTAGAGGTTCTAGACAGAGTGTGCAGGATTTGTGAACCTTATATGCCTAAGAATTCCAAATAAATATTCTTTTATGTCTACAAAGTAATTAATAAATCATGACAGAAGATACTCTCACTAAAAAAGAATTAGAAAGATTATTAGCCGAGAGAATTGTTTATGACATTCTTCTCGAAATACATTCAAAAGCTCAGAGATGGCAAGGAGGTGGCGCATCGATTCACCGAGCTCGTGGAGCAGGATATTTGGCCGAAGCTGGAGCGTACAATATTAGGGAGGGTAGAACGCCCATAACTAACAAAACGACTTTTAGAGAAATGAAAAAAATCGCTACAGTGATGTATTGGGATACTCTTAACTTTATTGGACCAATAGTTCAATCAAAAATATACTCTCCCTAATTACTCATCCTGAGCTCTTTGTTCAGCCATAAAGAAAACCGCATTTGATTCTATTTCATGTATTTCTCCGCCCTTTTCAAATACAGCAAGTGTTCTAGGCAATGAGAATGTTCCTACAACTCCTACAGTAGAGTATATTATATAAGTAAGCATTCTTTCTTCTCCTGCAGCCATTTCACCCAAGTCCCATTGTATTCTTCTATTTCTTGTGTCTATCTTTGTTGGTCTTAAAATAGAGTCAAACTTCTCATAGATTTGAACTACGCCAGGTATTCTATCAATTATAGAGACATTCTCAACTCTCTTCTTTGCCTTAACGTGTATTCTTACTCTTAATGCAAACTGTCCAGATTGTGTCTTTACTGGAGAAACAGATTTTGTCATTTCAACCTTTGTTTCAGTAAATCTCTTGAAACCAATTATTATCAAAATAATCGCGATAACAATTAATACTGGATACAAATAATTAGTAGTTACTTTTACTTCGAAGCTTTCTGCAGGGCCAAGGGTTCTCGCCCAAGAATATGTAACTCCGAAACCATCTCTGTTGACAACATCCGGTTGAACACTTGCTGTACTAAATAATCTACTAAAAACATTCTTTTGCACATCAACATTAACTGTTTCTTGAACATTTCCATAATTTATTCTAGAAATATCTGTTCTATGTATAAAAAATCCTTCATTTGTTTCTTTAGCCTCTACTCCTTTCTTTTCACCAAGATAAACTCTTCCTTCAATTGTTTTCTGACCCTTATCAGTATCAAAAACAGCAGTAAGCAAATATGATCCTGCTTCAATTCTTTTTAATTTATCTTTATCAACAGCAATGCTGATTTCTTTTTTTCCATTTGCAGGTACATCAAATGTTTGCTCGCTATCAAAGAAAATAGAAGTAAATCTTGCATGAACATTTTTTAAGTTAATAGCTTCTCTATTTTTAACATAAAAAGTTATTTTGTCGCTGTCTGGGCTGTTAGAATCTGAGGAAACTTCAAATGCATCTTCAATAGAAACGATTCTTACAACCATTTTATTCTCATATTTCTGATCTGTTTCAGTATTCCTTATTACATAGGCAAATTCATATGCCGCAGGGCCAAATGGTCTTAACTCGGATGTAGGATAAATGTCAACACTAATATTATTCCTCACAGCTACCAAATTAAATGGTGTTGATGGTAAAATTTTTACAGCAGTTAAAGTATACATATTATACTGCCCTGGATCCGCACCTTCCACAATTATAGAAGTATGTCCTGGTTGATTAAATTCTGGGATAATTGCAACATCCAATGAGTCTTGCGTAGCAGTCAATGCAGATGCAAATGATACAAAACTCGTCAAAAATAATATTAAAATGATCAAACCCACTTTTTTCATACTTTTTTTTAGTGGCTCTCTTTTATAAATGTTTTCCCTCCGCATGGAGGGACTCTGGATAATGGAGAGCGTAGAAAGATAACATGTAGGACCGGAGCCTGTAGTATGGAAGAACACTTTAGAATGGCAGGTTTTTAATGCAGAAAAAGTGTGTTCTGCAGAGAATAACACTTGAGATTGGAAAGCGTAGAACTAAAAAATGCAGGACCTGTGCAATAGGTTCTCTAGAGAATAGAAAGTGTTTCATGCAGGGCTAGAGGACAAGTGTTCTTAATATCTTCGACGGACTTTCTGCAAGAATGATACTGAGAATTATTGCCTCTTCATGCAGGCGAAGAAAATCGACGAGAAAAATCTAATTATTTCCTTCCTTCCAAATTCAAGAATGCTTTCGTATCTGCAACAAAGTTAGATGCCTTTGCAGTAAGTGCATCTTCATACTCATCAATTGTTGTTCTAAGTATATATTTGTCATAAATTCCTCTGAGCATAACGTAGAAGGGAGTCTTCTCCCAATTTCCTTCCCAGTCCTTTTCAACTTCTGCACTAATCTTTAATTTAACTTCTCCCTTATTTGTTTTTTCTTTCTTTCCATTAACTTCTACTTCAGCATCAGTCATTCCAAGAATATGCCACTTAACCGTTATAATCTGTCTAAAATAATCAGAAACTTTTTTCTTTGCTACCCATTTTATTTGAATCTCTTTTCCTATCGGTGCTATTTTCTCAATATATTCTTCCTCTGCAAGATTCTTATATCCATTATCTTTAAACCAATTGTAACAAAAATTATACAAATCAGTGTAATTAAAATAGCCCTTGTGTTTCAAGGTCTGGTCAAATACTTCGTTTTTTACTCCCATCTTTTATTCCTATACAATAAACTCGGTATATTTAAATCTTGCTCAAGAGATAAATCGATCACAATAATTTTTATAAACTAATTTTAGGTTTTAGAATCATGACAATAATTACTCAGGATTATGTTTTATCAACAAGAGATGAATTGCCCCTAGTTGTTCAAAGACAGGCTTTAGAGACTTTTGAATATAGCCTAGGTTCTGCAATTCATGCGAGTTACTTATTGGGCAGCGTTAAAGCACTAAATCATTTAGCAATAAGAACTCTTTTCCCCGAACATAGTGAAAATCTTCATCCCTTACTATTGGCAAAACAGATTCAAGCAGGTATTTCTGAAGAGTCTATAAGAAAAGAAGGCCAGCTTAGAAGAATTTATCAACTTGGAAGATCTGCTATAACTGTCCGATGCGTCCCAGATTTCCAAAAACAACTCGATGAACTTCACTTCATTTTCAGCGGTGCATACAGAAGTGATGTCGCCCCTGCTGTTATGGCAATTGAAGGAATAGTTACTGAAGCAAATAAATTAAACTCTAATGCGCTAGAGTGGTATAAACAATGACAAACAAAAAAAGAGTTTCGACAAAAAGTCTTGTAGACAATCCTGCTTTTAGAGATAGGGCAATGTATAGTGGTCAAATTTCAGTCGAAACTCTAATTTCGGAAGCTGTCGAAGATGTTTGTCAGTTTCATAGATACTTGGACAAAATTGAATCTTTGTCTCGTGGAAGATATGGTTGTTCTGGATCAGATCAAGAAATAAAAATGTATTCTCATATGCAAACAATAATGGAGAAATATCCGAAAAATAATTCTTTAAAAAATAAATTAGACGAAGCCGAAAAACTAGTTTGGCCAAATGGAAGACAATGACAAAAAAAAGTTTTCTCCAAGAAGCAATAAAAAGAGCAGGTCTTAATCCTAGAAAAACTCCAGCAATAACAGGTCACAGAAATCCTTATGTTGAAGCTAGAATGCCTGGATATATGGAACCACAAGAAGTTTCTACGCCTAGTTTACCTCGCAGAGCAAGTGAAACAATGACTCACTTAGCTAAGCCTGCTCGAGATGAGAAATATATGAAATCTCTCAACGAAAGACTAGAAACTTCAAGAAGAACAGTTCAATATCATGCGAGAATTGGTTATGCTATTTCCTTTCTTGAAGCATTAACTGGGAGTTATTTGGGAAGCACAAAAAAATCGGATAGAGAAGTCTGTCTTAGTATGGCCGAACCAATTTATCAGGTCATAAAAACTAATCAACGAGAATATAAAGATAAAACGATTGATGATTACTTAAGTGTCTTAGAAGATATATGCCCCGATTTATTTGTTAAACTAAAAACTCGTGGGAAAAAACAATGACAAACCAAATTTCACCGGACAATACTGAAAGAACAGTTGGAAGAGATGCACAAAGAAATAATATTTTAGCTGCGAGAGTTCTTGCCGAAACTGTAAAAACTACTTTAGGACCAAGAGGAATGGACAAAATGCTCGTCGATAATGCGGGAAATATTATTGTAACAAATGACGGGGTAACTATTCTTTCTGAAATGGCAATTGAACATCCAGCTGCAAAAATGCTTGTTGAAATTGCAAAAACACAGGAAGAAGAAGTTGGCGACGGAACAACCACTGCCGTAATGCTTGCAGGAAAACTTTTAGAAAATGCAGAAAAACTTTTAGATCAGAAAATACATCCCACAATTATTACAAGAGGTTACAGACTCGCAGCGGAAAAAGCTTTACAAATTTTACCAACTTTATCAGCAGAAGTTTCTTCCGACGAGGAATTATCAAAAATTGCTCAAACTGCAATGACTGGTAAGGGCGCAGAACATGCAAAAGAAAAACTTTCAGAATTAATTGTTCAGGCAGTAAAAATTGTTGCAACAAATGGGAAAGTAGATTTGGACGACATTAAAATTGAAAAAAGAAAAGGAAAATCAATTTCAGATACAAAACTAATTGAAGGAATTGTCATTGACAAAGAAAGAGTTTCTCAAGAGATGCCTACAAAAGTCATTAACGCAAAAGTTGCTTTATTGGACTGTGCTTTTGAAATAAAAACTCCTGAAAGAGAAACAAGAATTTCTATTTCTTCTCCAGAACAGCTTCAGAGTTTTATGAATCAAGAAGAAGAAATTTTACAAGCGATGGTTAAGAGAGTTGTAGACTCTGGAGCAAAAGTTGTAGTCTGTCAAAAAGGAATTGACGACGTTGCACAATTTTATCTTGCACAAAAAGGAATTTATGCAATTAGAAGAGTTTCAAGAACAGACTTGCAAAAACTTGCTAAGGCAACTGGCGGAAAAATAATTTCTAATTTGAAAGAGTTATCTGAAAAAGAACTAGGTTTTGCAGCAGTTGTAGAAGAAATTAAAGAAGGCGAAGAGGGAATGACCTATATTACTGGATGCAAAAATCCAAAGGCCATTTCAATTATCATTCGAGGTGGAACAGAACATGTTATTGACGAGGTTGAACGAGCAATTAAAGACGGACTCGGCGATTTAGCTTCAATAGTTAAAGATCCAAAAGTCGTCGCCGGTGGCGGTGCAGTAGAGATTGAACTTTCAAGAAAAATAAAAGAATTCTCACAAACATTAAGAGGAAGAGAACAACTTGCTGTAGAGCAATTTGCTCTTGCACTTGAATTTATCCCAACAACACTTGCAGAAAATGCGGGCCTTGATCCATTAGATGTTTTAACAGAATTAAAAGTTTCCCATGAAGGCGGAAATAGAAATCACGGCTTAAATTTATTTTCTGGAAAAGTGGAAGATACAATGGCAAGAGGAATAATTGAACCGATTAAAGTAAAGAATCAGGCAATTTCATCTTCTTCAGAGGTTGCAATAATGATTTTGAGAATTGATGACGTAATTGCAGCAGGAAAACCTAAAGAAAAAAGATTAAATCTTTCTCAAATGGCCGACTACGAATAATCATCTTTTTAAACAAACTTTTCTTATAAAAAATATGGATTACTCTCCAATAAATGCCCAAATTCCTAGATCCGTAAGAAAAGGAGAAAGGCCAGATTGGACCGCATTTCGAAGAGCACAGGAGCCACACCAAGAAAAATTTGATGAGATGAGAAAAGATTGGAAGCAGTTATATAACTATTCTCCATTTCAGTCTGTTCGTGCTGAAGCTGGGCGATGTTTAGATCATTCAGAATTGAGGATATTTGCTCATGAACTTATCTTTCCAGCATTTTACTTATACGGAGCCGTTATGGGAAAATATAGAAGTCGCTCAATCAATAATCTGGCTAGACTAACCCTTAATAGTTAGATAATTTCGTAAGTTTTTTAAATGATTTTGGGTCACAGCATTTATGCCAAGACTACTACACCTTACTCAAGATAATGATGAATTATTTATGGAAGCGACAGATTTATTCCAAGAAACATTCAGGAATAGTCAGACAGTTCAAGAAATGTACGTTGATTCTAGACCATTTATCGAAAGAACTATTGTGGCTCTACATGGGACAAAAGTAGTTGGTGCGCTAAAACGAGGATACAATCCTGACCTAGATGCAATAAGTGTAGATTTTTTAGCAGTTAACAAAGATCACAGGAGAGCTGGTGTAGGTCATCTACTCCTTTCAGAATTAGAAAAATTTGCAAAAGAAAGAGATAACAAAAAAACATGTTTATTTCCTAGAACAAATCCCGAAGTGGTTAATTTTTATCAAAAGAGAGGTTACGTTTTTATTCCAGATTATAAACCTAGATGGATGGAAAAAGTTCTGAACTGATTCCAATATCTTTAAAAATCCTCAAAAGAGTAAATTAACATAAGCAGTCGTGGTTAAGTGGTAGAATATGACCTTGCCAAGGTTGTGACCCGAGTTCGATTCTCGGCGACTGCATTTATATGCCGAGAATCTTGGGGCATATTATTACTTCTGCGAGATATCGATGCAAAACATCAGTTTTGCCTTCGATTCAGAGCAAAGAGGCTTTCATCATATTCTTGAAATGTAAAACTCAGAAAGAGCTCTTTGCGAAAGGCGACTGCATTCTTGCAGATTGAGTGAAAACGAAATCTGCTATAAATATTTCTGTCTCACGCCGATGAAGCGGACGATAAATTTTCTGGCTTTACACAAATTTTATTCATAATAATAAGGAGCAGAAAATTTATCCGAGAGTGAGATTGAGCAAAACGCTTCGAGAAAACATTTTTGTTAGGCTTATTTTCGAGATGTATTTTGCGAACAGAAGCGACTGCTTTTCACTCTTCAATTTTTATCGCATTAACAGGACAAGATTCAGCCGCTTCTCTTTCACAGGTTATATTCGCAACCTTTGATTTTATCGGAGAAGATTTTCCATCTTTCATTTCAAAAGCACTTGGACAAACAGAAACACATGCTCCACAACCAATACACTTCTTTTTATCAACGGTTATTTTTGCCATCTTCTTTTAAAAAATTTCCCCACTTAATAAATTTTTCTGTCAAAGTCTTAATCCATACCAAGCATAAAGATTTGCAGTTATTTCATTCTTAATTTTGTCAGCAGTTGTCCAATCACCTTTTTCAAAGGCCTTATCGCAATGTCCTCCATAAATATGATAAAGCTCATGACAAATAGTTGTTCTATTTCTCCGACCATCTAAAATAATCATATAATCTTCTTCAGAAATTTTCGCAGAAGCCGCAGTTCCCCAAGGAGTCTTGCCATATCTCCAATAAATATGTCTTGAAGCACTATTCTTTCTTGCTCGTGGTTCTTCCTCTTTGACAATTCTAATTAAATCAGAAGTATTTTTTATTTCTTCAGAAAAATTTTCTCGATAAACTGCCGGACCAAATAAGCAAGCTAAGACGACCCCTATTCCAGCAATTAATTTTTTTCTCGATTGGAGATATTTCTTGAAACGCGATTCTGCAGATATCATGCAATTCGAGGAGGATCAGACCTTATAATCATTTCTGTTATTTTTTTAAAGTAGTTACTTAAAGTAAAATTTAAAAATCGAAAAATCTCCTCAATTTTATGTCAACAGAATTAATTTGGATTGGAAGAGAACAATATGAAGAGCAAGTTTTCAGACGTGGCGGTAGCTCCACAATTTATTTTTTGACAGACAACCTACTTGGAAAGTTTATTGGCAATGGTCGAGGATCTTTAAGAGCTGATCCTGCAGCAAGAAAATTATTGCAAAGAGAAGCAAAAATAGCTCAATTTCTTTATGAAAATGATGTTCCTGTTGCAAGACCCTACGGAGTACATGATATTCCTTTGCATTACAGTTTAAGACAAACTGGAAGAAGAGTAGAAGAAAAATTTCCCTGTTTTGTTCAAGAATTTTTGGATGTACCCATGCTAAGAAGTTTAGAATATATTCAGAGAGTTGAAGGGATGGTTATGGCAAGACGTTTACTTGAGGAATTAGGAGAGCGAGTAGGCTTAGCTTCTGCTCGGGACGCTTTAAGTGAATCAAATATTCTATTTAACCCTACAAGTAGAGAAATAAGGCTTGTCGATTTTGCAGAATGGGCTTTTCAAGGTATGGAATTTGAATAGTTCTCTTCTAACTCATCTAAATCTATTTAAATCTAGCAAAATCTCCTAATCAATGCATTACAATTTTATAGTCTATCCTGAAGCAATAAAAAAACTAAAAGAAACAAAACTAGACGAAAAGATCGAAAAAGCATTAAGGAACAAAAAAGTTTCTTTAATTCCTGGAAGAATTTATGATCCTGCAGATGCAATTTGGATGGTTGATAGCCTTAAAGAAAACGGATTTTTCAAGACAATTCCTTTCAATTTTGTCCAAAATTTTGGAGAAGATGTTTATCAGGATTGGCATCAAGGTTTAATGAAACTCCTCAACAAATATATCAATGAACAAGATTCTTATTGGGAAATAAAAAAACTTGGAAGAACTCAATGGGAACAAATGAGTATTGAAGAGGATTTCCCAGTCATTTCTGGATACAATGCTTCCGTCGTTTTAGATCCGGAAATATTTTGGCAATTTAAAAATTTTGGTTTCAAATCACTATCTGATTTTCTAGGATCCGTAGGAGCTTTTGCAAGAATGAAAGATAAATGCTATTTAGATAAGGGATACAGATGGCAATCTCATTCTGGTGAACAAGTTTCTGAGTTTGAATTAGGAGCAAGCGAACATGGAGATTTCAGATTAAAAAAAGTGGACATAACGCCGTATAAAACATTTGATCCGACGGGCAATTTAGTTTCATTCAGACCAGAAACAAGGGAAGAGGTGCAATATGTTTCAGCAAGTCATTCTGTTGAATCATCACTACTGACAATCCTATTAAAGTGGGCAAATCAAGAAAAGATTCCTTCTGAAATTCTTAAGAACTATCCAGATTTTATTTCTCAAGTAAGAGAACAAGGACAAATCTGTGGAAATTTCGGAGACTTCGGATACGGTTCATTAAGTCCACAAATGCAGTTTACTTATGCTAGCGGGCCACTTGTAAAAAGCAGCACTCTTCCTAATCTCAGAATTGTGCCACATAATCTTCCTTGTTATGGCGGAGATGCGGGAGAATATGCAATAGGAATAGGGCAAGATAGGGAATTGGTCTTTGTGTATCAAGACAAATCTGGAAAATTATCTAATGAAGAAGTTTCAGTTCCAGTCAATGACTTCGACAACTTTTTCACAGGATTATTTTATCAAGCACAAAGAGGTTTGGGCAGAACTTCCGTAAAAAATCTTACCGACATAATGGATTATTATTTTTCTGAAGAGTTTAAAGAAGATAACAAGTAATATATCTCTCATCACCACAATAATATTTATAAATCAAATTTCAACAAAAACTTTAGATGGTGAAATACGTTTACTTATTCAAAGAGGGAAAAGCCGACATGAAAATGTTGTTAGGCGGAAAAGGAGCAAATTTAGCCGAAATGACTAATCTTGGTCTTCCAGTTCCTTCAGGATTTACAATTACAACAGAGACATGCGATTTCTACTATAAAAATAATAAACAATATCCAAAAGAACTTGATGCACAAATTGATGTAGCAATTAAAGTTTTAGAAAGTCAAGTCGGAATGAGATTCAACGATCAAAAATCTCCTCTTCTAGTTTCGGTTAGATCTGGTGCTGCAGCTTCTATGCCTGGGATGATGGACACAATACTTAATTTAGGTATGAATGATCAAACTGTTGAAGCAGTTGCTAAAAAAACAAATAATCCTAGATTCGCTTACGACTCTTACAGAAGATTCATTCAAATGTTTTCAGATGTAGTTCTTGGTGTAGACTTAGATAAATTCGAACATTTATTAGAAACAAAGAAACAAACAAAGGGTAAAAAATTTGACACAGAATTAACTGCAGATGATTTGAAAGATTTAGTAAAACAATACAAAGCTTTAGTTTTAAAAGAAAAAGGAAAACCTTTCCCTGCAGAACCTAGAGAACAGTTAAGACTTGCTATCAATGCTGTTTTTGGTTCTTGGAATAACCCTCGAGCAATCACATATAGAAAACTTAATGACATCAAAGGTTTAATCGGAACTGCAGTTAATGTTCAAGCAATGGTTTTCGGAAATATGGGAAACACATCTGGAACTGGAGTTTGCTTTACAAGAAATCCTTCCAACGGAGAAAATAAATTCTATGGAGAATATTTAATCAACGCTCAAGGGGAAGATGTCGTCGCTGGAATCAGAACACCCGAACCAATTTCAAGATTAGAAAAAGATATGCCCGTAATTTACAAACAACTTTTAGAAGTTAGGAAAAAACTTGAAATACATTACAAAGATATGCAAGATATTGAATTCACAGTTCAAGAAGGAAAATTATACATTCTTCAAACAAGAAACGGTAAAAGAACTGGGCTTGCTGCAGTAAAAATTGCAGTTGAGTTAGTAAAAGAAAAATTATTGACTGAAGAAGAAGCTATAATGAAAGTTGATCCTCAACAATTGAATCAACTACTTCACAAAAGACTTGATCCTATTGCAAAACAAAAAACAAAGGCAGTTGGAAAAGGACTTCCAGCTTCTCCAGGTGCAGCAGTTGGAAAAGTTGTTTTCAACGCTGAAACAGCCGAAGAATGGACAGACAAGGGAGAAAAAGTTGTTTTAGTAAGATTAGAAACTTGCCCAGATGACATTAAAGGAATGCATGTTTCTCAGGGAATTTTAACAGCAAGAGGTGGAATGACTTCTCACGCAGCTGTAGTTGCAAGAGGGATGGGAAAATGTTGCATTGCAGGATGTTCTGAATTAGTAATTAATGAAAAAAATAAATTAGCGACAATTGCCGGAGTCTCATTCAAAGAAGGCGACATGATAACTCTTGACGGAACAACGGGCGAGTTCTTCAAGGGCCCTATGGCTGTAATAGACCCAGAATTAGCTGGGGAATTTGCAGTTTTAATGAATTGGGCTAAGAAATTCAAAAAGTTGAAGGTAAAGACAAATGCAGACACTCCATACGATTCTAAAATTGCAAAAGAATTTGGAGCAGAAGGTACTGGTCTTTGTAGAACTGAACATATGTTCTTTGAAGGCGATAGGATTACTCCAATGAGAGAAATGATTTTAGCAGAAACAGAACAAGACAGAAGAAAAGCATTAAACAAATTACTCCCATACCAAAGAGCAGACTTCGAGGGAATTTTCAAAGTTATGAACAATCTTCCTGTAATTATCAGATTCTTAGATCCCCCACTTCATGAATTCCTTCCAAAAGAAGAAAAAGAAATCCAAGAATTATCTAAAAAGATAAATGTTCCAGTTGAAAAAATTAAAAAGAAAATAGAAGAACTTCACGAATTCAATCCAATGTTAGGATTCAGAGGTTGCAGACTTGGAATTGTTTATCCTGAAATTTCTGAAATGCAAGCAAGAGCCGTTTTCGAAGCTGCAGTTAATTGTGCAAAGAATGGAATTGTAGCAAAACCTGAAATAGAAATTCCAAATGTAATTGCATTAAAAGAATTCAAGATGATTAAAGATATTGTGCAAAAAGTAGCAAAAGAAACTGGAGCTCAAGGCGAGCAATTTGGCCTTGCCCAAAATAATTCTAATGGCAAGGAGCAGATTGCGAGGAAAGTTCATTACAGAATTGGAACGATGATTGAATTCCCGAGAGCAGCAATGATTGCGGATCAACTAGCAACAGAAGCAGAATTCATGTCTTTCGGAACAAATGATTTGACACAAACAACTTTAGGATTCTCAAGAGATGATGCGGGAAGATTTATTCCAAGTTACGTCGAGAAAAATATTTTCGAGAAAGATCCTTTCCAAACTTTGGATCAAGAAGGAGTTGGAAGTGTAATGAAGTTAACAGTTTCAAAAGCAAGATCAACAAAACCTAACATTGAAATAGGAATTTGTGGAGAGCATGGCGGAGATCCGGCATCGGTTGATTTCTGTCACAGAATTGGTTTAACAGAAGTTTCTTGTTCACCTTACAGAGTACCAATAGCAATTTTAGCAGCAGCTCAGGCAAATATTCAATCTAAAAAATTAGAAAAGAAGTTAGAAAACAAATTAGTTCCAGTTGTAAATTCTGCAAAGCAAAAAGAACATCAACAAGGTAGGGATAAATTATATTTACAGATACAAAAACAAAATGCTCCTAAAATAGACACCTCAAAAGCAGTTTCAATCAGAGATGAAATAAGAGCTATTGTAAAACAAGAATTGAGTGCATTAAAAAACCAAAATTCAGATGTTAGAAAAACAATTTTAGTTCCAAATAAAACTATTCAAAATAATCAACAAAAACAAACACAACAGCAAAAAACTATTGTTCAAAATAAACCTATTCAGAAAATTGTTCAACAACCTAAAACTCAACAAAATAATCAGAAACAGATTCAGACTCAAAACAAACCAGTTCAAAATGTTCAGAAACCAAATCCAAATGTAATAAGAATAACTTCTGTTGAACAATTAGCTGCACACTTGCAAAATGCAATAAATAAGCAAATTCAGCAGAGACAGCAGATGTTAAGATCAGTTCAACAAAATACAGCTCAAAAAAATAATGTTCAGATAAAAATTGTTCCACAACCTAAACCAGCTCAAAATCAAAATAAGCCCCAACAAAAATCTGTAGTTCAAAATAAATCGCAACAAGTTCAGCAAAAGGTGGTCGTCCAAAACAAACCTCAACAAAAATCGAATGTTAAAGTGACTCCGAATGCAATTAGACCTGTTCAACAACAATCAAAACCTGCAAGTCCTGCTCAAGATAACGATCCTGGAGCAAGAATTTTACCTGGAAACAAAAGAGGAGAATCAAAAAATAATCCAATGTTACAACAACAAGCAACAGATATTCTTTCAAAAATTGCACTATTCAAAAAGCCAGCACAGAATAATCAACAGAAGAAATAATTTCTAGTCTAACAAAGTTTAATAATTCTAATCATCTGTTATTTTTATGAACATAACTCTCACAGGACCAAGATCAGTTGGAAAATCAACAATAGGCAAATTATTAGCAAAAGAACTAAAGCTAAAATATATTTCTTCGGATGAAATTGGGAATAGGGCTTTTAAAAAACAAGGTGGCTTGGATAAAGCAATCAAAGCAAACATTGTCAAGCAATTAATGAAAAAGAAAGGGTATTCGTTACTTGTAAAAGCATACAAAAAAGAAAAGAATTATGTTTTCGATTTATCTGGGGGTTCTTTTGCGTATAATTATTTCCCAGAAGCAACTTCAGAATTAAGAAATATTGCTAAATCAAAATCAAAAATAATTGGGCTTCTTCCTTCTAGATGCAAAATATACTCTATTTTTTTCCTGTATAACCGAGAAGTAAGAAGAGAACATTTCAAAGAAGCACATAAGATGAAATTATTCTGGAAAACATTCAAAAGATATTTCAGATTTCCGCCAGTTTTTTCTAAGTGGGCAGATATTGTTGTTTACACTCGAGGAAAAACTCCCGAACAAATTGTAAATGAAATAAAAGAGAAGCTAAAATAAACTTTCCAGTTTATTTTTTCGTTTATTTTCCCGAGATTCTGCTTTTAGTTTTTCTCTTTCATCGTAAGTCATTTCTCTACCTCTATATTTGTAAATTGCTACTCCATTGCTGGTCGTATGACTATATCTAGGATCATCTGCCCTCCTATCCCAAAAACCGCAAACATCTGGCATTTTATTCAACCTCCAGTTTCAGTGCCTTTGCCAATCTTTCTTCTAAAATATTATTTCCTCGGCTACTCAAAGTATCTCTATTGAAAACTCCTCCATGAAAATCGCTTCCATATGTGATTAGTAAATTGTTTCTTTTTGCAAACTCGATAAATGGCTCATTTCTTCCATTATTTCGAGTTTGAACCTCAATTCCATCGATTCCTTCTCTTAAGAGCACATCCATCTCAGCCATTTCTTTTACATCTAGGGGAGGATGAGCAAGTATTGCGATTCCCCCAGCAGAGTGTACGGCATCAATTGCCAGTTTTGGAGTTACTGCCGTCATTTTATCAGTCACAAATTTTCCATTCTCATCTCTCAAGTAAGCATCATAAATTTCTTTAGTAAGTTTTTGTCCTTCATGTTTCATTAAATAATCTTGACATTCTCTGTCTTGCATCATTGCATACATAATGTTCATTTTTCCTAGTCTTGATTTAGGAAATACTTCTAGCACTTTCTCAAATGTTATCGGAATTCCTCTAATTCTCAGAGCATCAATTCGACTGGCACAAACTTTCTTTTGTTCTTCTGCAGATTTTTTCAATAGATTAACTAAGTCATTATTCTTTATATCAACTCCTAAACCTAAAATGTGATATTTGTCCGTGCTAATCTCTGTTCCTGGAATGATTTGAACCTGATATCTCTCTCCAGCAATCTTTGCCTCTTCGTAACCATCAGTCTTATCATGATCAGTTATTGCAAGAATGTCTATTCCATTTATTCTAGCTATTCTCGCATTATCAGTCGGAGTCAAAACTCCATCAGAGTAGTAGGTGTGAGTGTGTAAATCAATATATTTGTTTATCATGTTGTTTTTACCTTTTCAATATTCTAAACACTACAGAAAGATTTATATATTTCCTATATAATTTATATAAATAATATAAAATGAAACGAAAACTGATAAAACAAGCAAGCCAAGCTTATACAGTAACTTTGCCAGTTGATTGGATAAGGCAAAATAATTTGGACAAAACCTTAGAAGTTGACATAAACTCTTTTGAAAAATCCCTAGTTATTACTAATCCGGGCAATGTAGCCAAGAAAAAAGCAAAATTATCTATCGATAATTTTGACATTCGAAATCTTTGGAGTAAATTTAACGCTTTATATGCTTCAGGAGTTGATGAAATCGAAATTACTTCTTCAAAAGAAATTTCAAATTTAATTAGAGAAGCAATAAATGAAGATATTGGTTATGCCTTGGTCTCTCAAGACAAGGGAGTTTACATAGTAAAAGATTTGGGCGGAGGAAATAACCAAGATATAGACGAGATTTTCAAACAAGTTTTTCAAATTGTTCTCATGTTTTATGACTCTGCTATTGAAGATATCTTTGGAAAAGAAAAAGAAACAAAAGAGTCTTTAGAGAAAAGAGATAAGGAGATAAACAAATTCTGCTTATTTTTACAAAGACAAATAAATAAAATGTCTTATGCTGATCATGTTCGAGGGAGAGTTCTGTTTACATACTCTTTTGCTCTAGAGAAAATAGGCGATGAAATACTGAGGTTATGGAGAACAAATATCGAACATAAGATTTCTAAAACTGAAAAAATTCGAGAAGTAGTAAACTTATCCAGAAAGTCTCTCGATTTAGTTTTTGATTTTTATTACAATCTTGGTTCCGATTTAGGAGAGAAAATTTATCATCTAAAAGACAAAGCAAGAAAAGAACTTCTTTCACTCTCAAAAATCGATGGTAAAACTTCAAGATTCCTCCACTATGCAATTCAAATAATCGAAGACGCTGCAGATTTAACCCATCTTAATTTAATGAAAAATTTGTAGATAAATACCTAAACCCTTATTTTTCTATTTGATTGAAATTATTTAAAAAACTCTATATAAATATTTATAAACTAATAAAAAATTTATAAGATTATGAAAAAAAGTAAGGTAGTAATAATTTTTGGGCCTCCAGGAGTTGGAAAGGGAACACAAGCAGAACTTCTATCGGCAAATCTTGGCTACGCGCATCTTTCTACCGGTGCAGTTTTAAGAGATGAAATGGCAAGAGAAACAGATTTAGGAAAAAGACTTATCGAAATAGGAGTTCCGCAAGGAAATTATGCTCCAGATGACATGATGATTGAGCTTGTTGAAGGATATTTAGACAGAAACACAAAATCTGGTGTGATTCTCGACGGATTTCCAAGAACAATGCCTCAAGCAAGAAAGCTTGCTGATTTCTTCAATACTTCAGAAAAATATGATGTTGAAGTTGTTTCTCTTGCTGCAGATGGAAGTGAATTAGTCAAAAGACTTCTTTTAAGAGCCCAAGTTCAAAAAAGAGCAGATGATACTGAAGAAGTTATTAAAAGAAGACTTGAGATTTATCAAACTCAAACGACGCCCCTCTTAGATTTTTATAAAGGGTTATACAAATTTGAAGAAGTTAATGGGATTGGAAAAATTGAAGATATTCAAGAGGAAATTCTTTCTAGACTTTCAAAGTAAGGTTTAAATAAATGCTTTTTGCTGAATTTTTATGGCAATAAGATTGGACACTCTATTTAACACAGGAGAACAAATTATCTTAGATTCGTCTATACGAGGGAGAGGATGCAATAACTGGCTAAAGAATCTTTACAGGATTTCTGCTCTAAACGATGCAGATCAAACCTCTCTTACATTAGCAAAACAATCAGTGCTAGACGCATTCTCAGACTATATTCGAAATAACACTTTAACTGTTGGAGGAGCAGTACGTGAGCTAAGAAATTATGCTAATGCGGTTAGAAAAAAGAAACTTGATTTTGAACAAGATCAAGATCCGCGAGAAGATAGAATTCACCCCGTAATTCAGGAATTAATGAGAATCCATACGGGCATATTAGCTCTTGCGGACATAGCAAAAACTAAACTCTATGATTCTAAGTCTCCGCAATATAGAGATATTCTTGACGTTATCCGAGGAATATACTACTCAACTAACTCTAGAAAACCACACAGAAGAGAAACAGATTTACAGGTCGTTACAGCTGGAATCCACTCTGCAAATTATGTTCCGACTCATGTAGTCTCCAAAGATTTTGACATAACTCGATTAGTTAGAAAATATACTCAAGGAAGATCCACGCCCCACAGTCTTGCTTGCTATTTTATGGTTTCAGACTCAGAAGCGGAAAGAACTGTTTAGTAAAATAGTAATCTTTAAAAGTGACTGATTTGTTTCGTTAATATTGATTAAATGGGCTCATAGGCTAATGGTAAACCCTCTCGTTTACACCGAGATGTCACAGGTTCGATCCCTGTTGGGCCCATATTTGCATTTGAAGAATGAAAATGCAACTTGTTCTCAAGAGGTATCTCCGATTACGCAGTAACAAATCGATCCCCGAAAATTTCGCTCCGAGTAAAAACCAATTTTGTTTGATTATTTTACGAGGTGCAAAATTTGAATAGTTGGGCCCACTTAATTTTTCTAGAAAATCTAAAAAAATAGGATCGAACCGAAGACAAGGTCACAGGCGAATAAAACGCTTTGAGCAAAAGAAAATTCTCGTTTAGAAAAAACATTTTTTGCGAAATGCATTTCGCGAGAATGTTGGGCCCACTTAATTTAAAAATAAGAAATACTTCTATATAAAATGAAAAAATTTTTAAAAACACTTCTGCCTAATTTCTTTAAGTCATTCTCAGGTAAGTTTTTTGTTTGGCATATTACTGCCATCTTTTTAACATACATTACTGTACTCTCTGGATTTGATTGGTGGTATTTTTTACATACGAGAAATTTTATTCTGGATGTGATTTCATATCCTGCGATAATTTTGGGCAGTCTTGGCGTGATTATTCTGCCGTTTATACTCCTCTGGATTGGCAAAAAACGTAATCATAAAAAAACAACTTTGCTCGCTTGGGCTATTGGGCAGGCAGCGTTGCTTGGCTGGATAATTTCATCTATATACAAAGCATTTACTGGTAGGATTCAGCCAAACATTCAAGAAATTGGCACGGACATTAGTCATCAGTTTAATTTTGGATTTTTAAAGCATGGTATATTTTGGGGTTGGCCATCCTCTCATACTACTGTCGCATTTGCAATAGCATTCACTCTTATCACTATCTTCCCCGAAAATAAGAAACTTAAGTGGGGAGTTTTGGCAGCCGCTTTATTTATTGGGTTAGGAGTATCGTTCAGTTTTCACTGGTTTTCCGAATTTATAGCTGGTGCTATAATTGGCTCGGCAATTGGCATAGTTGTTGGTAGAAGTTTTAAAAAATATTATTGAAGTTAACTTAGTTAAACCTTAGGTGCTTTTGCAAAAAAGTAACATTTAAAACATTAAAAGATAATTATTTCAAAGAGGTGTTCAGTACTCAGTCTGTTTCTGAGAAAATAACAAAATGTCAAAAATAGCATATCTTGGTCCAGAAAAAACTTTTACTGAAAAAGCTGCAAAATTGATATTCTCAGAAGGTATTTTTATTCCAGTTCAACCAATTAGAAATGTAGTTATTGGAGTTGAAACAGGTTCATATGATCGCGGAGTAATTCCTCTAGAGAACTTTTACAATGGCCAGGTTATTCAAAGCATAGACTCCTTAACTGAATGTAATTCTGCAAAAATAATAAGAGAAGCATCGCTTAAGGTAGTTCATTGTTTTGGAGCTCTTAAAGGTCATGGCTCAATAAAAAAAGTTTACTCGAAAGATCAAGCACTTGAACAATGCGGAAAATATCTTGGTCAAAACTGTGCAGATGCACAAACAATCCAAACTGCAAGCACAGCAGAAGCTGCAGAATATGTCGCTCAAAATGGGCTATTGGACTCTGCAGCAATAGCTCCTAGAGAAGCTCTTCTTAAATCGGGTTTGGAAATTATCGCAGAAGATATTTGTCCAAATAACAGAACGAGATTCATCGTGTTAGGAAGAGAACAAACAAAATCAACAGGAGATGACAAAACAATTTTAGCAATTCATCCTCCAGAAAGAGATAGGCCAGGAGTTCTTGCAGACTGTCTTAACATTTTAGGTTCACAGCACATTAACTTAGAATGTATCTACTCTCGACCTGATGGAAAAAAAGGATACTATTTTTACATAGAACTTGATGGTCACACCGAAGACAAAAATGTAGATCTAGCATTAAACGCATTAAAAAATTCTTTGGATCCTCGCGAAGAACACGGCGATACAATTAAAATTTTAGGAAGTTTTGCAAACTCACATTGGAAAGATGAAAATTAATTTAGCTGGTGGAACTGGCCCTATGGGAAAGGTACACAAACCATTATTCGAAAATCAAGGACATGAGGTAATTATTTCTGGAAGAAAAACTTCGCCAACGCTAGAAGAAGCTGCACAGATAAGTGACCTAACAATTGTTTCTGTTCCAATTCCGTACACTGAAGAAATGATAAAAAGAATTGGACATTATTGTAATGCGATGATGGATTTTACAGGGTTAAAGACTTTTCCAATTCATGCTATGCAAAGATATACTAGACCAGAAATAGAAATTGGAGGACTGCATCCTATGTATGGCGATATTCAAAATTTAACTGGAAAAACCGTAGTGTATTGTCCAACAGAAAGATCTGGAAAGAGATGCGAAGAAATTATCAAATGTTTTAAAGAATCTGGATTGATTATAAAAACTATGGATCCTACTGATCACGATCTTTCTTCGGCTATAGCTCAGAATGCGCGAATTATGGCTCTTGAAATTTTTGGGTCTCTCTTAATAACTGCAGGCATGTCTGCAAAAGAAGCTTATGAATTTTCACCTCCGCCTACTAGGGTAATTCTAGACCTTCTCGCTAGGCAAATCAATCCAGAGAATGACCAATTGTATAAAGACATGATGGATTACAATCAGTTTACTCCAATAGTTAGAGGACTCATGACTGAAAAATTAAGTTACAGGAATGAAAATGTTCCGAAGGCAATAAGAGAAATGTATGGTCCAGATTTTTTAAGAGAATGTCAAGAGAGAGCAAAATTTCTTGTTGATGCAGGTAAAGCAAAGCAAAGCTGATTTTATTTCAACCAATCACTTTAAAAACCTCTTAAAATTATAACTAATATAATGGAACAGAAGAATTCTCAAGAAAAAACTGGAAAAACGAGTGATTCGCTTTCGCAAAATAAAAATGGTTCAAATGCAAATCGCGAGCGGGAAGAAACTACTGTAGAACAAAACCTTTCTAATGCTTACATTCCAAAAAATAAACTTGGCGATCTTCCAATACAAAATGAATTGGGAATGGATAAAGAATTGAAAAAACAGATGGACAAAACAAAAGAAGACATTGAGAAATTTAAAAAAGCAATAACAAAAGAGTTCAAATATGTCGAGGCACTAGGTATAATTCCTGCCCAAGCTTCTCAAAAGATAGAGGAAGAATACGAAATTTCTCCAGAAGAAGCAAAAAGAAAATTAATTCATCTTTTAATGATAATTCCCGAAGAAAAATTCAAAGAAATTCAAAAAGTAAAAGTTGAAGCAATTAAAATTGCGAAAGAAATCAATCCTCAGTTGTGGGTTCATGTAATGACTCCTGTTGATGTTTTTAATCTTTCACTTGACTCAAAATTTGACATAGTAGAAGCTCTTGCGATGTCTTTCCCAATTTTAGACAAAGGACTTCTTGGCGCATTAAGAGTCTCATCTATCCACAAATCCCTAGTTTTAAGAAAATTTGAAAAGTATGTAACCTCTTATGTTATCGCAGGATCAATTATTCGAGGAGAAGCAAAACCTACTTCAGATGTTGATGTTTTCATAATTATAGACGATACAGATGTAAAAAGAATGCCTCGTTTTGAACTAAAAGAAAAATTAAGGTCAGTAATTTTCCAGTATATTCAAGAAGCAACAGCAATTGCTGGAGCAAAAAATCCTCTTTCTCCACAAGTTTATTTGTTAACAGAATTCTGGGAAGCAGTTAAAGATGCTCATCCAGTTATGTTTACTTTTATCCGAGACGGAGTTCCTCTTTACGATAGAGGAGCATTCTTACCTTGGAAACAACTTCTTAGGATGGGAAAAATCAAGCCATCTCCTGAAGCAATTGATATGTTCATGTCCTCTGGAGACAAATTAAAGGAAACAGTTGAAAGAAGAATATTAGATGTTGCAACTTTAGATTTATTTTGGGGAATTTCTACACCAACTCAAGGTCTTTTAATGATGTATGGTCTTGCTCCACCAACGCCAAAAGAAACTGTAAAACTTTTTAGAGAAGTTTTTGTAGAAAAGGAAAAATTAGTTGAAGCAAAATATGCAGATATTTTAGAAGAGATAATCATAAAAGTTTGGAAAGAATTTGAACATGGAAAAATCAAACCTGGAGATATCGACGGAAAAGAACTTGACAGATTGGCAAATAATGCAATCGATTATATTAAGAGACTAAAAGAATTGAGAGAACAAATTGAAAAGAGAACTCAGGAAAAATCAATTGAAGCGGTTCATGAAGATTTATTTTCTATGCTTGGAAGTCTTTTAGGAAAGAAGGTAGACAAAGATATTGTTTCTGAATTTTCTGAACAACTGGTAAAGAAAGGCAAAATGCCAAAGAAATATCTTGAAGGATTAAAAACAATAATTAAAACTAAAGAAGATTTCAAAGAGTTGATCAAAGACAAAAAGAAAAAATTAACTGCAAAGGAAATTACTGAAATAGAGCAGGCAAGAAAAATTGCTGCAGAAATTACAAATACGTTAATAGAATATGCTCAAAGAAAAGATTTCGTCGCAATGGATAGAAAAAGATTTATCTTGAAATCAAAGGACAAGGCACTAGAGGTCTTCTTCCTTGACGATGTGTTTGTTGTCGAGGGTCCAAAGATGTTTGTATTAAAAAATGATAAGTTAGTAGAAACTTCTCTTCAGAATTTAAATGAGTCTCTTGGAAAATCAAGAGATAAACCTGGAAATATTGATTTGAAGTCATTAGAATCTCTAAAGAAAGTTCTTGGAGATTTTGAGTTAGGATTTTAATTCTACAACGTAAGCTTTATAAACCAACTTTTTATTCTATAAATACTCTTAAAAATTATCTTTATGGAGAAATGCCCTGAAGAGAGTTATTTTTTCGAGTTTACATTATGACAAACGGACTTGTAATACAATTCAGAAGAAGTAGAAGAAGCTATACTCCTAGACACTTCTTAATCGAAATAGAAGGAATAGACTCAAGGGATAAAGCTAAACAATTCGTCGGAAAAGAAGTTGTTTGGGCATCTCCATCTAAAACAGAAATAAAAGGAAAAGTCTCTGCAGCTCATGGAAATAAAGGAGTTATCAGAGCAATTTTCGAAAAAGGTCTTCCAGGACAAGCTATCGGAACAGAATGTAAAATCGCAGACTCAACTGAAACTAAATCTACTAAAGTAAAGAAATAATATGGGATTAAGAAAAGCATCTTGTTATTCAAAGAGACCAACAGTTCCTTATACTAGAAAGTCTAAAGTTAAGAATAAATCTTACATCAAAACAATTCCGAATACTCATTTGACAAAAATGAGAATGGGTGACATCAGCAGATATCAAGCTGGTAAATTCCCAATTGTTTTAAGCATTAAAGCAAAACACAGAGTACAGTTAAGAGACAACGCAACAGAAGCTTGCAGACAGTTCCTAAACAGATTTTTAGTTGAAGGAGTTGGCAAAGATTTCTATCTTGAAGTAAAACCATATCCACACCATATCATGAGAGAAAATAAGATGTTGACTGGTGCAGGAGCTGACCGTATGCAGACTGGTATGGCACTTTCATTTGGTAAAGCAACTGGCAGAGCATCTTTAATCAGAATGGGCGAAACAATATTCGTTATCGGCGTAACAAATCCAAAACACGAAGCTTTAGCAAGAAAACTTGTAGGATCAATAAGAGCAAGAATGCCTTGCCCATTACATATTGACACAGTTTATAACAAGATTTAATTCTAGGAAAGAAGAGATCGATAAAAAGCAATATGAACGCCATCACACTTTCTAAAGGAGACTACCATGATGAGGGGGCTTATGCTGAAGTTTTCAAAGTTGGAAAAATTGCAATAAAATGCCCATTCCGAACAGAAGCAGATGTAGCTGAAGAATTTGAAATTCAGCAAGGTCTTTTTCAGGAAGGAATAAAAGTCCCTGAGCCTTATGAAATTGTAGAAGCAAGATTACCAAAAAGAACTGTCCAAGCAATAGCGATGGAACTTATTCCCGGAGCAAATGCTAGAGATCTTATCTCCAGAAAATTACCATTTCAAGAACTGATATCTCGAGAAGTAATTTCTTCCCTAGACGAGTTAGCTCTCATAAATCCCTCTTTAATAAAGAGTCTTTACCGCACTGAAATTAGCAAAGCATTTTCTAAGGGTTTTATTTCCCCAGCCAGTGAAACAGGACTCTACAATGCAGTGTATTCTCTAAAAAATGAGCTGTACTTGGTAGACTTTACAGACTGGATACGCGTATGAAAATTCTTATTTATGAAAATCCATTTGATCATGGGTCAAAAATAACTCCCGAATTAATGGGACACATGAGAGACTTAGAAGTTGAAATCGCCCTATCCATTGAGGAGGCAGACGAAGTTCTTTCTAACCAAAATGTAGACTACGTTGTTATTCATCATAATAACTTAGAAGAATTGAATTTTTTGAAAGCCAAACACAGAAATGCAAAATACATCGGATATTCCGGCCAGTTTCAAGAGGGATGGATGAGGGGGGACGATTTAACAAGGAGAATACTTACAGCATACAATAGAGTTATCCATCATCCTAATGAAATTTTAGAAAAAATTAAAGAATTAGAATTGGAGAGATTAGGAAAATAGAACCATATAAATCCTTTTAAATCTCAAAGAATTCAATTAAATATGAAAAAATTAGGTTCGATTTTACTTGCATCAGCATTACTAGCTCTTACTTCTTGCTCATCGGTCCAAAGACCATTTATTCCTTTTGAAACAAATGCTGGAGAAAAAGAATTAGTAAAAACAAAAAGAGAAGTTGCAGAGAATGCAAAAAGATATCACTTGCCTCTATATGCTTTAAGAAAAAATGGAGAATTGGTTTCTTATTATACTGAAGGAGTTGTAACTACAAATAGAGAAAACGTTGGGAGAGTAGAATTTGGATATGAGTGTACCGACAATTTTTGGCTTTTTGACGACGATATTTACAATGGGGTCAGAATATTCAATCCAAGTTATAGCGTAGAAAGAATAGACCAGTGATTATTTTTTATATCTAAATCTCAAATAATCATAAGCTTCTTTTGCCGCAATTGCACCCTCTCCAGCAGAAACGCTAAGTTGTTTAAGACTTGAATTTGTTGCATCGCCCGCAGCAAAAACTCCTTCGACATTCGTCTTGGAGTTTTTGTCAGTAATTATAAATCCTCCCTGATCCAAAGCCAAACCAAGAGGTTTAACGACTTCCAAAACTGGAACAGCGCCAATCTCTATAAATACCCCATCAACATCAATTTCCTTCTTTGATTTTCCGTCAATGCTACTAACTAAAATCTTACTGACCTTCTTGTCCCCTTTAATTTCAGTAATGATTGAATTAAGAATTGACTCAACATTCTTTTTTTCTTTTACTCTCTCTAAACACATTGGAGAAAACTTGAACTCTTCTCCTCGGTGTATTAAATAAACCTTTTTTGTAAGAGTTGAAAGATAATTTGCGGCCCTAGAGGCAGAATCTCCTCCACCAACAATAGCTACAATTTTATTTTTGAAAAACATTCCATCACAAGTTGCACAATAAGAAACTCCTTTACCTAAAAATTCCTTTTCACCAGGAATATTTAACTTTCTATGTTGCATTCCCAAAGCAACAATCAAACTTTTTCCATGAACAACTTCTCCCCCTACTTCGACAAAAAAACCGATTTTATCTTTTTCAACCCTGACAGTCTCACCCTGTAAAAAATCAACGCCTAATTTTTTGACTTGCTCAATAACTTTCTTCATTAAATCAATACCAGCACCATCAAAACCTGGCCAATTCTCGACGTGTCCAGCAATATTTCCTGTTCCACCGATATCTTTGCTTACAATTATAGTTTTCAGATTATACCTGGCTGCATAAAGTCCTGCAGTCAGTCCTGCCATTCCTGCTCCCAAAATGAGAACATCATATTCCTTTGTTTTATTTTTTTTACCCATACTTCACCTCTAACTTTTTTCTCTTTTAAATAATTGTTAACTATGTTTACCCTGTATAACTTGTTTCTTTTTTCTCTTTATGATCTGCACTCTCTTTTATTTTTGAAAGCAAATCTTTTATCTTACTTTCAACTTCTTCGGCAGTTTTCATCAAAGGTTTATAATCAACTTTCAAATTAAGATATTTGTCTAGAACTTTTACTATTTCTCCAGCAGCTCTCGAATCTGGCATTCCAGGATTAGCTTCGGCAAAAAAACATGAAACTGGAAAATCCTGTGTTTTCATTAAAAGCACGCCAGTAACTCCCATAACAATTCCGTCTTTCATAACATCAATTCCCAATTTCTTAAATTTCGCAGAATCTTGACTCGCAAAATAATATGTTTTGGAAACTCCTGGATCTTTTCCTTTAGCATTCGCAACGCCCTCGATACTGATTATCTCTTTCACTTTAAGGTCATCAGCAAGTTCACCAACAATCTTCGCAACTTTCCACTCCGCACCATTTATATTAACCAAAGTTCTTATAAGAAGAATATTTTCTTTCTTCGCATAATATATTTCGATCGGATCAATAATTTTAGAGTCTTTAATTATCGCAAGAGGCAAAAGTTCCTCAGTCAAAAAACTTCCAATCTTTTTTGCACTAAGATGTTTTATCAAGAACTCTGTTGCAATCGTACTCACAAAACCAAATCCCGGAAAACCTGCTATCATAATTGGACTTTTAGGATTTTCACTTAGTTTTAACATATCACCCTCTCAAGAAAATAAAGCATCTCTTATTTAAAAATCTAACTCAAAATCCAGATAACTACAAATAGAACTAAACCATAAGCACAGCTTGGCAAAAGCAAACTATAAACAGCTCCGTTTAGAATATTTAATGGTGCAAAAAATAATTCATAAACTGCAAAATATCCTGAAAATAAAACCCCCAATCCCGAAACAACTTTTATTGATTTAGAAAAAGTCATGCCCATTTTCATAGAACTAAATGCCAAAACTAATAAAATGAAAAATAATGAAAATCCGTAATAACACGTCGACAAACCTAAAAATGTTGTGCATCCTTCAGTCAAAGCGCAAGTCTTTCCAAAAAGTTTATGATAGCTAAGATATCCTGCAAAAAGAGTTCCAACAAGAGCGATCCAAGTTATTTTCGAAATATAATTTGTCTCCTTTTTTTTCACCGTAACTTTTCCAAGAGCTTTGTAATGTTTCTGCATAAAATATTCAAGCGAGGCCAATATTTAAATATTATCTTGACATTTTAAAGGAATGAAAAAAGGTTTGAATAGAAATGTAAGAATTTTGATTAAAGCAAGCATAATGTCGAACGTTGCCGCAGGTTTATTCTATCCTCTCTACGCAGTTTTCATACAGAACATTGGTGGAAGCTTAATGGACGTCGGGTTTTCATACGCGCTCTTTTCAATCTTGACAGGAATTTTTATAATTGCTTTTGACAGAAGCGAATATTTTGTAAAACGAGTCAGATTTATGATCCCTCTAGGATATTTTTTAGTTGCACTAAGTTATTTCTCATACATTTTGGTAAAAAATCCTGCCCAACTTTTCTGTGTTCAGATCTTGTCAGGTCTAGCACAGGGAATTCTTGTACCTGCATGGCAAGGAGTTTTCGCAGCAAATATGAATGAAAAGCAAGAAAGTAGGGCCCAAGCGACTTGGGCCGGAACTGTAAGCATTGTATATGGATTTGCAGCCTTTATAGGAGGTTTTATTGTCACGGCCTTCTCATTCACTAGCCTATTTGCAATAATGGGCACAGCGTCCCTTTTAGCCTGTATACTTTCAATGAAACTATTGTCTAAAGCCTCAATAAATTTAAATAACACAAAATCAATAAAATAACATGCCAAAGACAAAAAAAGAAGAGCTTAGCGCAGAAGAAAGACTGAATTTGATTAAAAGGAATCTCCAAGAAATTATTGGTGAAGAAGAACTTAAAGAAAAGATAAACTCTGGAAAGGAATTCTCAGTTTACTGGGGGACAATGCCTACTGGAAGCATATCTATAGCATACTTTTTCCCAATGATGAAGGTTGCAGATTTCTTAAAAGCAGGAATTAAAGTAAAAATTCTTTTAGCAGATTTACATGCGGCTTTAGACAGTGTTCCTTGGGAAATACTCGAAAAAAGATTCAAATATTATGAAAGAATGATAACCTTGATTTTAGAATCAATCGGAGTAGACACTAAAAAGTTAGAATTTGTAAAAGGAAGCGAACTTCAACTTCAACCAAAATATTTTGAAGATACTTTGAAGTTAAGCACAATGACAACTATAAATGACGCGAAACATTCTGCTGCTGAAGTTGTCAAGTTAGGAGATAACCCTAAGATGTCCGGAATAATCTATCCTTTAATGCAGGCATTAGATGAAGTTTATTTGGATGTAGATGCCCAATTTGGAGGAGTCGATCAAAGAAAAATAATGGTTTATGCAAGAGAATATCTTCCAAAACTAGGGTATAAACCTCGAATAGAAATGATGAACCCCATGATTCGAGGATTGGTTGGAGTAAAAATGAGCTCCAGCATGCCAAACACAAAAATAGATACTTTAGAAGAAGAATCTGAAGTGATTAAAAAAATTAACAAGGCAGAATGTGTTGAGGGAGATCCAGAAAATGGGATAATGGCTCTTTTGAAATTCTTAATTTTCGTTATGAAAAAAGATAAAGGAGAAACTTTCACAATCGAAAGACCTGAAAAATTCGGGGGAAATAAAGTTTATTCAAGCTATGAAGAAGTTGAGAAAGATTTTTTAGAAAAGAAATTACACCCCATGGATCTAAAGAATTCAGTAGCAAAAGAGATTAACAAGTTATTAAGTCACATAAGAGAAGATAAAAAAATACACGAATTGCACAAAGAAGCTTACGGAAATTAATCCCTATTTATTCTCTCCACAACTCTCTTTAATCCATTAAAATCTTTTATGATAAAATCTGGTTTTTCTTTTAAAATTAATTTTCTTGAACTCCAAGAACATTTATTATGAATCGCAACAGCCCAACACCCAGCACTTTTAGCATATCTCACGTCGGAAAATCGGTCTCCGATATAAATTGCTTCGTAAGGTTTAATATTCATTTTTTTGAAAAGCTTTTTCATAAGATCATCTTTAGTAGTAAACACTTCTGCACCATATATTTTATCGAATAAATTTATCACGCCCAATTTTTTAGCACACTTTATAGTAAGGCCAGTTTGAGAATTGGAAATTATTGTTAGAGGATATTTTTTACTTAATTCTTTAAGAGGTCTAATAGGAACACACAAATTTAACTTTGCGTGATCAACCGAGTTCATTAAATATGAATAGAATTGCATTTTAATTTTATTTACGTCCTCTTTTAGTTTCATTTCTGTAAGCACAGTACTCATTTTTTCACCTAATTTGGCTCTCAATTCTTTTTTATCAACCTTATAACCTAGTTCGCTAAAAAATTTGAGTGCATTTCCATAGATCAGATCATAGGAATCAGAAATTGTTCCATCAAAATCAAAAAATATCGCTTTAATTACCATCTCTCCTATTAAATAAGAAAAATAGAATTTAAAAAACTATACATAAACTTTACAATTTGATATTTTCATCAATATCTACAGGCATTGTTAAGTCTTCCAAGGATTTCTTCCTAGCGTTTTCTCTATTTTGCAGATAAAGACAACCACTCGCAAAAATAAAATAAGCCGTTTTAGCCTCTGGACCAAAAGGACTTAAACTATCTGAGTAAAGATGAAATAACGCTCCAAGAAAAGCAACTTTAGCATATCTTGAAGTAAATATTCTTCTAATTTGATCAACTGTGGATCTGCCAATGTTAGAAAAAGATCTAGTCCGATTAAAATCTTCTGAATTACAAGCACTAGCATTTAAACCCATCATGGCTGCATACCAAGAACTATGCGTAACTAATTTATGTGGAACTCCTGGCATAAGATAGTCTAAATCAGGAGACAGGCCTGCCAAATAAGAATAAACTGCTTTTTTCTTTTTACTCATTTCCGGGAAATACCTCTGCATAAGGAATAGCCCCGTAATATAATGTCCTCCGATGTCTAAGAAAGCCTTTGCAGGAGTATTCACTAAAAAGCTTATTCCACTTCGAAGATTATTTCCATCTATGTCCATAAATTTTCACAACAAGAATAGTTTATAACCTTAACCTATCTCAACCAAAATTAGTTCTCTTTAGAAGATCCTTCAACTTATCGTTATTTGCTTCAGTATCTGCAATTCTTGTAACCTCAAAAACATCAGTATTTCCAAGAGGTGCAACTCTATTAACTTTCAACTCTCTCATTAACTTCTGTCTAAATGTCACAGAAACAAGAACCTTTCCAGAATCCATTTCAGAGATTCTCTTAGCCAAAAGAACAGTGTTCCCTAGGCTTGTATAGCTCAATTTTCCACCATTTAAGGATGAAACTAGATCACCACAATTTATTCCTATGTTGAATTGTATTTTGTCCTGGAATCTTCTATTATATTCATCAAGTTCAGTTTTTATGTCCCAAGCAACCTTCGAAGCAATCAATTCATTTTTGTAAGTTCTCGTCAATAAAGGCGAAAATATTAATAAAACATGATTTCCCTTCCAGTCTACAACACCATTTCTGTCTCCAGCCTTTCCAATAACCTCGTTCAATTTCTTTCTAGCTTCCATTCCCAACGAAGAATTATTCTTTACAGAAACAGAAACAACAGAAGCATAATCTTTCTTTCCAGACATATTCAAGCTCGATTCAGCCTCACTAACGTTCGGCTTCCCTATTTCCAAAAATTGTTTTTTCATATGTGCTTTAGCGCTTACGACCCTTATGTCCTCCCTTTTTTCAGGAACTATTCTATCTTTATAGTTTCTGGTTTTTTTAAACTTTATCAATAAAATTGCACCTAACAAAATCAAAATTGCAGCTATAAATCCCCAGACCAAAGGATATTGAGACAATGCGCTTAATCCATTAAACTCACTAACTTGAATTGCTCTTCCAGTCAAAAGAAGACTAGCTTGAATACTATTTGCTCCATCAGAAACCTTAACGTCATATTGTCCATTTGGTGCTCTTAAATTAAATCTCCTCTCTTCTCCAGGTTGAATATTAAGTTGTAACCTTTCAACTCCCTCGCCGATTGTAACATTTATAGAATCATTAAATGCAGCATTTCCAATATTTCTAACAATTAAAAGAGACGAATTTTCAAGGAAACTCATATCAATTTTAGGTACTGCTTTTACAACAAAAGTTTTTTCTTCAGAAAGAGTTCCAAGAGAAACAATAAGCCTATATGTTCCGGGTGTTGAATTTGTTAAAAAAGAAATATTTCCAGTAGAGCCTGCAGCGACACCGAACTGGACATTATCTTTTTGAGTTGGAGGAATGACTAATGCAGATAATTCTGCAGGCATAGCTTTTCCAGATTGATCATAAAGATCGACGCCAAATCCAAAACTTTCTCCAGGATTTGCTTCTGTTCCCGGTAAACTGATAGTAATAGAACTTGGAACTTGTTTTATTTCGTAAGAAGCATAAGTTGTTTTCTGGTTCATAATCCCACTTTCGTCATTATCATAAGCTAAGATTGTTAAATCATATTTTCCTGCTTCAATTGTTGCAGGAGTAGTCAATACTTCGCTAAGATTTCCATTAACAATTTGTTTTTTGAAACTTTGAGCACCACTGACTTCAACAAAACCATTCAATGGCACGCCGTTAAACTTTATTGCCTCAATATTTAATGTGATTGCCTCAGCAGGATCATAAGAATACTTGTCTGTCTTTACATTAACGTTTATATCGGTGCTGATCATGAATTTATTTGAAACAGCGACTTCTTGTCCAAGAGAAGCCTCAATATCACAGGTTCCAGACATATTTCCTATGAATTCTTTTTTCAAAATAATCTTATGATTAATTTTTTGTACTTGTCCTAGAGAAAATGCGCTTTCAGCAGGAGCAATTTTATAGAAATTCGCTGTTTGGTCTCCACAAACAAGGTTTATCTCAAAACTTCCAGAAACGCTTGATGGATTTAGAGTAACAGTAAGATAAATTTCATCACCAATATTATAGGAACTTAAAGGTTGAGTCATCTCAATTGTAGCAGAAGCTAAACCAAAACTGAACAAAATTATTAAAATACTCAACACTCCAACTTTTTTCATACATTTTTTAGAAAAAAGATGTATTTAAAGATTATTATAATAATAAAAATAAAAAAATTCGACCTTATTTCTTAACAGGTCTTATGTCTGTAGCGAAATCTCCGAAAATTGGGCTATGATATCCGCTAACATTAAATCTTAGATTTGGATTAGCAACGGAATCTCTATAAGCAGAATCTTGATTAAAGCTTCTATCTTCATTGATTAAACCAGTTTTACCTTTTGTATCTTTAAAATAAACCTGTACAGTACCTTCTGATTTTTCAGTTCTGTATCCAGTGTATTCTACGTTTCTAAGATCAATAGCTGTCCTATTAAGTCTTTCAGCCATGCTTGCTCCACTTAAAAGAGCAGCAACTACTATTGCTCCAAGACCTAATTCTATTTTTGTATCAGTATGCATTTTGTTTTGTCCTCCTTAAAATATTGATAGAAGTCTAGTATTTAAACCTTTCGTTTTGTTGTATCTTAATAGTGACAACATAATCGGAAGATTTATATATCGCTCTAAGGGTAATTTTCTATGGCTACTTCAATATTAAGAAAAATTCCTCGATGGCTAGGCAAGGCTGCAATTACATATATTGCCTTAATTTTCGCAATAAAAGTTGCTGAAGAACTCAAATTGTCCAGTTTAAGGCCATTAGAACTTAATAGAGCAGTTCAAGTAATAGAAGAAGAAAAACAAAAACTTGGAATTACCAACAAAGTAGACGTGTATACATACGAAGAATTTAATTTTAAAAGAGAAAAGGCATATGGTTTTTCTTGTAAAACTCTAGAAGGATATTTAATCGCTGCAAGAAGCAATAGCTTAAATCGCCAACTAATAAAGTATGAACTTTATCATCTATGTTCTGGAGATCTAGAGAATGAACTCTATTCACAAATTCCTTCAAAGGACCTAATTGAAGGCATCGCAGAATACTGTCGAGCAGAAAGTTCAACAAATAAATCCAAAAATACTTCTAACAAAAACGAAGTGCAAGTCAATAACGCTCAGATATTTGGCAAAGCTATTAAACTTGCAAAATATTGGTTAGTAGAAGAACCCCGTGCAGGCTTGTATGGGTTGAGTGGAATAAAGTTGTAATTTTAACCATTCATTCTCGCTTTTTCAACGTCGTAATTTCGTAAATTCTCTTTAAAAGTCTCAAGATCTGATTTATCCACCTGGCCTCCTACTGCTGCAATATGTCCTGCAGCACTGCCATCTTTTAAACCACTCAAGCATCCTTGCATTATCTTTAAAACACTATACTCTCTCGACTGGTTTCTTCCAGAAATACCTATTAGATTACCTCTCTTTGGCACTGCAAAGATGTATACTTTGCCGGGCTCATTTCCAGATAATCCTGAGATAAAAGGAGATTTTAGTAAGGAATACTTTGGTTCAAAATAAAAATAAACTATTTTCCCAAAATTTTCTCTTTTTTCTTTAAATTGTTTTTCTAACTTAGTCCACTCTTCTTCCACAGGTTCGTAGTATTCTTTCAGTTTTTTAATATCTGATACTTTGCTAAGACTAGCAATTTTATAGAATGCTTCAGTACTGGCAGAAAAGAATAGTATAACATTGTTAAGTAATTTTACAAAACTGTATGTTTTTTCAAAATTAGTATTGTTCTCTTGGTAATATTTACCTAAAAATTCATCATTTTCCTTGTATAACTGACCCATATCAGAAATAGTTCCAAAAACTCCCAACCATTTCAAATTAGCATTTTCTTTTTCCGTAATTTCAAAACAGGTTCTCGAAGAAGGGATATATCCTTGAAAGTTCATTCTTAATTCTAAAACAAATTCGGGAATAGGATATTCTTTCTCTTCGGGATGATGATCAGTATAAAGTATTTTTTTATCATCTAATTTTACCAAATCTTCTGCAACAGAACTTGGAGCTAAATCAGATATAAGAATTACATTAAACTCATCAAGACTACAATCACTAATTTTTCTCTCCCCATAGTTTATAATGAATACTTGGATTTTTTTGCATTTCTTTTTTTCACAGAAATTATAAAATAGCCCTCCTGCTGCAAATCCATCTAAATCTTTATGTGTAAAAATAGCGACCCGATCTTCAGACTTTATCTCTTCTAAAAATTCTCTAGCTTGTTGAGCTGTTACTTTCAAATTATTTTCCCCGCATTAAATTTATTCACAGGATCTAACCTTTTTTTCATATTCACTAATAATTTTCTGTCATTTATATCGACAAAAGTTCTCTTTGTTAAACCAATCCCATATCCTCCGTTAATTGTCCCGCACATTCTCTTGACTACATTGGCAATTTCAGGAATTAAATTTTCTTTATCTTCAGGAAAACATGGATGCATAAGCCCAAAAGAAACACTTGCAAAAATTGGAATATCATAAGACTCAATGTAAGTAAATAGCTTATCAAACCTATCCAAAATAACTCTAAAGTCTTCTATTTTATATCGTGTTTCTTTATTTAGAATAACATTATATGCCAGATAAACTAAATTCATAGCATCAGAATATTTCTGGCCAGTCAAATTTCCTTCCGCAGATTCATATTCAATAATCAGATGATATCTAAATGGTAAAGATAAAGATTCAGAGATTCGCTTGTCAATAAGTTCAATCGCACTAACGAAGGGATTCTGTCTAAGCTCCTTAACTTTCTCCATTATTTCTTGAATATACTCGCTAGAAAAAATTTTAGCAGTCCTTTCAACTTTCGGAATTAATTTTAAATTTGCCTTTGTAATTACTCCAGTAGTTCCTTCCATTCCAGCATAATCTGTTAAGTCTACTCTAGACTTTCTCTCAACCTCTCCAGCTGAATTTACAACCTCAATCCAATTTATCCATTCACCAATCCGTCCATATTTCATAAATCTAATTCCGGGAGCATTGGTAGCAATCATTCCTCCGAGGGTTGCTTCCTTCTCAGAAAAGACTTTTATCGGAAACTCAAGACCTCTTGCCACCAAATAATTGTTCAAATCTTCAAGAGTTATTCCTGCATCAACCTCAACCATTCTTCGATCAATATCCAAATTAATTATTTCTCCCATTCCTGTCATATCCAAAACAACATCTTCCAAAGGCACAGCTCCTCCAACAAAACCTGTCCCACCACCGCGAATACAAATTCTCTGATTTTTTTTAACAAATTCTTTTAATTCCTGCATAGCCTTCGGCTTAAAATAACCTATCGCTTTTCCTTTTATATTCGAATTGTCTTTCTCAAACTTTCCAAAACTTTTTTTCTTTCCCTTCTTAGTTTTATTATTCTCCACCATATTTTTTATCCAAATCTTTTCTTATTTCAAACTCATCTACCTCTATCAAAGCCTTCTTAAGTATTTGTGCGTTAGATCTCAGGTCTTCTTCAGTAGGATCCTCTCCATTTTTTCGATAAGCTAACAACCAATTAGCTTCCAGCAATAGTCTGAAAGTCTCTTCTTTCCTAAATCTCTTTAGTCTTCTACGTGTACGTACGTAATCAATCTGTGCTCCTACATCATCTTTAGAAGGCTCTTCTATACCTAAATAATCCAAAAGCTCTATTGTAACCACTCTCTCTGTTATCCGATCAACTGAAAAAAGAAAATCTTCGCCAAATAACTCATCTACTCTTTCTTCCAACGCCGCTTCTATCTCCACCTCTCTTTTAAACCAGCCATTTCTATCCATGAACTGTCATGGAAAACCGCATTTAAATTATTTATTATAATTGAAATAAGCTTTTAAATCAGAACTAACTAAAGAGAACATGGCTAAATCTCTTTGGGAAATACTTATTCCTGCAAATAAGAATGATGGAACAGAATTCACCATGAAACATCATCAGGAATGGGACAAAAAAGCAAGGAGTATTAGTGGTGGTTTAACAATCTTAAAAACTGGGAAAGGGGAATGGACAAATCCGGAGGGAAAAACATTCAGAGATAGGATGATACCTGTTAGAGTATATTGCACAGAAAGACAAATCAACGAATTAATCCAGTACACAATAAAACACTACGATCAAGAAGCAGTTATGGCATATGAAATAAGTAAAAATGTAAAAATTGTTCACAGAGAATAATATGGCTAAGAAATCCGTTCAAAAAATACCTAAGAAAGTAATTTTAATCTGTCCCCATTGTCATAAGGGCACGACGGCAAATGTTTGTGTAGAATTTTCCCCGCAAAAGTACACATGCCCCAAATGTAAGCAAGAAGTTGTAACTCCTATAACAAGCTGCTGCGTAGTTTGTGCATTTTCTAAATCGGGAACAAAATGCCCTAGAGAACTTTACATGAAAGCTAAGGTAAGGGGCTGGGAAATAAAATAAGGCATTTTGTGTGGCACAAGATGTCCTAAAAAATTTCGCTTTCGATAAAATTTGCGAAGCAACAAGAGTGAATAATCACGAATGCAAAATTTTTTACAAGAGAACTTTACATGAAGGCGAAGGTTAGGGGTTGGAAAATTTTTTAGTGTTGAGTAAATATTTGTTGTTAAAAAACTAAAATAAAAAATCACAAGACTAAAAAATTTTGAGAAATAAAATATAGTTAGGAATGTAAACTGTATATGAAAGCTAAGGTAAGAGGCGAATAAAACGCTCCGAGAAATAATCTATGATTCTAACAATTTCGAGGTGCATTTTATGAGTTAGAAAAATTATCTAAGCTTTTGACCATAAATTTTTGCACATGCCCCACATTCTCCAAATTGGTTAATAAGCTGCTCTAAATGTGCAAAATCTATTTTGTCATACTTAGCAAGACCGATAAATCCGCTTCTATTCAATGCCTGCAATCTAGGGTTTTCCCTAGCCCTGTTTAAAATATCCAAAAGAGGTTCTTCAAACACATTTCCCTCATACTTTAAAAGAGAAAAACAACAAGGAGAAACTATGCCAGAACTTCTTATGGTCACAGAAGACTTCTTCTTTTTATTTGCTCCAATACAATACTCCGCAGAGTAAGATTTTCTTGCCTTTTTTGCTCTACCAAGAGGCATAACAGCCGCGTCTACTCCTCTGAAACCAGACTTGGGGAAATATTCTAAAACTAGACCTTTAACATATTGTTTGAGACGAAGTCCTTGCTGTGCATGGCGCCTATCATAAGAAGAAACATCTAATTCGGTAACGTCCATTTCTTTCAAATAACTAAGCAACTTTTCTGCATTTCTTCCGTTCAACCAGAAACCATTAGTTTGTAATAAAACTCTAATTGAATCACTTTTTTTACGTGTATTATTTTCAGATTTTATCAATTCCAAATAATCCCTTAAGCTATCTTCCACAGTAAAAATCTCTCCACCTGTTAAGACCATCCGAGTATCGTTATCTGGGAGATGTTCAAGCATTTTCTGAAAATTTTCGGAACTTGTAGTTGTCTCTTTCTTTCTAGGACCTGCAGACATATAGCAGTGGCTACATCTTAAATTACAATTTTCAGTCATTACGCAATACAGGTCTAACATTTTAATTTTATCAGAACTCTTTTCCCAACGAAACTCAACAGAGGTTTATCTTTTTAAATGTTCTTAGTCTAAATTTACTCTTCCCCATCACTTTCAGACTTATCCTTAAGATATCCACCCCTCTGGAAATTCCAAAGTCGTTTGTATTCTCCGCCTTCCGAAATTAATTCTCTGTGACTTCCCATCTGCAAAATCTTTCCTTTCTTCATAACTACAATAATATCTGCCTTCATTATGGTAGACAATCTATGTGCAATAACAATTGAAGTTCTTCCTTTCATAAGTTTCTCCAAATCTTTTTGTATTTCAAATTCTGTCTCCGAATCCAGGGCAGAAGTTGCTTCATCTAAAACTAATATTTTTTTATCTGCCAAAATTGCTCTTGCAATCGAAACTCTCTGTTTTTCTCCACCGGACAGTTTAACTCCTCTCTCACCAACAATCGTATTTTCTTTTTCGGGCATAGATTCAATTAGTTTGTCTAATTGCGCAAATCTAATTGCTTTCAAAACTTCTTCTCTGCTTGCGCTAGGATTTGAAAATAAAATATTGTTGTAAATCGTGTCATCAAATAAGACACATTCCTGAGGAACTATTGACATTTCCTCTCTAAGCGAAGTCTGTTTTACCTCTTTTATATCATGCCCATCGATGCTAATTTTCCCAGAATTCACGTCGTAAAGTCTGTAAAGTAGCCTTGTCAAAGTACTTTTTCCACAACCAGAATGGCCTACCAAAGCAACTCTTTTATTTGCAGGAACTTTCAAACTGAAATTCTCAAATATTTTTTTCTTTCCAGGATAATTAAAAGTGATATTATCAAAAATAATCTCTCCTTTATTTATCTTTAAGTTTCTAGCATTAGGTAAATCCTTTATTTTAGATTCAATTTTTCCATAGTCGAATAACTCCTGGAAATCTGCCATAGATCTAGAAAAATTTCTTATTCCATGGACTAGCCCCCAAAGCGGACCCATTAAACCAGTAAAGGTTGTATAGATAAATACTAAAGTACCTAGGCTAATTTGGCCACTAATAAATTGTTTCAATGAAAAATAAAGCAAAGCAAGAGTTCCTAAAAATATAATCAAAACCTGTCCAGAACTTGTCCATCTCCAGATATGCCAGTTAGTTAAGAAATAATCTCGAGTATCCTCTGTAAGCTGAGTGTATTTTTGTGCGACAAGTTTCTCTTTTCCAAAATGTCTTATTGATTCAGTGTTAGTGAAAAAATCGGCAAGATTTCCTTTCTCTCTATCCTCTTGTTTGTTTGCTCGCACATTTGAAGGTTCAGAAACCTTCTGCATTATATAACTAAAGGAAACAAAGGCTACCATTGTAGCTACAATAATCGCCGAGGAATAAGATTGAAGATAGCTAAACGCTATCAATGCAAAAATTGTTTGAAAAATTACTGGGGCAAATTCGAAAACTAAACTATCCCCAAGCCTATCAATTGCACTAGCACCTCTAGTCATTCTAGAAATTAAACTGCCAGTCTTATGCGTTGTATGGAAATTATAATCTAAATTTAAGATATGTCTGAAGTACTTTTGTTTCAGATCATAAATTACTTTTGCAGAAAGATCATTTAATAAGTGTGCTTTTATCCAACTATTTGCCACATTAAGAAGCGAAACAACTATGTATAAACCTCCAAAAAATAAAAGAACCTTAACAAAAACGTCTAGAGCAATGCTTCCACTAGAAAATAACGTTCCTTCGTCGATAATTACCTTAAAAACATACTTATCGAAAATATTCTTAGCTTCTGTAAGTGATGCAAATAACAACAAAGAAAAAAATATTAGTTTATGATTTCTCAAAAAACTCCAATACTCTTTTAAGTTATATTTGTAGTCTACAAATTCTTTATCTTTTTTGTCTCCCATTTTGCGATATTTTCACTAAGTTTATTTGACTTGAAAAATCGCAAGGTTGCATTCATAAGCGGAGCGAATAGCAACCGCTGTCGGACAATTTTGATCGAACTGAAAGTTCGAAGTTAGACAAAATTAGTCCTGCGAACTTGTGACTTCTCTCCGCACTTAACGCCAACTTCGTTTATAAATCTAACAAAACCAAAGCAGTACCTAAATATTTATAATCTTCAGAAAATTTCACTCGTCATGCCACACAAGTGTGTCCATTGCGGAAAAATAATAGGTGCAGGAAGTAAAGAGATTTTAGATGGTTGTACCAGTTGCGGCGGAAGATTTTTTTTCTACTTGCGTGAAGAACAATTAAAGAAAGAGCAGCAAGTTAAAGAAGAAATTGAAAAACAATTTGGAGATATCGAAAAATTAAGTCCTGCAGAAAAAGATAAAATAGAAGCAGACGTAAGAGAAATACTCGACGTTGAAGACGAAGAAGAACCAGTAATTTTAGATATAGAATCAGTTCGAGTTCTGTCTCCAGGCAAATTCGAAATAGACTTAACCGCACTTCTAAACAAAAAACCAGTCGTATTCAAACTTCAAGAAGGAAAATATATGATTGATCTAGAGTCTAGTATGCCTGGAAAGAAAGACGATTCTTCTAATAAGTCTTAACAATCATTCCGCAATCACTATTCTCGTTTCCATAGAAGTCTGCACATTTTACTAAATAAGTGAAACCTTTTCTCCAAGGAGTTGTGTGCTCAAAAGCAGAAGTGCCATACATTGAAGTTAAATTTCCAGAAGCCAACGAGAAAATACAAGAAGGCGAACCTCCAGCAAACATATATTTGCAATAAGAAGCTTCATCAGTGTAAAGTTTCAAATTTCCTTTGTCATTGTAAACTCTCGAAATTAACGGAGCAGTTCTGTCAACTCGCACTTGAACTGTCGTGTTTTTGTAAGCAAAATTTCCAGCAATATCAGTACATCTTACTTGAAAGTTGAAATTTCCTTCAGAAACATTTGTAATAACGATGCTATGCATCGAAGAATTTGTATTTGCAAATGGATAAAATGCAGTAGTTCTATTTTGATAAACATATTTCCAGCTACATGAAGCTTTTCCAGATTCTGGACCTCCAACTGTTTTAGCACTTAAAGTAAAGTTAGAAACTCCCGGCCCGACGATAAAATCACCGCTGGGAGAAACTTCGCTAACAGTTAAGTAAGTAGATGGTTTAAGTACATATTCTCTACTCGTTGGATTAACATTTCTATGATAAAGATCGCTCTCATTGCCCTCTAACCAAGGTTGATCCTTACATTTTATGTAGTATTTACTTTGTTGAGCCAAATTTAAAGTAACATTTGTTATCGTTCCAGTACAGAAATATCCATTTAATAATCCATAATCTGTTGCCTCAGAATCGCAAGTGAAATCATTTTCCATATCTGAAAAATTCTTGTCTGCAGTACTCCATTTACACTCCGAAGGCTCATTTAACTTAATTGAAATTTCTTTTTGAGTTGTATTAAAAGGTAAATAAGATCCACTCGAAGGAGTTATAGTTTGAACCACTGGAGGAATGGTGTCCGGAGTTTGCATAACATTAAAACTAATCAAATAAGCATTCAAATTCCAATTTCCTGCAGGATCCTGACATCTCACATACATACTATAGTTTCCGTCGTGAGTAATTAAGCTGTAACTTGTTTCGTTGTTTGTTGGAGGCAATCTACCTGGAACATTCAATATCATTTTATGCTGTTTAGAGTAAGATCCATTTCCAAGTTCATTTTCCATACTTTCATAATTAGAACCTGCAGAACCTAAATTAAATGCACAGATCGAGTCTTCATTTGTGTTAACTGTGATTTCAACAGAGCTATATGGTGGAATCGGACTAGCAGGACTTAAGGAATAACTCATTGTTGGTGCAGAATTATCAGACGAAGAGACACAATATCCTCTGTCTGCTCCTTGTGGTTCAAAGTATTCGCAATTCTTTCCAATAGAAGCACATCTGTAATCTGAACAAGGTAAACCGTCACTTCCACATTGTTGGCAATCTCCATCGTAAGGAGCTTTCCAAGGCATGCATTTAAAATCCAAAGTGCATGTTCTTTTACTCATATCTCCCCTACATGTTAAAACAGGTTCATCAGAAGAACCAGACCCTCCAGAACCTAAATAGTTTACCTTACCAACACAATCCCCCATATTTTGGCAAAGATTGTTAAGAGTCATCATTACACTTTCATCAACAGGAATTGTAGAAATAGTGTTATGGCCGATAAATTTGTTTAATGGATTTTTCCCACTCCTATCATCAGCAGGATAAGGAACCACAGAAGACGTATCTAACATCCAAAGACTAGGATCAAGAGTAATCAATCCTGCGTAACCTTTTTTATGAACTGCATCATCTTCAACGCTGACATACCAAGTTACTGGATCAGGAGTACTTCCAAAATGCGATTTGCCACGATCAGCCTTTAAAACCACTTGTGCAGTATAATCTCCATAACTACAAGTTGAATCTGTTGACGAAGAACTAGAACTCAAATCAGAACCGGGAACAACCACTGGTGCACAAACACCAATTCCTAAATCAACCAGGAAAGGATTTTCTTTCTCATCTACTGTGATCCCATTAGCCTTTAGTGTATCCATACGTTCTTTTACATCAGGATCATTTTTGCATCCTCCAACAAGACCCCATTCTTGAGGTACAGAAAGAAAAGCGCAAGGTGCAGCGTCGTTAGCACTAATAACTATGCAAGAATCTTCATTACACTCATCCGAATTGTATCTATATCCTGTTTCTGGATCTTCCTCACCATTTGCCGCATAACAATCTTCATAATTATTTTTCTTGCACTTTCCAGAATTATCATCAACACTACATGTTTCCTCACGATAATCTGCACAAGGCTCGGTAAAAACCTCGCCATTTAAACAATACTTGCTAAAATATCGACTTCCGACAGTTATAAAACCACCATCAATAATTTGCCAATTTGCAAGACCCGGTTCAATACCTGTTGGAGGAACACACCACCTATCTCCATTCTTATGCCCATCAGCACAGTTCAAATCTTTACAAATAGCATTGGAAGAAGTTTCCTGCCTGCAAATATTTCCAGAAGCATAATTGCAATCAGATTTAACCTCATCAATATTACCGCAACTATCCACATAATGAACATCCTCATTAAAACAAGTAGTATTTGTAGTTCTAGAACAATTCATATTCAAAAGAGGATTGGAGCAGTACATTCCCGCACTAAAATTTCCGTTTGCACATTGGCTTTGAGTAGTATAAGTACAAAGTTTGTCATATCGCGTAGCTCTTACGCAAGCACCATAAGTATTCGACGAAGAAGATTGCAATGCAGTACATTGGGCCTCAGTTCCCGCTGACCATTGATATTCAGAACCTCCAGTTTGTGCTCGCTGATAACAACTAACTTGTCTTGTATACAAAACCTGCGTTCCTATTTGACAACAGCCATAATCACATTCACCAACACTAGCACAACTTGCATCAGAATAAAATTGTCCTCCAGAACAAGAAGAAGATTCAGAATTTGGACTGCATGTCCCCATATTTTGATCAAAGCAACATCCCAAGGCATAGACAGAACTAATAAAAAATATTCCTAACAAAAGTAATAAAATCTTTTTAGACATCAGGGCAACCTCACACAATTTCTAACTGAAAACATAAATTTACTTGGAGTAACTGTATCTTGTATTGTATAAACATTTTCATTTTTACTGGTCACAAAAAGCGCAAGTTCATATCGAGGATTTAACTTAGATAAGGCCAAAACATCTGCTCTGCAAGCGTTGTTCGCGCAGTCACAAGTAGTTTCTCGAGTAAGAATATCATTAGTCAAAATAATAAAATCAAATATTGGACTGGATTCTTTGTATTCAAAATAATTAAATTCCTGAGTAGATTGGTCTCGAGTAATCTTGATGTTTTTATTTACATGAGCAATAAGACTTCCAGCTACAATCTCGACGGAATAATTTGTCGGACCTGCTTGATAACCAAAATTCTGATAAGTAGTTCTTAGTTTATCAAAACATTTTTCGACACCTGCTTGAGTTTCTAATCGAAGCTCGTTTTGAATCTTATCTCTCAACAATGGCTCTAAATTGGTACATAATTTTTCATTTTGAGAAGTATAACATAAATATGGAACTTTAGTTTCATTATAGAGAATAAAATTTGTTGGTAGCCTATAACCTGCTTGAGGAAGTAATTTGGCTTCAGCATTAATTAAAAGCCCTTTCATACAGTCTTCAATATATCCTTGAGGATCTTTGCTAGGGTCTCTCTCCGCAGTTGGTTTAGACGACAAATATATAGCCAGAAGAACCCCTACAACAATAATTATTCCAAGAATAATAAAAATAGTCAGCTGCGCCTTTTTACCCCTTAATTTCATGCAATAAACAACCTAAAACTGTTTATAAATATTATTAATTAGTTTTATAAATCACCGAACATTCTTTCCAATATGGCCAAAGCCCAAGAAGTTCTTATTAATGTTTTAGAAAAGATTTCCCTAGATCCTAAAGAAGAAAAAAGAATTAATGAAGTGGCCAAAAAGGTAATATCAAAAATAAAGAAATTAGGGCTTAAATCCGAAATAGGCGGAAGTTTAGCAAAGAAAACCCTAATTAAAAAGCCAAAACAAGATGTAGACCTATTTGTCCAACTTAAAGACAAGAAAGATTTAGATAAATTCTATTCAAAAATTAAAACATTAGATCTGGAAGGACAATTTTTGCATGGTTCAAGAGATTACTACACCTTTAATACTGAAGGAGTACAGTTTGAAATAATTCCAATTGTAAAATTCAAAAAACCAGAACTTGCAGAAAACGTAACCGATTTTTCTCTAACTCATGTAAACTTCATTAAAAAAGAAATAAACAAGAACAAGAAGCTAGCAAATGAAATCAAACTTGCGAAAGCATTCTGCCACGCTCAAAATGTTTACGGAGCAGAAAGTTATATAGGCGGATTTTCAGGTTATGCGCTCGAAGTTTTAGTCTGTCATTATGGAAGTTTTCCAAATCTCTTAAAAAATGTCTCTAAGGAAAAAATAATTGATCCAAAAAAACAATTCAAAAATAAAAATGATATAATGAGAGAACTAAATCAAAGTAAACTCACCTCTCCAATTATTCTCATTGACCCAACATACAAATATAGAAACGTTTGTGCAGGTTTATCACAGGACACATTTGATGAATTTCTAAAATCTGCAGAAGAATTTTTAGCAAAACCATCAGAAGAATTTTTCATAAAAAAAGAATTCAACTCGGAAAAATTCTTCGAGAAAGCAAAAAAACAAAACAACACTGCAATAAAGCTGAGCTTTGCAACAGAAAAACAGGAAGGAGACATTGCAGGAACAAAGATGAAAAAACTTTTCAAGTTTTTTCTTGAAGAACTCGAAAGAAAGGAACAAAATGTTGTCGAATCAGAATTTATCTACGAAAAAGGTCAAAATTCTGTTGCATATCTTTCAATAAAAATAAAACCAGAACTAGAAATTCAAGGTCCAAAAAATATTTCAGAAATGAAAGAAGCTATTGAAAAATTCAAGAAAGTCCGAGGAAAAATTTACTTTTCAAAAGGTTTTGCAATGGCAAAAGAAAAATTTAATCTAGAAGATTTTTTCAAAAAACAGACCGAAACTGCATTGAGTATGAAAGTTGGTTTTGATTGGGAACAGATCATATGAAGTTTCATAACCTTTAAAAATAATCTAAGTCTTAAGAAGTTAAACCGTCGGTTTAACTATGCAGAACGCAGTGGACTTCAGGGGCGAACAATTCGCTTTGACACAAATTTCCTAAACAGGAAATGCAAATTATGAGAATTCCATATAAGAAACCGTTAGGTGCGAATAATTTGGCTTTGACAAATTTAAATAATCAAAGAGCAAATTAAGAGAGTATATTATGAAAAAATCAAAAAAAGTAGTGGCAGTATTTTTCGGACTAGCTTTTCTAGTTATCATAGTACTGGCCATTATGGCTTTTTTGCCTAAAACGCCAAATCCTGGCAACCTTCCAAACTCAAATGAGCTGACTTTCTATTATGGAATAACCTGCCCTCATTGCAAACTTGTTGAAGAATGGATGGCAAACAATAATTTCACACAAAAAGTAAACATTACTCAAAAAGAAGTTTATCTTAACACTACAAATGCTCAAGAATTACTTTCAGTTGGAAAATTTTGTAAGTTATCCAGCAAAATGATTGGAGCAGTCCCATTGGTATATGCAAATGAAACATGCTATCTAGGCGATGTAGACTCAATCAACTTTCTTAAAACAAAATTAGGTAATAACTAAATGGTTTGCCCACTTTGTACAATCGCAGTCGCTGCAGGCGTAGGCGTTCTTGAAAGCTGGGGTTTTGACAGAATAATTATAGGGTTATGGTTTGGAGCATTAATTGTTTCGAGTATTGCCTGGATGATCGATTGGACAAACAGAAAGAACATTCATTTTTTATTCAAAAAGATTCTAATTATACTTTCTTTCTATGCAATCTTTGTAGTTCCACTATACTTCATCAAAATAGGTGGACAAGTTCTAATGGGAACTGGAGTCGGAGAAGTTCTCGGAATTGACAGACTTTTATTCGGAATAATTATTGGAACTTTCATTTTTATCGCAGGAGTTTTATCAAATAACTATCTAAAGAAAATAAACGACGGAAAAGTTATGATCTTCTGGCAAAAAGTTATAGTCCCGGTCGTTTTCCTTATTATCTCTAGCGTTATTGCTTGGTTATTGATTAGGATCTTGAGCGGATAAAATTCTTGAATATTTTTTATCTACTTAGAATAAAAACTAGCTACTTTTGTAACAATCGGTGCAACTGCCATTATTCCTGCAGCCAATGTTGATTTTCCTACGCTACCTGTTTGACTATAAGTGATATAACTTGCTAAACCTGCCTGACCAACATAACCCAAAGCACCAACTCCAAGAATAATCGGTAAAGCACCAAGCATAGAAGAGCCATCCACACCATTACTTCTGATTAACTTGTCACAAAGATTACTCGCAGTGTTTGGGACAAACCAAAGTAGGTTGTCCAATTGTTTTATCATAATTCAAAAAAGTAGACAGAGTATATAAGTATAATTATCTTTTAGTCGATAGTTTTGTTCCCAATAAAGTTCTCCTTCACAACCTTTATAATCCTATAAATAATAAGTAGACTATGACAGAAGCACACAAAGGTGTCAGCTCTGATGAGCAGAACAAAGAATATAAAAAATTAATGGAAAAAGTAGATCAAGTAAAAAAAGATAATCCGTTAGATGTAAATGAAGGTGAAGATCTAAGTGTTGGAATTATGAATCTTATTGGAATTGAGGAACATCTATTCTTTACAGCAGAAAAAACAGGCAAAAAATACTACTTTGCTTTATTGAATGAAGTTAGAAAAATGAGAGTAGAACTTCTTAGAAAAATAGTAAAAGATTCTGAAGGCGAAATCTGGTGCACAAGCAAACATCTTCTTTCAGCATCCATGAGAATGACTGAAGTAGGAACAAAATTACTCAAAGACGGACAAACAAAAGAAGCAGAAGAATATTTCGACAAAGCTTACAACCTTTACAATATGTTCTGGGCCCTAAATCTTGACATGGTTGACAAAAAGATGTTAGAAGACAAAGGAATAGTTTCTATGGAAATGATAAAAAGAATAAGAGCTGTTGAAGAGCTAAATAAAGAAGAAGATAAAAAATTAGCAAAGTTAAACACAGAAAAAGAAGTCACAATTAAGGAGAACAAAACTTTCTTCTCAAAAATGGGCGATATGGTCAAGAAAGCAATTGATTGTTGTAAAGAATAATTAATTTTAATCAAGCCTTTATTCTATTAAATAAAAAAGCTCCAAGAAATACCATTAATAACCCAAATCCGCCTAAAACAGACAGACAAACTAGGGGATTAATACTTGAAGATCCCAAAAGAGCATAACGCATTCCTTCTACACCATAAGTTAGTGGATTAAGATAAGTAATTACTTTCAAAGCACTTGGAGCATTTGTCAACGGAAAAAGTGCACCAGAAAGGAAAAATATTGGCATTATAACAAAGTTCATTATCAAAGGAAATCCTTCCATATCCTCAATTCTCGAAGCAATAGCAATTCCCATAGCAGTAAATGACAATCCGATAAGTGCCATAAACAAAAATGCTAACAATATTCCAAAACTAATTTTCAAACTTCCAATTAGCAATAGCAAAACGAATATTAAACAACCTTGAATAATAGAGGTTGTAGCACCTCCAAGTGTTTGTCCAAGCATGATAGAAATTCTAGAAACTGGTGCAACCAAAGTTTCTTTCAAAAATCCAAACTGCCTGTCCCAAATTATTTGAATTCCAGAAAAAACCGAACTAAATAAAACACTCATTGCAATAATTCCGGGAGCAATAAATGCTGTATAACTTCCATTTGACGTAGAGACAACATTGCTTAACCCAAAGCCCAAAGCAAAAAAGAAAAATAAAGGTTGAGCTAAACTTCCAAACATTCTAGACCTACTTCTAAAATATCTTTTGACACTTCTCAACCAAAGAATATATGTTGCACTAGCCATTATCTTGAATGCATTCTCCTCCTTTCTCTAAGATGTTCAATAGAACTCGCCTCTTGTTCTCGAATAGTTTTTCCAGTATAATAAAGAAAAACATCTTCCAAAGTAGGTTTGTTAATAGAAACAGAAATTATTTTCACCTTATTTTTTTCAGCAAGACTAATAAGTTCAGGAATTTTTTTCTCAGCGTGATCCGTGCTTATAGTAACTTTACCATCGTGTCTTTTAGCTTCTTTGCAAAATTTACATTTTTCAACAAATTTCTGAACAGCTTCTGGATCCGTAGTTTCAATATTGATAACATCTCCGCCAACCTTATTCTTTAAATTTGCAGAGCTATCTAATGCTATGACTTTTCCCCGATCAATAATAGCAATTCTATCAGCAAGTTTATCTGCCTCGTCCATATAATGTGTTGTTAAAATAATTGTAATCCCTTTATTTTTATTCAATTTGCCTATGTAATCCCACAATTTATTTCTTGTTTGAGGATCAAGTCCTAAAGTTGGTTCATCTAAAAAAAGAATACTTGGTTCATGCAAAAGACCTCGAGCAATTTCAAGTCTTCTTTTCATTCCGCCGGAAAAAGTTTTCACAAGTGAATCTTTCCTGTCTTCTAATTCAACCAATTTTAGTAAATCCAAAATTCTTTTAGCTCTTAGCTCTCCAGGAACACCATACAATCTGCAATGCAAATCCAAATTTTCCCAAGCAGTTAACTCCTCATCCAACGTACTGTCCTGAAAAACCATCCCGATAGATTTTCTTACTTCGTCTTTCCGATGCTTTATATCAAAACCATTAACATGTGCTTTTCCTTCACTCGGTTCTAGCAAAGTAGAAAGCATAGCTAGTGTAGTCGATTTTCCGGCTCCGTTTGGTCCAAGAAATCCAAATACCTCGCCCTGCTTAACATTAAAACTGATCTTATTAACTGCAATCAAATCATCAAACCTCCTAGTAAGTCCCTCAATTTTTATTGCATCCATTAAAATAAAAACAAGATTAACTTTTTAAAACTAATGGACTGAAAATCATTCCTCACAAACTTGAAGAAAATAAGTACACAAATTTTCATCATTCAATTCTATTAAATAAGTTCCAGAATAACTTTCTTTTTTGCCCAAATTATTCAGATATTCCAGTTTCCATATAACAGCATGCTTCTGTTTATGACTAACAAAAACATCAAACTCTAAAAAAATGTTATTTTGGCCATTAATCACTTCCCACTCATTCGATAAATTTTCATACGGTATTTTAAGGGAAGAGGATTCATAGTAACTAACAGATTTATCAAACAAACCAATAATTTTGTTAATATCTTTATTTAGCCAATATTCCTTTAACTTTTCAAGCCAAAGAATAATTTCCTCTCCCATTTTAAATTCCCCATCTCCAACCAGGTTTCTCTCCAGTTTTACAGGCAATCCACAAAAGAAGTATTATAGAAACTACAATAACTCCAAAAAATAAACCTAAATCTCCAGAACTAGGCTCATTATAAGAAACTTTAGATGCAAAATAAAATCCATTTAATAATAAAACTCCAACAAAAGCCAAAATAACTAACAATCCTTGCCATTTAACAGGAACCCATCCCCAGCCATATAATTTTCTTTTAAACCACAATCCTTTAGGATTATCTTTCAAATATTCAGTATAATTTTTCCAAGTATAATTTTTTTTGAGTTTCATATTCTATTAAGAGATTTCGGGGATATTTAAGGGTTATGGGAAGAAGGAAGAAATTATTTTATCTCTTTAGACATAACTAGAGCAGGGATATTATTAACTTGCCAATAACTTTTAAAGTCGACAGGAAAACTTTCCTTGAGAAAGAAAGGAAAATTAGCATACTCCCCCGATATTGCACTTATACTCTTTAAATATTGAGGGAAAGAGTTAAGATTGCCGGAAAAAGGATAAGCTCGACATCGATTTAAGATACTTTTGTCTAATTGACAAATCAATACTGCCTTATTAAAAATACTAGTAGTAAGTACAGAAAAATTTTGAATTAATAAATATTCTTGGCTTTCATCATTTTGCAAAGCCTCAAAGTTATTAAAAAATATGAATTTGCCAGTAGAATTTGACATGTAACAACTAATCTCTTTATTGTTACAGACATCTTTGCACTGCTTTTTATAATTATCCCAATCGCAGTAACCCACAGCACTTATAATTCCAGTTCCCAATCCAAGATTATACACTCGGATAGCTAAATAATTATTGACGACATAAGTTGAAACCTCTAAATGTGGCTGAAATAGTTGGGGCGAAGTATAAACTACAGTAAAAACTGCGATTACTATTATCGAAATAAAGCTTAAAATAGAAACAACCAAAGATAAAACAGAGATTACAAAATTTTTATCCTTGTATCCTTTCTTCATATCAGATTCCCCAAGTCCCCTCTTTCCGTCTCTTCACCGCTGCAATTTCTTGCAAAATAGATTTTTCTTCAGAAGATAAAATGTCTTTGTATTCCTTAAACTTTCTAAACTGGAATTCAGATAATTGGCTATACAAAAATTCTCCAACCTTCAATTGTCTTTCAAAATTAACTCCAGGCATTGAAATAGCAACTTCTTTTCCTTTCTCTGCATGTTGCACAGAAGTTTTATCTGCCTGTATTGCTTTAATTCTACCTATTTTCTCGTCGAGATTATTAATCATTTCAATTTCCTGTTTCAAAACTCCACCTTCAACTTTAACTCCAAAAATAGCAGGATTAGTATTTCTAAAAACAAAATCTAAAATAGAAATCTTAACAATTCTCGGCAATTCTTCAAGTTTCTTTCTTTCAATTTCAATTTGTTTTTCAGCTCTGTACTTCTCAAATTCATCAATTAACCTATAAACAACCTGATTTGTCAAAACTTTAATTTTACTTAAGTCAACATCTTCAATATCTTCCGCAGGTTCAACGTTAAAACCTAAAATTACTTGATCTTCTTCAGGCAAAGAACTCGCAATATAAACATCTTTCTTAGTAATAGTTCCAATTCCAGCCTTCAAAACTTGAATCTGTTTCTGTCTCAATAAAACCAAAAGTGCTTCCAAACTTCCAAGAGAATCTGCCTTCACAACAATTCCTTTTGGATCTGTTTGAATTTCCTCAGAAAGTTCCTGCTTAAATTCAGATTGTATTTTCTCAAAATCCATTCCAGGCTTAACAACTCTAAATGGCATTCCAGACAAAACTTCTTCTTTTTCAACTAATTGTAACTTAACTCCAGCCGCTGCAACAACTTTATCAACAACTTTGAAACCTTTATTCAAAGGTAAAGCTTCTTGGATATTTCTAATCTTACTTCTGATAACATTATCAAAAGACGCAATCGCAATTTCGTCCTTATTTGTCAATTCTCCGTCGTACAAAATTGCTTCAAGATAATTTCCAGACTTTTCCTTCTTAACTTCTAAAACAACTCCTTTAGCTTCTTCTTTTATTGCTATCTTCTCCTTCAAAAACTTTTGAGATATCGCAGCCAACATAGCTAATATTTCAGAAATTCCCTCTCCAGAACGAGCAGAACAAGGCACTATAGCAACATTTTTTGTAAAATCAGATATTTTATTATACAACTCTGCGTTTATCTTATATGAACTCAGGGCCCCCATAATTGTCATAACCTTTTCATCGAAATTATTCTTAACATTTATTGCCTGCCTATTTTCTGAATCTAAAAATAACTTGGATTCCTGCATTCTCCATCCAGAAATATTGTCTAATTTATTCAAAGCAATAATAAATGGAGTCTTATTCAGTCTTAAAATCTGCAAAACTTCTGAAGTCTGCGGTTCTATTCCTTTATTTACATCGATAACTAACACAGCTAAATCTGCCAGCGCCCCACCTCGTTTTCTCAAGTTGGTAAAAGCTGCATGGCCTGGAGTATCAATAAACATGAAACCAGGAATTTCTAAAGGAATCTTAAATTTGTCTAAAACAACTCCGGCTCTTTCAATAATTGTTTCCTTTGGCATCGTCGTAAAAGAAATCTTCTGAGTAATTCCACCAGCCTCGCCAGTTTGAATACTTGTTCCTCTAAGTTTATCTAAAATAGAAGTCTTTCCATGATCTACATGTCCGCAAACCGTAAC
>CABMGO010000002.1 GCA_902385655.1 uncultured archaeon | reverse complement strand
CTTCATCAGATGAAGTTTGATTAAAATCAATTGACGAATTTACATTGTAAGTACCTGCACTTAACGGATTTAAAATTGTAGCAACTGGCATTGAGTCTTGACTACTTGTTGAAACAGTTAAATTATCAGATTGTTTCCAAGAAACTCCGTCTACTGAAGCATTAATCCTATGTTTATCTGAAGAAGTAATCGTAAATCTTTCAGTTGCATTTCCGTAAATTTTACTAAAGCTATTCCAATCTTTTTTTCCACCAAACCAAGTAAATGGGTTCCACCAAACAGCATTAGACGAATTAAAAGTATTTATGTAAAATGTAATATTCTGCCCAGCAACCAAATTAACTCCAGGAAATCTTACAAAAACAGTATCTCCCAAACCTGCAGAAGAAATATTTACATTTGGTTGAGAAAGAGAAGCAAAATAAGGTTTATCTAAGTAAGTACAAGATTGGTAAGTTGAATTAGTAGCCCCAGCAGTACAGCTACTTACACATCTATTTGTACCTGTGGGACAAACTACTGTTTTAGTTTGCATTCCGCTAGAATTACATTCAGACCATTGAACAGTACTAAATGAAGGAAAAGAATAAGTTGTACAACAAGCTTGAGTGTTGCACGATTGACTTTCAGTACTTGAGCCAGAACAACTACTCCCGCCACAAGAAGGAGAAGGATTATTACAACTTCGAGTACGAGATTGAGTTCCTCCACCACAAGATGCTGAGCATGCACTCCAGCTGCTCCAGCTGCTCCAACCACCATTAATTTGGGTTTGACAATTACAACACCAAGAGCAAACCTTTGACTCATAACAGCTATAATGTACCCCACCGAGCCCGCTACAATCACTGTTTTGCTTATTAGCACAAGTTTGCCAAGCAAGAGGATTGCTAGTATCCCAGTTACTTACGTGATTAAAATTCATATAACCTGAACAGATGCTATAACCAGAATCACAACCAGCACTTCCAAAACCAATTAAAAAAATTCCTAAAAACAAAAGTAAAATTAATCTTTTCATCATTTTCTCTTCAACATCAATTCAATCTTCTTAGGATCTCTCTTAATGTCTTTAACAACTGAAGCTGGTCCAATTAAAGTAATTGCATCCTGTTCTCCCACTAAAATTCTTGCAATATTATGCCTTACTTTATCAAACATGCTCTGGTCTTCTTCTCCGGAAAGTGTAGAAATCTCGACACCTTGAAAACCCCTAATATTTCCAATCAAAGTCATTGTTGTCTCAATCATCTTCGATTCTTCTTCAGCAGTCAATCTTCCTTGTAAAATAATTATTTTTCCCTCAAGAATTAGTCCAATTAATTTCTTTATTCTATTCAAACTATCAAGTTTAGCAATTTCAGAATACGGCATGAAATGTATTGTTAAATCTTTAGAACTTTTGTCCTCTTTCTTTGCCATTTTAGTTACTATGACCTCCGCCCATTTTGCGAATCAGTTCGCCTTCGCAAGATAACGAGTTAGTCGAGTTATCACTACATTTCTTGCGAACTTCAAATTTATTTGACTTATTGTGAGCATTTTACTTGAACCTCTCCTTTACAGTTTTCCAAAATAACAAAGCCAAAGAAGTGAAAATTAGATATAAATTAAAAACTAAATCAACTCCCGTAAAAATAGTCATCTTAGAAAAAGAACTAACTAATGAAGGAATAGCAGGAACAACAAAATACGATGATATAACAACCCATAAAACTCTAGCAAACTTGTTTGCCTTTAACAAATAAATACTCATCAAAACAAATAAAACGCCAAATAAAATATTATTAGAAAAGATAAATTGAACAAAAAACAATAAATCAAAACTCTTCAAAGCCGTAATGATTAAAGAAGAGTATAGAACAACATTAAAAATTAAAATTAAAACGGCAAATACAAAACCTGAAACAGCAATCCACTTTAATGGATTTTTTACATTCTCTTTTTTTTGCTTCATCTTATTCATTATCGATTTTACCATATTTAAATTTACTTATTTTTCCTTTTTGCCCTCGCGAGGGTACTCCTCTGGAGCAAATTTGCCGACCGACGATTACTTCGCCTTTTTTACAAGTTTAAATATATGCTCGTAAAAATCATCAATTCCTTCACCACTCTTTACAGAAATTCCAACAACTTCATAATCTGGAAAAGCAGCTCTAATTTTTTCAATATCTGATTTCTTTAAATCAATTTTGTTAGCAACAACCAAAACAGGAATCTTTCTTGCTGCCAAATTTCCAATAATTGTAATGTTAACCTGGGAATAAGGATTTTCTGCAGAATCTAAAACAACAACGACAGCATCCATGTCATCTAACCATTTAATTGATTCAATAATTCCTTGTGTAGCTTCTTTTGCTCTCGACTGAGCTTCTTTTTTCTTCATTCCAAAACCTAAAAAATCTTCGAAATCAATCTTGGTTGCAATTCCAGGAGTATCAATCAACTTAAACTCAATCTTTTTTCCATTTCTTTCAAGAGTAACTTTTTCCTTAAATTGAACATGTCTAGTTTCATGGGGAATCTTACTTACAACTCCAATATCTTCGCCAAGCCAATCCTGACAAATCTTATTCGCTAAACTAGTTTTTCCAGCATTCGGAGGACCATAAAAACCAAGTTTTACATTCTCTTTTGTCTTAAACAAATTAGAGAAAAATTTCTTTCCCCATCCTTTGAAAATATTGATTCCCATTTTAAATTAAATTATGAACCATTTATTAATATTTGGGCCTACTTTGTTGTCCAAATTGAGTAGTTGTTTTATTTTGCACAGGAATATTTCGTCGTTGACTCTTTAATGGGTTAAATGCTGGTCTTTGCATTCCTGGTCGAGTTGGATATGGATTAACTGGTGCAATGGGTTTTTGCATTGGCACTTGCGCTGGTTTCTTGCTAAATAGAGAAACAATCTTATCGACAGGTATAATCTCAAACATTCCAGTATTTTTACCTTCAGATTTTAACAAAGCATATTGTATTTGTTCTCCGTCCCATCCTTTTTGAGAAAGCATTACTTTCATTTGCGGAACAGAAAGTTTATTCAATTTTCCATTAGAGAAAAATGCAAGAAGATTATACAACTCATTTCGATCAGTAAATAAATATTCTTCATATTTTCTCTTATACCACTCCTGTAAAATCGTATAAATTACTAAAGCAACAAGCAATAATATAACTAACCAGAACCACATCCAGCCAATTGGACGACAGTCGCTTCTGCAATTACTTGAGTTTTCTCCAAGATTAGCCTCACATTTTAGATTAAAGTTACATACTCCTACAGAATTATTAAGAGACAATAAACTCAGCTTGGGAGAAATAAACATTACAGGATAGTCTGTACTATTCAAATAAAATTTCAAAGAAATAGAATCTTGAGCAGGAACTGTAATATAAGTATTGCCTCCAATCTTTTTTGGAACAACCGCAGTATCCGAACTAAAACTTATTGTAGTAAAATCTTTTTGGATAACAAAATAACTTTCATCATTAGAATTTGACTTAATGTTTATCTCATACACCGAAAGCACATCACGAGGAATTTCATTCTCGTCAAATACTCTGACAAGGGATCGAGTAATAGTTGAGTTCGTATTTTCAAGTTGCCATTCAAACATAGCAGATCTATAAGCCAAAAGATCATCGCCAACCGAACTTGGGAAAATATCTTGAATTATCGATGGAGAAAAAGAATTATAATTATCTACCATAGGTCCAACTTTTTTGTCCGTAATTACAATAGCCCAAGGCATAACTAAATTATATAGTTTCAAAGCAACATTAAGGAAATCTTGATCTGTTGTTGCAAGTCTACTTTCTGATTCAAGATTATTTAATTCAGTCTGATAATAGTCCAAGTTAACATTTCTAGAAACTGCATTTTGATACCAGCTCGGTAAAGATAATAAGTCATTATTTGCATGGTTTAGTCTGATTCTCTTAGCAACAAATGTTTGATTCAACTGATCACGAGGATTCACAGAATTGATCACAAAAGATCCAGAGTCACTGTAATTCCCTTCTCCAGCCTTAACTGATAAGGTATAATTCGAAAGATTTTGATAGTTATGAAGTACATAAGAAACATTTGTAATCTGAACTGTAGAACCGTCTCCGAAATTCCATTCGTAATGAGAAATATTCCCTGAGTTTCTGACATAAACATAAAAGAAAACAGGGATTCCTGCTGGAGGATTTAAAGGAGAAACATAGTCTATAACCGGCAATAATGAAACATAAAATGTTGAATTCAAAATTTGTTTAGTCCCATCTCCCAAAAGAGATAAAGTAAATGATTTATTCCCAAATCCTGAAAGAGTCCAATTCAAAGCATCCAGAGAAACATCTCCAGAAAAATTAAATTTACGAGTACTGTAATCTGTTTCATAAATCTTATTCGTACTTCGCGGACCAGTTACAGAACTGTATGCCAAGTCTAAATTATTAAAAGTCAAGCTCTGTGAAACTCCAGTAACTGAAAAAGGAATTAAGCAAGTATTTGCACATCCCGAAGGATAATTCTGAGAAACATAAGAACTTATTCCTGAAAGACCACTGTTAGAAGAATTAGCAAAAAAAGAAAAGCCAGAGGACGGCGCAGCATCATAAGTAGGAAGTTTAGCATAAATTGCATAATCAATAGAACTTGTAGCAAGATTAGAATAATAACCACAGTTTGTTCCAGAAGTTTCAGATCTTATTTTATAAAAAAGAGAAGAATCTGTGCTTCCTGCAGTAACATCTTTTATGCAAACATAATAATTGCCTTCAGTATTTACGGAAGGAGTTTGAATTATACACGAAGAGTTATCTGAAAAAGATGTTGAAGCAGAACCATCTTTTGAAATAGTACATTCGCCTAAAACTTGTAAACCTTGAGAATCTTTTAATTGAACCTTTAAATCTCTCAAAGCACTTCCAGAAATTTGAGCACCAACTAAATATTTATTCGATCGATTCAAACTCATTTTTTCACAGTATCCTGTCTGATCTATTTTAGAATTTTCTTCATAAGAAGACAAACTAGTATCGTAGCATCCATAAGAAACCTGTCGATTATAATTTTCAGAAAACTGATTATAGTTCAGAACCATTCCATTTCCAACAACTATTTGCAAAGGCAAATTACTTGACTCAGGAAAATTAGAAGACAAATTAAGACTTAACTGATTAAAAGATACTCCACTGTCAGTAACGGCAAAAGCATATTTTTTCTCATCCCCAGAAATTAAAGAAATAGTTTTCGAAGTTTGACCACCATTTGCTAAAACAATAACATCTGAACAATTAATACTTTCACACGAAAGAGGCTGGTTATTTGCCTTGAGAAAATCACGAATACCTAAAGTTCCCAAACTCGATGAAAAATAAAGATTAACCGGTGCGTTAGAAATGTTCATATTAAAACTTCCAGAAATAATTTCCCCAGGAGCATAATTAGTCTTCAGAGATACATTGGTAACATTCAAATCATAAGCAAAAACAAAATTAATCGACAGCAAAAACACTAAACACAAAATTACACCCTTTCTCATGAATAATAAATACAAAAGAGATTTATAAATCTTTCAAATTAACTTCCAAAATAATTTCTCGCAAAATAACCTAATCCATAACTTGCACAAGAAACAGCCAAACCAATCCCGTGCATCAAACCATTCTCAAAATAAACATCCTTTCGAGAAACAGGTTCCGAAAACCATTCAGATTTACCTGCTTTATCGGCTCTTAAACTTACAACCTTAGGAAGTTCATCTCTAGAAATTTTATCATAACAATTTAAATTCACATTACCCATAACGCCAAAAACTAATTGAGGAGCAACAAGCGAAGCTACAGCATGACTCCAAGAAGGTTCAAAAGCTGAAACAAATGGAACAACAGCAGACACACCAAAACTAAGTAAATTAGACAACTCTGTTTTCTTAGAATCAACCGCACGTGCAAACCTATAAGGAAACTTATATCTCATAAACAACCTAAAAAATTTCAATTTAAAAGAATTTGTATAGCCTATTCTTTCTTAAAAAATTTCGCTTTGAGCAAAATCTAAAAAAAAAACCACTATCGCTATACCTTTTGAGAAATGCAAAATTTTTTACACTTCAACCACATCGGCGACTCGAGCCATATCAGCAACAGAATCTCCGTCGTCAAGTTTGATAATTCTAACGCCCTGTGTTGCTCTTCCCATTACTCTTATATCTGTAACTGGTGTTCTAATAACAATTCCCTTAGTTGTAGAAACAATTATTGTATCTTCTTCAACAACAGATTGAGACGTTATTATTTCTCCAGTCTTGTCTGAAACAGCCAAATTGATAACTCCCTTTCCACCTCTAGAAGTTAATCTGTAATCTTCAATCTCGCTTCTCTTACCATAACCTTTCTTAGAGATTGTTAAAATAGAGAACTTCTCCTTATTTTCAATTGGTAAAACTTCAGCAGAAACAACTTCATCTTTGTTTTCTAAAGTCATTCCAATAACTCCGTAAGCATTTCTTCCAGTCGGTCTTACATCATCCGAATTAAATCTGCAGGCCTGGCCATCCTTTGAAACAAGCAATACTTCTTGATGTTCTTTTATAGGTTTAACAGCAACGAGTAAATCTGTCTTTCCTTCCAAATCAATTGCTTTAATTCCACCCTTTCTAGGATTAGAAAATTCTTCAAGAGAAATCTTCTTCACAGTTCCTTCTTTTGTAAACATCATCAAGAAATCCTTAAATTCCTTCACAGAAATAACTGAAGTAACAACCTCATCTTTCAATTCGAGCATATTCACTAATGCTTTTCCCTTACCATATTTCTGAATCTCCGGAACTTCATACGCTTTCAACCAATGCAACTTTCCTTTATTTGTGAAAAGAAGTAAATAATCATGAGTAGAACACATCAACAAATCTTTTACAAAATCGCCAGTAGCTAATTCAGTACCAATAACTCCTTTTCCACCACGATTCTGTTCCTTGTATTGTTTCAAATCCATTCTCTTAACATAACCCTTATCAGTAATTGTAACAACAACTTCTTTCTTGTCTACAAGATCTTTTTCTTCAAATTCCTCATTGATATTTGAAACAACAACTGTCTTTCTCTCATCGCCATAATCTTTCTTCAACTCATTAAGATCTTTCTTAATAATCTTCAAAATTTCTTTTTCATCAGCCAATATCTTCTTGAATCTCTCAATCAATTCTTTTAATTCATTTTCTTCACCAACTAGCTTATCATGCTCAAGAGAGGTAAGTTGATGTAACTTCATTTCCAAAATAGCTTCAACTTGTTTTTCAGAAAGTTTGTATTTTTCTTTCAATTCTTCAGCAGCTTCAGTCTTGCCTTTAGAAGCTCTAATTAACTTGACAACAGCATCAATATTTTTCTGAGCAACTAATAAACCTTCAACAATATGTATTCTCTTGTCAGCTTTGTCCAAATCAAATTCGGTTGCCTTCCTAACAATTTTTCTTCTATGGTTAACATAAACCTCTAACATGTGTTTAAGACCCATCTGTCTAGGTTGACCATCGACAAGAGCAAGCATATTAGCATCAAAAGTAGTTTGCAAATTTGTAAATTTCAAAAGTCTATTCAAAGTAAAACTTGCTTCAGTTCCCCTCTTTAATTCGACAACAACTCTTACTTTTCCTTTCGCAGATTCATCTCGGATATCTGTAACGTCAGGTAACTTCTTTTCTTTAACCAATTCAGCAATTTGCTCAACAAGAGTAGCTTTGTTAACCTGATAAGGTATTTCGGTAATTATAATAGAAGGTTTATTTCCATCTTCAATTTTTGTTCTACCTTTCAAAACAAGTCTTCCCTTGCCTTCAATATACATTTGTTTTATTTGTCCAGAGATATAACCGCCAGTTGGGAAATCAGGAGCCCTTATTATCTTGATCAATTCTTCAATAGTTATTTCATTATTATCAATATAAGCCAAAGTTGCGTCACAAACATCATTCAAATTGTGAGGAGGCATATTAGTTGCCATACCTACTGCAATACCTGAAGCACCATTAAGTAATAAATTAGGCAATTTTGCAGGAACAAGCTTAGGTTCTTGTAAAGAATTATCAAAGTTAGGCATCATCTCAACAGTATTTTTTTCAATGTCAACCATTAATTGTTCAGAAATCTTAGACATCTTAGCTTCAGTATATCTCATAGCCGCAGCAGGATCTCCATCCATACTACCGAAGTTACCCTGTCCTTTTACAAGAGGATATCTTAATGAGAAATCTTGAGCCATTCTAACTAAAGTTTCATAAATTGCAGCGTCGCCATGAGGGTGGTAATTACCCATTGTCTCTCCCACGATCTTAGCGGATTTTCTTGTTGGTTTGTTATGTTGTAATCCAGACTCATGCATTGCCCATAAAATTCTTCTGTGAACGGGTTTCAAACCATCTTCAGCAGCTGGAAGTGCTCTATCCATGATAACGGACATTGCATAATTGATAAAGGCAGTTCTCATTTCGTTAGAAATTTCAGCATTCACAAGCTCCCTAGCATCAACATTTTTCTTGAAATCTTCTCTTCTTGCAGCAAGCTCTTCTTTTGTCATACCTGCTTCAACTTTCTTCTTTTCGTCTTTTTCGTCTGCCATTTTAATTTACTCTAACCTCCAAATCATTTTCATCGACCATAACAATTCCGATTCCCCTTCTGCAAGGATTGCAAATTGGATGTTGTTCAATCATCTCTCCCCAGTCATCAAAATAACAATCCTCATGATAAACTCCAGCAGGAACAACTCTATGCTCTTCTGAACTCATCACATCTCGACCACATCTTTCATAAGCACATTTTCCAATAGACTTATCAAAAGTTCGTGCTATTTCTTCATCGGACATTTCCATTAATCTTCTTATACTAATTGCCATTATTTATTTTCTCCAGATTTTGCCCATTTTGCAATATTTTCACAATGGTTTAGTTTAGTTGAAAAATTGCAAGGTAACAAGTTTACCGCGTTACCGCTAACATAATTGGCGACTACGATTGAAAAGAGTTTCATTATTGATTACCTCTGTTCGCCCATTTACTTATAATTAAAATTCCAACAACAGAAACCAAAGTCATAACAACCGCAGAAGCCAGAAGACCATAACCTGCAACATTCAACTTGTTTACCCATTCAGTTATCACATCTTTCCAAGATAAAGCAATAATTAAACCAAATGCAGCAATAATCGCACCTGAAACTTGCTTTTTAAATTCGCTTTTTATTACACTAGCATGAGACAATGCTTTACTTGCAATCATCTTCCCAACTTCCCTTCTTTCAATTTTACTTAAATTATCTTCTTTTGCCATTTTACAAATTATCTCCTTTCCTGAGAATGTCTCATAACAATTCTCCCTTTCTTTTTAGATTTAATTTTCTTGTTTGCATCCTTTAAATGTTTTTCATGAACAGCTAATATCGGAAATGTCATTCCAGTAAATCCACATTTCTTGCATCTCATTTGAGGAACAAGCCCAAATAAATTTCTCAATCTAAAAACATATCCAACATCTTTACCTCTACAAGCAGGACAGAAATAAACTTTCACAACTTTTTGTTCATTCATTTTTTCTTAACTCCTTTTTTAGTTGATTTAAACATTCCAAACAAACCAATACTAGCCCAAAAAATATTTAAAACAAAAACAGGCCAAATTTTAAAAACAAAACTGTTAATAATAATAAATACTCCACCCATAAAATTAATAAAACTATAAATAAAAGAAGAAGAAGCTATTTTCTTTGTAGCCAATAGAAAGTAATCCAAAAGTAAGAGAAACAAGCCTACCCAGCCAAAAATATTCGCAATCAAAATATCCATTTTACAAATCAACCTCCGCCATCTTCGCATTTTCTTCAATGAATTTTCTTCTTGGTTCGACTGCATCACCCATTAAAACAGAAAGGGTTTCATCAGCTTCAACTGCATCCTCAATAGAAACTTGTTTCAAAATTCTAGTCTTAGGATTCATAGTTGTATCCCAAAGTTGTTCATCATTCATTTCTCCCAGACCCTTAAAACGACTTACCTCAGGTTTTCCAGAAGTATCCTTCAATGCCTTCTTCAATTCTTCTTCATTATAAACATAAACATCTTTCTGTCCTTTTCTCAATTTGAAAAGTGGAGGAACAGCAACGAAAACATGTCCTGCTTCAATCAAATGAGGAGTATATCTGTAAAACAACGTCAAAAGTAAAGTCTTAATGTGCGCACCATCAACGTCCGCATCAGTCATAATAATAATTTTTCCATATCTCAACTCTTCCATTTTGAAACCATCACCAACACCAGTTCCAATTGCAGTCATTAGGTTTGCAATTTCTTCAGAAGCAAGTGCCTTAGCAGGATTTGATTTCTCAACATTCAAGATTTTACCTCTCAATGGCAGAATTGCCTGACATTCTCTATCTCTTGCTCCTTTAGCAGTACCACCAGCAGACTGACCCTCTACAATATACAATTCAGTTTCTTCAGCTTTCTTCGAAGAACAATCAGCCAATTTACCTGGAAGTCCCCCGCCACCAAGAGCATTCTTTCTTCTAACAAGTTCTTTAGCTTTCTTTGCAGCTTCCCTAGCTCTTAATGCTTCGCTTGCTTTTTTAGCAATAGTATTTGCAACAGTCGGATTCTCTTCAAAGAATTCTCCAAGTGCAGCCGTCGTCGCAGAATCCATAATTCCTTTAATTTCAGAATTACCTAATTTCGTTTTTGTCTGACCTTCAAATTGAGGTTCCTTAACTTTTGTAGAAATAACTGCAGTCAAACCCTCTCTTACATCATCTCCTTCTAATTTTTCACCTTTCTTAATAATGCCTTTCTTTTCAGCATAATCATTGATAACTCTTGTTAAAGCAGTCTTAAAACCAGCAACGTGAGTTCCACCTTCAATTGTGTTAATCGTGTTTACAAAACTTTGAATATTATCGTTATAAGAATCGTTATACTGAATGGCAACTTCAATTCCTAAACCTTCAGCTTCTTTTTTAAAATAAACAGGTTTAGAATGCAGTGATTGTTTTGTCCTATTCAACCATTTTACGAATTCTAAGATTCCTCCAGCAAAATGAAATTCCTCTTTCTTTTCTTTTTCTCTAGCATCAATAAAAATAATTTTCAATCCAGCATTCAAAAAAGCAATTTCTCTAAATCTAGTAGACAGATAATTAAAATCGAAAGTTGTTGTAGAAAAAATAGTATCATCAGGCATGAAAGTAACTTTAGTTCCTGTTTCTTTTCCATCGTACTTCCCAATAACTTCTACTTCTTTTTGAGGAGTTCCAATTTTATACTCCTGCATATAGATTTTTCCTTCTCTCTTTACCTCAACTCTCATCTTTTTGGATAGAGCAGCTACTACCGAAATACCTACTCCGTGTAAACCTCCAGAAACTGCATAGGAACCCTTATCGAACTTTCCTCCAGCGTGCAACTTTGTAACAATAACTTCCATAGCAGATACCTTGTAAACTGGATGCTTGTCAACAGGCATACCTCTTCCATTATCTTCAACAGAAACAGAACCATCAGCATTCAAGGTCACAGTAATTGTATCACAAACACCAGCCATAGCTTCGTCAACAGAATTGTCAACAATTTCATAAACAAGATGATGTAAACCCTCTTTGCCCGTACTTCCAATATACATCGCCGGCCTTTTTCTAACTCCTTCAAGACCTTCTAGAACCTTAATATTCTCTGCATTATACTCTTTTTTATCAGACATTTCAGCTACAAAACACTCAGTTCCTTTATAAACTTTTTGGCATTTTTTTAAGAAACTCTATTTTTATCGTCGCTAAAACACGTAAAAAATTAACTACATAAAATTGCTAGCCGAACTTCCTTTTTTATAATAATCTAAACTAGGTTTATTTTGTTCAACATTCTCGATAAATTTCCAAGATTTTATTGCATTTTCAATTGTTGGGAATACCTTCTTATCTCCATTTAAAAAATCATGAAACATAGCAACATAAGAGTTATCATCTCCAAAGTCTAGGCTATTTTTCCCCAATACCAAGAAACTTTCTTTTTTGTCAAAACCCTTTCCAGTAACAAACTCTACCTCTAAGTTTTCAAAAGCGACTCTAAGTTTTACATAAGTCTCAGTTTTAGATTCATCTCCAAGTTCAGAAACATATTCTTCATACTGACCAAGTTTAAAATCAAGAATTTTGAAATTGTTCAAATCTATATTCGGAACAAGCCTGAATAGTATATTCAAAAAATGGCTCTGAACCATATCTCTCAAAGCTCCAACAGAATCATAATAACCTCTTTTTTCCAGACCTAACTTTTCTAAAGAAACTAACTTAACATTTGAATAATCAGAAGACTCCAAACTCAAAACATTCTTCTTAAAGATATAGTGATCTGCCAAAAAAACATTCTCTTCCAAATTATTTTCTTTAATAAAATCAAACAAAAGCTCTGCTTCTTTCAGATTGCTGCCAAATGGTTTCTCAACTAAAATCTTAATTTTGTATTCTTTTAGATAAGACAAACTTTCAAGAATCCCTCTAATCATATCTGGCGGAAGAGAAACATAAAAATAGTTTACCTCATCTTTTTCTAAGTAAGGTTTTATAGATTCAACAATAGAAGAAAAATCAATTTGAATGTATTTTAGTCTCTTCAAAAAAATATTTTCACATTCGGGACAATAAACCTCATGATAATCTTCATGCTCCATTTGTTTTCTCCCGATAGCATAAACTTCCAAACCCCTTACATGATGCAAAGCTGGCAAAACCTTTCTCTTAACCAAATCCCCAGTCGAACCAAAAATAAATAATTTTGACATTTGAATAAAACAAAGAATTAGTTTAAAAGCAGTGGGAAAGAGTGTTAACTTTTTTCCAAAAATTCCTTCAATTTTTCAACGGCAATTCTTCTCATACTCATAACATTTTTTTCTTCCTTTGCCATCTGCTGAAAAGTCTTCTCGCTTCCAATTGGCTTGAAGATCGGATCCCAGCCAAAATTTGTAGGACCAGAAGGAGGAACAATTTTTCCCTTTACACTGCCTTCAAAAAAATGAATTTTTTCTGGACTTTCAGCATAACCAATAATCGTTTTCGCTTCCGCACCAAAATTACCAATCTTTTCAACAATATCAAAAATCCCTTCGACTTTCAATCTCTGCATAAACCATTTTATCAACGGACCAGGTAATCCATTTAATCCATCTAAATAAAGAGAAGTATCCTCAATAATAAAGGCATCACCAGATTTGTGATGCTTAAACGCTTCTTGTATTTTTGCCTGAATAACTTTATGCGCATCAAACTCTTGAATCTCTTCTAAATCTAACTCTAATTGTTCAATTTCAGGCAGCATATGTTTAACTTCTGCAAACTTGTTCTTATTTCCAGTAATAAAATATATTTTCATATAAAATTAGTCTATTCAAAATATTTAAATCTAATCTAACCAGCAAGCTCTTCCAACTTTCTCTTTTTCGTAAACTTTCCTATAACTTTATTCTTAATGTCTAAAGGAAGTTTAACCACCGCACCACTTGCTCCAACAACAGAATAAATTCCGAGCATAGAAGTAGCAGGATCCAATCCTTTTTTTATACAAAAATAATGTAATCCTGCTTTCAAAAGCGTACTTAAACTAATAGCTGCAAGATTAGATTTAGCAATCCCATTCAAATCATCCCTTACTTCCTGCTCACTTTCATAGCAAGGTGCACAAAAAAGAGGATGAAATAAAAAATTTGTAGGAATATAAACCGACTCCTGTAAAACTAAAGTCAGAGCAGCAATCTGAGAAGGAGTACATCCGCAATCTTCCATTCTGTGATTTCCAAAATACATAACACCATAGGTCACAGCTGAAGATGCAGCCAATCCTAAAAGATAGCCTATTCCCTTCCAACCTTCGTGTTTTACCATCGCGAAAACAGATATGCGCAGTTTAATAACATTATTGTGATAAAAGAAAATTCACCAAATGTTTAAAAACTTCAGAAGGATTAAATGAATATGTTATTTAGTAAGAAAAAAGATATGGTTGAGCTAAGTGAAGTTCAAAAAAGAAGTGTCAATCTTCCTCATGGTAGAAAATTTGTTCCCAAAGATGGTTATGGTTTTGTAGACCTGACAAGAAAACCAAAACTTCCACTTAAAGCTTTAGAATCTCCATCAAAACCAGCACTTACTCCAACAACACCCCAAACGCAATCTTCGGGATTTAGCTTTTTTGACACCCCTTCAACACCAATTTCAAGCTCATCATCGAGTTCAGATTCGGGCGAAGAATTGAGAAAAATATCGATGCAAATTTCGGATCTTGATACAAAGTTGTACAAGATGGAACAAAGAATTGAATTGCTAGAAAGGAAGGCAGGGATTTCTAATTCGGATTCTTCATCTAGCCAGGGCGGATTTAGCTGGTAAACCTAAGCAACAAGAGTTCTAATTTCTAAAAGTGCTCGATAAGCATGATCTGTAGAACGGTAGGAATCCATTTTAGGGTGCATGTATTTCTGAATTATTTCTCCCATTCTTATAACTAAATCTTTTTTTTCTGCACGTCTAGCCAAATCCACTTCATGTCGAATACTGAACTCGGGAAAAAGCAAGTCAGCATATCTTCTCTGTTCAGGATTATGAGAGTTACTCCATTCTTTCCATAAGTCTTCCGAAGTACATTCTTTTGCCATAAAAAATAATATTCGTTTCAGTATAAAAAGTTTACTGCAAAAATTCACTGCAGATAGTGACAAGCAAAAATCAACTAAAAATCTTTAAAAACGTACTATTTCTTAAGACAATATGATAGAAAACATCGAAAAGAAAATGCTTGCTTATGCATTAAAAAATGCAGTAGAACATGAAGGAAAATGTCAATCTGGAGCAGTTCTTAACCCCCTATTCCATGAAGGATTAGACAAAGCAGAAGTAAAGAACATTATGCCAAAAATCAATGAAGTTGTAAAGAAAGTCAACTCTATGTCATTAGACGAACAAAAAAAAGAACTAGAAGAAACTGAAAAGCTAATTTCTCATAGAAAAGTTAGAGCAGAAGACGAACTTCCAGAATTGCCAGATGTTCCAAAAACAGGAGTAGTTATGAGGTTTGCACCTGCCCCGTCCGGAGCACTTCACGTAGGCCATGCAATTTCAAATGTAATTTCTTCACTTTACGTAGAAAAATACGGCGGAAAGTTTTATGTAAGAATAGAAGATACTAACCCCGAAAAAACAGATAAAAATGCATACCAAACAATCAAAGAAGATTGCGATTGGCTATTCGGAAATGTCACCGAGTATATAATTCAGTCAGAGAGATTAGAACTTTACTACTCCTACGCCAAAAAACTAATAGAAAAAAATGCAGCGTATGTTTGTACCTGCTCTCAAGAAGACTTTAAATTAAAATACGCAGATAAAATGCAAAATTGCCCTTGTAGAGATTTAGATAATAAAGAGCAAGAAAAAAGATGGCAAAAGATGTTAGACAAAAAAGGATACGCAGAGGGAGAAGCAGTTTTGAGATTTAAATCAAATATGCAACATAAAAATCCAGCAATGAGAGATTTCCCCCTAGCAAGAATCTCACTTAAAGAACATCCAAAACAGGGAACAAAATACAGAGTTTGGCCATTGATGAATTTATCAGTCTCTGTAGATGACATGGAGCTAGGAATGACGCACGTAATCAGAGGCAAAGATCATCATGACAACGCAGAAAGACAAAAAATGATTTTTGAAATTTTTAACAAGCCATATCCTTGGACATTTTTTATGGGAAGAATAAAATTCTCTGATCTAAAGCTTGGAAAAAGACATATTAAAGCCGCAATAGAATCGGGAGAGTTCTCGGGGTGGGAAGATGAAAAACTCCCAACACTAGTCTCACTAAGAAAACGAGGATTTAATCCAATCGCATTTAAAAAATTCTCAATACAAAGAGGATTAACATCTGTAGACAAGGTCATGGACTCCAAAGAATTTTTTGCAATTCTCGAACGTTTTTCTAAAGAATAACTTCATTACAATAATCCTTTTAAACAAGCAGTATTGATTAAAGCTATGGCAATCGAAGAGTTAGATATAGACGAACTTTTTGACAAACTTAGACAAACTAACAGAGTTCTTGGTCAATGGACTCGAGATGATTCAGACCTTGGCTATCCTCTCGCATTTGAAGAAGCACAAGAATTAAGCGATTTAATTTTAGGAAAACCACGAGTAGTCCGAGAAAATTATTTCTCAAGAAGGACAAAAGCATTCTCAGAAGCAATAGAAAAAGAAGATTATCACACAGCAGACATAGTATTATCAGACTTGAAATATTTTGCACATTGTTTCTTAGACGAAAAAGGTAAAAGAACGGATACTAGAACGGAAACTTTAAAACTAATCGCAGATACAATGCATTAAAACCAACAACAGTATCTTTATAAATCTTATAAACTCTCCAAAAAATATGAATTCGAAAATAAGACCACTAGGCATATTGCTAATGAATCTGGCTGGAAGAAGGACAAAAATTTGGGAAACTCCATTTGGCAAGGTCAAGAACAAAACACTAGCAGATGAATCTGTCGATACTTGTTTAAGAATTATCCAAGCAATACAAGGCAAAAGAGAATATTTCGAATATCGTGAAACATCCTATATGCTTCCAGAAAAAATTCCAGAAACATTAATGGTCTTCTTACCGTTCTACCTATCCGAGGAAGAAAAAAAAGAATTTTTTGAGCAAGAGAAAACTGGGAACATAGAAATAAGAGGTACAAAATTCCATTATTTGCCAAGACAACTTTCAGAACAAGAAAAACTAGAGCATGAAATTGAAGGATACATAACCGAAGGCACTTTCATTGATGTCCACAACTTAGACGATGGATTGCCCAGGATCTTATCGACAGTTCGAAGCCATAGTCGAGAAAATAATGAAGAAGACCTAGAATTTGCCCAAGACTTGATATGCTCTGGACAGGGAAGGAAACAGATTAGAGGAAAAGAAAGACTAGAGATAATATTAAAACTTTCCCCAAAGATGGGATTTACAAGAGGCGTTAATGATCCAGAAATTAGACCTAAATATGACCGACTTATGGAAATTTATTCTGCACAACAAACAACACAATAAACTGAAGTAAATTCAAAACCAACTATTAGCAACTTTCTTCATTTCATCGTTAATAAAATACGTCGGCTTCTTTCCAGTATAAGTCAAAAATAATTTCTCTTTCGCTCTAGAAATAGCCACATAAAATAATCTTCTTTCTTCCTCTTCTTTGTCATATTCTTGTAAATCGGTTTTTACAATTTCGATTACAGGATGATCAGAAGCCTTGCATGGAAAATTAACTTCGTTGCATCCAATCACAAAAACTATTTTAGCTTCAAGACCTTTTATCGCATGAATAGTTGCAAGTGTAACATCCCCGGGATTTCCCATGATCGGATTTTTCAATTCATCAGTTTTCAAAACATGAGGTATTTGTTCTAGTTTCATTTTTGTAGAAAGTTCATTCAACTGCCTATTAGTCCTAGCCAAAACAAAAATTTCGTCTCCCGAAATTTTTGCCTTCAGAAATTCTTTAACATTATTGATAACGTACAGATGTTCAACCTCCTCAGATTCAAAATCACTAATATTAATTTCAGCATCGTCAGAATGATGAGCATGTAAATCAGGAACACTCATTGACTTAATTGAATGATTCATAAAATCTACAATTTTTTTCTTACTTCTGTAATTTTTAATTAAATTCACAATCTCACAATCAAGATGTTTTTCTCTAAATTTCAAAATATAATTAATATCACTTCCTCTCCAACCAAAAATAGACTGTCTTGGATCTCCAACCGCAAACAAGTTTGCTTTAGGATTTTTCTCAAGCAACAAATCCAACAATTTTATCTGCATCGCATTAACATCTTGATATTCATCAACTAAAACGTTTTCAAATTCCGGGATATAATTTTTATTTTTCTCAAAAAAACCAATCGTATCTAGAATTTGATCAGTATAATCTCTAAGCCCTTGCATTTTCATCTGCTGATCTAGACTTTTACAAATATTAGAGATTGTCTTAGCTATTTCTCTCTCCTGAAAATCTGAAACGCTTGTTGAAAAATCGTACAAGGGTTCGCCTTTAGATTTGAAATATTCCAAAACAGAAAAGCAGTCATTCATAAAAATATTTGAAAGCTGTCTTTGTTCTTTGTTTTTCTTTTGATTGTCAGAAAAGTATTTATCTGTCGCACTATCCAAATCCATTCCAAGCATATCTAAAGCAAAATTCATCGCTATAACTTTGTCCGCATAACCCATAACTCTTTTCGGCGTAGAATAAATTAATCTAGCATACTTCTGAAGAATTTTTTCACAAAATGAATTAAATGTTTCAACCTGAACTCCATAAACCCCTAAATTTCTTAATCGAAGTTCCATTTCCTGCCTCGCCTTCCTAGTAAAAGTAATTGCCAAGATTTTCTGAGGATCTGCAGACTGATATTTTGTTAAAAACTCTATTCTCTTGACTAAAACAGAAGTCTTTCCGCTACCTGCACCAGCGATACAAAGAATTTTCTGCTTCTGTAAAATAATCGCTTTCTTCTGCTCATCGTTATATTTATTCAAAAAGAAATCCAATTCCTTAAACAAAACTCTTTCTTCATCAGTTATCTGACTTGTAACAATTTCCATTTTATGCCCCAACTTTTTCTTATGCAAACTCGGTTCAATCAACTCTTCTCTGCCTTTTTGAGTAATCCCTAAAACTTGTGCAAATTTATTTCCAATCAAACCACTCTGCTCAATCATTGAATTCGTAATCAAATTGTCAACCATTGCCTTAACTTCGGATTCAGAGTATTTTTTCAGAACTTTAAAATTATTCAATAAATATAAATCATTTTTTTGAATAGATTGATTTTTCATTTCTCCAGTCAAGAAATCAACCAAAAGACCTTTCCCGACGGGAAATTGAATCTCATTCAAAGCCCTAAGCACATAAAGATAATCAAGCTCTTTCCCAGGACCAATTTCTTTTATCACTTCCTTTTGCATGCAGAAAAGTATAAAACTCAGATATTAAAAAGATTATGGAAGAAGTTACTCTCTGCTCTTTTCAACATAAGCAACTGCTCTCTTCCCATCACTTTTCATTCTTATGACATCACCAGATTCTACCTGATGAAAAAAATAGTTTGGATCTGCAATATTGCCATTAACTCCCATTGCAGGAATACCTAAGTCCCTTGCCACAGTCATAGCGTGAGAAGTTTTATTTGCCTCAAGACAGGTAATTATCCCACGTTTACCAGTTGTTAAATTATTCATACCGCAGATGCTTTCATCAAGTTTATCACAAACCAAAATATATTCTGGAAATAAAGAATTTCCTCGAGCCCACATTTCTTCAAAATAATGAAGACCCTCTCCCACGCCTGCAAAACGCATTATTTCTCTAAAATTCCAAGCATTATGAAACTCTTCACTAGGCAATAACTTGCTATTTTTCAGCAGTTGCATCCTTTCATCTCCAGATTTAAACCCTGTTTCTATCAAAATCCTACCAAATGCAGATTCGCTAAAAGTAACATAGGCAGGAAGACTAATATCTCCAGGAACACCATTACAAACTTGGCTTTCTAAATAGGGCACCCCCTTTGGAATGTCTAAATCTAAATGAGCACAATGAGAATTTATTTTCGGTAATTGTCTTATCTGCACAAAATCAGGTAACCTTGCAGGAGCCAATAAAAATTCTACTTGAACTGTTCCTTCCAGCCCCAACAAATCAGCCGCTCTCTTTGCGCCATGAACAGCATACCACATTTCACCTTCGCCAATATAATCTCTCTCCTTGTCTTCTTTTTCAAAAGTCCAAACAGCATCTTCCTTAATCATTTCTCGTAGAGTCCAATAATCAATCTCGTGAGTAAAAGAATTTCCTTTTTTTGTCATACCCTCAATAATGGCACCATCTCTTTCAAGTTGAATAACTCCTCTTTCTAAAAAATCAGTTACTTGTTCTTGAACAATCATCGCCATAGAATCAGAAGGTTGAAGTCCCATTCGTTCAGTATATTTTTCAGCATGATCTGCAAAAGCCGAGTGGTCTACTCTGGCAATAGATCTACAAAGAGCATCGTAATTATGATTATCTGGTAAACTTAAGAAAACCCCAGCAAAACTAGCATTTAAACCATCTTCTAACGGAGAAGATGACCTTACAATTACCGGCTTCCTCATAGGCGCAAATGTTTTTTCTAGTTCGTTTGTCGGAAAAATAGCACTAAGACCTGTCTCATCACTTCTAAAAGTATATTTAAAACCAGTAGGAACGACAAAAAATTCAGGAACATAAAACAAGCCAGTATCCTGTGCTAAATTATACAATTTTAGCAAATTATGTCCCTTTCCGCCAACATGTTCTCTAGGATGATCTCGAGGACTTTCTCCGCACCATACAAGCCTTGAATCTGCCATATTTATCTTTAGAATTATAACGTAATCCCAGACGAACACCTCAAAAAGTCAAAATGAAAGCATATTTTAAATGTTACTAATCAACTCGTTCATCCAAAGAAGCATAAAACAGCGTGTCTAAATTTATTTAGCTATCAACTCCTCTCTTTCTTCCCAAAATTGATATTCTAGAAAATATTTCCTTCCCTGCTCAACTATCTCTCCACTTTTTTCACCCATTTGAAAACTAAAATATCTTACACGTTGATTGTCTTCTGATTTGTCAGGATTTTGTCTAAACCTCGTCAAAACCATAGAAGTCGCTACAAATTTGCCTAAACCTTCTATATCCAAATCGGTAGGATTATGTATATGCCATTTGCCCTCAAAAATTTCTTCTAGATAACTTAGTCCTTGCTTAGTAATTTCCATTTTTATAAAAATAAAAGAGAATATTTAAGACTTATTGTCAAAAAAATTTTAATTTGGAGCCTCTTTTTGTAAAAGAGGGAGCCTAGTCCACTCGTGCATCCAAAATTCTAGAATCTGGACTCAACAACAAAACATGATCTCCTTTGAACCTTACTCCCCTCGCAACCTTTTGAATTAAATCTCTATTTGCCTTGTCAAGATAAAATTCCATAAATTGATGAGGTTTCTCTTTCTTCAAAATCTGCCAGAATAAACCCTGAATATTTGGATAAGGATATTTAGTTACAACAATTGAATTGCACTGATCTCCGGGAAAATCAACCCCTCTAGAACATTTCGTAGTAAAAAGCAAATCAACTTCTTTATTCTTAAAAGCAGCAATATGTCTCGCCTCTTGCATTTTCACAAGTTCTTCTCGAGTTATCAAATTTGGAACATTAAATTTCTTTCTCTCAAAATCATTTGGCAAATCAGCAAAGGTAGAAACATGAACCAAAGTGGGCGCCTTAGCCTTGGCAATACAAGAAGAAAGTGCTTTCAAATATCTCTCCCTCCCATCAGGCAAATTTTTCATAATTTCATATTTGCAATTTATCTCATTTCCAGTTCGGTACTTAGTTACCTTTCCAGGACTTTGCGTTTCAGCCTCAATAATTTTAAACTTCTGCAAACCAAAAATATCTTTTAAAACATGGGGAGAATGTAATGTTCCAGACATGAAAACAAAAACATCATTCATAGCAATCAATTCTTTTAGTCTTTTAGAAACATTTATCGAAACAAGGTTAACATAAATATTGTCTCCGTAATTCTTACCAAACAAACCAGTCTGTTCCTTCTCTTCCTTCTCAAAAGCAACATAAGTCTCACCCTCAAGACCTTCAAAAGTTTTAACAGCCTCAAAAACAGAATTATAGTAGCTATTATCTTCATCTTCAGCAAGATAGGGATGATCAATAATTTTTGCAACCAAATCGGCCATCAAAGTTCCTGGCAATTTTTTTATTTCTTCAGAATGCATAGCAATAACTCTGTTTGCCAACAAAATGATTTCTTTTATCGCATTTTTATCTTTTTGATCTTCCGGCATTAAATTCTGCAAAGAAGAAATAAGCCTGTTCAAATTAATTTTTTTCTCATGTGCAAAACTATCCAAGAACTCATCACACTCATCAATAATATCTAATTCTGTTTTAGGTTTCCTTCCAATCGCAGTTTCCAAAGCATATTTCATAGAATTAAAAATCAAAACATCGGAATCAATATAAGCATGAAATTGTTGATAATAACCGCAGCCTTTCGCCCTTTCAAACAAAGCATATTCTTTTCCGGAAACGCCCATGTATTTTTTCTTCTTTGTCTTATTCAGAACCTTGGCAGAACTATCTGCATTTAAAATTGGAGACCAATAAGGACAAGCAGGTGCAATAGAAACTCTCCTAACATCAGAAACACTTGAAAAATCTTCTTTCCGGACTTCACTATTTCGTTCAACATATTCTAAAATCTTCGCCATATTTTTTTCTCTCAACTCAATATCACAAGGCAAATATTCATCATCTGCATTTGAACCTCTCTCAAATGGACAAACAAAATTATTTCTTCCCTTTATAACTGAAATTTTTAATTTTTTTCCATCATCCTTTAAAATAAAATTTTTATTTGTATAGTCGTTCTCATACTGATCCTGCAAACTCTTTATTGGAACAACAATTGCCGATTTCTTAAAATGTTTAGCGAGATTCAAAGCAATAGCAGACTTTCCAGAACCGCAAACTCCTTTAACAAAAATTAACTTTTCACCAGATTCAATCGCAGCCATGATTTCTTTCACAATATCTTCCTGTGTTTTTCCATTACTAAACTTAAGAGGACTAAGCTTTTCACCAGAAAAACTAAAAAGATCTCCAGGACTTTCGGAAGCACTTTCCTCCCCTTCTTTTTTCTTATACAAACTCCAATAAGCCTTTTTTGTAGGATGAGCAACTACTTCTGAATTAGATTTATGTTCAGAACCAGGCACAATTATTCGACCATCTTTATCAAATTCCATCTTTTTTTTCACCAGCTACTCAATAAAAAAGCGTCTTATAAACATTATTGTGAAGAAAAGAGACTCTAAAAGACACACAGAAGATTTTACCTACCGACAAAGATTTATAAAAAGAAGATGAATATATTGGTTATGACAAAAAAAATTATAGGTGTCATGGGTCCAGGAAAAGAAGCAACTAAAAAAGACATTAAAAATGCTATTGAAATCGGTAAATTAATTGCAGACAACGGATGGGTTCTTCTAACTGGGGGGCAGAAATCAGGGAGTAATGGACGCAGCAAACGAAGGAGCTAAAAAATCTAATGGGCTCACAATAGGAATATTGCCCACCTCAGACAAAAGTTCCATATCTAAATTTGTAGACTTACCAATAATAACTAGTCTAGGAAATGCAAGAAATAGTATCAATGTTCTTTCAAGCGACGTAGTAATTGCATGTGGCGTTGGAACCGGAACAATTTCTGAAATAGCATTAGCACTAAAGAGCGATAAAAATGTAATCCTTCTTAATGATGATAAGGAGTGTCAGTCATTATTCAAAAGACTAGGTAAAGAGAAAGTATACGTTGCAAAAAATCCTGAAGATGCAATAAAAAGAATAAAATCACTGGTTAACTAAACAGACCAATTCAGAAGTCCTTTACCATATAAACATTATTTTCATCAACCTTATATCCTAAATTCTTATAATACTCTCTAACTCCGACACCAGAAATAACTCGGATTTTTTTATAACCTAATTTTTTAGCAATCTTTTCTGCCTCAGCCATTAATTTCTTTCCAAGCCCAATATGTTGAAAACTAGTTTCCTCTCTTTCACCCAAATTTAAAGCAGGACTATAAACGTGAAGCTCTCTAACCATACTCGGTGTTTTTTTATCCTTCTCCAATCTTAATCTTAACAAACCATAAAGATTATCTTTTGAGTCAACTGCTTCAATAAAAAATTCTTTTCCATGTGAAGCAGAATATTTTGTTGTCTTTATCTTAATAGTTTCAGGTTTAATTTCTCTCTTGTCTCTCAAAGCAAAACCAATCTCCCTAAATCTTATTTCATTTATCTTAATTTTACGTCCAGCAGGATGATCCTTTGAGGATTGATCTCTAATATACTCCTCAACATCTTTTCTCAAATCAATCTTCGTCAAACCTGCAACAAGATATCTTTGAGGAATCTCTCTCATAATTCTCATAACTCTGCAATATCTTGGGGTTGCTTTCAACATTTTAACAAGTAAATCTCTAACAGTTTTTTCATCATAAGGAACAAACTTTCTTTCGTAAAACCATTTTTCAATTCCAGTATTTTTGATAACTTGACATGGATAAATTTTAACTTGATCTGGCTTAAACTTATCAGAAGAAAAAACTTGCTTGTAGACTCTCGCATCTTTTTGAGGAGTACTTCCTGGCAAACCAGGCATCATATGATAACCAAGTTTGAAACCAGCCTTCTTTAATCTCTCAGTCGCTTCAACAACGTCCCTAACACTATGTCCTCGGTTAATTTTCTTGTAAATTTTATCATCCAAAATCTGAACTCCTAATTCAACTCTTGTTGTTCCCCAAGAAAGCATGTCCGAAATTTGTTGTTCGCTACAATGATCTGGCCGAGTTTCAATACAAAGTGCAACACACCTATTTTTCGCTTTCTCATTTGCCTTTTTAGCTTCTTGCAAACTTTTACTATCAAAACCATTCATCGCATCATAACATTTCTTTACAAAATCAACTTGAAAATCCCTAGGAAAACCCATAAAAGTTCCGCCCATAATAATTAACTCAATCTTGTCAGTAGGGTGTTTCATCGCATTGTAAGACTTCAATCTCGCCTCGACTTGCCTTTTTGGATCATAAGCAAGTGAAATTGCCCTAATAACAGCTGGACTTTCAGGAGTATAACTTTGTGAAGCATTATCAAAAGTAGGACAATAAGCACAAACCCCGTGAGGACAACGTCTAGGAGGAACCATAACTGAAACCGGCGCAACACCAGAGATCGTCCTCGTCGGCTTCTTCTGATCTTTCCCTTCCCAATCCTTTCTTTCTACAAATTCGTTCATTATAATAATATCAAAAATGAGTTTATAGAATTAACCAAATCCTCATCTTTAAAAACCTACATTTATTCTAATAAGCATGGCATATTTTAACAGACATGATCGAGATCAAGGAGAATTTAACCCAAATGTTCCCGTAAGAGTAAAACTTCCAAGAGGAAGAGAAGTAATCGGAATTATAACTCAGAGAGTCGGAGCAGGAAGAATGATGGTCTCTTGTATGGATGGAAAAACAAGAAATTGTCGAGTACCTGGAAGATTAAGAAGAGATCTTTGGTTAAGAGAAGGAGATGCAATAATTGTCGAACCTTGGGAATTTGATGGAGACGAGAAAGGAGATATTCTATATAAATACTCAAAAGCAGAAGTAGAGAAATTGAAAAAAGACGGTTTATTGAAGACACAGGAAAACGAATTTTAGGCTCGACTAAAGAAATACATAATCAGACGAGAGCTGAAATTCGGAGAGTTTTAGGCTCGATAAATAAACAATCAATAAACTTTACTTCTCGAATAAACTCTATCATGAACATTTGGATCAGAAAAATATTCTAACGTTCTTCTTTGAAGTAAAATAGAAGCAACGGGATCAACTACATCCGCATTAACATGAGATAGTTTGTCAGACAAAGAATTTATTTGATCAGAGTTATTCCCCACGCATCTGTCATTTGTAGTTCGTCCTTCCCGGATGTTATCTGAAACATATTTATTTTCTTGAGGCATAACATCCCATTTACCATCTACTTTGACAGTTTGTACAAATCTTCCAGTATACTTTGGCATTAACTGAATATAACTACATAGTCTATTTGGCAAATCGGCCCCGCAACTAGCATCTTTGTATATCGGACTGCCTGCAATCATTTTCAAAAACTCTTTAGCCCCTTTAGTGTCCTTAGGAAGAGCTAACTGATTGTAAGAACTGTTTTGACAACAAACCATATAACCTCTAAAATTATCGTTAGGAATAGAAGAAGTAGGAATACCAGTCCAACGAGCAATAGCACCAAATAAACTTCCCCAAAATCCAGAATCAATAAAAACCATAGGAGGCCCATTTTTTGCACGTTCGGGAGAGATACCAATACCATAAAAATATTCTGGAGCAACTTCTCGTACACTCTTCATTGCATTACTAGTTTTAGTGTAATGAACTCTTCGCTGTAAAGTACTTCCTGTAGCTCGACCGAGTGCCCAAAGAGCATCATAAATTATTTCTCCATCTCTTGCTAAAGGATAATAACTCTGAAAAGCCTGATCAGTTTTAAGTAAGCCAGCCATAGCATGTTCAATTAAAGGCAAAGCTTTTTCATGAATATCAAAAATAGGTTTCATTCCCTCCCTGTCAATTGGCAAACCTAAGGTTGCAGCAGATTCCAGAATATGTTTATCTTCCAACCCGATTACTTCTTCAGAAGTTGGTCTTCTATGTAGTGTAGCCAACACATCTAAAGAGGATCTTTTTCCATCTACAACTGGCGCTACTCCGCTCTCCCTACTCTTTCTTGAAAAAAATGATCCAAATACCATAAAAATCTAGGTCAAATCCGATTTATAAATCTTTCTTTTTGTAACCATTAGCAAATGACAACAAAATAGGAAGAAATTAATCGTTATTGGAAAAAGTAAAGTTAAAGACTTAAAAAGAGTCGCAACATCTTAGTAGCATGAAAAAAGTTCCAATAAACTCACCAAATAAGATAGAGAAAGCAATTCCCTATTTAACCAAAAAGTTAAACGTAGGAATAATAGTAAATAAAAACTTTGCTTACCTAGATGGAAAAGAAGTAAACGAGTTCCTGGCAGAAAAAGTAATTCAAGCTGTAGACTTTGGTTTTGATGCAGAAGATGCTTGCTTATTAAGAAATGAGAATTTTTCTTTAGAATTTATCAACATAAAAGACCACACACACAGAAAGAACCTTGCAGAAATTAGAGCAAGAGTCATAGGAACGGAAGGAAAAGCAAAAAAAACAATTGAACTTCTAACAGGATCAGTTATTGTTATTCATGGAAATATCGTAGGAGTTATTGCAGATTCTGAACACGTTTCACAAACGATTCAAGGAATACTCTCTTTAATTCAAGGCTCAAAGCACGCGAATGTTTTCTCCTATCTTGAAAGACAAAACGCAAATTTAAGAAAAATCGATGATGAAGATTTAGGTTTAAGAGATCCAAAAAAAGATTTGAAAAATTTAGATTAATCCAAACTAACATGTCCAAATCCCTTCGGAATAAAACCAAGTGCATCATCACAAACTTGTTCTAATTTGTCTCTAAAAGGAATATGCGAGGCATATTTAGCAAAATTTCTTCTAGTAGTTCTTAAACCAGAATAACCCTCTTCTCCCCCCACAGCAACATGAGCTTTAGGATTGTGTCTCAAATTTCCCCAGCCCCAGGCACCAGTCTCAGGTCGAGTATCTTGTGCATATGGTTGAGTAAATCCAGATTCCCTAGAAATGGGCATCTCTCCGTCCTGCTTAGGCAACCAAAATAAAATCGCACCATTCTTTTCGGCAATTTCTAAATAATACTGTTCCCATTCTAACTGAGAATCAAAAAGACAACCTTGCCTTTCAGACCATTTTGTCCACTTCTCATCTAACATCCCAGAATAATCTGGAACAGCAATATAAATTCTAGGATTTTGAGACTTTATAATCTCGATAGCCCTATTCTGCCAACCATTTCCACGATTAACAGGCCCAGCCAAAAAAATAACCGGCTCGCCATAAGTATTCACATTCATTTTGGGAATAATAATATAATTTCCTGTTGCCATAAACATGCTCATAATTCGTCATTTAAATATATTTGCGAAAATCTAAAGAACTCTTTCAACCAAACCATTATTTTCTGTTTCTCTCCATCCAAGTTCAAAAGTTAAATGAACAGGTCCCAACTCCCAACCATTCAAAACATGAATTCTAGCATGATCGTACCCTCTAGAAACTGCTCCCTGCCTATCACTCTCAAGATATGCTTCAGCCTCTTCTAAACTAAAAGAACAAGGAATTTTAATTTTTCTTTCAGGGTCAGTCACTCCCACAACAGTCTCATCTTTAGGAAAACTACTAGAATAGGCAATCGCATATTTTGGGCACATAACAATCAAACATTCAGAGTTTAAATAATTATTTAATACAGACACCAATCAAAACTAAACCTTTAAAAATCATTCTTTCCCATCTATCTTATCAATGTCCCTGTAGCTCAGTAGGTAGAGCACGTGACTGTTAATCATGGGGTCCGAGGTTCGAGTCCTCGCGGGGACGTTTTTTTCTGGCTTCGCTAAATTTTATTTAATTCGAAGAGCAGAGAAAAACGCAGTATTTCTAATTTTGTTTTATTAATTCGAAGAATTATAAGAGGACTGGAACCGAGTAGGAGTGAGAGAATTGAGAAGACATGTTCTAAAATTTTTTTATTGAATAAGATTAACTTTTTATACTCGGATAACATAAAAAAAACATGAAATATTTATCAGACGTTTGGTTCATAGGAATCGCAGCAGCATTTTTTATAGTCTCGGCAATAACAGACAAAGTTTTTCAAACTTTACTAAACACTTCGATAATTCTAATTCTATTCTGGATTGGTTTACTATGCTTTATTTTGTATCATTTTATTGATCATAAGAGAATCATAGAGATTATTACAGTTGTAGCAGTTATCGGCCTAGTAGTAATTATAGCAGTAACATCTTTAGTGCATAGAAATGTGTTTAACTTCTTAGGATGGATATTTATTTGTCTCGAAATAGGAAATATTCTCATAAAAACATGGTAAGGCAGAAAGTATTGCTCGGAATGTCTGGTGGAGTTGATTCTTCTATTGCGGCAATGCTCTTACAAAAACAAGGTTACGAAGTAATTGGCGCATTTATGAAAAACTGGAGCGATACAAAAAATAAAATTACAGGAGAATGTCAATGGAAAGAAGAAAGAAGATTTGCAGAAAAAGTCGCAGGAAAACTTGGAATAAAACTCATCACTTTAGATTTTGAAAAAGAATACAAAAAATTAGTTGTCGATGAAATGTTCAAGAAATACAAAAAAGGAATTACTCCAAACCCAGATATTGACTGTAATAAAGAAATAAAATTCCCACTAATGCTAAAAGCAGCAAAAAAATTAGGATGCGATTTCATCTCAACAGGCCATTATATAAGAAAAAGATATAACAAAAAAACAAACAAATATGAGTTACTAAGAGCAAAAGATGAATCAAAAGACCAATCTTATTTTCTTTATACAATAAAACAAAAAGAACTTGCAAAATGTCTTTTCCCAATAGGAGATTACACAAAAAAGCAAATCAGAAAAATAGCTGAAAGAAAAGATTTCCCAAATTATAACAAGAAAGGCACAGTTGGAATTTGTTTTATCGGAAAAATAAACTTAAAAGATTTTTTACAAAAGAAAATAAAACCTAAAAAAGGAAAGATTCTTGATCCGACAGGAAAACAAATCGGAGAGCACGATGGTATTTTTTATTATACTATAGGTCAGAGAATTGGCCCAAGATTTGGAATAGAAATTTCATACACCTTGGCAGGACAAGATGGACAAGACCACACTAGATGGTATGTAGCAAAAAAAGATGCAAAAACAAACACAATCGTTGCAGCACCAGAAGAACATCCGCTAAATTTCAGAAAAGATATTATCATAAAAGACTTTTACCTAATAGATGAAGACAAAAATAAATATAAAAAGAAGATCACAAAAGTTCTAGCAAGAATAAGACAGGTTGGCGAACTTCTTCCAGCAACCCTCCTCTTCAGCAAGGGAAGATTCAACCTAACATTAGACAAAGCGATCACCGGTGTTTCAGATGGCCAAGCAGTAGTATTATATGAGAAAGAGAAAGTTTTAGGCGGAGGAACTATAATAGTTAGGGACAATTTCTAGCTAAAGAAGTTATCACAACAACCTTTTAATAGACCAAAAACAAATAAGATTTATGGAACAGATAGAGATTATAGGTCACGAAGGAAAGCCTGTAAAAAGAAATCCTGTATTTCTAAAAGAATGGGACATAACCCCTTGGAATAGGCCTTGCGCTCCAGGATATATTAGATCAGGATTAGAAGTTAACGCTTCTACAAAACTCTCTCAAGCTTTAGGAAAATTAGATTACAAAACCTCTGAAGGAAATTACACTCTTAATGCTAACGGAACAGTTTATAGAGCAATGATTGCACGATGCGACCCTAAAGAAAGATACTTGTTTAAAGAAAGTAAGCCCACTATGCCTGAAGAAGATTGTATTTTATTTGATGGAGGAATTGTTATTTCTCAAAATGGAATAATTCCTGGTACAAACCTGGAAGGATTTTTTATAGAAAGAGTTGGAGAAATCTGGACAGCAAGAAAATATGAAGAAGGCAAATCAACAGAAGAAATGTTTGGAGAAATTCTCTTTGGAGAAAACTCAACAGTTTCAAGAATAGAAAGAGTAGAACAGATTATAACAGGTTATGAAACTCAAAAAAGCGCAGAACATTCAGCACAAATGAAGAGAAACCTGGATAGCTACGACCAAGGAAGATTTCACGAAAGCGAAAGACCTGGAAGACTTGGATGGTAGAATAGTTTTATAAATATCCTATTCCTCAATAAAACATGCAACTGCAGGAAGCAATAAAAAAGAGAAAAAGTTCAAGAAAATTTTCTGAAAAAAAGATAGAGTTAAGTGCAATAATCAGAGCAATCCAAAATATTAATCTTAGTCCATGTGCAGGCAATTATTATAATTTAAGATTTATTATCGTTCAAAAAGAAAGCACACTAGATAAAATCGCAGAAGCGTCACAACAAGACTTCATAAAAAAAGCAACAGCCGCAATTGCAGTAGTTTCAGACAGAGAAAAAGTAAAAAAAATGTATGATTATAACGACAAGGGATTCGGAGCTCAACAAGCTGGTGCAGCAATACAAACAATATTACTCAGTTTAACAGAAGCAAATATTGCCAACTGTTGGGTAGGCTTCTTCGATGACGATCAAGTAAATGACGCCTTAGGCGTAAAGGGACAAACAGTTGAAGCAATAATCGCTGTAGGTCTTCCATCGAAAGACTTATCTCAAAAAAAGAAATCTGAAACAAAGATGGCTATTGAAGACATCATATTCTTTGAAAAATACGGAAAGAGCAAAACAGAACCTCAACCAAGAGTTCGAGGCGAATGGACATAAGTCTATTTGACTAAAACTTTAAATTCTAAATAAATCACTAAAAAGCCAAGCCAATTTAGCTTCCCAAAGGATGACCCTGCTGGGCCACAGATGGTTCCCAACTTCGTTAAATATAAATAAGATTTTGTTATCACAAAACTGTGCCACTTTAGCTCAGTTGGTAGAGCACAGCTTTCGTAAAGCTGGGGTCACGAGTTCAATCCTCGTAGGTGGCTTCATATTGAACTCGAGACCAAGGTCGGGACGAAAAATTCGCTCCGAGAAAACTAACTAAAAATAATTTAACTTTTCGAGGTGCAAATTTTGAGCTGTTCAATCCTCTCAAGTGGCTTTTAGAAAATTAAAAAAGAAAGAGATCTTAGAGAAAATTATAAGCCATTAATTTTAATTAAGTTCTGCATTCTTCATTTTCTCTATCGCATCACTAATTGCTTTTTCAGATAAAATTCCTACCAATTCTGAATTCTCTTCACACAACCTACAAAATTCCCCAAAATAAAATTTTTTTGCAATAGCTGTAAAATCATATAATGAATCTTGCCCATTTAATGCAATTGCGTTCCAAGTTATTTGCGCGGCGTTTCTAAATTCTTCTTCAAATTGAGGATTCATAACTTCTTTTAGAGTTCTTCCATATTTTGTTCTAGGATAAATATACACTTTTCTATGTTCTTCCATCAGTGCTTCCGCAAAATCTTTTTCAGTTTTTATATTGCTAGGACAGACAAGATAAGATGCACCAGTTGTAATACTTTCATCTATCATAAAACTTTCTTTAACAGGTTGTGGATTTTTGAATCCAATTTCTCGCAAAGCTTCCATATGTATTTTCTGCATAAACCCTGGTAGTTGAATTCTCCGTGTGCCCGGATTAATTCCTTCACGAGGTAACGTGGTCCAATTCGGATTTTCTTCGAATGTTTTCTTATCTCTATATCCATATTTAAATCCTAGAACATTTTTTCCACCCTTTCCTCTTAATGCTCTTTCTTCGATATCGTGTGCACCCGAATGATTGTAAAGGGTTTGATCGATTAGGCAAATATTTTCGGAAGTTAATTCATTAAAGCTACTTACCAGAGATTCTTTTGTTGGCATAGTAAATCTACATAGTTGTATATATCCTGTTTCTGAACCTAGATTTTGTGCAGACTGTATATCTGATACAAACGTAAATTCATTTATTTTTCTAAATCCATTTATTTCCATATTCGGATGGAATATCGCTATTTTATAAGGTTATAGGCTATAGAAGAAATCACACAATAACAAACAAGCTCTTGTCCTGCATGAGACCAAAATCAAGAATCCTTCCATGCGGAAGGAAAAAATAAAAAAATAAAAAATGGGCGCAAAGCGCCCTAAGGTTTTCAAAAACTTATCTTTAGGATAAGTCTTCTATGCCGAAATCGTTAGACATTCGTCCACTCTTAGCACTCATCTTCTCTTCGTATTGAGATTTTCCTAAGATATATGGGCTCTTTACACCAGTCATAATTGTTATGACCCTTACTCTTCCTTGGAATTCCTTATTAATACGAGCTCCAATGATAACGTTTGCCTCAGGATTTAAGTGTTCAGTAACTAATCTTCCGATGTTATCGAACTCTTCCAACTTCATGTCTGGACCACAAGTAACGTGGATCAAAGCACCAGTTGCTCCTCTATAGTCAACGTCAAGTAAAGGATGTGTTAATGCCTGTTGGCAAGCTGTATCAACTCTGTTTGAAGAGTTGTCTTCTCCGATACCAATAACTGCTACATCTCCGCCCTTCATGATAGAAGAAACGTCTGCATAGTCAAGGTTGATCAAAGAAGGTAATGTGATAGTTTCAACGATACCTTTAATCATTGTGGAAACTAATTCATTCGCAACAGCGAATGCTTGTTCCATTGGAAGCTGTCCAGCAATATCTACAAGTCTGTTGTTGTCAAGAACGATAACAGTATCAGATACTTCTCTCAATTCTTGTAAACCAAATTCAGCTTTGTCAATTCTTGCTTTTTCAGCCTCAAAAGGCATTGTAACTACCGCAATAACTACTGCTCCTGCTTCTTTAGCAAGTTGAGCTACGACCGGAGAACAGCCAGTACCAGTACCGCCGCCCATTCCTGATAAAATGAAAACCATATCAGAATTCTGTACAGCTCTCTTCAATTCAGAAATTGCCTCCTTTGCAGCTTCTCTTCCTCTTGCAGGATAACCTCCACAACCAAGACCTCTTGTCAATTCCTTACCAATAAGGATTTTCTCATCAGCCTTTGTAATGGATAAATGTAAAGCGTCTGTATTTATTCCGTAAACTGTAGCACCGCTGATACCCTTGTTAAATAACCATGTAGCCATGTTAGAACCACAGCCTCCACAACCAAAAACCTTGATATTAGCTTTACCTGCTTTCAATTCATCAAAATTAATACTATTCTTTTCAGCATTTGCGATTGCTTCTTTTGCAAAATCTAAAGCCATTTTTCTCTTTTTTTATAACCTCCTTTCAATTTTCATAAATTTAATTGAAAATTATAGAAAATTCTTATTTAAATACATTTTTGTTTTATTTTATATAGATCTTTTTTAAGAAACTCCAAAAAAATGACAAATTTAGATACTTCAAGATAGATATTTAAACATAATTATCTAAATTTAAACATGAAAAAGAGACTTATTCTAACATCTAGCGGAATCAATTCTCCGAGGATAATTAAAAAATTTGACAAATTAGTAAATAAAAAAAGAAGTGAAATAAAAATATTAGTTTTATACGGACAAAAACATCCAAAATATTTAGCCTATGTAAAAAAAGAATTAAAAAAATTAGGATTCGATGAGAAAAATATTATTTATACGGATATAAATTATACAAAATTAAAAAAATCGCTAGAAGAAATAGATGTTCTTTATTTTATGGGTGGAGAAACTTTTGTAATCTTAAAAAAACTTAGAGCAACAGGATCAGATAAATTAATAAAAAAATTTGTTAACTCTGGAAAAATTTATGTCGGAGCAAGTGCAAGTTCAATTATCGCTGGACCAAATATAAAAATCGCAAGTTGGGGATCTGACGGAGAAGAAAATCTCGCGGGCTTAAAAGAAAAAGAATGGAATGGATTAAATCTTACAAAGGTCTCAATTTATCCACATTACAAAGATAAACTCTCCAAAGAAATTGTTGATTTCAAAAAAGAAATAAAAAATAAATATCTCGCAATTGCATTAAAAGACGGAGAAGCAGTGATAATTAATGGAAATAAAAAAGAGGTTTTGAAATGAGAAAATTCTTTCGAAAAGCAGTTTGTATTGTAGTTTACAAGAAAGATAAAGACAAAATAGAATATCTCCTTTTGAAAAGAAGCAAACATTGGGTAGGTTGGGAATTTCCAAAGGGAGGAATTGACGAGGGAGAAACAAAAAAAGAAGCAGCCATAAGAGAAGTTTGCGAAGAAACTGGACTAGAAATTAGGAAATTAAATTCTCATTCAATGAAAGGAAAATATCTTTATCCAAAAGTTTTCAAAGACCGGCCAGATATAATAGGACAAACCTACAAACTTTTTTCAGCAGAAGTTATAGACGGAAAAATAAAAATAGATAAAAAAGAATCTTCAGGATACAAATGGTTTTCATTTAAAGAGGCAATAAAAAAATTAACCTGGCCAGATCAAAAAAAATGTTTGAAATATGTAAATAAGAAGGTAGTAAAATAAATTATTTAGGATCCAAATAAGAATCGATGCCTTCTTGTCCCCAGTCATCTTCGCTAGTTCCAGTTTGTCTAAGAAAATCAATTCTTTGAGTATCGGATAATCTTCTAGCTAAATGTTTTCTTTCAGCAATCAATCGAGTATTATGGACTAAATGAAGAAGATGCGAACCTGTTCTTAATGGAGAAAATCTTACATGTTTATCAAGAACTACTTTGTCACCAGGAACGCCATACTTTTCAACAAAAACAGTTCCATCCCTAGAATCCCTCGTTTTACTTCCCACAAGTCTTAGAGGATATTTGACAATTCCCTCAGGAGTATTTCTGCCCAATTGGGTGTTGTCAGGAACATAATACATAAGCTCATTGGCCTTCTGCAAAAATAAAGCGCTCCTTTCCAAATCTCTCAAACCAATTACTCTTCTAGCTTCAGAGTAGCTAAAGGGCAAACGAGTATTCCTACCAAAATTCAATGCTTCGCTATGCTCTAAAGCTCTGAAAAAAACTGGTTCTAATTGCGGATTTGTTTCCTTATAAAAAATATTCGCAACAGACTCTCCTTCGGTAATCAAACCAGTAACTCTTTCTCCAAGATATCGTGTACCACTTGTATCAGAGTGTAAAAAAAAATGCACATGCTGTCCATGATCATTCACCAAATAATGATCTGCAGCTAAATTTCTAACAACAAAAATTCCAGATTCACTTAACCTAGAAATGACGTATTGATGCATCCTTCTAGCTTTTTCTTCAACCGCTCTAGCCATACATAAATAGATCTTTTAGTATATTTAAACCTTTCGAATATGTTGTATCTTAAACGTAGTAACATTTAAAAGTAAGAAATACTAAATAAAATTATGGTAGAAAGAAAACTATACCTTAAATTTTATGCAGCTATGAAAAAGCATAGCGAAGCAGAAGAATGGAGAAAGTTCTTAAGAGTTTCAGACAGATTCTATGAAGTTTTATTCAGAGATCAGCAAAAATCACGAGAAACATCTGAAAGAAATTCCCTTTGTAAAAAAATGGACGACCTCATCCTTCTTTGTCAAATAGCAGATAAAGAAAAAGAGAGACAGGAAGAAAAAGAAGACAACCCTTATGACGAAATATCTAGAAGTATGACAAAAATGCATGAAGCTTTCCTAGCAAAAAACTGGGAACGTGCGCTTGCATTGAATGATTTAGCGTATGGAATAAGTTATGAGCTATACGAAAAAGCAGAAGGCGAAACAAGAAGAAATCTTTCTCAAAGATTAGCATTTCTGCATGGCTATCAGGATTTGGTTCTTACTCAACAACTTAAAGGAAGCAAAAAATAACAATTCTTAAAAAGCCACGGAGAGTTAATTTTATATGTTGAAAGATTTACTAAAAAAATTAAGAAGAACACCAAGTAACAAAGATCAAAACATAGATCAGTATAGAAAAGTCACAATTCCGAGTCTTGTAGAACTAATGAAAGACACCGAACCAACTGCAGTTGAATATCATGGCCCCAGTAAAGAGTTTTTAGACTTCGTTGCAAGCAACAACTTACCTTGCGAAATAGGCGAAATCACAACCCATGGCAGCGTAGCAAAATTAGCTAGAAAAGAGCTAGAATTCTTATTTCGAAAACATGACGCCACACTAGACGAAAGATATTGGGCAGGCAGAGCGTTAGGATACACTCCAAAAGAAATCTTATCCTACCACAAGTTCCCATTAGAATTGCCTTATGAATTTAGTCAAACCCATAGATCAATTTCAAGAGAATTAACAGACAAGAGATCGCATGTGAGCCTATCTCCCTCGCATCTAAGAAAAGCAGGAGTAGACATAGTATTCAACTCAGCATATTCAGGAGCATCCCCGTACCAAGGATACAAACTTATTCTTGAACTAACCGAAAAAGGCTATGCTACGAGAGAACTAACCCTCTCCTAACCCAAGTTTTATAAATCTGCTTTCTATTCAAATTTTATAAGACAATGAAGATTTTATCCTTACACTGCGACTACATAAATTTCAAACCTTTGAAACCCGCAATCAAAGGTACAGAGCTTCCAAAAGAAGAAAATAAAGAAGTTAAAGTAAAAGAACCACTAGTAATTTTAACTGCGGTTGAAAAAGCTGACGAAGAAAACAAAACAATTTTAGAAGATTACATTAAAAATATCTTAGAATTAAAAGAAAAAATAGGAAAAGTCGAAAGAATAGTTCTCTACCCCTATGCGCACTTATCATCTTCCCTTTCCTCACCAGATTTTGCAAAACAACTTTTAATTGACGCTGAAAAAGCACTAAAAGAAAAGAAAATTGAAGTTTTCAGAGCACCTTTTGGATTTTACAAAGAATTTGAATTAAAATGTAAAGGACACCCATTGTCTGAACTATCTAGACAAATTGGAACACAAATGCCTATTCAAGAAAATAAAACAAAGATTGTAGAAAAAAATGAAGTAATCGACCCAAAAAAACTTTTAGCAAGTATTTCAAAATCAAAATTAGACACAAGCAAATTAAAGGAAAATGACCACAGAATTATCGGTAAGAATTTAGATTTATTTTCATTTAATGAAGTCGCACCAGGAATGGTTTTCTGGCACAATAAAGGTTTGATAATTTATAATGAGTTAATCAATTATTGGAGAGAACAACATGCAAAAGCAAACTATCAAGAAATTAGAACTCCACAGATTATGGATTCAAAACTCTGGAAGATTTCTGGACATTGGGATAAATACAAGGAAAATAATTTTGTAACAGACTACGAAGGAAGACCCTTCCTAGTAAAACCAATGAATTGCCCCGGAGGAATGTTAGTTTACAAAACTTCACCAAAGTCTTACAAAGATCTGCCACTAAAAGCTGGAGAAATTGGAACAGTTCACAGAACAGAATTATCAGGAGTTCTAGCAGGATTGTTTAGAGTAATTCAATTCACACAAGATGACGCACATATATTTTGCACAGAAGAACAACTAGAAGAAGAAATTGGAAAAGTTATGGAGTTAATCAAAGTATTCTACAAACAATTCAAAATTGAATTTGATCACGTAGAACTTTCAACACGACCTGAAAAAAGAATTGGATCAGATGCAGTCTGGGATAAAGCAGAAAAAGCATTAGAAAATGTTTTGAAACATAAAAAAATGAAATACCAAATAAACGCAGGTGACGGCGCTTTCTACGGACCAAAGATTGACTTCAAAACAAAGGACTCACTCGGAAGAACCTGGCAAACAAGTACAATCCAATTAGACTTTTCATTACCAGAAAGATTTGAATTAGAGTATGCTGACAAAGACGGGACAATGAAAAGACCTGTAATGCTTCATAGAGTAATCTATGGTTCAATTGAGAGATTCTTAGGAGTTTTATTAGAAGAAACAAATGGAAATCTCCCAACATGGCTTTCACCAGTTCAAGTCAAAGTAATTTCATTCACAGACAGAAATGAAAAAGCAGCACAAAAAGTCTTAGATGAATTGAAAGCAGCAGGAATAAGAGCAGAAGCAGATTTCACCTCAACAACAGTAGGAGATAAAGTAAGAAATGCAGCTTTAATGAAAATACCTTATGTTGTAACAATTGGGGATAAGGAAGAAGAAAAAGGAACAATTGCACTAAAGAGAAGAGGAAAAGACAAACCAGAATTCGGAGTTAAGCTAAAAGATTTCTTAGAAGAAATTGTCTCGGAAATTAAAGAAAGAAAATAAGCACACAAATTTTTAAAAACTCCTCATTTCTTGAATTTTTAGTATTAATCGCATTAATATAGGTCGTTTTTCGAATAATTTCGAGCTGTTTGCTCGACCGAAAAAACCCGATAGCGGCAGTCAATGCTTCGCATTTTTTGCCTTGCGATTTTTCAATTAAAAAATAAAAATAATAAAATATCGCAAAATGGCAAAGTCACAACAACTCTTTGATAGATTGAAACAGAAATCATGCTATGAGAAGTTCATAAAGGCAAATCCAGAAGCTTACCTCTATGCAATTTTTGCAATGTTTTCTACAGAAGAAAAAGAAGGAGACAAAATGCAATTTGACTTTTTGGTAGAAAAAAATAACAGAGTAGCAATAGCTGAATATCCCTTTGAAGAAGTTAAAGTCTCTTTACAAGAAATAAATCCAAAACCAAAAAAGTTAGAGCTTTCTGAAATAAATTTAGACATAGAAGACATTCCTGAAGAAGTAAAAAAAATTCAAAAAGAAAAAAAAGATAAAACAAATATAACAAAAACAATTGCAATTCTTAAAGACGGAGCCTGGGATTTAAACTGCCTAACTGCTACAGTTGACATATTAAAAATAAAAATAGACGCTAAAACAAAAGAATGTCTAAATTTCAAAAAAGAAAGTTTGATGAATTTTATTCAATTTAAGAAAGTAAAAAAAGATTAAAGTTATAAATACATTTCTTCTTCAATAAACATGAATAAAAGAGGCCAATTATATATTCCAAGTAATTCTCAAAATATAGAATCTACTCCAAAAAGCAATCCTTGGAAAAAAATCATTTGGATAATTCCAGTTATCATAATTATAATTCTGGGAGTAGTTTTTATTTACAAAAACTTCTATATCTCTCAAGAAACTAATACAGAAGAAAGTGTAAAGATCTGCATGAACCTGTGTATGAAAGAAAACAATGATAATCTGCCATTTTGCACAGCAAAATGTAATCTAAACATAAATGCTACAAAAAGCCAATTATGTGGAGACGGGATATGTGACAATTTAGAAAGAGCACACTCATTATTGTGCCCGAGAGATTGTATAAATAAATCCTATGCAAATGTTAGTTGCATAAACGGTTTTGAATATAATCTTTCAACAAATACTTGTCAAGCAAAGAATGTAACTTACATCTGCCAAAATGGTACTTTAAATAATTCAACAAACGTTTGTGAAGTTAATGCACCCATAACTCAAGTTTGTCCACAAGGAAATTATAATTCATTAACTGGGAATTGTGAAATTTCTCCGTCAATAGCATATGTTTGTTCAGAAGGAAATTTAACCGAAATTAATGGAACAAAATATTGTGTAGAATATGTGCAACAAAATATATCGCAAAAAGATTATAGTGTATACAGGACAGCACAAGCAATCTATAACCTGAACTATGGTTCTGGTAGCAATTATCAGAGGTTAGATTTGTATTTCCCAGCAAATCTTGCTAGCAACCAAATAGTTCCATTAATCATAGATATACACGGTGGAGGATTTGAAGGCGGAGATAAAACGGAAAATGATTCGGTTTATTATGCTATTAAGTTTTCTGGACAGGGATATGCAGTCGCCACCTTGAATTATAGATTGGCTAGTGAAGCAAAATATCCGGCTGCAAATTATGATGTTAAATCTGCAGTCAGGTGGCTTAGAGCAAACGCAGATAAATATGGATTAGATAATAATCATGTTGGCGTTATTGGTAGAAGTGCTGGAGGCTATCTTGCTGCTCTCTTAGGAGTTACTGGCGATAATCGAACCTTTGATGTGGGAGACAATCTAAATTATTCTAGTAGCGTACAGGCAGTGATTGATCAGTACGGAATAACTGATTTTTCTACCTTTAGTGCTGATTTGTTATCTCAGTTTCCGAATCGTGTTTTGGGTAAGGGAAATGATCCATATCTGAACTGTGTTGTTAATGGTGGTTGCGGTAATCGAGCTGTTGAAGCTAGTCCGATAAATTATGTTAGCGGTAATGACTCCCCATTCTTCATAATTCACGGAAATATTGATGATCATGTTCCAATAAATCAAAGTAAGAAATTATATTCCAAATTGCAGAATTCGGGTGTTGTTTCTTATTTTACTCAAGTTTCTGGGGCAGGCCATGGCGGAACACAATTTAATGATCCATATATCGACCAGTATGTAGAATTTTTTAACAAGTATCTAAAGAGTTAATTTTTCTCTACAATCACATTAATATTTTCATCTTCCCAAATTTTAACAACGTGAAATCCTGCTTCAGAAAGTTTATTTTCAAATTCTTTATGTGAATAAATATAATAATACCGTTCATATTTTTTGTTATCAATAGTCCAAGGAATAAAAAGAGCTCCATGTTTACCTTTTACACGAGCATGATTTTTACTCCACACAGAAATAAAACATTTAGCACCTTTCTTCATTTTCTTAAAAAGTTCTTTTAACATAGCCTTTCTACCCTCTTCAGAGTCAACACAGTGCAAAACTGCAACACAAATAGCCAAATCAAAAGAGTTATCTTCAAATGGAATCTTTCCGTCATCTATTTTTCTAAGCTCTGCATATATTCCTCGCTCCTTAGCAGTTTCTCTAGCTAACTTAATCATCCTTTCGGAGAAGTCAACACCACAAAATCGCACTCCTTTTATATCCAAAAAGTTTCTACCACTACCACATCCCAAGTCTAGAATCTTATATCTCTCTTGAGCATACTGCTTCAGAAAATCCTTCGCAGGCTTGTAAGGTTCGCTTCGAAATTCTTTCCACTTTGAAGCAATCGCATCCCAGACTGCCTCTTGAGAAACTTTCTTCTCTGAAGTAGGTTTTACCATGAAATATTAGGTACAACCAACTTTAAAAACAGTCTCTTTCTTTAGAATAAATGGCATTTATCAAAATACACAAAGCAACAAGATACGTTGTGGCAATCTGCGACGAAGACTTACTTGGAAAGAAATTCGAAGACTCTGACGGAAAAAGACAGGTAGATCTTACAGGAAATTTCTTTAAGGGAGAAGTAAAAACAGAAGAAGAAATAATTGAAGCAATAAAAGATTTCAAAAGAGAAGACGCTTCGTTTAATATAATCGGCAAAGAATCGGTTTCTTATGCAATAAAATCTAAGCTAATTTCTCAAGACGAAATAATCGAAATTGCAGGGATTCCTATTGCAATGATTTTAAATTAAATAAAATAAAAAAAGTGCCCAAAAAGGGCAAATAAAAATAATTAACGCAGTTTGTAAACTACATTAATGTTAGCAGTTACTTCTTGAGTTCCGGGAACAATATTTGTTGTAGCAACCTTTGCATCAGCAACATCTGTAGCCATCATCTCTACTCCGCCCCTTGCAGAATAAATATTCCAAGGTTGATAATAGAAATTAGAAGTAGATACAGAAACCAGACTTCCAACTTTCATACCTAACCCCTCGGCAATAGCCTGTGCTTTTATTCTAGCATCAGCACCAGCTTCTTTTAATGCTTGAGCCTTATACTCATTTTGTTTCTGAGTAGAAAGTTCAAAATTAATATAGTTCAACATAGCTCCAGCATTAACTCCAGCATCAATAACATCAGATATCAAACCAGCTTCGCTGGTATTTAATAAAATGTTAATTTGATGAGAAGCCTTATAGCCCTTACTAACATACTGTCCATTTTCCCAAACTTGATCTTCATAAATTTGAACTCCTTGAGTCTTGATATCTTCTCTAGCAATACCTAACTTCATCAGAGCAGTGATCATATCATCAACAATAACACTATTGTTATTTTTTGCTTCAACAGCAGTTTTACCCTTAGTCTCTATAGTAAAATAAACATTAACAAGATCAGGAGTAACTTTTATAGAAGAATATCCTTGCGCATCAACAGTTTTAGCATTCATATTGATCAAACCATTTATTCCGAAATAACCAATCAAAGCCAAAACAATAATCGTAACCGCAATAATTCCAGTTATCTTAACAGATTTTTCCATTTATTTTGGCCTCCTTTCACTAATCAAATTGAAAGCTAAATAACCAAGTGCACCAACCCATAAACAAATTAGTAACCATTCCCATCCAGCCAAATTAGAAAAGAAAGAAGGAGAATTTTGAACAACAGCACCGCAAACATTTGTAGTAGCACCACAACTGGTTACGACATCGCTAACGGGAGCAGCAACAAATGCTAAACTACTTTCCGAAGAAACTGTTGCAGCCTTAGTTGCGAGTTGAGGGACATTATTTGTCAAGAAAAATCTTCTAAAACCATCAACTACTAAAGCCAAGCTTGTAACAACAGGAAGTATGAAAACTTTATTCATTAAACTCCTCGGAGAAATAACTATCTTTTTTTCAGAAACTTTATACGAAGGCATTTTCTTTCCACGCACACTCCAAAAATGAGAACTAGATTCTATCAAACCTGCCTTAACAAGTTTCTTCACATTATAATCAACAGTATTCAACGGTATCTTTAACTCTTGAGCAATATCAGACTCGGTCATTTCTTTATTTGCAATTAAATTCAAAATATTTTTACAAGTTTTATTTCCTAGTATCTCCGCAATCTCCACAGAACGCGGATCATTCAAGTCAATATTAATTTCAGTACTCATACTTTACCCACATAAAACTTATTTATAAACTCCTCGATGACTCCAATTAGAATTGGAGGCTAATCTAAAAAAAATTTGTCACTTAAGAATTACCTGCAATCATTTTTTAGTTAAACGCTATTTAAACAGAATTATTTGCAAAAATATATTTCAAACCCTATTATGAATATATAAAGAAAATAGAATTACTAACTTTGAAAAGGAGGACGAACAAAACGCTTTTCAATAGATACTCGAAAAGTAAAAATTGGAAATGCATTTTGTGAGGGAAGTAATATGGACCAATTATATCATGGAAACGAATACGAGAGCGACGTATACGAGACGCCCGTGTCACATATTATCGCAAGACAACTTGACGAAGTATGGGAAAGACGAGACTCCGAAGGCAAAAACCTTTGGAAAATTTTAATGTAAGTCTCAAACATAATTATCTTTTTATTAAATTTCTACCTATCAGAAGAGTAAGTAACGCCTTTCTCTTTAATATAAATCTGAGGACAATAATGTATCGGATACTTGCTTGCCTCAACACGCCAGTTAACATTCGTATTCACAATATTAGTTGAGCAGTTGCTAGATACAAGCCTATTCGAAACAACATTTTTATCGTCAGCATTACCACTCAAACAAAAAGCGGTTGCAAACAGAATAGCCAATAGCTTTTTCATAATTATCGAAGAAATAACTTGTTTATAATTATATTTATAGTCAAGTTTTAATTTTCCTTCTGCAAGAAGAACACTTGAAAATGGAAAGCATAAAAAAATAACATGCAGGACCAGAGTAAATTCCGCAGGTCTTATGGTAAAATCACGTCTTGATTTTACCTTCTTGCCAATCTTTCAAAATTACTCTCGCAGCTTTATCCTCATCAATCACGCCACCTTTCTTTAACATATTTCTTCTATGCCCGATTATTTGAATTAATTCATCAGAATTTCCATGGACATCAACACCATAAAACTTTTCTATTTGCTCAGGATACTCTTCCATTAATTTAGCGACGACAAAATCAGGACTTCTAACTTTAGAATAATCTCTTGCATTAACTTTCGCATGTTTACTCGCAGCAAGTTTATCAGAAGCAGAATATTCTTTTTGAGGAATAACTCCTGGAGTATCTAAAACTAAAATATCTTGTGTCAACTTAACTTTTTGCAAACCTTTAGTAAACCCTGCTTCAGCACCAACTTTTGCAGCAGATCTTCCAGTCAAAAAATTAATCAAAGAAGACTTTCCAGTATTAGGATAACCGATAATTCCTACTTGAACTCTCTTCATTTCTCCATGTGGCAACTCAACTCGTTTAGCCTCAATCTTAATCTTTTCTCTTAGCTCATTAGAACCGACTCTAGACCTACAAGAAACCAAAACATATGGATACAACTTCATCTCTTTTAACTGCTCTTTCTTCTTAGCCAAATCCTCGACCATATCTGCCTTATTTAATACATAAATTATTTTCTTGCCCATATTCAAAATTTCCTCTTCAATTTCCAAATTCCTCGTCTCCTGTGGAAACCTAGCATCTAAAACTTCTAAAATAATATCCGAAATTTGAATAAGATTAGCAACGATATCAGGATATTTTTTCCTTTGCTTCGCTATGTTTTCTATATGTCCCGTATGTCTCGAACCAAATTCATATCTTACCCTCACTGTAAACTCCTAAAATTAAAGAACCAAAAAAGCATTATAAACCTAACTATGATCTCATTCACTCGTTTTCCCATCAAACTCTTCATCATCTTTTTCTGCCTGCTCTTTTGTTTTATGAACAACTTTATCCCTATGATGTGCTGGCGAATAAATAGTATAAAGTTTCAACTCATTCTTGTCAGACACATTAATTACATTATGCTGAGCTCCTGCTGGAACAATAATCGCACTGCCGTCCCTGACTTTGTAAACATTACCATTAATGATAACTTTTCCATTACCTTTTTCAAATCTAAAAAATTGATCATTGCCCGGATGAACTTCCATACCAATCTCTTCCTTCGGTCTTAAACTCATTAAAACAAGTTGGCTATGAGTAGAAGTATAGAGAACTTTTCTGAAATCTTTATTAGCCAAAGTTTCATTCTCAACATTTATATGAAATCCTTTCTTCATTTTTTTAAATCTAAGCATAATAATCAAACCTCACTGTTGCTGTATGTGTCCCAGCAGTTGAATAATAATAACCAAAATTTACAATGTTATTGTAATCTGCTGTCCAATTTCCAACCTTGTAAACTCCGTCTCCCAAGGACCAATTTACTAAAACTCTTCCATTAATTAAGCTAGAGCTTCCTGGAGCAAGTATCAAAGTACAGTTCAATAAGCCATCGTTTGTTT
>CABMGO010000001.1 GCA_902385655.1 uncultured archaeon | reverse complement strand
GAAAAACAAACAAAATAATAATCTTTAAAAAGGAATTTTGACAGCAATTAATATGCCCAAATAGTATAGTAGTTAGTACATGGCCCTGTCGCGGCTAGGACCCGGGTGCGATTCCCGGTTTGGGCGTAGCAGTATTTTGTTAAAATTAGGGGCGTTATACTCCCTTAATTAGTAAAAATGTTTGACGCCCGAACCAACCGCAGGATAATGAGTGCGACGCCCAAACCAACCTCAAGGTAATTTAAGCATTTCAAGGGTTTTAGTTAATATCTATTTTATATCTCTTGTTTATAATTCTGGATTACTAGGAAAAAACATGAAAGTAGATCCATATAATCATCAGAAAAGATATCTCAAATGGAAGGGATTAATCTTGAAAGAAGGAATAAAAGAAATATCAAAAGAAAATTCAGACAAAATAATTAATTATGTTTTTGATATGGAAATGGGTTTAAATGTTGCTCTTAAAAGCCAGAAGGGTGCTAGAAGCTATGTTCATCTAAATAATCTTAAGCAAAGAATGATTTTCATGACAAAACAATTTGAACAAAGACATGATAACATAAATTTAGCAGATTTAACTGAAGAGATTCTTTTTAGTTTGTTTAATGAGATGAGAACAGGACAACTTAAACGTATTGATGGAAAGAATTATACTTCTGTCAGGGACTTTGTTAAGGTGTTAAAGTCATTCTGGCATTGGCACATCAAATCAAGTAAGAAAAAAGGTATTATTGTAGAAGATATTACTAATGACTTGGATATGTCAGCAGAAAAGCCGAAATGGGTTTATTTAACTGAAAGCCAAATAAATCTTTTACTTTCAAATTCTCCTCCAAAGATAAGAACACTCTTGTTATTTTTATTTGATACAGGAATTAGAGCACCAACAGAATTAATGAATGTTAAAATATCTGATTTCTTCAATGATTTTAAAGAACTTCAAATAAGGGAAGAAGCTAGCAAAACTTTCGGTAGAAGAATAAAATTGATGCTTTGTTCTGATCAAGTTAGAGATTATGTTATAGGAAATCATTTATCTAAAGATGATTATTTATTTCCTATAAGTCCTCCTTCTATTAATCAAACCATACAGAGATTGGCAAAAAACCTTTTTGGAGATGATGTATCTCAAGCAGGAGCAAGATATTCGGAGTTAACTATGTATGATTTTAGACATAATTCTTGTTGTTATTGGTTACCTAGATATAAGTCGGAATCAGCATTAATGTATAGGTTTGGATGGAAAAAATCGGATAAGATTCATTATTATTCGGAATTATTGGGGATGAAAGATACGATTCAAGAATCGGATTTAGTTATTGATAAGAATACGCCTCAGGTTGAACAAAAACCAGTTGATGAAGAGAAAGAAATTCTGAAAACAAGACTAGCATTAATGGAGCAACAACTAGCAAAAATTATGTCAATTTCATCTTCAATTAGTATTTAATTTTGCTTGAAAAACCAAAATAAAACAGGCGGAACTCCTGAATTCTTTTTTATTTCTTTTAATGCTTTTTCTAGCTGTTCAAATTCTCTATAAAATCTAAGTTGGTAACCTACTGGAACGCTTTTCTCTTTTAATTGAGGAAACTCTTTTAGAATTTCTTGTTTAAGTCTAATTATACTCCAAGCTTGCTGTCCTTCCCAGTATGAAACTTTTCCATTTGTCTTTATTGGGTCTCTTCTCGGTGCTATGAACTTTTTTTGTTCTTCCATTTTGCGATGTAACATCTCTTTTACATCGCTCTTTTTTCCTTTGGATAATTATTCTTAGCAAAAAGACTACTTAAACAAGCTCTTACAAATTTTTGTAAAACCATGCAAAACCTTATAAAATATGCATTCTTTTACAAAAAATGGTAGATGAAGCAGACAAACTTATTCTCTTTGAGCTAATGCAAGATTGTAGGCAACCTCTTTCTAAAATTGCAAAAACGGTAAAATTATCTCAGCAAAGAGTTCATTATAGAATAAAAAAGCTCGAGCAAGAAGGAATAATAAAAAAGTATACTATTAACTTGAACTATCCAAAATTAGGATATAGCAGACATTCACTATATTTGGATTTAAGATCGATTGATGCAGAAGAAGTCGACAAATATCTTAAACATATAACTACTATTAATGAAGTAAGCTGTTGTTATATGCTTCATGATGTTTCAGAATGGAAAATGTATATCTCGGTTTGGACTAAAACTATTGAAAGATACGACGAGATTCAAACAAAAATAATTTCCAAGTTTCATAAGCATATAAAAAATTATTTATCTTTTCAAAGCATAAAATCTTATACTTATTTTTCTGCAAGAATTCTTAATCCTAAGAAAGAAGCAAAATGTGATATCAAAGGAAATCCAGAAAATATGGAATTAAAATCTATTGATTGGAAAATTATAGATAAACTAAGAAAAAAATCAAATATATCGATTTTAGATTTGGCACATGAATTAAAAATTGACACAAATACTGTAAAAAGAAGAATTGATTATTTATTAAAAGAAAATATTATTGAAAGATTTTATATTATTGTTGATATAAACAAACTATGGTTAAGGGAGTATACTTTTATTTCAAGAGTTAGTCCCTCACAACATAATGAAATCGACAAGTTGATAAAATATGCCCAAACAGATCCTCGCTTTGGGATTATAATCAAAGCAGTAGGGTATGTAAATCTCTATTATGCTTTTTATGCTAAAGATAACAAGGAGTTAAAAGAAATAACTCATAAGGTTGATAAAATTCTAGGAAAGACCGCTATTCAAACTTATAAAATTGAAGTAGATAACATGATTAGTTAAAGTCTAGCAATCTTTCCAGCGTCTGTTAACATTAAACTTTGATCAGCTACTAAATCCATGTCTCTTAATTCTTCTATATTTCTATAAAGCATTGCAGTAGATTGTTCGACCTTTTCTGCAAGTTCTGCTATACTTTCATATTTCTTCTTATCTAATGCTTCAAGAATCTTTTTCTGAGTTTCCGTTAGTTTAAAACTTAATCTTGGTAAGTAAACTATTGAACTATCTTTGTCTTCTTCAGGATTATAAGCGATTTTCTTTACTCTTTCATGTCTTGCGTAACAGGCAAGTAAAACGCCGATAGATTGAGTTTTCCTCCCAGAGGTAATATTTAAGTAAATTTCATTGTCTGTGCTTTCCAAATCAATTATCTCAACAACTTTCTTTGCTACATCAACAATGTCATAAAGTTCGATTTTTACAACCTTGACATCAATAACCTTACCCAAAGAGTCTTGGATTAGCTTAACTGAAGCTTCTTGTTCTTTTGTTGGCTCTTTACTAATTAATAATACTATTTTTTGAGGTCCTAGCCTAGTTGTAGCCAAAATAACCGGCTCTGGATTGAATAATGTAGCAATTAATACCTTTTTTCCCATGTTTTCCTCTATAATTAGGGGTTTTTCTTCGTTTATATAAGTTTCCATGCGAAATAGAAGAGTTAACTATTTATATATCTTTCTAATAACTACTATACGATTATACTATTTAATAGAAAAGTATATAAAGTGTCGTAACTCAAAATAATTATGGTAAGATCCAAAACAAAAAAACCAAAAAATCCCTACGTAGTTATTAAAACAAAAGATAAGATAGTTGGGCCTTATTGGCTAGATGCACAGATAAAAATGCCAAATACTGAAGAACCTTCTAGGATTTTTTGTGATAAAATAGAATATTTGCATAATCGTGGCAAAATGGGTTTCTCTGAAATATTTGATCATCATTTAATGTTCTGGCAAGGAAAGAAACTCGTTTTCAAGGTTTGGCTTCCAAATAGTGAGAAGGATAGAGAATTCAATGATATAGATGAAGCTATGGCTAGCGTTGGTATGAAATTAATAAATGCTAATCAAAAGGAGTAAAATGAATAACCCCGCCCTAAAGGGCGAGGTATCCGAATAACAACAAATAAAAAATGCTAAATACAATCAACCCAAGGCTGAGAAGAACTGATGTAATGCTGAACGGCATCCATAGTTGTATTTCCAACACTTCTGAAGAATTTTCCTGGACTCCAGAAATGTCCATGCCTAAAATGGTTTCTCAACCATGGATGCTTCTGCAAAAGTCGAAAGGCACTGTAACCTTTAAACAATTGAAGAGCTCGACTAACACTCATAGTTGTTGGCATTTCAACAAACAGATGGACATGATCAACACCGATATGCAATTCATAAATTTTGAACCCATGTTTTTCAGCAGCTTCTCGGATAAATCTTTCACAATCTACCAAAACACCGAAAAACTTGAAGGGGTCCATTGCATACTTAGGTTTCCAGACAAAATGGAAAGCATTTTGTCCGAAGGAATGTTTAAATCCTTGCAAGTTCATTTTTTTGCTCCACAAACAGTTATAAGAAATAATGTTCTTACTATGTTTGATTTTAATTTAGTTCAAGAGGGTGGTTTAAACCCTTCTTGGACTACTAATTCTCAAGAATTAAACTTAGCGGAAGGCAATTCCTCGCTCTGCTTGAAAGCAGAGGTATCCTTGCCTTGGATGTAATGAAAATTCATAAAATTTCATCTGAACAGAAAAAAGAATATCCGCTTATAGATAGAAAGACTATTTCTAAAATAGGAGAATCATTATATCTTTCTCCAGAGGTTAAGGGTGTTAGAATAGAAATTAGATTTAAGGATAAGACTAGATTAGAATATAGAAGACACGAAGTTTTGGATGAAGTGGAGATAAATTTAGAACAAGAAGAAGAAAATTCTGATTGGGGCAATGACGAATAATTTTGAAAGGGGGACTAATTAAAATGAAAAAACAAAAAACTAAACATTCAAAGAAGAAAGGATTAACTAAAGAACAAGAAAATCAAAGTGAAAAGATAAGTGAGCTTGTAACTCAAATAGGAATTATTACTGTGCAAGTTCAAGAGCTTAATCTGGCTAACAAAAAATTAAAAGAAGATGTTGCTTTTTGCAAGGGGCATATAAGAGAAAAGGAGACTAAAATAAATATGATTAAGTCTATTGTGGGAGCTAATAAGTAAAGCTTTTATAGATGATTAAACACTTCATTTCATGGCAACCTATTCACATTCAAAAGTCACCTGCTTCGAAAATTGTCCATATCAATACAAGCTGAGATATATTGATAAGGCGACACCTGAGACTGCCGAAACTATCGAGATATTTATGGGTAAAAGAGTTCACGAAACTCTTGAGAAATTATACAATGATAAAAAATTCAAAAAATTAGTTTCTAAGGCTACTTTATTAAAATTCTATAAGGATAATTGGGATAAAGAATACTCTGATGATATTTTAGTTGTAAAGGAAGGCTTAAAGGCAGAAAACTATAAGAAAATGGGTGCGGAGTTTATTGAAAATTATTATGACAAATATAAGCCATTTGATCAGTTAACTATTTTGGGACTTGAAACGCAAGATAGGATGACTCTAAAGGATGGAAGTCAATGGCACGTTAGAATTGATAAGTTTGCTTGTGATGATAAAAGTAATTATTATGTTTGTGATTACAAGACTAATGCCAGCATGAAAGATCAGGAAGAAGCAGATGCTGATAGACAATTAGCGATGTATTCTATTTGGGTAAAAGACAAATTCAAAGATGCTAAATCTGTAAAACTTGTTTGGCATATGCTGGCTTTTAATAAAGAAGCAGTAAGTGAAAGAACTGATGAACAATTAAAGAAATTGGAAGAAGAAACTATTGCTTTAATTAAAAAAATAGAAAAAGCTGAAAAAGAAAAAGATTTTCCAACTCATGTAACTGCATTATGTAATTACTGTGGTTTTAAATCACAATGCCCTAGTTTTAAGCATCAAATTGAAATCGAAGCAAAAGAAGATGTTAAAAAATTTAAAGAAGATGATGGAGTAAAGCTAGTTGATGAATTATCTGAAGTTAAAAAAACAAGAAGCGAGGCAGAAGAAAAAGAAGAAAAGCTTAAAGCGGACTTAATCGAGTTTGCAAAACAAAAAGGAATTGATGTTATTTATGGAAGTAATAATAAAGCAAGTGTAAAAGAATATGAAAAATTCTCTTTGCCAGAAGATGAAGAAGAGAAAAAGAAATTTTTAGAACTTGTAAAGAAGAAAGGATTATACGAAGATCTCTCTAACCTTAATTCTCTTAGAATTTCTTCTCTTGCTGTAAAAGAACAATTAGATTCCGAGTTAAAAAAGAAGTTAACTGAAGAAGAAGCTTATAGAATTAATTTAAGTAAACGAAAGGATGTTGATGAAGAAAATGATTAAAAAGGAGAGAATCAACTAATAGCCATGGCAATATTCAAACTAAAAGATAAAAAAGCTATAAGATTAGAAAACAAAAAATTTAGTGGAGAAAAAGAATTACAAAATCTATTTGAACGAAACTTAGAAGAAATATTTGGTGTTAGATTTCTGGCTACTGAATTCTCAACAACACATAAGGGCAGAATGGATACCTTGGGTTTAGATGATAATAATGCTCCTGTTATAATTGAATACAAAGAAGGAGAAAAAGATAATGTAATTAATCAAGGTCTTTTTTATTTAGACTGGCTTTTAGATCATAAGGGTGATTTTCAAGAATTGGTTAGAATGAAACTTGGAAATATAGAAATAAACTGGGATGATCCTAGATTGATTATCGTAGCAAAATCTTATAACGAATATGACAAATATGCCGTAAATAGAATTTCGGATAATATTGAGTTATGGCGATATGTATTGTATGAACAAGAAACACTATTGGTAGAAAAAGTAGTTTTACCAAAAGGTGAAACGCGAATAGTTAAAAATAGTGAAAAGAAGAAGGAAATAATTCAAGAATATAATTTGAATTATCACATTGAGGGTAAACCAGAAAATATTCAACAATTAGTTAAGGCATTACGAGAAAATATTTTACAAATAGACGACCAAATAACTGAAAAATATAATAAAAACTATATCGGTTACTCCTTAGAAAGAAATTTTGCAGAAATCGTTGTTCAAGCTAATGGATTGTGGATTCATTTAGATGCAGATAAAGAAAAGCTTTCCGATCCTGAAAAAAAGCTTTTGGATGTTTCGGCAAAGGGTCATTGGGCAACGGGGGACTTAAAAATCAGAGTTGAAAAACCCGAAGATTTTCCATATTTAATTGAATTAATTGAACAAAGTTACGAGGCAAATAAATAATGGTACAAAAAGAAGCAAAGGCTAGAATAAAAATAAATAAACTCTTAGAGTTGGCTGGTTGGAGATTTCTTGATGACAAAAACAGAAAAGCAAACATAAAAGTTGAAAATTATATAAAATATGAAGAATTGGGAGATAATTTCGAAAAAAGCAAAAAGGGGTTTATAGATTTTCTATTATTGGATAAAAATAAAAAACCTTTAGCTGTCTTGGAGGCAAAATCAGAAGATATTCATCCTTTATCTGCAAAAGATCAAGCAAGAAAATACGCCTTAGCAGAAAATGCAAGGTTTGTGATATTAAGCAATGGTAATGTACACTATTTGTGGGATTTAAAATTGGGGGATCCTGCGCAAATAACTTCTTTTCCAACTGAAGAAGATTTGACAGGTAAATCTAAATTTGTTCCGAACCCCTTAGAAATTATTAGGGAAGAGGTAAATGATGACTATATTGTTTTAACGCAAAAACCAAATTATAAAGCTGATCCTTCTTTTTTAGATGAAGATAAACGAGCTAGTTTCATTAAAGGAAATCAGTTAAAATTTTTAAGAGAATATCAAATTAAAGCATTAAAGTCTATTCAAAATTCTGTTAAGAACGGAAAAAATAGATTTTTATTTGAAATGGCTACGGGAACTGGAAAGACTCTTGTTTCTGCTGGAGTTTGCAAGTTATTCTTAAGAACACAAAATGCAAAAAGAATTTTATTTTTAGTAGATAGGATAGAATTGGAAAATCAAGCATGGAAAAATCTGAATAATATGTTAAAAAATGATTTTACTGTTAAAATTTACAAAGAAAATAAAGAAGACTGGATGAAAGCAGACGTTTTAATTTCCACCGTTCAATCTTTGATGGTTAATGATAAATACAAAGAAGTATTTTCTCCTACGGATTTTGATTTAATTATTTCCGATGAATCGCATCGTTCAATTGGTGGCAACAGTCGAGCTGTTTTTGAGTACTTTGTGGGCCATAAACTCGGTTTAACAGCAACTCCAAAAGATTATTTAAAAAATTTAGATGATAAAACTATTTCAGAAATGGATCCGAGAAAATGGGAAATAAGACAATTGAGAGATACATATCTTACATTTGGGTGCGACCAAAGTGAACCGACCTTTAAATATTCTTTAACTGATGGTGTTAAAGATGGATATTTAATAAATCCATTAGCAATTGATGCAAGGACAGACATTACTACTCAACTTTTATCGGATAAAGGCTATTCCGTTATCGTTGAAGATGAAAATGGAAACAAGGAAGAAAAAATTTACTTACATAAAGATTTTGAAAAGGAATTTTTTTCCGAAAAAACAAATGAAACATTTTGTAAAACTTTTATAGCTAATGCCGATAAAGATCCAATAACTGACGAAATAGGAAAAACAATTATCTTCTGTGTAAGCCAGGACCATGCATCAAAAATAACCAATATATTAAATAAACTAGCTAGTTCAAAATTCCCAGGAAAGTATAATTCGGATTTCGCAGTACAAGTAACCTCTCTTGTTCAAGATGCCCAACAAATGGCAATAAATTTTTCTAATAATAATTTAAATAATCACACAAAATTTAAAGATGGATATATTTCTAGTAAAACCCGAGTTTGCGTTACTGTAGGAATGATGACTACTGGATATGATTGCGAAGATTTGCTTAATATTTGTCTAATGCGACCGATTTTTTCTCCGACAGACTTCGTTCAGATTAAAGGAAGAGGAACCAGAACCTTTAAGTTTAGTTTTAAAGAGAAAAATGATTTAGGAGAAGTTGAAGAAGTAATTAAACCAAAAGAAAGATTTAAGCTATTTGATTTCTTCGGGAACTGTGAATATTTTGACGAAAAATTTGATTATGGGCAAGTACTCAAATTACCAAAACCCTACAAAGGAGAACAAAGAGGTGGCGGAGGGTTTATTGTAAAAGAAGCGGATTATGAAAATTTTAATCAAGATCCTTTGAAACAATATGCTGAAGAGCAAATTGGAATTGAGGGGATGAAGATTGATAGGAAATTATTTGAGAGTTTTTCTGATAAAATTAAAAAAGATAAATTTATCGTTTCTAAAATTGCAGACAAGGAGTATGAAGATGCAGAGGAATATATTAAATTAAAAATATTAGACAAGCCAACAGAATTTTTTACTTTGGAGAAATTGAGAAAAGCTCTAAAGATTGATAGAAGATTAAATCTTAGAGAAATTCTTGAATATGTTTTTGGAAAAATAAAACAGCTAAAGGGAAAGGACGCATTAATGGAAGACGAAGTTCAAAAATTTATTATTACTCATAAAGTTGGCGAGAAAGATATTCACTATTTCTATTTAATAAAGGAATTTTTCAAAGCATATCTAATTGACAGAGAACTTCAAGAGATTATGGAGACAAAAGAGTATCAGAGACTTGCGACTCATCCCCTATTCAACATGCAAGAGTTTAGAAAATTAAAAGAGTGGAATGGAGGTCCAGAGTTTATTGTGAGTTATATAAAAGATTATGTTCCAATAAATAAATTCTTGTAATGTTAGATTCAGAAACTAAAAGAAAGATTGATAGTTGTAGAGATATTTTGGTTGGAAAGTTACCAGACCCTAAATCTCAGATAGAACAGATTACTATTGCTTTAATCTATAAATTTATGGATGATATGGATAAGCAATCAGAAGAGCTTGGTGGAAAAACAAAGTTTTTCACAGGAGAATTTGAAAAATATTCGTGGGATCAGTTAGTTAGTCCAAAGCTTTCAGGCCACGAGGTTATAACCTATTATAACGAAGCTTTGTTAAAAATGAATCAAAATAAAAATATTCCTCAACTGTTTAGAGATATTTTCAAAAATGCTTATTTACCATATCGAGACCCAGAAACGCTTAAGAGTTTTTTAAAGGAAATTGACTGGTTTAATTATAGTCATTCTGAAAAACTGGGGGACGCATTTGAATATTTACTTTCCGTTATGGGTTCGCAAGGGGATGCTGGGCAATTTAGAACTCCTAGGCACATAATTGATTTTATTGTTAAGGTGGTTGACCCTGATAAAAATCAGACTATTTTAGATCCTGCTTGCGGAACTGCTGGTTTTTTGATTTCAGCATATAAGCATATTTTAGATAAATATAAAGATGAAAATGGAAAAATAAAGCTTACTCCGGATGAAAGAAAAAAGCTTGGAAATAATCTTTTTGGTTACGATATCTCTCCAGATATGGTAAGACTCTCCTTGGTTAATTTGTATCTTCATGGTTTTCCAGACCCAAAAATATTCGAATATGACACTCTAACATCTGAAGAAAGATGGAACGATTTTTTTGAAGTCATAATAGCAAATCCGCCCTTCATGACTCCAAAAGGAGGAATTAAACCTCATAAAAGATTTTCAATTCAAGCAAATCGTTCTGAAGTCTTATTTGTAGATTACATACATGAGCATTTAAGTCCAAATGGAAAAGCAGGAATAGTTGTTCCAGAGGGGATTATCTTTCAATCGGGAAATGCATATCAGCAGTTAAGAAAAATGCTTTTAGAAAATTCGCTCTATGCAGTTATATCACTTCCAGCAGGGGTTTTTAATCCGTATTCAGGTGTTAAAACATCAATTTTACTTTTAGATAAATCTCTTGCAAAGAAAACAAAAGATATTTTATTTATTAAGATTGAAAATGAGGGTTTTGGACTTGGAGCACAAAGAAGAGAAATTTCTGGAAGTGATTTACCTATTTCCTTAGAAATAGTTAGTAAGTATAAAAAAGCATTAACTGAAGGAAAGGAGTTGGAATTGAATGAATTAGAAAAGAAGCATGCTTTAATTATTAAAAAAGATGAACTTTCAGGAGATTTTAATTTAAGCCAGGACAGATATCGAAAACAAGAAGTCTACGATGGAAAATGGCCTTTAGCAGAGTTGGGGGAAGTTGCAGAAGTGATTAAAGGTTCTTCAATAACAGAAAAAATAGCAGTTAAAGGAAAAATACCTGTAATTGCAGGAGGACAGCAACCAGCATATTTTCATAATGTTTCAAATCGTGAAGGAAAAACTATAACTGTAAGTGCTTCGGGGGCGTATGCAGGGTTTATTAATTATTTCGAAATACCTATCTTTGCTTCCGATTGCACAACGATACAATCAAAGGACGAATCAAAGGTTATGACTAGATTTATTTATTTATTGCTTAAAGGAGGCAAGCAAGAAGAAATTTATGCAATGCAAAGAGGAGGAGGACAACCGCATGTATATCCGAAGGACTTAAGTCCTATAAAAATCCCTCTTCCGCCATTAGAAATTCAAGAAAAAATTGTTACAGAACTTGAAAGTTATCAGAATATAATTGATGGAGCAACAAAAGTTGTTGAAAATTATAAGCCTAGTTTTAAGATTGATCCTAGTTGGGAGATGGTTGAGTTGGGAGAGGTGTGCGAAAAAGTCACGGATGGATCACACAACCCTCCCGAAGGAATATCTACTGGGAAAAATTTAATGTTAAGTTCTAGAAATATTATTAATAACACCATCTTATTTGATGAAGTTAGAAGACTGAAAGAAGAAGATTTCAATTCTGAGAATAAAAGAACTGATATTCATCCAGGAGATGTTCTTTTAACGATTGTTGGAACTATAGGCCGCTCTGCCGTTGTTTTACCTAATATGCCAAAATTTACTCTTCAACGATCTGTTGCGGTTTTAAAACCTAAAAAACAAATAATTAATTCATATTTTTTAAATGTGTTATTACAATCAGACATAATTCAGTCTTGTTTAGAATCAAGCAGTTCGGGGGTTGCTCAAAAGGGAGTTTATTTGGGACAATTATCCATTATCAAAATACCTCTTCCACCTATCGAAGTTCAAAAACAAATTGTTGAGAGACTCGAAGAAGAACAAAAACTTATTGATTCAAATAAAAAGTTAATTGAAATTTTTAAGAATAAAATTAAAGATAAGATTGATGAAGTTTGGGGAGAATAAATGGGAATAGAAAATCAGAAAGATATTGAGGGTAATTCTTTGTTTAAAGAAGAACAAATAAATCTTATTTATCAGGGTCCTTCTTTTGATGGGAAAATGGAATTACCACAACTAACAGCTCAACTACGTTCAACAGATATCATGATTCGAGAATTGATATCTGATTTATATCGCAGAAAAAAATTGGCTAATCCAGAAAAGACAAAGATTTATTTGGAGCTTAAAAAAGGATCTTTTGAAGAGATTATCTCGGTTGTTTTTAATCACCCACTAACTGTCTGTATAGTAGGTACATTATTAGCAAATGTTATATGGAAATATCTAAATAAAGAAGAAAAAATTAAAGAAAAAGAGGTTATAAATAATATTTCTGGAAATTCTAACATAGTGAATAATATTAATTTTATTATTAATCCACTTCAAAATGAAAAGGATAGATTGGTAATTCAATTACCAAAATCTAAGGAAGAAACAATTATTTCATTTAATGATATCCAAACAATTCGCAGAAGTATTCAAAAAATAAAGGAAGAAACAAAAATTATAGAGATATATGAAGAAAAATTTTATGGAATTTTAAATTCAGTTAACTATCTTAAGGAAAAATATGGTTTTATTTTAGAGGGTACCGAAAAAATAATTCCAGTTAATTTTGATGAAAAACTTAATTTAAATGAAATAAAAAATATTTTAGCAGAAACTTTAGAAATTACAGCTAGGGCAACTTATGAAAATTCAGAAATAAAAAAATTAGAAATAATAACTTATAAAATTAAAGAAAGGAAAAATCTTAAAGATTTTTTAGAAAAGAATAATGGCCAATAAATATGAACTTTTGTTAAACGTCTTAGATTCAATTATTTCTGAAGCCCCTACTGGACTAAAGAAATATGACACCTCTACTGAAGAAAAAACTAAACAAGCTAGAGCTAGGGCATTAATTCACCTTTTTCTTAGAACTAAATTTGGTTTAATAAATTTCTCAGAAGCTGAAAAATTTATAACGGATGATGATTATGACGGAGGACTGGATGCTTTTTATATAGATCAAGAGAATAAAAAAATTTATTTAATTCAGTCAAAATTTAGAACTACTGAAGAAAATTTTGAAGAAATACCCATTAATGGCTATGAATTATTTAAAATGGATTTGGGCAAGATTCTTAAAAGTGGTTCTGAATGCGATATCCAGGGTAATAAATATAATGGAAAAATACTTGGTTTTCAAAGAGCAGTAAAAGAAATCTCCAACATAGGTAAATATCAATACCACTTGGTTTTCTTGGGAAATATTCCATCAAACTTAGATCCTAATAAAATTAATGAAGTCTCTGGAAATGTTTGCGATAGTGTAGAAATTATAACAGGTAAAGAGACTTATAATGGCCTCGTTCTACCATATCTTCAATCTGACTTTTATAATAAAAGAGATTTTATCTTGAAGATAAGAATTAATCAAAATCAGTCTAATAGAATTAATTATTCTGTTAAAATTGGTGATCAAGTTATCAATATTAACCTTTCATTTATTCCCACAATAGAATTGGCTAAAATGATGTTTGAATATAAAAATTCTTTGCTTAGATATAATCCTCGTTGCTATGTTGGTATAAAGAAAGGAGGAGTAAATAAGCAAATTGAAGAATCAATATCAAATACTCATTCTAATGAATTTTCACTTTTAAATAACGGTATAACTATTTTGTGTAATGATTTTGAATATAATGAAAGAAATGCAGAACAAGGTACGGCAACGCTAATAATAACCAATCCCCAAATTGTTAATGGAGGGCAAACAGCATTTACTCTTTCTCGAATGTATTCGGGAGGAAATAATGAACTATTTAGTAACAAAGAAGTCTTAGTAAAATTTATTTCTTTAAACCATCATCAAACTCAAGAACAAATAAAATTAATCGAAAAAATTTCCGAAGCAACGAATAATCAAACACCAGTATATCTCTCGGATAGGAAATCAAATGATGATACTTTGATATTGCTACAAAGATATCTTTTTGAAAATCATTCATTATTACTAGAAAGAAAAACAGGGGAGTTTTTTGAAATGTTAAATAAAAAAGTAATTTCTCCGGAAAAGATTATTGATAAAGAGCAGGTTATGAGGCTTTGCTTTGTAATCTCGGGCAAAATTTCAGAAGCAAGAAGCTATTCAGGGGATAAACTATTTCAGCAATACCCGATAACTAGTACTAATTTTGAAGATATCTATAATGCAATTAGATTTTATCGATTAGTTGAATCTTTCTTAGAAAAAACTAATAATTCTGAAAAAAAGTTTAATGTTAAAAAATTTGGATATGGTCTGAAATATGGTAAATTAGCTATCACCTATGCATTATTTAGTTTATTTAAAAAATTTCCGGATAGAGAAGAAAAAGTAGTTGAATTTGTTAAGAATAAATGGCTGGATTTTGAAACAACGGTTTCTAATTCCCCAGATAATCAAGGTTATTTTGGGGATAGTTTTGATTATGCAAATTATTATAAGGGTAAAAATCTTAATAAAGATTTAAAATTATATTTCAATGAGTCCGTTATTGACTAGTATTATTTCTCAAACAACTCCAAACATTCTTTCTTCATAACTCCTTTAACAAGCTTGATTCTATTCCCACTCTTTTTATCTAACTCTTTGTCATCCACATCAATCTCTTCAAAACCTGCTTTAATTGCGTCTTTCTGACTTGCTCCATAAACGATCTTAGGAATATGCGTTATCCAAGCCATATAGAAACACATAGGGCAAGGTTCACAAGTAGAGTATAATACGCAATCTTTCAAGTGTTTACTCTTTAGTTTCTTCGTAGCCTTCATAATTGCTTGAGTTTCTGCATGATATCTGGGATCTCCAACTGGTCTTTTTCCTGCCTTAGAAATAATTTTTTCACCCTTAACGACTACCGCCCCAAAATGATGCTTGTTCTTTTTTGCATCAGCAATCGCTTCAAGCATAAACTCCTCTTCTTTTTTCATTCTTTATATAAAACTTTGATATTTAATAATCTTTATAATTCAAAATATTTAATAACTTTATTACCAAATGACATTATGAAAAGTCCCATAGATGTTAGTTCTCAGGTTATTGCAATATCTAAAAATTATCCAGAAAAAGAATATGGTGAGAATATTAAAAACTTTTTAGATCTTCCTCAAAAAAATATTGGCGCGAGAAGAGTAGAAGTGAAGTTTGTTGATAAAAATTCAATTTTTAATATAAAACCACAGAGTTTACTATATACTAGATTTAATCTTAAGTATTTTAATTCAGAGATAAGTAAAAATAAAACCACAATCAGTCTTTTTAAAATAAAAGGAAAAAGAGACTATAAGATATGTGAAGGAGGAAATAACCGAGTATTTTTTTTAATAAATTTTCCCCATCTGACAAATAATCGAAAGTCTTTTTGGGCTAACATCATAGAAATAGATTCTAAAAATGCAGACTACACTCATTAGCTTTTCTATTTATCGCCCCCCGGAGTATTCTCTCTCTTATTTGTTGGGGGCGCTGTAGGCTAGCACTTTGTCTAAAAAAGATTTTATGAATCGAGTGTCTATTGCTAGTCCATATTTTCTATATTTAGTTACGTGTTTTTTGGCTGTGACTACAAAAACCCAGTTTTCATAATTTTTTAGAACATTTAATTTATCTTGAAATTTCTTTTTATGCGAAATGCCTGTTCCAGTCTCAACTTCAATTGCAAAAGTCTTTCCTTTATGTTCAAAAATTATATCTGGTTTTTTTGTCGTTGGAGTTTCAACTTTTATATTTCTTTTTTCTAAATAATTCTTTATGTCGTGAATTACAAAGCAATGACCTGGACTTTCATTAAATCTTGGTCTAAGCATATATTTTTGAGGCTTGCCTGACAAGAAAGATTTATGTTCTGAAATTTTATATCCTTTTGAAGTAAGATATTTTATTTCTTCTTCATCTAAATTCTTCAAAAGAAAACAACCTTTTGAATCATCTAAATTTATTTTTATCTTATTCTTTGGTTTCTCGGAAATTCTTTCAGATTCTTTTTTAGCCTTGTTTCTTTCGTTTATCTCATCCGGATTTGTTGTAATAATCTTGTGTTCTTCCGGAGAGGAAATAACTTTTATTTTACTATGATCATCTTCCATAATCAGAAGACCTTCACCAATTCCACAAGTTAAAATGTGTTGTCTTTCGCTCTCGCTTAAATGAAATGTGTTACAAATATCTTTTATTACGGCTGGCTTTTGTCTCATCAACAGAGTATAAGCTGAATTAGCAAGAACGGATTTACCTGCTTGTGTAGCAAATAATCCTTCTACTTCTTGATTAATTAAAAGTAAACCTAAATTAAACTTTCTGCAAGTCTTTACAATTTCAAAAATATATGAAGCATCTTCGCTTCTTCCAAGCAAAGACCAAGACTCATCAATAAGTAAAATCTTTCTAGATAAATCTGATTTCATTTTCATATAAACATAATCTAAAACCAGAAACATTACAGCAGGCTTTACTTGCTTAGGCATATTTCCAACATCAAAGCAAACAAGTTTATTTCCAAACTCGATCTTAGTTTGTTTATTCATAAAAGAGAATACGCCAGTTACATACATATTTAATTTGTTTATCAAACTTCTAAGTGTTGATTTCTCATTTTGATTTGCTTTCTTTTCATAAACTTCAAGTATCTTTAGTAAATCTTCTAAAATTGGGGGTTCGTTTTGCCAAGTGCTTTCTTCATTAGTTATTCCTTTTCTGGCATAAGCTTCGCCAATTCCCCTGTCTACCCAAGATAACTGAGATTCAGATAAATCACCCAGCATTATTTTCATTAAATCTATTAAACTAAGTCTTTTTTCAGTAAAATCATGCCCCATCAAGTCTAAAGGGTTGATTATATTGTCAGAATCCTTAGAAATTGTAATCCTTTCACCTCCAAAGTAATCTACCAAGCTCTTATACTCACTTTGCGGATCAATAATCATAACTCTTGTTCCATTAAGCAAGTATCTAGTAATTAAGAGCTTACAAAAGTATGACTTGCCTCCACCAGATTGCGCCAAAACAAGCCCATTGGGGTTTGGGAGCTTGAAAATGTCCTTTATTATGGGAATACCATTATTGTTTAATCCTAACCAAATTCCAGTGTTATCTGCTTGTAAGAATTGACTAGTAAAAGGAAAAAAGGCAGAAAGAGCATCAGTTGTTATATTTCTATTTGCGTTTAATTCATCTATGCCTAATGGAAGTGTGGACTTAAGGCCTTGAATCATTCTAAGTCTTGCAATTTTCGGTAAAATCATTAAACTATTAAGTTCGGATTCAACTTTTTTAGTCAAAAGATTAAGTTCTTCTAAACTGCTTGCTTTGCAACTAATATAAAGTCCAATGTTGAACAATCGCTCTTTTCCTTTTTGTAAATTTTCTAATGTGCTTCTGGTATCTGCATACTGGATCTCCAAAGAGGGGTTGATTATTCCTTTTAAACTCATTCCATAAAGGTCAGCTCTTTGTTTTTGCAGTTCTCTATTTAAATCAATAATCATTCTTTCGATCGGATAAGGTTTGATGTGTAAACTTAGATTAAAATCGGCTAATGCTCCTACAATTTTATCTAAAAATCCTGCCTCAACATTTCTAGGATAGCCTGAGGCATAAACTATTCTTCTAAATTCTGTTTTATTAATCTGAAAATAGTCTTGCTTATTCACAATTGATTCTGGAGAAAGAAACTGAACAATATCTTTACCTAAACCTTTTCCAGAAAAACAACTCAATAGCAATCCTTTAATCGCACAGGAATCTAGTCTTGAAACTTTTAGATTTAAAGAAGCAAGTCGAGATATACAGATTTCAACTTGAATGTCAATATTACTTTGTTCAGGAATAACTACATAAAAAACTCTATTCATTAATTTGTTGTTTGTAATAATGTCATGAATGTAAGTTTTATATTTATCAAATAGTGTTTTGTATTTATCTTCTTCAAGTTTAGATTCTAAAGAATTAAGATAATCATCAAGGTTAATACACTCGGTGTTCATAATAATTTGAGTTGGAAAATCTAAAGAGTTTAGAAATTTCTGGAAAGAATAAATTATAGCATCTTTCTCAGTTTGTTGTTTTATACTAAAATTAATTGGTTGAACTTTAAGTATTGCTACTTTTTTATTCTTGGAAGTAATAATTAAATCATTTTTAATAGAGTTAATTCCAATTAACTGTTTTAATTTTAAATCTCCTTTTTTAACATTCTGGAATTTAAGAAAAATCCAATAGTTTTTTATCCAAGTTGAGAAATTAAGGAAAATAAAGCCGATTCCTAATGTTGAAACTATCAATGAAAGAAAAACCTTTACATAAAAATTATCAATTCTTTTGAATAAGATTAAATCAATTCCTATAAATAATAAAGCATAAGCCAATTGAGTAAAGGTCAAACCAAACATAATCTTCTCTTTATATTCAAGCTGTTGAGGTATTTGGTATGTCATACGAAATATTTTGCAATAGAAGCAAATGGGCTAATTACGCTATCTGCTGTTTTTACTGCGGATTTTATTGCTGAGAAAATCATAATATAAAACATAAGAAAATTGACTATGCTAAAACAAGTTATCATAACAACTATTTTGAAATTCTCGAATAAAGGAATCTGAACAATTTTAGCTCCTGCAAGAAGTATAAGCGAATCAAAGAATGTAATGAACATAATGACTGCTAAAGTGTTAATTATAAGTTTTCCATATTCTTTAATTGGTGGAATAAAGTAAAGAAAGATTCCAACTGGAATTAAAACAACCCCAATTGCTACAACAACATACCTTAGCGTTAATAAAAGAACTGTAAAAATTAAAGTAAGCATATAGAAAATTCCTAAAAATAATTCCAAACCCAGATTAACAATATTATCTGCCGTAAGTAAGAAGAATTTAGAATCAATCATATTGACAACGCCGTAAGTCATTAAACTATTCATATCGATAAATGTGGCATAAATAAAATAGGACATTTGAACTAGAACTATCATAATCAAAATATTTCTAAACCATTCTTTCGCTCTTTCTCTTTTTACAACATCATAACCTGAAATAATAAAATTAAATCCAGTATAAAGTAAGAGCAATCCATAGAACATAGAAAGAATGTAAATTATAATTGCCCAAATTGATCCGAATAAAGATAAATTAACTGGTTCTGTTAATAGTGATTTTGTAAAATCCAGCAACGGCTGAATCGGTGCATTAACGATTCCCAGAAAAAAGTCATATAGTTTTTGAGGAATACAACTTGCGAGATTAAGAAGTCCACATTCATCAGTCATACAAGCCCTCCAAAGCACCTCTTAAGAACCATCAAAAGAACATAATTGATTAAACCAAATATTGAAAGATTGTAAATTATAGCAAATCTTTCTTGTTCTTGAACATAAATTACTCTTTCTGCTTTTGAACTTTCATTAAATGCAATTATCTTATTTTTTAGAGATTCAGTTTTGAAAGTTGTATTTCCAGTTATTATTTTGCTTTGATTTCCGTAACTAATGTTAACCGAAATATTTTGAGGATAAACGTAAACTTTTATTGTTTCATTTAAGGAATATTTTAGTTTATCAGTTTCTATTCTAAAATTAACTGGTTTTTGTTCAACAAAACATGATTTATTCAATAAGTTAAAAAAATCAAAGGCTTGAATAGAACAATTGTTTGAATTTTTAACAATTAGATTATTTCCTTGCTTGAATAAATTTCTTATTTGCTCATCTCCATAATAATCTGCCTTTAGAGTAGAAATATAATAAGGTGCTTTGGAGTAATTAATAGTGTAACTAAATTTATCGTATGTGTAAGAAGAATCTTGAAAGTTTACTCTAACAGAATCGCTATAATTCAATTTGAAATTTGTATTGCTAGAATAACTAGAAATTGTTGTAATATTAGCAAAGAATGAATTATTATAGTATTTTACATTAATTTGATCTGTAGTTTGAATATTATCGCTTTGAATTTCATTACGATTATATCGGCATCTATAATTCCATTGAGTGCACATTCCTTTCCAATATTTAGAACAGTATCTTTGCCAAGAATAATGGTCAATAGAATAAGAAATATTTACGCTAAAGACTGATTTGATAACTGAATCTTGGTTTATACTTACATTTACTAATTTTCCACTTCCTTGATAAATATTATTTACAAAAATCCTATTTTCAGAAAGGTTTTTTGTTAGTGTATAAGTTCTCTGACAATCTCCGCCATTTGTATTAGGATAGCCAGAACTATAATAATTAGCAGGCAAAACATATCTAACATTAAAACCCGTTAAAACTTGAGTTTTATTTGGAACATACAAACTATTATTATACAAAACAGAAGGCATTGTAGTAAACAAACTATTCCAAACATCTTTAGCGAAAATTCCTTGCTGTAAACTAACTCCTACTGGAGCAGTTGAAATAATTAAGTTCGTATTTCGATTAAATATATACTGGTGATTTGGAAAGAATTTATCTTGATAATCTAAATTAGAAATAAGTAAGTCTTTATCTGAATCATTTAATGTTGTGTTTAGTATTTGTAAACAGGTATTATAATTAGCAGGAGAAACTAAAGAACAAGTTGCAGAATAAGTGAAAGGGATTTGCACTGCTACCAAAAGTAAAAGTGCAAAGAGCCCAATCAAATTATTCTTTTTCATGCTAGCTTCCTACAATGAAATTTACTATCAAAGGTGCTAGCCAGATGACAATTAAGCCGATAACGACATACATTGCCATGTTCTTTGCTTGTTCACGTTTTCCAGGATCATTTCCCGATGTAATATAAGTTATACCTGCAAAAAGCAAAACAACAACTGCGATTGCTGAAGCAAAGTATTTTACCATATTGTATATCTTCATCACTGGAGAAAGCATGCTATCAAACGTGGCTTTATCACTTGCAGAAATAGTCTGGTTAAAGTCTAAAGCAACTACAAATTGCAGAGCAAACATAGCAACAAGCAGAACAAGACCTATGATAGAATAATATTTCTTATCCATTTTTATACCTCCTGTTGGATTTAGTTTTCTCTAAAGCATTTTCATTTTCTTTTAGAGTATCAAGAAATCTCTTTAGTTCCCTTTCCCATTTCTTTTCATATTTGTATTTGAAGAATTCAATACATGAATGACAAACTTCTTCGTTTTCTTCAATTTCTTTTTTGCAGATTGAACAATTTTTCATGATTGTCTGCTGTCTAGGTTTCTTTTATATGGGCTGGTGAAAAAAATGATATCATTTTTGATATCAAAAAATTCACTAGGCGATATTTAATTTATTTTTCACAGACTTTTTTATGAAAACAGATAAAATTTATGTTGGCGATTCATTAGAGTTACTAAAGAAACTTCCTGATAACTCAATTGACTGCGTTGTTACTTCTCCACCATATTATAATGTAAGAGATTACGGAGTGGCTGGACAAATAGGGCTAGAAAATCATCCTAATAATTATGTAAACAAAATTGTTGAGGTAATGAAGGAGTGTAAAAGAGTTATAAAAGAAACTGGAACTATTTTCTTAAATTTGGGTGACTCCTATTTTGGAGATGAAATAAAATCTAAGGATCTTTGGATTAAGGATAAGCAAAAGCTATTAACACATTACCGAATTGCTATTAAATGTCAGGAAGAATTAGGTTTAATCCTTAGAAATGATATTCATTGGATTAAACAAGTTGTTAATTTCAAAACAAGAGAAAGTTTTGGCTCAAGTGTTCCTTGTCCTGTTAAAGACAGACTCGGTTTAAATTCTGAAATTATATTTTTCTTTACAAAGAACAAATCTTATTATTTTAATTTAGATGCGATTAGAATGCCATACAAGGAATCTACTAAGAAACGAGTTAATTTCCATAGAAAATATACTCCGGATAGCCCATACAAAGGACAATTTTTGAGCATGAAAATCAATCCACTAGGTAAAAATCCTGGAGATTGCATTATTTTTCCCCTGGAAAGAGCTAAAGAAAGACATATCGCTATGTTTCCTTCTATTATCCCTGAATTTTGCATATCTTGCGGTTGTCCTAAAAATGGAATTGTTTTAGATCCATTCATGGGTTCTGGGACTACTGCTTTGGTTGCTAAAAGAATGAATAGGCAATTTATCGGTTTTGAACTTAATTCAAAGTATGCTTCACTTGCAAATAAACGACTTTTGGAGAGGGATAAATGAAAAAGAACTCTCAGCTACATCTTCACATAGAAACTGAATTATTAGAACGATTAAAAAGAGAGGCGGAACAGGAATATATTACTGTTGCAGAATTATGTAGGATTAAGCTAAGACAAGCAAGTTTTTCTAAAGAAATGTATCTAGTTCTAAAGAGTATTGAAAAGAAAGTCTATTCTCAGTGATAGAGGTCTTTTTAAAGTCAAATCATTATTTTTAATTAATAATTCGGATATAAACCGATACAAAATAGATACCTTTCGATGCTCTAAATTCATTGAGAATGTTTCGAGGGCGGTTTGGGCGTTGGTAAGTTCTGTCCAATTCTTGTGGGCTTTTTGAGTAAAAAGGGTTAAAAAGTTTGAAAACTCTTATTGTTTATGGGATTTAAATCTCTATTTGAATTAAGTTTAATAATTTTG